>CAYJKG010000097.1:0-1536 GCA_964370685.1 uncultured Faecalibacterium sp. | reverse complement strand
TTTACGCAACTGCAACTAGTTGCGAATAAGCTTACTTCAAAATGGGCACCATCATTGCTTGAGATGTCTCAGATAGTACAGCAATATCAAGTAGCTAGCGATATAGTATCGGAAAAATCAGTTAACTTTTTATTGTCAGAAATACTGTTTTTTTCACATCAAAGTAAGGAAGTTGTTTCCACTAGTTATCCTGTTTCTTATGAAAAAGATAGATATATAATGTATGACATAGGCGGTTCTGTAGATTTAAGCCCATACCCTTTGTTTGATTATAACACTAAGATGCTGTTTAGGGTCAGCGGTGATAACAGTTCATATTTATGCTATCTACCTAATGGGCAATCCTCACAGAGTCGTGTTTTATTCATTTTAAACGATAGTGAATTAGGACAATATTTTCAACTTGGTGATAGCTTTGAAACCCTTGGGCTTGTGGATATAAACACGGGTGAAATACTTTACCAAACAGGTGAAGAGATTGAAAAAATGCCTGTTTTAAGTGAAGTATCACAAGAATATCACCAAAAATTTAATGATTCATATTTATATCTTTCTCCTACTCAATGGAATAATTATTCGGTTTTTGGTATAAAATCTGAAGCGTCGTTACTACAAGAACAAAATAGTATTTTTTTTCATGTGTATTTAACACTAATAGTTTTTGGTATAGCCGCATTTATATTTATATGTTTTGCACTACGAATAACATATCTTCCGCTTTATCAGTTAACTAAACGTATTGCAAAAGATACTACTTTAAATAACAATCATCTTGAGGTTATAGATAATCTATTTAAAGCTGAAAAAGCAAAGGCAGTTAAAATGCAAAATAGGCTTAGTCGTTACCAGGCTACTATTCAATATCATTTATTGGGTGATTTTTTTGACTTATCGCATATTTCAAAAAATGAACAAGAAAAACTTGAATCTGTTTTCCAAATAGAATGTCAACATATGTTCTTTTTGACAAAAATATTTTGCCCAAATGAAATACCAGGCAAGCCATGGCAAAATCGTTGGCAGACGGGGTTGGGCGAACAATATATATGTGTGCTGTTACAAGCCCATAATACTGAAACTTTCATATTGCTGGACGATATATCACAAACAGATGGCACCAATGAAATTTTAATAAATTTGCTTGAAGAACTTTCGTTAGAATTTGAGTGTAATATTTTGCTTAGCAATTCTGCGCAAAGTCCTAAGGAAATACCTTCTTTATATGCAAACTTGCATGTTACCTCTGCGCTTGAAGATATTTTTAAAACTAAGCGTGTGGTACAATTTAAACAAACCCTGAAAAAGAACGAACATTTGTACGGTGATCGTTACCGCTTAGTTGAACAAATGGAAGCACTCTTCAAACTGCGAAACTTTCCTGAAATAAACCAACGTGTGCAAGACTTGTTCCACTCTCTTGAAGATGGAAATTTACCAGAATATTACGTTAAATCAATTTTGATAGAGCTGTTAGCATTAATTTGTAAATATGCAAATCATGATAAAATACAGTATGATAGTTACGAAGATTGTTAT
>CAYJKG010000096.1:0-1634 GCA_964370685.1 uncultured Faecalibacterium sp. | reverse complement strand
CATGGACTAACCCTATTTTCATTTAATTTATTTTCACTTTTAATTTACAAATGAGCTAATCTAATACATTTTCACCTATATTTATCAGGGTTTCGATAATTTTGAGAGCAAAAACAGGCAATCATCCGAAAGTTATGGCGTAGTTATTTTCTCGCTGTGGTCATTATAATAGGCTGAATCTTTTTCTTAGGAAAAGTTCCATTCTAGCTTTCCTCAAAAATTCGCTGTTTTTTATTTGTATTGCAAATTAGTCTTTTTTCTCAACTAAAGTGAGAAAAAACAACTGAAAATCGTAGCTGCCCTTATCAAAATATCCTATGTAATATACAAAGAGTAATGAAATTGTAAACTAAAGATATAATAACAATATTATGTTAACAAATTATTGTTTGGCTTACATAACATTAGAATTAAATTATAACATTACTAACAACCCCAAGGCCTCTGTGGTTTCACATGAACGCTTTGGGGATGCTTTGATTTTAGAAGCAAATTGCATGTAAAAAGATTTTAAGCCCATTGATGAACAATTAACGATTATAGAAAGTATAGGTTTGAAAATATTAAAATTTCACGATTTCAGCTGCACGTTTGCAACACTTATATTTCAAAATGGGGTGGACGCTAAAAATGAGCTGCTAGAACTTCTTATTTGCCAATAAAAATAGTAGTGCGACTGGAAGTGCAAAAAAAATATTTAGCTTGATTGAAGCAGCAAAGGAAAACGGATTAGATCATTTTAGGCGCTTAACATATGTTTTTTAAACTGCACCAAATATGGATTTAAAGCAAGCCGAGAATATACAACAACTTTTACCTTAGAATACGCCTGGAATTTGCAAAAGTAAAATCATAAAAAAATCCAGATTGTAATAAAAACACCATATCCTTTTTTGTTCTCATAGTCAATTAAACTTTTTTATCAACCGCTTGCTTAATATATTAAAAGAAATATTAGAAACATAGAATTAAATGGTAAAATCAAATTGCCTTCCACACCATAAACATGATATAATCATGGTATAGTGGTCAATTTGGTTGGTGGTGAAAAAATGACTCCATCTTATGCTATTTTAAATATTACAAAACAATGGTATTTATATTATTTTTAAAAAAAGTGAAACATATAAAGAATACCACTGAATTATAAAAGCTTTTGAGCACACCTTTCCAAACAGGCTACTTTAATCATACTCAGCATATGCTGCATCATATCTTACACAAAAAAGCTGTATTTCTCAGGCGTTACATATTAAAATCTTATTGTATTCATATTATGCGAAGAAAAGTGTATTAAACCAGATATCTTCGACTGGACATCTCCTATCAACCGTGAAATGGTTCACCTTTACTCCGAGGCATTAGCATCAAAAGAATTAATCGAAAAACTTTGTATTTGCGAACACAAACGATGGAAACATTATATGCTCTCCGAGGGTTGGTGCAATGCCGATCTCCAAACTGTCATGAGTTTGATAGAAAACACCAGCATTGATACGAGATGCGTTAGATTATTCCGCTGAAGCAAACTTATGAAAAGATATGTAAAACCCAACTTTACCAATGTATAAGATGCACAAGCAAGAAAACTATCCTACTCATATTTACCAGCGGTGATTTTATCCGCATTCAAT
>CAYJKG010000095.1:0-1789 GCA_964370685.1 uncultured Faecalibacterium sp. | reverse complement strand
AAGGTATAGACGCAAGCTACCATTATGAAGGTTATAGTGTCTATAAAGCAAGCGACTTAATTTAATCAATGGCTATAAAATTTTCTTGGAAAACCGTGATATCATAAATAAGAGATTATCTTGCTAATTCTGCGGATTAATCTAATTAGCGGTTTGTAAATAAAATTCATATAACGACTGGAGGTAATTATGGAAAACAGACTCGAGGAATTGCGAAAATATGTTGATAAACTAATTTGTAAAAATGCACCTGAACTAATATGTATATATTCTTTGCACTCGTATGGTGTTTCGATGTTTAGCGCTTTATTAGCAAAAAAGCGAAACCTAAATGTAGAAATAGCAGCTACCTGTGCCATGCTACATGATATTGGGTATATGGAAGTGGGTGGCGTTAGTGAGAATCATGCATCAAATGGTGCAAAAAGAGCACACTTTATTTTAAATGAGCTTGGTTGTTATAATGATAATGAGATTGAAATTATTGTTTCAGCAATAAAACATCATAGCGAAAAATTGAGCATCCATAGTGAATATGATGAGGTTTTAAAAGATGCTGATGTAATGAGTCATTGCTTTTATAACAATGACCTGCCTATAAAAAAACATGAAAATGAAAGATATTGCAATTTGCTAGCTGAGTTAGGTATTAACCCCGTATAAAATGAGCAAACCTCCTACACAAACACCCAAAATGAACGCATAAATAAAATAAACCCAATAACGAATGAACACTTGTTGAATTAAAACTCGGCAAGTGTTTTTTTATTTGCAAAAAAGAAAGGAAAAAACTACATGGCGAAAAATAATATTAGTAATGAGGTTAAAGTTCTCATAAAGGTTTTCGACTCAGGTTACAAAACCGAAAAGGAAATTACATCACTTACGATAGATAAGATATTAGCTATTGAAAACATCACTGTTAACGATATTTCTATGATAAACGAACTTCAAAAAGCAATTAAATCAGGAAAGACAATTACTTTTTTGGGAGGTGGAATTAATGGAGAAGAACAACAAAATCAGTAAAATATTTTATGAGTACCTAAAGGCATATCATAAAGGGCAACGTAATGCGGCTTCAAGTAAAAAACTTGAAGCCGTTTTTAATTTAAACGGTAAAAACATAAGAATTATAATCAATAACTTGCGCTGTGAGGGTATCCCTATTTGCAGCGATAAAAACGGATATTACTATGCCGAAACACTGAGTGAACTAAGTGCTACAATCGCACAATTAAATAGCCGAATAAAAAAAATGTCCGTTGCAAAAAACGGACTAAGTAACCACAATGATTTAATACAGGAGGACTAAATGGCTACAAAGTTTCAGCTCATAAATGAGATGTATGAAGATACATTGAAAACAGTAAATTCTCCGAGTAATTGGAAAGCTTTTTTAAGCTCAGCTTGTAGAAACTATAAGTGCAGATTTGATGAACAAATCCTTATCTATGCACAAAGACCCAGTTCTACAGCAGTTCTTGAGATTGAAAAATGGAATAAACAATTTGGTAGATGGGTAAATCGTGGTGCAACAGGTATTGCAGTTTTCGATAGTTCTAACCCTGAAAGCAAAAGACTTAAATTTTACTTTGATGTAGCAGATACGCATGAGTCCAGTACAGGCAAGACTGTTCCTATTTGGGAGCTTTCAGATAATTATCACGAAAATGTTATAGAAACGCTTGAAAGCACCTTTGGTGAGTTATCTGATAAATCAGACATAGCAAACGCTATTATCAGCGCAGGTAGAAATGCAGCTGAGGATAATTTTGAAGATTACTAC
>CAYJKG010000094.1:0-1858 GCA_964370685.1 uncultured Faecalibacterium sp. | reverse complement strand
AGGGAGATATCATGGCAAAATTAAAGCTTATGACAATAGTTGGCACAAGGCCAGAAATAATACGCCTTAGCGCAACTATTAAAAAATGTGACACTTACTTTGACCAAATTTTAGTACACACAGGCCAAAACTATGATTATAACCTAAACCAAGTTTTTTTTGATGATTTAGGCTTGCGTGCGCCTGATTTTTACCTTGGCGCAGTGGGTGCAGATTTAGGCGAAACAATAGGCAATATCATTGCTAAAAGTTACGCTTTAATGGTGGAGCAAAAACCAGATGCCCTATTAATTTTAGGTGATACAAACAGTTGCCTTAGCGCAATTGGTGCAAAACGTTTGCACATACCTATTTTTCATATGGAAGCTGGCAACAGATGTTTTGATGAATGTTTACCAGAGGAAACAAACAGGCGCATTGTTGACCATATAGCTGATGTGAACATGTGCTACTCTGAGCATGCTCGCCGTTACTTAAACAGCGAGGGCACAGCAAAAGAGCGCACCTATGTTACAGGTAGCCCTATGGCCGAGGTTTTGCACTCTAATTTAGTAAGTATTGAAAAATCAGAAATACTAAACAAACTAGGTTTAGAGGCTAAAAAATATATGTTACTTTCCGCCCATAGGGAGGAAAATATCGACACTGAGCAAAACTTTACTGATTTATTTAATAGTATAAACTACCTTGCAAAAACTTATGATATGCCTATTTTGTACTCCTGCCACCCACGCAGTAAAAAATATTTAGAAATGCGTGGTTTTGAACTTGACAAGCGCATACATTTGCACGAACCTTTAGGCTTTCACGATTACAACAATTTGCAAATGAACGCTTTTTGCGTTATATCTGATTCTGGCACTTTACCAGAGGAGAGCAGTTTTTTCACCAGTGTGGGTAGGCCCTTCCCTGCTGTTTGCATACGCACCTCAACTGAGCGCCCAGAAGCCTTAGACAAAGGCTGTTTTATACTAGCTGGCATAGCTGGCGACGGCGTTGCACAAGCTGTTGAAACAGCAATTGCAATGGTAGAAAACGGCGATTTCGGCATACCTGTGCCAAATTACACCGAAGATGTTTCAGCAAAGGTTGTAAAACTAATACAAAGTTACACAGGCGTTGTAAATAAAATGGTATGGCGCAAGAATGGTTAATTATAATTAAAAATCGTAATGATGCCATTATAAAGAAGTTTTATATAACGAATGGAGAATACTATGCTATCTAAAATTGAATTTGAAAACGCAAGATTAGATTGTGCAATCAAGCAGAAAAAAGGCTTACATTTTATTTTGGCATCTATATTGATTTGGACTATGGTCTTGATTGTGCAATTGTTAGATATCCCAATACTTACAAAAAATTTGTTTGTATTTTGTTGTACAGCACCTTTGTTGCCACTCGCTTTTTTTATCTCAAAAATTATAAAAGTTGATTTTCAAAACAAAGAAAACCCACTAACTAACTTAGGAATAATATTTTCAATCAATCAAATGTTGTATCTCTTAATAGCAATGTGGATTTACAATGCTATGCCGAATAATATGTTAATGATTATCGCAATGATTTTCGGGGCACATCTAATGCCTTATGGTTGGTTATATAAATCAAAAACATATTTCGTGCTTTCTGTGTTCATTCCAATAGCAGCTTTAATAGTCGGACTGAATTTTGAGGCATATGTTTTAGCAATATTTATGATAGCAGTAGAGATAGTGTTCAGTCTATGTTTGGTAGTTGAAAATAAATTGTTGCCTAAGTAAAATAAGCAAAACCTGTATATATAACACCAAATTAAACTTGTTAAAAATCATAAAACTGGAGGTTTCATGGCTAAAAAAATATTAATAGTAACACA
>CAYJKG010000093.1:0-1869 GCA_964370685.1 uncultured Faecalibacterium sp. | reverse complement strand
TGATTTTAATTATTCAAAATCTACTACTTGTCCTAATTCGCTTGATTTAAAGCAAGCTTCCATTAATTTAAAAACACGCATAACTTCTGTATTTTTAACAATAATTTCTTCCTCGCCGTTTATTGTTGCCACAACGTTTTTGTAGTAATCATGTATATCGGCGGTAACCTTTGGTAACTCAACGTCCTGTATGCTATCATCTGTGCGTGGTGCCATTGTTTTGGTTAAGCCAGCTGCTGTAACAATAGGTGTTGCCTCTTCAATGTCAAAGTTTACAACCTTAACAATCTTACCTGATAAATCCCACTCAACGGTTGCAGAGCCATTTAAACCATTTGCATACCAGCGAGGCAAGTTTATAAAGTTGTTAGTACCTACTTCTGTGCGGTAAATTAAACCGCTTTCAAAAGTTATATCTATATAACAGCCATCATCAACCTCGCTACCTGAAACATAGCTTAGTTGGGCGTACACTTTTTTAACTTTTTCAGGTATCATCATAAGTGCTTGATCTAATAAATGCACTGCCCAATCCAAAACCATGCCACCGCCATGTGCCTTTAGCTTGCGCCAATCGCCAGGTATTCCACGAGAACCTAAAACCCGTGATTCAATACGGAAACAATCACCAAGCATATTTTCATCATATATTTTTTTAACCGTTAAAAAATCTTCGTCCCAACGGCGATTTTGATGCACCGTAAATAACTTACCTGTTTGATTTGAAACAGCAATTATTTCTTCTAGCTCTGTCGTGTTCATACAAGCTGGTTTTTCGCAAACAACATTTTTACCTGCTTGCATAGCCTTAATTGCTATTTCTTTATGCACATCATTTGGTGTTGCCACTAACACAAGTTGTATCGCTTCATCTCCTAGCAAAGCCTCCAAAGTTTCATAAGCTTTTAAGCCTTGCTCTTCAGCGTAATTTTGGCGCTTTTTATCTATATCAAAAGTGCCTAAAAGTTCAAGATTTGGTATTTCTGCAATTTTAGTTTTGTGCCACTGCGCCATGCCACCAAAACCGATTATTCCCATGCCTATTGTTTTTTTATTCATTGTTCGCTCACTTCCAATTATGCCCAGTACATTTTGCCTTTTGGCTCAAATAGCAAAACATCTTTTAAGCATGCAATAGCTTTTGATAAACCCTCATTAGTGCTCATTAGGCTATCCTCGTGCTCAATGCTAAGTACGCCATCATAACCAGCCATTCTTAGCTCAGATGCGATATCACGCCAGAAGTTATAATCGTTGCCATAACCAAGTGAGCGGAATATCCAAGAGCGATTAACTTCATCACCATATGGCTGAACATCTAAAACACCATTTAAAGCAGTGTTTGCTTTATCAATGCGTACATCTTTTGCGTGGAAGTGGAAAATCGCACCCATCTTACCAAGTTCTCTAATGCAAAGAGCTGGGTTCATGCCTTGCCATACAAGGTGGCTTGGGTCAAAGTTTGCACCAATTTCTGGGCCAACGGCATCACGCAATTTTTTTAGTGAATGCATGTTGTAAACAGACATGCCCGGGTGCATTTCTAGCGCAATTTTGTGTAGGCCGTGTTCTTTTGCAAACGCAACTTTTTTTGTCCAATATGGTATAAGTACGTCGTTCCATTGGTACTCTAGCACCTCTGTGAAATCCTCTGGCCAAGGGCATGTTACCCAGTTAGGGCGCTGTGATGTTTCGCTATCGCCTGGGCAACCTGAAAAAGTGTTTACAACATCAACACCTAGTTTTTCCGCCAATAAAATAGCATCTGTTAGCTCATCATCAAACTTTTTAGCCATTTCCTTGTTGGGGTGCACAGGGTTGGCATGGCAGCTTAAACCACTAATAATTAAGCCATGTTTTTTAATTGTA
>CAYJKG010000092.1:0-1883 GCA_964370685.1 uncultured Faecalibacterium sp. | reverse complement strand
GCACAACATTGCCAGAAGTGATAAAAGCTAGTGAAAGTTATGAAGTAATAATGTGTTTTGATGTCTACAAAGAGCACTTTGAAGAAAAAGACTGGAACGAACTTGAAAGCAAAAACTTTTATTTAGCGTTTGAGCCTTTTTACCCAGAAAAGCAATTATTGGATTGCACACCTACATTTTTATGATAAAAGCTGAGAACAACCAAATATTATTCTAAGTATAGTTGGAATAATACTTGGTTGTTTTTGCAAATAGAATTATAAAATAAGAAGTAAAATATTGATAATTCGAGAACTAAAACATTAATAATATCGGAAGTAATTGGTTGATAATTTTGGAAGTTTGAGTTGTAATATAATCATAACAATATAAGGAGTGGTTAAAATCAACAAACAATACAAAGCAAGAATAGCCGATAAAATATTGAAAGAACGCCTAGAAACTACTGGAGCAGTGTTAATAGAGGGCGCAAAATGGTGTGGCAAAACAAGAACAGCTATGGAAAGTTCAAAAAGCCAACTATTTATGCAAGACCCTGATAAAAGGCTGTCTTACCAACAAGCGGCTGATACAAAACCATCGCTACTCTTAAATGGTGAAACCCCCAGGCTTTTAGATGAATGGCAAACTGCACCAGTGCTTTGGGATGCGGTTAGGTATGCAGTTGATATGCGTGGAGAGGTTGGGCAGTTTATTTTAACTGGTTCGGCTGTACCACGTGATAATGTTGTGGCACACACAGGGACAGGGCGCATTTCTCGTATGATGATGCGACCTATGAGCCTTTTTGAATCTAAAGAATCAAACGGAAGTATTTCTTTAAATGATTTATTCAATGGTGTGGCTGAAATAGAAGCTATGAGCGATTTAACCTTAGAGCAAATTGCTTTGGCTATTGTGCGAGGTGGTTGGCCTGCATCAGTTGGGCAAAGCGAAAAAGTGGCACTTCGGCACGCTATTGATTATGTTGAAGCTGTTATAAATCACGATGTATCAGAAATTGATGATATACAAAAAAATCCTGCTAGAGTAAGGGCGTTAATGCGTTCTCTTGCAAGGAATATTTCAACACTTGCCACAATTAAAACTTTACATGATGACATCGCCAGCGGTGACACAGGCGATAGCTTATCAGAAAAAAGTATTAGTTTGTATTTATCTGCACTTGATAGAATTTTCGTAACAGATAATATTTTAGCGTGGAATCCAGCCTTGCGTTCAAAATCGGCTATTAGAACATCTCCCAAAAGGCAATTTGTAGACCCATCAATTGCAACAGCAGTTATGAGGTTAACACCAGAAAGACTTTTTGATGATTTTAATTATTTTGGTTTTCTATTTGAAGCCTTGTGTGCAAGGGATTTAAAAGTTTATGCTGATGCAATAGATGGGCAAATTTTTCACTTTCGAGATTCAAGTGGCCTTGAATGCGATGCTGTTATCGCATTAAATGATGGTAGGTGGGCAGCGGTAGAGGTAAAGTTAGGCTCAAAGCAAATGGATGAAGCAGCTGAACACTTGATAAAGGTAAAAAACAAAATAAATATAGAAAAAATGAAAGAACCAGCTTTTTTGATGATTTTAACTGGCGGAGATTTAGCCTACCGCAGAAGTGATGGAGTTTTTGTAGTGCCAATAGGTTGCTTGAAAGATTGATTTACGTATATACTGTATATTTATGCAATAGAATTAAATGTTTGATTTTTTGTGATACTACTGTGATACTATAAACTTGACATACTGAAAATTTGATGTATAATCAGATTAATAAAGCAAATAAAACACTTTTAAATAGATACAAAAGTATCTAAAATATAGTACAACTTAGCGAAATGGAATAAAAAAATCAAGGCTAGAAACCAAGCAATTAAGCGGGTTTCTAG
>CAYJKG010000091.1:0-1959 GCA_964370685.1 uncultured Faecalibacterium sp. | reverse complement strand
GATGGTGAAACAGAAAGCTCTTCTATACCATAGTTTATAAAAGTTTCTGTTAAACTTTGGTCTGCACCAAGTTCGCCACAGATACCAGCCCAAATACCATGTTTTTGTGCTGTTTCGCCAATGATTTTAATCATTTTTAAAAGCGCTGGATGTCTTGGGTCGTAAAAAGGCTCTAGTTTTTGGTTTTGCCTGTCAATTGCAAGTGTATATTGTGTTAAGTCGTTTGTGCCTATGCTGAAAAAATCAACCAGTGGTGCAAGGTCATCTGCTATCATAACAGCCGCTGGAGTTTCTATCATAATGCCAAACTCAAAATCGCCATACGCTATACCATTTGCATCAAAGTTAGCCTTAATTTCGGCTATAATTTCTTTAACACGCTCAACTTCCCACACGGAAACTATCATAGGCACCATTATGGAAACTTTGCCATATGCACTAGCACGCACAAGCGCACGAAGCTGTGTTTTAAACATTTCTTCATCTGTTAGGCATATGCGCACTGCTCTAAAACCTAAAGCTGGGTTTTCCTCTGTTTCAAGGTTAAAATATCCAATTTGCTTATCTGCACCTATATCCATTGTACGTATGATAAGTTTTTTGCCAGCCATCATTTCAGCTGCTTGTTTATATATACCAAACTGCAATTCCTCGCTAGGGTAATCACTTTGTTCTAGATATAAAAACTCGCTTCTAAATAAACCAACACCCTCCGCATCATTCGCTAGTGTTAGGCCTATATCGCCTATTGAACCAACGTTTGCATAAAGGTTAACTTTTTTGCCAGATTTTGTTACACTATCTTTACCTTTGTATTTTTGCAGTAATTCTTTGCGTTTTACTTCTTCATCAATTTTTGCTTGCGCTTGTGTGATTTGCTCTATACTTGGATCTAAAACTAGGCTTTGAGTAAAACTATCAACTATTGCGTTTTTACCATCAACACCTTCTGGCACATCAACGCAAACAAGCGCTGGTATAGCCATTGTACGTGAAAGTATGGCCGTGTGTGAGTTTACAGAACCTTTGCGTGTAACAAAAGCTAAAATTTTGCTTTTGTCCATTTGCACGGTTTCGCTAGGGGTTAAATCTTCAGCTATGATAATACAAGGGTTTTCCATAACAAAACCTTTTGTACTTTTGCCTAGAAGTATGTTAACAATGCGTTCAGAAATATCTTTAACATCGCTTGCACGTTCTTTCATGTAATCGTCGTCCATGCTTGCAAAAGTATTTGCAAAGTTATCACCTGTTACTGCAACAGCATACTCAGCGTTAACAACTTGTGTTTTAATAATATTAACTATTGAGTCAACATAATCTTCATCTTCAACCATCATTTTGTGTATATCGAAGATAAGTGCATTAGCCTCGCCAACTTCTAAAACAGCTTTATCATATAAATCTTCAAGCTGTGCTATAGCTTCCGCTTGAGCTTTTTCAAAGCGCTCAATTTCAGCTGTAGTATCTTCAATTTTAACTCTGCGTACTTCGCTATCCTTTTTAGCTAGTTCTTTAATAACACCTATTGCTACGCCTTTAGATGCAACACTTCCTGTATAAGCCGCCATAATTATCCCCCTTTAAATTGATTATACCTCAAAATACAACAAATTAAAACTAGCTCGCTAATTTTAATTTGTTGTCATAATTATAATTAACAAGCCCAGTTTTCTTCTACAACTTTTTCTTCATTTCGCTCTAAAAAATTGCAAAAATTTATAAATTGGCTTCAAAAAATGCTTTTACTGCTTCAATTGCTTGGTCTTCGTCAGCGCCGTCAGCAGTAACAGTTACAGTTTGACCTGTTTTTACACCCATTGCCATAACAGCCATTAGTTTTTTGATATCGCTAGATTTTTCGCCGCTGCTAATTGTAACAGTGCTTGTAAATTTTTTACCCTCTTTCGCTAGTAGGCCAGCTGGGCGCACGTGTATACCTAGTTCGTCTTTAATTAC
>CAYJKG010000090.1:0-1976 GCA_964370685.1 uncultured Faecalibacterium sp. | reverse complement strand
AAAAAGAGTTAACTGATACCAAAGTAGCAATTATGATTTCTCAAATTCAACCACATTTTTTATACAATGCACTAACAGCTATTTCTATGCTTTGCGATACCGATGCGAAAAAAGCACAGCTTGCGACCGATGAATTTTCAGACTACCTTAGAGGAAATTTAGAAGCACTAAGCTATAAAAAACCTATCCCATTTTACAAAGAACTGAACCATGTAAAAGCCTATCTCTACCTTGAAAAAATACGATTTGAAGAACAACTCCATATAGTTTATGATATTGAGGAAGAGGACTTTTTTGTTCCAGCTTTAAGTTTACAGCCGCTAGTTGAGAATGCAGTAAAGCATGGGCTGAGTAAAAAAGATGGTGGTGGTACAGTTACTATAAAAACAGTAGAAAAAGATGAATTTTATCAAATTATAGTTGCAGATAATGGCATAGGCTTTGACCCGAATGAAACGCCAAGTGAGGGCAAACTTCACATTGGCATTAATAATGTAAAATCAAGGCTGCAAACTATGCTTAATGCGAGTGTTAAAATCAACAGTGAAAAGGGCAAGGGTACTACTGTGATTGTTAGTATACCTAAGTAGGAAGTTTACTTGGCAATACCCGCAGTTTGGCTGACACCAAAAACTACAATCAACATTAAATTGACATTTTTAACTTATCACCTAGCTATTCTTCAAAACATGTGGTATGGCGCTACCCTGAAAAGAGGTAGCATAATGAAAACAATTTTTGAAGACTTGTACAGCAAGTACAACACTTACACGCCAAACTAAGAGGCACAGCAAGGCAGTTTGTGACTCACAACAAGTGTTAATCGCTGAGCTGTTAAAAGAACAGCGAAAGTTAGTGTTGAAAATAATTGATAGCAAGGATATGCTTTGCGCTGAGTGTGCCGTGAAAGTTTTACGAGCGGGTTTATGCTTGCGTGGCAAATATTCACAGAATTTAACATGTATAAAAACGGTCGTCTATTTAGAGAGTTTTCTCATATAGACGACCGTTTTGTTGCGAGTGAAGAAAACGCCGACGATTAAAATTAAGGCATAAGTAGTGTGGAAATAATTTGCGCTACTTTTGCCTTAGCTGAGTGAACGAAACGTTCTGGCGGATTTTCTCCTTGTACTTAGGGCAGTGAACAAACTCGACACGAAAGCTTTGCTTGCATTCGTGAACACAGCGCTGGCATTGCAAATTGTACTGCCTTTTATCGTTATTAGGGTTAATGAAAAACGCCATTTCTTTTTTAAATTTTTTAGATAATCTCATGTTTTTTCCTCCATGGTTTGTATGTTTAGGCGTAAAAAATCCGCCTCAAGGCAAAACTTCAAGACGGAAAACTAACGATATTCGTTATAAAAAACATATTGTTTTTATGACGAAAATAAATATTAAAATGTAAGTTGTAGATTAATACATAGTGCATCACCTCCAAAAAATAATAAGCCGCATGCACTTGGCACACGGCTTATTTTGAAAAATTTTATTCAATCGACAAGCCGTTCATTTTAAGAAAACTCAGCTTGTCCATATAACCCCTTTGGAATACGATTTTACCGCCAACTATGTTGAAAAAACCGCACCCTCTAAACCCTTTCGGGTATTTCCATTCCATTATGGCAAAGTCGCCATCCATAAAAATATTATCAAGTATGCATACCATTTCTGCTGTGGCAAATTCGGCTTTGAACATCTCGTAAATTGTAGCTTTGCCTATAACAGGCTCAGCCACCACCTGATGATTTACCGCATCATCTACATAAAACTCGCTTAGTTTTTTTGCATCGGCATTGTTAAAGGCATCTATCCAGTTTAAAAGCGTTTCTTTTGGCGTTAAATTGCCGCTGATTTTTCGCTTGTAAAGGTTTCTGCTTCCGCCGTCACCGTCGACTACTCCACGGCTCACAAAGCCCATTTTTTTATTATTTTTGCTGTAGTAACTTTGAGCATAAGCTCAAAGCGCCACTGCG
>CAYJKG010000089.1:0-2222 GCA_964370685.1 uncultured Faecalibacterium sp. | reverse complement strand
ACTGATAATTTTGATGAATATAACAATGATTATATAGCAACACGAAACCCATATAAAGTACCAGGCGCAACCATAAAAGATATATCTATACCAAACGAGGCACTATATTATTGCTCGCCTACTGATAATGTGCTAATTATGGATATTGATAATTATTATGGCATAGCGTGTTTTGAATTAGACAAAAGAAAAACACTGGAAGATAATAGCCTAGTAACCATGCATAACATTGATACTTATGCAAAAAAATCATATTTTGTTTTAGATGATTGCATCGTAGCTTTAGGTTGCGATTTTAAAGGCGAAAAACTTAAAACATATATAGATACTAGAAAAATATCTACTTTAAATCAAGTTAAAACAACAACAAATAAAATACTGTTTAAAGATTTCGGTTACATTTCAAAAAGCGATTTTGAATATGAAGAATACACCGAAAACAGAAGTTTTTTTGATATTAACTTTGCTTACCCTGATGAAAAAATAGCACAGCATTATGCAAGTTTATATATAGAACATGACAATGCTAAAACATATGATTATACTATTGTGCCCTGTATAAATGAAAGCAATTTTAATAATTATATACCAATTTATCATACTTTAAAAAACGATGAAAAGCTACAAGCAATATCTTATAAAAATATGCTAATGCTAAATTTTTGGCAAGCACAAACATATAGTTTTATACAAACAGATGGTGTAGCATGTATTTGCGTAAAAGAGCATGAGAATATTTTAGAAGTGTCAATAATCGCAAATTGTAAAACAGTGAATTTACTTGTAGAAGTTTCAGAAATAATAAACACAAATACTTTTGTGGTTGTAGAGAACACTAAAGTTGAAATAAAAATTAACAGCAGAGAAAAAATATATATAACACTAAAAAAGAGGTAAAACAATGAGCAAGTTTTTAGAAAACCATGCAGAGATTAGCAAAACTCAATTAGAAAATGCTATTGCTGATGCAATTATTCAAACAGAGCGTGCAGTGGATACGCTTGGTATAAAGTTTAAACCAGCGCAAAGCACAAACAATGTATACCCTATTTCAGAAAATATTGATTGGACAGAGGGTTTTTATACAGGCGAATTGTGGATAGCATATGAGTTGAGTGGCAAGGATAAATTTAAGGAAACCGCACTAGCTCAAATAGCTTCATATCGTGAGCGTTTGGAAAAACGTATTTTTGTTGATCACCATGACATGGGGTTTTTGTTTTCTCCATCTTGTGTGGCAGCATATAAGTTAACTGGTGATGAGTTTGCAAAGCAAACAGCTATAATGGCAGCTGATAATTTAATTTCACGTTTTCAACCAACGGGTAATTTTATTCAGGCTTGGGGCGAGCTTGGCGCAAAAGATAATTACAGATTGATTATAGATTGCTTATTAAACCTACCTTTACTATATTGGGCAAGCGAGGTTAGCGGCGATGAAAAATATGCTGATATTGCAAAAAAGCATATTAAAACAGCGTTAAAATGTGTGCTACGAGAAGATGACTCTGCATATCACACACATTTTTTTGACACTCAAACAGGTGAACCAACTATTGGCGTGACACATCAAGGATACAGAAATGGTTCAGCTTGGGCAAGAGGACAAGCATGGGGTGTATATGGCATTGCACTTAGCTATAAATACACTAAAAACCCCGAATACATAGAAAAATTCAAGCGTGTTACAAATTTTTTCATACAACATTTACCCAAGGATTTAATACCTTATTGGGATTTCGATTTTACTGATGGTACTACTGAACCAAAAGATTCTTCCTCTGCAGCAATTGCTGTTTGTGGTATGCTTGAAATGTCAAAATACTTAAGTGCAAGTGAAGCGGAGTATTATACATCAGTTGCAAAAAAAATATTAAAATCATTGGCTGAAAATTATGCAGCAAAAGCGCAAAGTCATTCAAACGGCCAATTGTTACACGGTGTATACGCAAGATCATCTGAACATAATACTTGCCCCAATTTAGGTGTAGATGAGTGCAACACTTGGGGTGATTATTATTACATAGAGGCATTGATTAGGCTTGATAGAGATTGGAAATTATACTGGTAATTAATTAGTTTCAATTAAAAACAACACTGCAAGTGTGGTGTCAGCTATAAAAAAGATATAGGCTTTTTCGAGCGAACTTGCGATATGATTTTTGCCTTACAGAGAAAAAATATAAACGGAAAAATTAAACAAGTACCGATAATTAGATATA
>CAYJKG010000088.1:317-2267 GCA_964370685.1 uncultured Faecalibacterium sp. | reverse complement strand
GTTTAACAGAAACTTTTATAAACTATGGTATAGAAGAGCTTTCTGTTTCACCATCGGAAATATTATCTATGAGAAAACATATTAGAGAACTTGATTAATTATTGAAAGGGAACAAATTATGAAAGAGTTTATTATCAAATTAGAAACTATTGCAAATGTGCAAGATTTTGTTAAAGCAATTTCCGTATTAGATAACGATTTTGATATTTGCTCTGGCAGATACGTAGTAGATGCAAAATCTATTTTAGGTATATTTGGGCTTGATTTAAAAAACGAGTTAACCTTGAAAGTTTACGATTGTACAGATGAAGCAGAAACTGCAATTAAACCATTTGTAGTAGGTGAAAAATAAATGATATATAAATTAAAACCCGCTTGTGTAGATTATCTATGGGGTGGAACAAAGCTAAAAACAAAATATGGTAAACAATCTGATAAAGATATTATTGCTGAAACTTGGGAGCTTTCATGCCATAAAGATGGCCAAAGCACTGTTGAAGAAACAGGCGAAACTTTAAGCGAGTTATTGGTAAAAAATCCTGAATACGTGGGTAAAGCTTGTGATAAATTTGAGGATTTTCCAATTTTAATAAAACTAATAGATGCAAAACAAGCACTTTCTATACAAGTGCACCCTAGCGATGAATATGCCCTAGCTAACGAAAAGCAATTTGGTAAAACAGAAATGTGGTATGTTGTAGATTGCGAAAAAGATGCTTTTTTATACTATGGTTTTAAAGAAAAATGTGACAAAGAAACCTTTAAAACAGCCATAGAAAACAGCACAGTTTGCGATTTACTAAATAAAGTTTATGTTAAGCCAGGAGATGTGTTTTTTATAGAGGCTGGCACTATACATGCAATAGGCGCAGGTATTTTAATAGCCGAAGTACAGCAAAACAGTAATGTGACATACCGTGTTTATGATTTTGACCGTGTTGGAGTTGACGGCAATAAACGTGAGCTACATGTGGAAAAAGCATGCGAAGTTACAAACTATAATAAACAAGAAACAACACAAAACGCTAGCGGGGTTCTTGCTAGTTGCGAATATTTCACTGTGGAAAAAATAAATTTAGATGGTGAAAATATTAATAAAGCAGAAAAATCTTTCCATAGTTTGTTAGTGACAAATGGTAGCGGCGAAATAACTTGCGATGAGCAAAAAATTAACTTTAACGCTGGCGATAGCATTTTTATCCCTGCAAATAGCAGTGATTACACCCTAGCAGGCAAAGCAGAAATTATTTTAAGTTATGTAATGTAATAAAAACGGCAAGCACTAAATTTAGTGCTTGCCGTTTTTAATTGTGTGATAAGTTCAAATATTTTGAGGCTCAGATAATATTTATTAGCCTGATATAAAATTTTTTCATAAGAGATTTTTTAATCCATTTAACTGATGGTATTTGTAAATATATGATTGTAAGACTTGTTAATAATAGAGAAATTTGCAAAGTGTTTGTAATAGTTGTTGTATTGTTGGTTGTTTGTTGGTATAATTTCAGTATAAAAAGTATAAATTTCTCTGCAATTATTTCTTTATATGGCTTTTAAAAAATGTTGAAATTTATACTAACTTACACTTTTTAAATGTAAAAAAGACACTATTGTGAAAGGAAAGTAATATAGCTATATATATTTTTGCTGTTTATTACAACATTATTTATGCGTGATATAATTAAAAAATACGGTCAATGGTTAAAATCTATCTTTATAATAATTTTCATCTTACTTTCGTTTTTCATTGCGATAGTAGGATATACTCTGTATGCTTTCTATGAAAATGCGTTAAAAGCTAGCAGTGACCTTAGTTATTATGTGAAAAATCATTATGATGCACAGTTTTCTGCAATAGTTGAGCTTTCTGTAGCGATTGAGCTTAACAATTTAAATATTGAAATTAGCAATCTTGAAAGCAATCAATCGGATTTACCTAACATCAAAATG
>CAYJKG010000088.1:0-307 GCA_964370685.1 uncultured Faecalibacterium sp. | reverse complement strand
CAAACCCGTTGTTAAAATCTATTTACATTTACTATGCTAAATTAGATTAAGTTGTAGGTACACTTGGAAGTTTTTCGGCGCGCAATTTTTACCAATTGAACAACAACTTTACATTAGAAAAACAAAATGAATGGATTGAAACTTTAAGTGTAGAAAAACGTGGACTCTACCTTGTGCAACAAAGTACTGGTGAAGTGCCAGCTTATATATCTAAAGCAAATAACGATACTTACATAGTTATTGAAATAAATACAGACCAGCTGCTTTATGAACAAACTGAAGCTCAAATGCAATTTGCCCATCCGAT
>CAYJKG010000087.1:0-2438 GCA_964370685.1 uncultured Faecalibacterium sp. | reverse complement strand
TAAAGAGCATCCATAGTTTCAGGGTCCATAGGTGTAACTGATGGATCTATGTTGTTCATAATTAGTATTTCACGTAATACTAGTTGCAATGGATATTTTGCTGAATCATTTAGGTAAATCATACTTGTAAAAAACTCATTCCAATAATCAACAAAAGTAAAAAGAGCAATTACTGCAAGTATGGCTTTGGATAAAGGCGCTATAATTCGTATTAAAATTGTATATTCAGTAGCACCATCAATCTTTGCTGCTTCTACTATTTCTGTACCTATTGTTTGGCGGTAAAAAGTGCATGCAAGTATTATATTGCGCACTGGCAGTAACCCTAATAGTATAATAACAAAACGGGTGTTAATAAGGTTTAAATTTTGCATTAACATATATGTTGGTATCATACCAGCGTTAAACATCATAGTAAATGTAAGTAGTAACATTAATTTTTTACCACCAAATAAACTCTTACGTGATAGTGGATACGCTAACATTAATGTAAGTGCTACGTTTAAAACCGTGCCTATAGCTGCATAAAAAATCGTATTAGCATAACCAGTCCAAATATCCTGATACTCAAAAACAGCTTTGTATGCTTCAAGTGAAAAATCAACGGGCCATAAAAACACTTGACCACTAACAACAGCTTCAGGTGAGCTAAAAGATGAACTTACAACATATAACAATGGATAAAGTGCAACCACGCCAGCAAAAAAGAGAACAGCGTGTACAATAAATATAAAAATTTTATCTTCTTTGGCTACATAGCCTTTAAAAATACTAGAAAAACTATTCATGTTACCTCCTTTTTTACCACAAACCATTATCGCCAGCTCTGCGAGCAATCTTATTTACTGTTATTAACAATGTGAAATTAATAAGGCTAGTAAACAAGCTAATTGCTGTTGAATAGGAGAAATCTGGTATAGGTGAGGCAAGGCCAACTTGGTATTCATAAGTTTGTATAACTTGTGAGGCGGCAATGTTAAGCGGCGTTTGTAGCAACAATACTTTTTGGAAACCAAGTTGCAAAATACGACCAACGTCCATAATTAGCATTGTTATAATCATGGGTGTGATGCCTGTTAAATCTATATGTATTAGTGCTTTAAATTTTGATGCGCCATCAATTGCAGCGGCTTCATGCAAACTAGAATCTATACTACTTAAGGCAGATAGGTAAATTATTGTACCCCAACCTGCACGCTGCCAAACTTCGCTCCAAACATATATTGAAGAAAACATATCAGCGTTTGCCATAAAATCAATTGGTTCAAAGCCCAATAGACCAAGTAACTGGTTTATCATACCAGTACGTGGATCAAGCACTTGTATAATAATGCCACACATAACAACAACAGATATAAAGTGTGGAGCATACGTTACCATTTGTACAACTTTTTTAAAGCGTCCATTTGCAACAGAATGTATGCAAAGTGCAAAAATAATTGTAAGTGGAAACGAAACTAGTAATTGGTACAAACTAATTGAAAGCGTGTTTACCATTATCTCCCAAAAGTTGTAGCTAGTAACAAAACGTACAAAATTTTCAAGACCAACCCACTGGCTACCAAAAATACCATCTACTGTTTTGTAATCACGAAATGCAATTTGTAAGCCGTACATTGGTACATAGCGGATAATAATAAAAAAGAGTAATGGTATTGCCATAATGATATAAAGTGGAATACTATCTTTAAATGCTTTATATCTCTCTTTTCGAGTGGCTTTTAACCGCACTTCTTTTTTATTTGTTGATTTTAGTGCTATCATTGTTCCTCCTCTTGTTTGTTTTGGTTGAAATTTTATCAACTCAAAAGTTTTATTTGTTCAAGTATACAAATGAACAGCATGTGTGACAAGATACAATTATTTTTTAATACTTAAAACTTGTACTATTTTTGAACATTTTATTAAAAAGAGCACAAATTTTAAGTGCTTACTTAAAATTTGTGCTCTTTTCTTTACAGAAATTGTATCAGTTTTAATAGTTATATTGCAATTTTGAAAATTGATTTTATATTTTTTTATAATTCACGCCTTATTTGGTTAGGTGTTTTACCAGTGTCTTGTTTAAATTTACGTCGCAAACTTGATACATTGTCATAACCTACAAGTGCACTTATTTGCTCAATGTTTAAATTAGTAGTAGTTAGCAGTGTTATCATTTTTTGCTTGCGTACTTCCCACACATATTCAGATAAGTTCATTCCTGTATTTTTTTTGTAAAGGAAACTCAAGTATGCACTGCTCACTTGCATTTCGTCTGCAAGACGAGATAATGAAAAATCTACATCATGATAATTATTTTGTATGTAATTTTTAATTGTTTCAACGCTCACAGTGCCTACGACACTGTTTTTTTCATAAATAGCTATCAATTCTAAAAAATCGTTTTGAAGTTTTTCTTTTGTTGATAAATAATTTGCGTTACGAACCGCACTTAA
>CAYJKG010000086.1:0-2730 GCA_964370685.1 uncultured Faecalibacterium sp. | reverse complement strand
TTGCGATATGAATAATTTCTACGCATCAGTTGAATGTATGCTTAACCCCGATTTAAGGGATAAAGCTGTTGTAGTTGGTGGCAGTGTGGAACAGCGACATGGTATCGTGCTTGCAAAAAACTATAAAGCGAAAGCCTTTGGTATTCAAACTGGCGAAGCAATATGGCAAGCAAAGCAGAAATGCAAAGATATTGTTGTTTTACCGCCAAACTACGAGCAATATTTAAGGTTTTCAACGCTCGCAAGGGAGATATATTCTCGCTATACTGATTTAGTTGAACCGTATGGCATGGATGAGTGTTGGGTCGATGTTACAGGAAGTGGTATTTTCGGCACTGGTGAGGAAATCGCAGAAGAAATAAGGCAAACTATTAAGTTTGAGCTTGGCTTAACTGTTTCAATAGGTGTTAGTTATAACAAGATTTTTGCAAAGCTCGGTTCGGATATGAAAAAGCCTGATGCTATTACTTGTATCTATCAAAAAAGTTTTAAAAAGCAAATTTGGCACTTGCCAGTAAATGAACTTTTAGGTGTTGGTAGAGCGACTGACAAGGTGCTTAAAAGTTACGGCATACATACCATAGGTGAACTTGCAAATACAAATGATACTTTGCTTAAAAACAAGTTTGGCATTAATGGTATTAGGCTAAAACAATTTGCAAATGGCTTAGATACATCAAAAGTAATGGCTAATGATTTTGTTTCCCCTATAAAGAGTATAGGGCACGGAATAACAACTATACAAGATTTAGAAAACAGTGCTGAAGTGTGGTGTGTTATTCTCTCACTTTCGCAGGATATTGGCACAAAACTTCGTAAGCACAACAAAAAAGCAACTGGCGTAGCAATAAGTGTGCGCAATAATCAGTTAGCCACAAAAGAATGGCAATGTAAACTTGCAATACCTACTCAAAGTGCGACAAATATAGCAAAAATGGCTTTTGAGTTGTTTGATAAAAATTATAAGTGGCAGTGTGACATTCGTTCGCTGACAGTTAGAGCAATAAATTTAGTTGAAGAAAATGTGCCTATACAAGTTGATTTATTTACTAATGCCGAATTGCTTGAAAAAAGAGAAAAACTAGACCTTGTAATTGAAGTTATTCGGCTACGGTTTGGCAAAGATGCTATTAAAAATGCTGTTCTTTGCAAAGAATTAAAACTACCGAAAAACATGGATACTGGTGTTATAATGCCGACGGGCATGGTGCAATAACGGAGATTTTATAATGAAAGAACAATTGAGAAAAGTTTACGTTGACGTAACACTTAAAAACAATAAGGAAGGGGAAATTCGCCCACTATCTATTGTCTTTGAAGATGATATTACCTATGAAATTGACAGAGTAAAGCATATATGCCGAGCCGCATCAACCAAAGTTGGTGGCTGTGGCATGAGGTACACTGTTGTTATTTGTGGCAAGGAAACATATCTTTTTCATGAGGAAGATAAATGGTTTGTGGAAGCGAAGTAATAAAAATATGATACTATCAAGAAACGATATTGAGGATTTAGCACACGCAACGCTTTGCGATTTTAGAGAGAAAACAGGAAACTTTGATGCCTGTATAGATATTGAAGAATTTGCAACGCAATACTTAAAATTAAATTTAAGATTTGAAAATTTATCAGATGAGAAAAAGCTGTATGGCTTAACTGCATACGAAGATACAAAATTGCGTGTAATAGCTGATGGTGAGGAGAAAATCATTGAAATTAAACAGCACCAAATAATACTTGATAATAGTTTTATTGAGAATGAAAATGCTACTGAACTGTTACCTAAAATGCGTTTTACACTTGCGCACGAAGCTGCGCATCAGTTGCTTTTTGCTTTAGAAAGTATAAAAGAAAGGCAAAAACATAAAAAGTCGTACTCAGCAAGAACAGCACATACATACAGAGAGCTAAAAACTTTTGAGGATTGGAACGAGTGGCAAGCTAATACACTAGGCGCAGCTATTTTAATGCCACGAGATATTATTTTAGACATATTTGAAAACGATGGAATAACTGAAAAAATAGTGTCCTATGGTGGAATATTAAGCAATGCTAATGCTGAAATTATAACAAATTTATGTGAGCTTTTTAATGTTTCAAAAAGTGCTGTTATCATAAGGCTTAAAACCTTGGGCTTTTTAGAACAAAAAAGTTTTTCGGATTATCGTCATCCTTTGGAGGTGTGGAACGATGAAGCAATTTAAATTTAAAGAACCCAACGAAGAATTAAAAAGGAAGATACAAGACGCAAGAAATTTTATAATAAACAAGGAGAAGCGTGATATAAAGTGTCACAATTGTGAGCATGTAATTTTAGTTGCCTATACAGGCAGTGTAGGTTGTGTGGAAATTAAATGCAAAAAATGCGGACATAAAAACATAGTTGATTTGATAAATATGCGTAAGCTTGCTTATAGCATATAACAATAATAAATGGAAATGAAATTTAATAAATGCAGCTCGCAGTATGCGCGTTAGAGCCACAAGAAATTGTGTAGTCATCCGATGCCGGAGTGAGCAGGTTTATGCAAAAGGGAATATTATGCCCTTTTAGGTAAGCCTGTGAAGTCGGTGGCAGATACACATTTTCGGTGGCTCTTTTTATTTTGCACCCCTTTTCTGCAACAAGCGGAAAAGGGGATTTTTTATGCTTAATAACTGGCAGTGCTATTTGGCTAAATATCCGTAATCTCAAATTTTTGAAAACGAAAAACAAAATTCAAAAATTT
>CAYJKG010000085.1:0-3017 GCA_964370685.1 uncultured Faecalibacterium sp. | reverse complement strand
TTCACCACGCACATTTTGTGAGAGATCAAGCCCTGCCTTACCCAAAATTGCTACAAGGCGATCTGGAGTTTCAATTGCTAAATCGCCTATAGTTTTATAGCCAAGTCCCATTAATTTTTCCGCAGTGCGTTTACCTACTGAAAACATCTCGCCACATGGCATAGGCCATATTATATTTTTATAGTTCTCCTTAGTTATCAACGTAGTAGCATCTGGCTTTTTGTAGTCAGATGCCATTTTAGCAAATATTTTGTTATAGCTGACACCCACGCTAATTGTAACACCCGTTTCATCTTTAATTCGCTCACGTATAATATCCCCAAGCTCTTTTGGCGAGGAAGCATACAAATGCCACACTTGCGAGATATCAAGCCAGCTTTCATCTATCGAAAACGGCTCTACTCTTGCGGTGTACTCGCAATAAATTTTATTTATCAACGTATAAAATTTCTTGTATTTTTCATGGTGAGCGCTCAGAAACTTCAAATTAGGGCACTTTTGTTTTGCCTGCCAAATTGTTTCTGCCGTTTGCACACCAAATTTTTTTGCCGCTTCGTTTTTTGCTAAAATTATACCGTGTCGGCTTTCAGCATCGCCACAAACTGCCACTGGTACATTTTGTAATTCTGGGTGGTCGAGCAATTCAACACTTGCATAAAAACTGTTGCAATCGCAGTGTAGTACCCAGCGTTCATACTTTTTCATGATATACTCCCAGTTTAAACACGCCATTAAACACCTATCGTTAATCTAGCTTTTTAGTATTAAACAAAATGTCCACACTTTGTTTTTCCTTAATTTTACTCCTGCTTTTATTATTTATTTTTGCCTCTTTTACCTGAAAGTGCATCTATTATTTTTTGCCCACGTGCACCCAAAAATTTTGGCACAAACATAACTATCATCATCCAAATACCATCCCAGTTTAGCGCTATAACAGCCGCCGTTATTATTGTAGTATATACCCAATATGCTGGTACTGCTAGCAATATTATACCGCTTTGCACTAATAGTAAAACAAGGTTTACCGCCATTTTAAACTTATTTATGTTAAGTGGCAAAAGGCTGTTTGTATCAATTGCACGCAAAACAAAAACTAGAGCCATGCCTATCATACTTGCTGCTGCTGCGCCTATAACACCAAAGCTTAAAATTAAAATATAATTTAACACACAGTTTGCTATTGCACCTGCAAACATTGTTGCAAAGCTTCGCATTGAGCGTTTATACACAACATATATGCTATTAAAAAACTGGTTTAAGCATGTAAACACAGCCGCTATCGTTAAGTAAGGTACGTACTGCCATGCTATGAAAAACTGTTCATTAAAAACTTTCATTAGTGGTTGGCACAGCCATATTACGCCTGCTGCTATGCAAAACAGCAAACTTGAATATGTGTTAAATATTTTAGCAAAAAATTTACGACGGCCTTCCTCTTCAGTAATAGCGGAAAGTTGCCATGCATTATAAAAAATTGCGCCTAGCGTGTTTAATATTAGTGGCAAGAAATAAGCAGTGGATAATAAACCTGCCCAATATTCGCCACTTTCTCCATTTGTACCATCTGAAATAATTTGTACAAAAAATAAATCAGAGGTATTTATAACCCAAAAACTTATTTGTGCTGGCACTAAAGGCACAGCAAATAAAAGCATGTTTTTCCACAATTTTAAGTTTATATGTTTAAAATCAAACTTGCGCCAAAGTTTTGCATAACAAAATATAAAAAGCGCACTTAAAATATCAGCGCAAATAATTGCCATTAAATAGCCAACTGCACCCCATTTAAACACAACGAGAAATAACACATAAAACATCATCGTGGCAAATGTGCACAAGATACCATCTATGCCAACTAATTTATTGCGTTGCTCGCTAGTAATAAAGTTAACACACAGCGCACGCAAGCAACTTGTGAAAACATAAATGTATAAATAAAAAATATAATCCGAAACTGCTGGTATAAGCAATAAAACAGGGAACAACAGCCACAGCACTGCATAGCCAACTAAAATTGTAAAGAAACCATTAGTGAAAACCTGCTTGCTGTCATTCGCCTTATCTAAACCAAAACGTATTATTGCATAGGCTATACACATTGAAACTATAGGTATAAGCACATTTGCAACTTGGGTAGTTAGATTTGTTACACCTACAATATCAGGGTCTTCCAAAACATTTGTTACAAAAGGTCTTATTAAAAAACTTAAAACCTTAGACGAAAAACTCGAAATGGCAAAAATTAAAGTTGTGCTAGCTAATTTTGAATATTTATCTTGGGATTTTGTCGCCACATGAGCCTCCTTTCTTTTTCATCCTGCCTTTTTATATATAATCTATATAAAAATGGAATTAACTTGCGAATTTGCAATTTTACATTGCGTTTATTGTAAATAAAAAACTGGTTTTACAAAATATCTAATCACGCTTTAGCTGTATAAATGTAACTCCAACCAGTTTTATATAGTATAGTTCAGCTTGTTTTCTGTGTCAAAGTTTTTTGAAAAGTGAAAAGCTTATCTTAATAATTTACGTCTCTGTTTCCAATCAGGTAAAAATTTTTCTACCTCGTGCCAAAAAGCAGGGCTGTGATTTGGCTGTATAAAATGACAATATTCATGCACCACTACGTATATTTGCGCCTCTTTTGGCATAGCTGCCAAACGTAGTGCAAAAGTAAGTTGTTTTTTGCTACTATGGCACGAGCCCCACCTTGAGGACATATCTCGCACTTTTATAATTGGTTTTTCTCCATTTAATAATTCTTCAAAGTATGGGTAGATTAAATCGCTCCAGTGTGTAAAAATTGCAAGAGCCTCTGCTTTCGTGGGCATTGGCGTTTCGTCTAATATTTTTTCACGAGCCTCTAATTTTGCCTTTGTAGTGTGTATCCAATCCGCACGGTCTGCCACAAAATTATCTATCTCATATTTTGGCACCCAAGCCGAGGCGCTAACCCCAACGCTACCATCTGATTTTATGCGCATATTTATATTTTTAACTTTGCGCTGTGT
>CAYJKG010000084.1:0-3032 GCA_964370685.1 uncultured Faecalibacterium sp. | reverse complement strand
TTGTGGTGGTGGTGTGTGTTCTGGTGGGGGTTGTGGTGGTGGTGGTGTTGGTGGTGGTGTTGGGTTTGGTGTTGGGGTTGCTGTTGGGGTTGCTGTTGGAGTTGGTGATGGCGTTACTTGTGTAATTGTTAGAATACCATCTTGTAAAGTTATAATATAGTTATCAGTTACTTCATTTTTGCTTGCATCTCTAATAATAACACTACTTACAGTTGCTTTTGTTGTACCAGGATCTGTTATGCTTCCGTTTAAAGTAACAGTAGCGGTTTGCTTATTAGCTATGCTTCCAGCTGTTATACTGTATGTTGTTGCATTTAATGCTGTGGCGTCATATATCTTGCTATCATCATCAGCTTTTATTGTTATGGCACGTTTATTGATAGTTAAAGTTGTTGTCGTTTGTAGGTAAGTGCCATTATTTGATGGATGTGGAACTTCAATCTTTACGTTATAAGCTCCGGCCTCGGTTGGGTTAATAACAGTCTTTCCATCTTTTTCATAGCTTATAATGATATCGTTAGGATCTACTAATTTATCTAGGTCGTCTGGTAATATAATGTTGTTTTTATCATATGGTTTTTCAGTGCCATCATAGTCTTCAACTTGAGGTGTCGCAGATATTGGAGCATATGAAGCAAGTGTCCATTGTGCTGTTAACAGAACATTTTTTGCAGGCATTTCAAATATTTGTGTTGGTTGATAATTTTCTATTATTGTTCCTGTTTGTAAATCTTCCCAACCTGTAAACACGTAACCATTACGCACAGGAACCATATTTGATACTGTTACGTTTTCACCTTTAGTGTATGTGTTACTATCAGTTGGAACAGAGATGTCTTCATTAAGAACACCATCTTCATATGTAACTGTTAAGCCAGCTGTTTGCTCATAAACAGCTACAAAAGTTTTATCACTAGCAGGCATTGTAAAAGTATAACTTGTAGGGTATAGTTCTTGAGTGCTTGTGCTTGTATCATCCCATCCTAGGAATTTATGCAATGCTTTTTGTGGTGCAGATAAAACCTGAACTAAAGCTTTCTCTGTATAATAGTTAACAACTAAACCGTTGTTATCAGTGTCATCAGAATGTGTACCACCGTTTAAATCATATGTTACACCGTAAATATCACTAACAAAACCATCTAAGTGCCAACCGTCTGATTGATCTTTAATAACGTACCAAACTATTTGTATTTTGTCTAAATCTGATGTTCCCATTAGCGCTTTAAATTCTGCTTGAGCAGCTACACTTAATTTGCTAACATAATCACCTAAATTAGTTGGTACACCCATTGAATTAATAAATTGTGAAACATCGTCATTACGGTTTTCTTCTATAACCCAGCTCTCAAAATTATTGCCTTGATAATCAACTGGTATTGTTAGCAAACTAGTAGGGTCGAATTGTATTGTATATTTATTATTTACAGAAGGTATATATTGGTTACTATCCATGCTACTTATAGCATATTTGTTAATTATGCTGTTAAGGTCTAAACCTTCAACATTTTTGTGAACATAAAGCGCAATTGATTGTGTTGAAGGTGTGCTTGCCGGTAGAGCATATTGATCATGTGCATTTAATGCCATAACCATAGCCATTGGCACCCAATTTGCTGCAAGTGTAACAACATCTTCTACAATTGTTACGCTCCAACCAATAAATGTAAAATCTGCTTTTTCCGGGTTAGCAAGTACGTCATCTGCCAAAACTGTAACTTTGCCATTTGCTTCTTCGTTAAGTTTGAGATTTTCGCTTTCAACAAAAACGCCACCATCAAGTTCAACTACTAAGCTTTGTGCCTCGCTTAATATTATATTGTTATCTTCTAACAAACCATCATCGTTAGAATCCACACCGCTGTAATCAATCGTGAAGTTTTTTGTTGGTTCTTCGCTTGGAGTTGCTGTTGGTTCTTCGCTTGGAGTCGCTGTTGGCTCTTCGCTTGGAGTCGCTGTTGGTTCTTCGCTTGGAGTCGCTGTTGGTTCCTCGCTTGGAGTCGCTGTTGGCTCGCTGTTTAGCGTAACAGCTGGTGTTTCTCCTGAATTATCAGCAAAAACAGTACTTGGAACCACCAATTGGATCATTATCATTAATGCTAAAACTAAAGAAATACCTTTTTTGAACTTTAAAATATTACTCATTTTCCAATCTCACTTTTTCTTTTAATTAAACAAAATTTGTTTAGTAGCTTCGTCTTATTTTTATCATGAATAAGATTATACATTCTTTTTTTTAAAATTTGTTCAAAAATGTCACAAACGACACGTTTAATGTCACAAACAACAAATTATACCCCCTAAACGCTATTTTTAGTAGGTTTAGGGGGTATAATCATTGCTTAATTATTATATTTTAAGTGTTATTTAAATTATGCCTGTGTAGCTTGCTCGTCGTTTTTCTTTTTGCGGCCTATTGCCATTGTTACTACTGATAGTACTGTTACTATACCAAAGATAATGCTGTATTTATCAAATATAGCCATTGGTTGAGTAAAATCTTGTGTTATAAGTAGTAAAACTACAAGCATTATAGCTTCAATAGCCATAACTATAATTTTGTTTCGGCGCAATTTTTTGCGTCTTTCAACTTCTTCTTCGTCCAAGTAACGTCCGTCTTCGTCTTCATCTTCAGCTTTGTTTTTACGTTTGAAGATAATGTAGCACAAAGCTAAAACAGTTGTTAGAATAGTTGTTATTAAGTCGAACAAGCTCCATGAACTACCAAAGTCATCCAAAGGCACTTGCGTATCTTCAATGTCTTCGGTTGTTGGTGTTTCAGTGTCGTCTATATCAATTGTTGGCACTGGTGTTACCAATGGATTCGGTGTAACTCCTGGTTCTGGTGTAACCACTAGATCTGGCGGTACTGGATCTGGCGGTACTGGATCTGGTAGTTCTAGAGTTGGAGTTGGAGTTACAACTGGCGCTGGTGGTACTGGGGTTGCTGTTGGGGTTGCTGTTGGAGTTGCCGTTGGGGTTGCTGTTGGAGTTGCTGTTGGGGTTGCTGTTGGGGTTGCTGTTGGGGTTGC
>CAYJKG010000083.1:0-3456 GCA_964370685.1 uncultured Faecalibacterium sp. | reverse complement strand
TTAACTTTAATATATAGGGGAGTTTCTTTTTTGTCCATAGCTATAAGCTTTTATCTACCAGCAGAGCTGGTGGTTTATATATCAATGAAATAAACAGGGCAACCACATTTGATGGTTGCCCTGTTTATTTTATATGTTGATAAGATTAAAAATCGCTAAAGCTATGCAAACAAGCACATTAACATCGATATTAATCAAATTTTCCAGTGAGTTTTTAAATAGAAAATTACAAAGAACAACTCAGCAATTAACCGTAAGCTCTATCGTAAGCACCTTGCCAAATAGCAACTACTTCATCTGAACCTAGTTCTTTTACCTTTGCTAAATATTCATCAAATGTTTCTTCTACACTTTCGCTGCCAAGTACCCATTTCTGTATCATTTCAGAGGTATATGTTGTAAGTGCTGTTTCTAATTTTGCTTTTTCTTCAATTTCTTCAGGTGTTAGTGGTAACGATAAGCTTTCAAGCGTTTGTAGGTATGGTAAGTTTTCGTTATATAGTTCTACACCTTGCACTGCTAGGTCTATAGTCCATTGTTTTTCATATTCGTAATCTTGTTGGTAACCAACTTGTAAAACGCCCATATCCATTAATACATCATTAACTGGTATTTCACCATTAAGCATTTCATCTGTAAAAATTGGTTTGCCATCAACCATAGTATATGTTTCGCCTTCTATACCAAAGTTCATCGCACGTGAGCCTTCTTCAGTGAATAGAAAATCAAAAAGTTTTATAGCTGCAACAGTATCTTCGCAAGTTTTAGATATGCCCCAACCAGTAGGGTAAATTTTTGAACGTTGGAATTGAGTAAATTGCTTGCCGTTAGGTGCAGTTGGTGGTAGCATTGGTATCCAATCCAAGCCATCTATTTGGTTTTCGTAAGTTAATTGATATTGACCAGTTGATGCAACCCAGTCCACTGTTGAAGCGCCGATGTTTTCATTAAACATAACTTCACGAGTATCTTTGCCACGTGTGAATATTTCAGGGTCAATTAAACCATCAGCATACATTTGTGCAACGTTTGCAGCTGCTGTTTTAAATTCTTCGGTGTATCTATCATCAACAACGTTACCGTTTTCGTCGATATAAGGTGTTAGTGAAACACCATATAAGTTAAACATTGATATAATGCCGTTCATGCCAGAGGTTGCGCGGTCAAAGTAACCAATTTCATCATTAACACCGTTGCCGTTAACGTCTTGGTCTTTAAACATTTTTAATGCGTTGATGTAATCTTCAGTAGTGGTTGGTACTTCTAAATCTAGTGCTTGCAACCAATCGTTACGTATATACATAACCTCAGAAACAGAGCCATCTAATAGGTAAGGTATAAAGTAAAGTTTACCATCAATGCTACAAGCTGCTTTTACATCAGGGTTTTCATCTAACATTTTTTGCAAATTAGGGGCGTGCTCAGCTATTAAATCATCTAGTGGTATTAGCAAATCTGCACCAGTTTTTAGTAAATTATCGCGTGAAGCATGTATTACATCAGGCAAGTTAGGGTCTGCTAGCATTAAGTTGAATTGCTCGTTAGCATCGCTACCTGCAGTAGTAGGTGCGGCACTTTCAAGTTCGATATTGGTTTGTTCTTGTATATACTCCCATATTGGTTGGTCTGGTTTAAATACACGTAAACCATCATAGTAGTAAAAGGAAAGTTCAGCAGGTTCAGCGTTTTCTGAAGCTGATGAATTTGTGTTGCTAGTAGCATCTCCGTTTTCCGCAGTTGATGCAGATGTGCCGCAAGCAGTTAGCAATAGAGCACTTGCTAAAATAAATGCGAGTGATTTTTTCATTTTCATAACGTGTGTTCTCCTTGTATTCTAGTGTTGGGTTTGTAACCAGGTTGGTTTCCTGCCCTAAGTATAGTTGCTAGGAGAAACATATGTAAATCACTAGTTTTCATTGATATCGCCATAAATCCATGCTTAATTTTTTATATATCTAAAATTCATGGTTTTTAATTATACTATAAGATTTTAAATATAATAAATAATGTTTAATTATTATGTGGTGAGCAATTTGATTTTTGATATTGCCCGGGTGAAACACCTTCACGTTCTTTAAATAATCTGATGAATGTGTTGGCATTAGTGAAACCAACAGATAAAGAAACATCTTTAATTTTTGCATTTGGTGTTTCAAGTAAAATTTGCCTAGCCATTTGTATTCGGTAAGCGTTAAGATACGCTTTAAAAGTATCGCCTGTTTTTTCTTTAAACAAAATACCTATATAATTAGCAGATAAATTAAAATACTCAGCCATATCTTGTAATGAAATATCTTTATCATAGTTTTCGATTATATAATTTATTAATTGTGCTTTGGTGTTGTTTGTTTCGTTTTCTGCATTAATAATATTATAACAATCTAAAAACATTAGTGAAATTACATTTTTTAACTCATCTATATCATGTGTGGAGTTAAGCGCATCTTGTATTTCACCAGAAAGCTTTAAGTTTGGTAGCATAGAAGATATTGTTTTCGCAATTACATCAAAAACCGCAGGTTTTGAGTCTTGATGGTTTTCAATATAATCAATAATTTCGTGTTGTACAGTTTGTAAATATGCAGTTTTATTTTTTTTACTAATGTTATATAGCAATAGTTTTTTACTGCTATCGCTAAAATTAAAGGAATTGCTTTTATCTATTATCATGTCTTCTTCAATAATTATTTTGTTATCATTTTTAATAATCGCAGATTTAGTCACTTCAAATAAATTTGCGTATCTATTACTAACGTTGCTAGTTGTAGATATTTTTGAAAGCACTATGAAACATTCAGAGGTATCTAGTAGGGTACCTTGCAAAGCCTCTATCATTTCTTTGCGGTGGGAATTACTTATAAAAACAACAAAGTTTTTCATAGGCATTTCAAGCACTGTAATATCAGTGCTTATATTGTGTTGCTTATAAATATTTGTTAGTGTGTGTTTAATTAATTGTTCGCTTAAAAAATCAGAGTGTGAGTGTTCTTTATTATGCCCTATAAATAAAAAATAAAAATTATTGTCAGTTAAATTTATTTCGTTTTTTCTAAGTTCCTCTTGTAAGTTTTTTCTCTTATGGCCTAGCAATAATTCTTTAAGTAAAAGGTTTTTGTTTGATATTTGCCCAGAGGAGTAGCTTTTAATATGATCAATATGTAATTTAATGCGTTCAAATTCATCTTTAACTGGTAAGTAGGTGTTGTCGTCATCTGTAAGCGAAATAAGTTTTCGCACTGGTGCGTATATTCGCCTTGAAAAAATAATTACAAGCGCAACAGCAACAAAAAATAATATGGATAAATTTAATAAGATATATAATAACCTGTCAGAAATAGTTATATTGTTTGCATCTGTTTCGTATAAATATTTGATTTGGCTATTAATTTTAGATATTATTGCGTGCTCAATTTCTTCACCTGTGACTTGTATCGTAAAATTATACAAGTTTTCAGA
>CAYJKG010000082.1:0-3592 GCA_964370685.1 uncultured Faecalibacterium sp. | reverse complement strand
GAAAGGTAAAATTCTACTATGAACATTGAATGCAAGGATATAAATTTTTCCTACGGGAAAAACTTAATACTAAAAAACGTTTCAATAAAGGCTACAAAAAACCAATTTGTAGGTATAATAGGCCCTAATGGTAGCGGTAAATCAACTTTGTTGAAATGTATTTACCGCAATTTAATACCAACTAACGGTAACATTTTTTTAGATGATATAAAACTATCTGATATGCCAATAAAGCAATCTGCAAAGAAAATAGCAGTTGTTGCACAGCATAATTTCTATAATTTTGATTTTACTATCGAGGAAGTTGTTATGATGGGACGCTCACCATATAAAAAAAATATGGAAAGAGATAATAGCGAGGATTACCGCATTGTTAACGAAAGTATAGAGCAAGTTGGTATGAGCTCATTTAAAGGGCGCACTTTTTCAACTTTATCTGGTGGTGAGCAACAACGCATTATTTTAGCACGTGCACTTGCGCAAACAACACCTAGCATTATACTAGATGAACCTACTAATCACCTTGATATAAAATACCAATTACAACTTTTAGATATAGTAAAAAGTTTAAATTTAACAGTTATTTCAGCTATACATGACCTTAACATGGCTGCAATTTATTGTGATTATTTGTATGCAATGAAAGACGGCGAAATTATTTACGAGGGGACTGTTGAAGAAGTTTTAACAGAAGAAAAAATCAAAAATTTATATAATGTGGAAGTTGATATAAGAAAAGATAAATTTGGTAAATTAAGCATTTCATATTGTCCGCAGCATTTATCCTCTACTTATAAACATGATACACATAATTTGCGCCTTGCTTAATTATCTTTTGCGATTAATTTTAACTTAAATCGCATACTCTTTTTTAACTTACTATTGAGGTTTTACATGAAACTTGCCATACTGCATTGCAAAAAAGCAACTGAAGTTTGTACTGGTGCGTCTTGCTTTAAAGCATACAACAGCAAATTAAAAAATTTTGAGCAATATATAGGATTGAACACAGAACTAATTGCTTTTTTTAACTGTGGAGGCTGTAATATTGATATAAAAACCGATAGAGGTATGCTTGAAAAAATAGAAAGATTAAAAAAAGAAGGTGTTGAAAAAATACATATAGGTGTTTGCATAACACGCAAATGTCCACATTTTGATGACATAATTAGCATGTTATCTCACTACAATATCCCCTATGAGTTTGGAACACATTAAAAAAACTCTAAGCTTAATGATAAAAACAAATAAAACAGCTCCATTCATTCTTTTTTGAATAGAGCTGTTTTATTTGTTTGTTAACTATTTAATTATAAGCACCATTCACCATTTTCAAAAATGGCAACTTCACCACCAGCTTTTTTAATACCTATAATCTTGGTATCTTTTGCACCAATCATAACATCTTCATGTATTTTTGATTGATTCATGCCTTTTTCAAGCAATTGTTCTTCTGTCATTTCTTTGCCGCCAACTGTTGTTGTAGGGTAGCTAGCGCCAAATGCCATATGGCACGCTGCATTTTCATCAAACAAGGTATTGTAAAAAAGCAAACCGCTTTGGTTAACTGGGCTAGAATATGGTACAAGAGCAATTTCACCTATGCCACGTGCTCCTTCATCGCTATCAAGCAAACGTGTAAGCACTTCTTCGTTTTTCTTTGCTCCGTGTTCAACAACTTTGCCATTTTCAAAACGCACCCAGAAATCATCTATTAATTGCCCATTGTATGAATAAGGCTTTGTGCTATATACTATGCCGTTAACACGATCCTTATGTGGTGCTGTAAAAATTTCTTCAGTTGGTAGGTTTGGTAAAAATTGCGTACCATTATCATCTTTACTTGCTGCACCATCCCAAATTGCGCCATCTGCAAGTCCTACTGTTAAATCAGTGCCATTTGAGCTTGTCATGTGTATTGCGTCTAAATCAAAAGCATTTAGTTTATCACGCAATACTGAAAGATTTTCAACATGTTTGCGCCATTCACCAACTGGATCACCATTTGTAACACGGCAAACATCAAAAATAACTTTCCAAAGTTCTTCAATAGCCTCTTCAGCGTTTAAATCTGGGTAGATTTTTTTCGCCCATGCCTCGCTTGGCATAGCCGCTATGCACCACTGAACTTTATCGTTCATAGTGTAATGACGCCAAGGTTTAAGTGCTGTTAAGCGGGCAATGCCAACTTTATTAATTTTTGCACCGTCAAGCCCTGCATAAATCTCAGGGTCGCTACCAATTATACGCAAAACGCAAACACCGCCCTCGCTTTCAGCGTAATCAAGGTAGCTACGCAAAACATAAGGTTTTACATCACAAAGTGTTTCCTCACTTGCATATTCCATGCGCATACGTGCAACACTGTCATCACTCCAGTCCACACGCACATCTGCTGCGCCTGCTTCAAAAGCACTTTTAACGCACAAACGACAAAGTTCGGCAGATTGCAATGCACTTGTGATAATAAGTGTTTGCCCTTTTTGCACGTTAGCACCTATACGCACAATGAAATCGGCATATTTTTGTAGTAAGATTTTATCCATAATAGCCTCCATGTTTTTTTATTTTAAAATAGCCACCTACCCATATTAAAATTATGTGCAAATGGCCTTAAGTTTAATTAGAATTGTAATTTTTCTTCAATATAATTTTTAATTTCCGAAATTGGTAAGCGTATTTGCTCCATAGTGTCACGGTCACGTATTGTTACACAGCCGTCGCCCTCTTCGCCTTTTTCTGCATCGCCAAATGTTTGGAAGTCAACAGTAATGCAAAATGGTGTGCCAATTTCGTCTTCACGGCGGTAGCGTTTGCCTATTGAACCAGCGTCGTCGAAATCAACCATAAAGTGTTTTGCAAGCTCGTTGCGTATTTCCATAGCTTTATCGCCTAATTTTTTTGAAAGTGGCAAAATTGCGCATTTAAAAGGTGCAAGTGCTGGGTGTAAGTGTAAAACTGTACGCACGTCTTCTTTGCCTTTTGCATCAACACCCAAAACTTCTTCGTCATATGCATCACATAAAAAAGCAAGTGCAACACGGTCACAGCCAAGGGAAGGCTCTATAACATATGGGATGTAATGCTCGTTTGTTTCAGCGTCAAAGTACTCTAGGCTTTTGCCAGATGCTTCTTGGTGGCGGCCTAAATCATAATCTGTACGGTCAGCAATGCCCCATAGTTCGCCCCACTGTGTGAATGGGAAGGCATATTCAATATCTGTTGTAGCACGTGAATAGAACGAAAGTTCGTTCGCATCATGGTCACGCAAGCGCAAGTGCTCAGCATCAATACCTAATGATAACAACCAGTTGTAGCAAGTATCTTTCCAGTAAGCAAACCATTCAAGGTCTGTGCCTGGTTTGCAGAAAAACTCACATTCCATTTGCTCAAACTCACGTGTGCGGAAAGTAAAGTTAGCTGGTGTAATTTCATTACGGAAAGCTTTACCAACTTGGCAAACACCAAAAGGTAGTTTGCGGCGAGTTGTACGCTGAATATTAGCAAAGTTTAAAAATATACCTTGTGCTGTTTCTGGGCGCAAGTAGCAAGTGCTTGTTGTATCCTCAGTTACACCTATAAAGGTTTTAAA
>CAYJKG010000081.1:0-3885 GCA_964370685.1 uncultured Faecalibacterium sp. | reverse complement strand
ATGTACGCTCCCTCATGAAAAAGTTTGTTTCCTAGCACTACGCATATTTTTGCGGCTATAAGCTTTAGTAAAATATAGCAAATTATTTTTATTATAAATCGGAGAAACTAATGTTAAAACAACCAGAATTATTAAGCCCAGCAGGGGATTTAGAGCGTTTGCGCTATGCAGTTATGTATGGTGCTGATGCAGTTTATTGTGGTATGAAAGAATTTGGTATGCGCACATCATCGGCTAATTTTTCAGCACAAGAACTTGCTGAGGGTGTTATATTTGCACATGCTCGTGGTAAAAAAGTGTATCTAACGATGAATACCTTGCCTACTAACGCTGAATTTGACCGCTTGCCACAAGCTATTACTGATGCCGCCGCTGCTGGTATAGATGCCTTTATTGTTGCTGATATAGGAGTGCTTTCAGCGTGTAAAAAATATGCACCAAACATTGAAGTGCATTTTTCCACACAAGTGGGTATCACGAACTATGGTGCAGCAACAGCCGCCTATGAAATGGGTGCGAGTCGTGTTGTGTTAGCGCGTGAAATGACACTTGAAGAAATAGCAATATTGCGAGCAAAAACTCCAAGAGAGCTAGAAATTGAAGCTTTTGTGCACGGTGCAATGTGTATGAGTGTTTCAGGTCGTTGTTTGCTTTCAACCTATATGGCAGGACGTAACCGTGACCCTAACCGTGGTGGCTGTGCACAGCCATGTCGCTGGAAATATGCTTTAACTGAGGAAACACGCCCAGGCGAATTTTATGAAATAGGTGAAAGTGATGGCGGAAGTTATATTTTGAACGCAAATGATCTTTGTTCAGCAGAATTTTTGGACGAGGTTTGCAACGCTGGTGTAGATAGCCTTAAAATTGAAGGACGTGCAAAAACTGCATATTACGTAGCTAGTGTTACAGCTGCTTACCGCAAAGCGCTTGATGCATACTTGCAAACAGATAAAAACACCCCATTTGTTCTGCCTAGTATTGCAAAAGCAGAGCTAACACGCACAAGCCATAGAGTGTATTCACCAGGATTTTATAAAGGCCAAGCAGGAGCAGTGCAAAACTTAGAAAGCACAGCATATGTTAGAGACTGGGAGTTTATCGGCACTGTAGAAAATTGGGAGAATGGTATAGCAACCTGTCAACAACGTGGTAAATTTATTATAGGCGAAAGTATAGAGGTGCTAACACCAAGTGGTGAGCAAATTACTCTTTGCCCAGAGTGGATTAAAAACGAAAAAGGTGAAAATGTTGAGGGTACACCTCATGCCATGCAAATTTATACTATACCATGTGAGCATGAAATACCCAAAATGAGCCTTTTGCGCAAAGCAGTTAAATAAATCGCAAACGGTTGGTTTTTGCGGACATTAAATGCAGTAAATAATTTTTTATGCAAAAGGAGTTTATTATGGCGCATGTAGATAATTTAGAGAAAAATTGCATACCAAAGGCAGTTTTAGGTAAAACAGACTTAGAAGTTTCACGCATTATGTATGGTGGAATTGTTTCCACGGATGAAAGCCAAGAAGCTTCAGATAGCCATGTTGCTTATGCTATCGAGCACGGTATCAATTATTTTGATGTTGCTCCAACGTATGGCGACGCACAACTGAAACTGGGTAATTCGCTAGTCCCGTACCGAAAAGATATTTATTTAGCTTGTAAAACACGTGATAGAGATGCTATAACAAGTGAAAAAAATCTTGAAAAATCTCTTGAACTTTTGCACACAGATTATTTTGATGTTTATCAATTACACGAACTTAGTAGTGTTGCCGAAGTTGAAAAAGCTTTTGCAAAAGGTGGCGCTTTTGAGGTGTTACTTAAAGCTAAGGAGCAAGGCATAGCAAAATACCTTGGTGTTACTTGTCATAGTGAGCAAGCCGCTTTGCGTGCACTTGAGTTGTATGATTTTGACACTGTGCTATTTCCAACAAATTGGGCATTAAATATGGCTAAAGGATTTGGAAATAAAATTGCTCAAAAAACCAAAGAGAAAAATGTTGGCCTTTTAGGCATGAAATCACTAATACATCGTGCGTGGGAAGAAGGCGAGAGAGATAAATCTAACTTTTTAAAATCTTGGTGTAAGCCCATCAGTCAAAATGATATTTTAGGTATAGCAGCAGTAAAATATGCTTTAGAAATGGGTGCTGATACAATTGTGCCACCAGGTAACTTTGAGAGTTTTTCGTTTGTTGTAAATCACGCTAGAGAAATTTTTACACCCATTACATCTCAAGAAAAAGCTATTTTGCAGCAAGAGCTTTTGGCAATAAATGGAGCTTATTTTATATAAGTTTTCAACAATAAACAGGAGGCTTTATGAATAAAATGCGTGTTGGTATTATAGGCACAGGCTGGCGTGCAGAGTTTTTTGTGCGTGCAATAAAAAACTTGCCAGAACAATTTGAGCTAACGAATATGCTTTGTCGTGATAAACAGCGAGGTGAAGTTATAGCTCAGCGTTTAAACATTTCAGTTGTAAACACCCTAGAAGACGTTGTAGCACAAAAACCAGATTTTTTAGTGCTAAGCGTCCCGCGAAATGCAACCCTACAATATTTTGAAAAGATACTACCTTTAAACATACCAGTGCTTTGCGAAACACCACCAACAAGTGATACCGAGCTAGAAAACCTATGGACACTCTCACAAAAACATAGTTCAAAAATACAAATTGCAGAGCAATATTTTCTACAACCTTTTTATAAAGCGTGGTATAGTGCAGTGCAATCTGGTAAACTAGGTATAGTTTCAAACATGAGCCTTTCAGCTCTGCACGGTTATCATGCAGTTTCGATTTTTCGCCAATTTTTAAACGTAGGTTTTGAGGACGTTACAATAACAGGTAAGCGTTATAATTTTCCACTACAACAAACAGATAGCCGTGATGGGATAGTTAAAAACGGTGAAATTTTACCTGCTCAACGAGATATAGTACAGTTTGAGTTCGAAAGCGGTAAAGTAGCTTTTTTTGATTTTTCAGGTACTCAATATCACTCAGGTATACGTACACGTAACTGGAACATTCAAGGCGAACGTGGTGAAATAAACGATAATACCATACGTTATATCAACACAGATGGTGATGTTATCACCGAGAAACTTTCTCGCGTTGATAGAGGTATAAACGATAATCCAACTTTATCACATCAACACATTTCTCTCGGTGGTAAAGTTGTATACCAAAACCCATTTCTATACAAAAGTATGAACGACGATGAAATTGCAGTTGCCTCCATAATGCAAGGTATGGCACAATATATCCAAACAGGTCAAGATATTTATTCTCTACGCAATGGTTTACAAGACGCAAAAATTGCCGTAGCTATGGAAAATGTATTGAAAACAGGACAAGCAATAAAAGTTAGCGATTTACCATGGAATAAATAATTTCACTGGTAAATACACATAAATACAATAAAAGAAAAGGTGAAAATTATGGAAAAGAAAGTAATATCAACAACAAACGCTCCCGGTGCAATAGGCCCATACTCACAAGGTTTCATAGTAAACGGTATGGTTTACACATCAGGTCAAATCCCAGTTAATCCAGAAAACGGTGAAGTTCCAACCGATATCACCGCACAAACAGAACAAAGCTGCAAAAACGTAGCCGCCATTTTAGAAGCCGCAGGCACAAACATGGAAAACGTTTTCAAAACAACATGTTTTCTAGCAGATATGGGTGATTTCGTAGCTTTCAACGAAGTATACGCAAAATATTTCACAAGCAAACCAGCACGTAGTTGCGTTGCTGTAAAGACATTGCCTAAGAATGTATTGTGTGAAATTGAAGCAATAGCAATAATTTAGCTCGCAATAAAGCACGTATTGCGTCGTCAACTGCACTTTTACATTTCGGTCACGTACCATATG
>CAYJKG010000080.1:0-4091 GCA_964370685.1 uncultured Faecalibacterium sp. | reverse complement strand
TATATGGGTTTCGTGTTGCTATATAATCATTGTTATATTCATCAAAATTATCAGTGTATATCCAATATGCGCCGTCCGAGGTATAGTAACCTTGTTTGTTTTCACCAGACATATACTCATATGAGCGTATGTATTTTGAATTTAGTGCTAGTGCAAATGTAAAATTCTCTCTAATGCACACAAGCCTTTTCATATAATTAAAAGCAAAAGCTTGTGGCTGCTTTGCTATTGCTTTTATTTGTTCATCTGCAAGTATTTCATTTGAGATATCTAGTATCAGTTTTGAGTTTACATGGCGTTTAAATATTGCAAATCTCCCATCAGAAAGCTGAAATTTGGCAAAGCTTTTATATTTTTTTGCATACTTTTGTGTTGCAGTTAATGATAGTAATATTACTGCACTAACAATTTGACAACCAAACCCTATACTTTGGAATTGTTTTCGGCTTGCACCTCTACCGTTAACCATATCCATAGCACATAAATTATGTATTATAGGGAAAAAGCCTTTTTCTACTAACTCGAATATTATTTCAATATTATTAAGTTGAGTTACATCCCAAATATCATATGTAATATATAATATTTCAGCTATTCCACTGATTAGCACACTACCATATGTGCCAGTATATGGTATATCACCATGCTGTATAAACGAAAAATCGTTGTAAATTCCATCTCTTTCTTCGCCTTTTGCCGTGTGCGAAAATTTTGTGATTTTAAAAACATCTACCAAGGCATATTTAGCAGTGTTTAATAGCTCCAAATCATTTTTTAAAACAGCTAGTAATATTGCAATTTTAACTGTATCTACTCTGTTTGCTGCTACAGATTTACAATGAGCACGCCTTTTACCTGCACGCAAACCAGACATATTGGGGTCTGGTTGATAATAATAAATGTCAGCTAAATAGTTTGTTTTATCAGGTGTTTCTACTAGGTACATTATTTTTAATAAAACCAGCGGTATTCCGATTTCAAAATCCCACCAGTTGTCGTAGTATAGTTTTTGTGAATAATAATTTTTATGCATAAAATCAAGCGCAAAGACAATTTTTTTAAATACTAGTTCATTGTTATAATAAATGCTTTCAGTGTTTTTATAACAAAGCGCAATTTGTAAAATACGTTTGTAACTATTAGTAATAGTAGCAGACCTATCAAAGTTTGATAGGTCGCTCCATAGATAGTTTTTTTCAGTTTCTAGTTGATTTAAATATTTGGTAACTATATTATCTTGCGCTAATATATCGCATGTAGATACTAGTAAGTTATTGTATCTTTTTATAACGTCACTAAACATTCCTTGCTCCTTTATTAGCCTTTAACTGCGCCTACCATAACACCTGAAACAAAAAAGCGTTGTATAAATGGGTAAATTAACATGATTGGGATAATAGCCACCATAATGGTTGCATAAACAAAAGTATCTGCTGAATAAGTTGATGTAATCGTACTACCTGTTTCAGTTAAAGCGTGGTTTTCAACTATCCAAGATTTTAGCCAAACATTAAGTGGATATTTATCCTCATCACGCAATAAAATCATTGACCAAAAGTAACCATTCCATCTATTTACACCATAAAACAATGCTATTGTTGCGAGTGCTGGTTTTGAAAGTGGCACAAAAATATGGAATAAAACTTGTAAATCGTTTGCACCGTCAATTGTTGCGGCTTCTTCTAAAGATTTTGGTACTGAACTAAAAAAGTTAATTAGCAAAATTACATTAAACGTACTAACAGAAATACCAATTAAAATACCCCATTCATTACGCATATTTAAAGAAATAAAGTTTAAGTAAGTGGGTATCATACCAGCTTGAAACCACATTGTAAATACCATTAAAAATCTTAAAACACGTCTACCTTTAAAATATTCTTTAGAAAGTGGATATGCACCACATATAGTTAAAAACATGCTGATAATTGTACCAAACACTGTGTAGTATATGCTGTTGCCGTAGCCTTTCCAAACTTCTTCACTTTTAAAAAGTTCTATATATGCATCAAAAGTAATGTTTTTAGGCAAAAAGAATACAGCACCTTCGGCAACTGCCTTGCCTGAACTAATGGAAGCTATTAAAACATAGTAGAAGGGGTAAAGTGTTATAAAACCGATAATTAATAATAAAAAATAATTTATAAAATAGAATGTTTTTTCTCCACGACTTGATATCATAATTTGCCTCCTAAAATACGCTTGTTTCAGAGAATTTTTTGCTAAGTGTATTGCTGATAAAAACAAGAATAAATCCTATTATTGAGTTCATCAAACCAACAGCAGTAGCAAAATCGTATCTGCCATTTTGTAAACCATATCTATAAACATATGTACTTATAATATCAGCAGTTTCGTAAGTTGCAGGTTGGTATAAAAGTATAACTGCTTCGTATGAAACAGATAGTAATGTGCCAATTTTTAATATTAGCATAACCATTATAGTTGGTGCAATGCTAGGCAAGGTGATATTCCATATTTGTGATAACTTACCAGCGCCATCAATTTTAGCCGCTTCATAAAGAGTTTCATCTACACCTGCGAGTGCTGCAATATAAACAACTGCTCCAAAGCCAACACCTTTCCATATGCCCATGCCTGTAAAAATAGTCCGGAAATATTCAGGTTTAATTAAAAAATATGTGGATTCGCCACCAAACATTTGAATAACAATGTTTACTATACCAGATGGTGCAAAAAAGCTTGTTACTAAACCAGCGATAACAACAACAGATATAAAGTGTGGCAAATATGTAACGGTTTGAATTATCTTTTTAAAGCCTCCATGCCTAACTTCGTTGAGCATAAGAGCTAAAATAATAGGTGCAGGAAAAGCAAACAGTAAATCATAAGCACTGATAATTAAAGTGTTTGTAAAAGCTCGCCAAAATTCAGAATCCGTAAAAAACTCTTCAAAATGTTCGAAACCTAACCACACGCTTTCCTCTATACCTTTTAAAACTTCATAATCTTTAAAAGCTATTTGTAAACCGTACATGGGTTTATACATAAATATGGCATACCACAAAACAAACGGTATAATGACTAGATACAAAAGCCAATGGTTTTTAATCGCTACTGCTAGTTCTACGCACTCACACGTTAGCTTATTTTTAAGTTTGTTTAAAAACTTGTTCTTTTTTTTACGCTCATTTTTCATAATTACCTCTTTTCATGTTTGGCTTATAGGTGCTTGCTATATTAAAATAATAAACCACTATAAAAAAGAAATATATAGATACTATTTTATATAGTATTTATAATCACTGAAAACCAATGAAAATTAATATAACCATAGATTTTAGGTATATTTTGCAGCTAATTTATTTTGCCAAAAGTTGAAAACAAGCAGTTTTTAAGGTATAATATATATATACTTGCATATTTTTCACAATAGTTTTAGTTAAAATTACACAACAAATTAAGGAAACACATTGCCATGAAACAAAGATTATATTTAAGAAAAATAATATTATGCCTATCTGTTATATCTGTGGTAATAATTATGCTTTCTTTTTTATTTCAACTTAATACAGAAATAGATAACGCACGCCAAGAAGTGCTTATAGCAAATCAATATCGAGCTGAAGAATCTGCACGTATAATTGATGAAAAGCTAACTATATCTTTTAAAGTTTTTGCATTAGTTTCGCAATTTAAGGAAGTTAACGATTATCAAAATAGTACTGATCCTGAACCTATATTATCGCTAGAAACACAAAAAAGGTTGTCTATTTATGCTAATTTATTATCCAATATAGATTCAACTTTTTTTGTGTATAACAAATATACAGATGTTGTTATTAGCAATTCTTCAGTTAAAACAATAGATGCTTTTTATAATGCTTATGGCATAGATGATAACGAGGAAATAAAAAGTTTTATAAATAACGATACTTTTAACTACACTGAACGGCTACAAATATTAGATACTGAAGCAAATATATTATTTATAACAAAAACCAATTCCGACAATGGTAGTAATACGTTAATGATGTCAATACCTAAAAGTTCATTAATCAGCCATGTTGTAGCCTCTGAAAACTTGTATAATTTTACGATACAAGTCACAGGTGAAGAAATTGAGCACG
>CAYJKG010000079.1:0-4629 GCA_964370685.1 uncultured Faecalibacterium sp. | reverse complement strand
TTTAAAATTCCATCTACAAAATCTTCGTATAACTTTGTACGCTTTTTTTGTAATCCGTTGAGTTTTAAACTAAGGCTTGATACTAAAGTATTCAGCTTATCTCTTGTGCTTTTCTCGGCTGTGTTATCTTTCAATTTTAAGAGCAAGTTTTCGTAATCTAACGCAACCTTAACTTGCATTTTAATGGCTGTTAAAACCTTTTCTTCAAGATGTTTTTGCTGAATATAACGTTTAGGACAATTGGGTGTTAATCTACTAGAATTAGTGCTACAATTATAAAAACCACACCACTTATCATTTGCCTTGCCTTTATAATCTAGCTTTTTGCGTATATAGCACATTCGCTTGCCACAATCGGCACAAAATATTTTACCCTCAAACAAATCTATCATTTTAGCTCTTGCTTTTTTGCTATCTTCATTTTTTTGTTTTGTTATTTTCGCTGCTTCTTCCATTATTTTTTGAACTTTTTCAAAATCTGCATGAGATACAATAGCTTCATGCGTGTTGTTAAAGATAAACCATTCTTCATCGTTTTTGACCAAGTGATTTTTAATGCCTTTGTAAATAGCACTTTCATTTTTTCCTAGTGTAGTATCACCTGTATAAAATGAATTCTGACAAATATTATGTATTGTGCTACGCAGCCATTTTGTGTATTTTTGCTTATTTCCAGTTTTAACACCATTATCGTATTTTCTATATTCAGCAGTTGGCGCTTCAAGCTCATTAAGTTTTCTGCATATTTCATAAGAAGATACTCCATCTAGTTTCCATTGAAAAATCATCTTTACATAATGGGCAACGTCTTCATCGATTAGAACTTTTTTGTCTTCTCCCCACATATAGCCGTAAGGCAAATTTCTTGTGAAAAAAGTACCATCTTTCATTTTAGCCTTTAAAGCAGAGGATACTTTTCTTGAGATATCCTTGCTATATAGGCTGTTTATTACGTTTTGCAAGGGTATCATAAGTGCTTCGTTTTTATGGTCTGATTTAAAGCTATCATACTGTTCTTTTATTGAAACAAACCTAAAGCCTATATTAGGGAATATACGTTCTAAATATGTGCCAGTTTCAATGTAATCTCTACCAAAGCGTGATAAATCACGAACTATAAGGCATTTGATTTTACCAGTTTTAATATCTTCCATAAGTCTATTAAACTGAGGTCTGTCGAAAGTTGTGCCTGTTCGTCCATTTTCAATATAGGTTTCAACTAAGTCAAACTCGGGATTTTCTTCAATAAAACTTTTGCAGATTTCAATTTGATTTTGTATCACATCTTTATCTTCGGATTTACCACTATTTAACACCGAAAGCCTTGCATAAATGGCAGTGGGTGTTCGTTCGGTTTTGGGGATAATAATTTCTTCTTCAATCTGAATATTAACTCTACTTTTTCGTGCCATTATGCGACCTCCTCTTTGTTTTTTGCATCCTCTAAACTTAGAATACATTCTAAAGTTTGTGCGTATTCATCTGCATATTTAAACACCACTTCAATTGCATGGTTTTCATATATTTTAACCTTGTCTACCAGTGCCATTAGCACCCTGCGGTTAAGTGTATCTATATTTTCATAAGATTTAAAAAGTGTCACCCAATTTTTTGTGGTATCGCCAGTTTCAATTGCTTGTTTGCGCTCTTCTTCAAGTTTTTGCTTAGCTATTTCTTTTTCTTCTAGGATATTTGTATAAGTGTTTTTAAAATAAAGGTATTCTTCCTTAGATATAATTTTACATGTTAAATTTTCATACAACCCAAGTTTTAATTTTTGGTATCTTTCAATTTCTTTTTCCAGTAAAAGTATCTGTTTTTCATATCTAAAAACTTGTATATTTTTATGTGGCAAATCCGCTATAAGTTCTAAGGCTTTTTCAAGGTTTACAACAAGTTCCACTTGTGCGTGAATTGCATTAAACACTTTCTTTTCAACTTCACTTACAGAAATTGTATGCGCTTTGCAGTTCTTATTTTTTTTGTTGCCACTACACACATAATAAGTGTATTTTTTACCTTTTTGGATGCTCAAAGTTTTAACCATTGCCCGACCACAATCAGCGCAAAACACAAAACCAGATAAAGTGTTTTCTGTTTCATCAGTCAAAGAGCGCATATCTCTTTTAAGCATTTCGTTTACAGCTTCAAAATCTTCAAAACTAACAAGTGCCTCGTGGTTATCTTTTTTTACTATCCACTCGCTTTTATCTTTTAGTTTTAAAGTCTTAACCTTATAGTTTGGTGTACCTCGTTTGCCTTGTGTCAATGTTCCAATATACACATCATTGACCAAAATACGTTTTACTGTGTTGTATTCCCATTTAGCATTTTTGGAAGTTTTAAAAACAGTTTCAAACTTAACGCCTGTAGCTCGCTTATGCTCCATAGGGGATAGAACACCCATAGAGTTAAGTTTATCTGCAATTTTGCTTACGCTCACACCATCTTTAAATAAAGAAAATATTGTTTGAACAGTTTCTCCAGCGGTTTCATCAACTACTAGCTTGTGCCTGTTAGTTTCATCACGCTTATAGCCATAAGGGCAAAAGTTGGCAACATAATCGCCATTTTTCTTTTTAATTTCAAGGCTAGAACGTATTTTAACTGAAATATCCTTGCAGTAGCTATCATTTATCAGATTTTTAAAAGGAAGGGTGAAACTATCTGACGCAGCATTTGAAGATAAGCTGTCATAGTTATCATTAATAGCTATAAATCGAACACCCAAACGTGGGAAAATCTTTTCTAAATATCTGCCAGCATCTATGTAGTTTCTACTAAACCTTGATAAATCACGAACTACCACACAATTAACTTTGCCGCTTTTAATAAGTTGTTCTAATTGTTTAAAACCGTTTCTTTCAAAAGTCACACCTGATATGCCATCGTCCACAATAGGTTCATGCACAATATTTATATCATCTTGTTTAGATATGTAGTCCTCGCAATATGCTTTTTGTCCACCAATGCTATTGCTTTCGATTTTGTCGCCATCTTCCTTAGAAAGTCTGCAATAAATTACAGCTTGATACATTTTGTTTGTCATAACATTTTCTCCTTTTTTTGTTTGGTGTTAGTTACTACTTAAAATGTATCACGCAAAATAAACAAAATCGAGGATGTCGATTTTGTCTGTTTTCAAAGTCCTTTTAAATAATGTGCGATACAATCCTCCATAGTTGTGTCTGTATTTGCGAAACTGATTTTAACAACAGTTTTTCCGTCCTTGTAACAATACGGATTTTTTATTTGCTGTATGTAACTTTTTAATCGTTCTTCACGACTTGCGTTAGGGTCGATTTTAACAGTGTTTCTATCTATAAGTTCATCACGATTAACAGTTCGTATATCAACGTTTTTTAAGTTTTCTAGCATAATTGCCCTCCTTTTTGTTATTTAATAAATATGTTTTAAGACAAAAGGATATGACAGAGGCATGTCTTGTTAGATAAACTGTTTTAACATAAAGTTAGCAATTATCTTAAGGCACAAACCTCTGTCACATAGTTTTCATCTTAAAAGATGAATTAGTTTGTTTTTGCTCATTTTATCCTCGATATCCCGAGCAATAGGAACAATTACAGCCTGCTTATAGGTTAAATAAGCATCACAGGAGTTTCACCTCTTGGCAGTTAGCTCAAGCCTTACCCATTATCTGCGACGGGTCGAGAGCCTCGACACGCAATTAAAATAACTTGTACAAATTTTTGAGTTTGTAGGTTAGAAATAATTTTGTGGTAGACTAACTTTACGCTCGGACTATGGCGGTAGGGGAGTATCATTATCTCGTTTAAGTGTCGTGGCAAACAAAAAACACCATGTTTATTGTTTTGGCTCAAAGTTTTCTCGCTCTTCTGCAATTTATGCTAGGATCGTGGCGACTTTAACCTCGTTGCTCCTCTTAAACGGAAAGTAACTGTAATGTTGATATGAAATTTTCAAAGAACAAATGTGATAGGGAATTTACCCTCTCACTGTATAACTACAACTCCAAAAAGCCGAAACGAAAGTTAAAGTAAAAATTTTTTTATGAAAATTTCAAAATCTTTTTTCCAAGCTCTAATTGTCACTTCAGATACTCCATATTTTTTTGCTAATATCTTAGTGCAACTGCGTGCTTGGTTTATCAAATAGTAATCTAGCATATCCATGCCATAGGGTTTCCATTGTTCGAGCGCTTTTTGTAAAGCTTGCATTAGAAGCTTTTCTTCAATTTGGCTTTGCAAAATAGGTTTAGAGGGTATAGTTTCTTTGAGTGCAATTCCTTGTACGTTTATTTCCTCGCTTAACGAATAGAATTTGAACACTCTGGAGTTTTTATAGTTGCGAATTTTCATGGTGTTTTGACTATTCCATTTTTTGTATTCACTTAAAGAAACTTCGATGAAAATTGTATCCTCTTCGCCATTTGAAAAATCACATTCCTTGATAAACAATCTTTTTTGTTCTAAAGGTAAACTTTTGTTGGTGTTGATTATTTCTTCAAATTCTATCCTGTTTGCAATTTGTAACGATGTTGTTCCATCTCCGCTTATATTTCTAATTAAATAAGTTTTCATTTTCGTAATCTCAAATTTTTGAATTTTGTTTTTCGTTTTCAAAAATTTGAGATTACGGATATTTAGC
>CAYJKG010000078.1:0-5913 GCA_964370685.1 uncultured Faecalibacterium sp. | reverse complement strand
GCAAAGTAACACGTGGCCACGCATTCCGCAGCCACATACTAACAAAGAAAACAACAAAACTAACTCGTGGTTACCGTCAATCCCATTACGTGGATTGTTCAAACCTTGCTACTATCAAAAAACTTCTACCTTACGGTTAAGTTTTTGTTTGCAAAAGTTGGGATGATAAAAGCAAGGGCTTGCTAGTAAAGCAAAATGGTGTTGCACCATATTTTAAAGCCTTGCTAAAACGAAAAAGGAGATTATAACAATGGCACGTATTAAAGGCGGCACTATGACGCACAAGCGTCGTAAAAAAATTCTTAAACTTGCGAAAGGTTTCTACGGTTCCAAGAGCAAGCATTTTAAAATGGCCAAACAACAAGTAATGAAAAGCGGTAACTACGCTTACATTGGCCGTAAACAGAAAAAACGTCAATTCCGCAACCTATGGATAACTCGTATCAACAACGCAGTTCGTCCAATGGGCATTAACTACTCCACATTTATGTGTGGCCTAAAAAAAGCTGGCATAGACCTAAACCGCAAAATGCTAAGCGAAATGGCTATCAACGACCCTCAAAGTTTTGCTGCTTTGGTTGAAACAATCAAAAAAGCTTAATTTACCGCTGGGCGTCATACCAAAATTTATTACTGACGCCCACATGTGTGGGCGTCATTTTTGCTTAAAGCGGATCTTAACAATATCTGTTCAAAAGATACTTGTTAGGTAGCAATTGTTCGCTTATAGAGAGGTTTTATTTGGAAACACAAAACACTATTATAACAAGCAGAGATAACGCAAAAATAAAATACGCTTGTAAGCTTAAAAATAGCTCAGCCTTCCGTGCCGATGAAAAATCATTTATGGCGGAGGGCTTAAAGTTGTGTTTGGAGCTAGGCGAAAGTGGTGTTGTTAAAACACTTTTTGTAACACAAAAAATTCTTGATAAAAACCCAGAGCTTTTAAACATAAAAACCGAGTGTTTTATCATAGAAAACCACGTTGCAGAAAAGCTCTCTGATACTAAAACTGCGCAAGGGGTTTTTGCTATTTGTGCTATTCCGTGCTATACTATAGAAGTATTAAAAAAATCAGGGCGGTATTTGTTGCTCGAAAACGTGCAAGATCCAGGCAATGTAGGCACGCTTTTGCGCTCAGCTGTTGCCTTTGGTTTTGATGCTGTTTTACTAAGCGATGGTTGCGCTGGTGTTTTTTCGCCAAAAACCTTGCGTGCAAGCATGGGCACAGCTGTTAAGATACCAGTTGTTGAACAAATAGATGTACAAGCCGTTATTAGTGCTTTACAAAAATTGCAAGTGCCATGCCTAGCAGCAGCACTATATAATTCAGAACCATTGGGTAGCATACGCTTACCCAATGAAAATGGCGTATGCATAGCGATTGGCAGCGAGGGGCAAGGCCTAAAGCTTGAAACTTGCAAAGCTTGTGATAAAGCAGTGCGCATACCGATGACACCTAACATTGAAAGTCTAAATGCTGGCATTGCTGGCAGTTTACTATTATGGGAATTTCGCATGGAGGGCTTATGAAAACCTATGTTTCTATGCAAATATTAGCACAAACACCGCTTGAGCAACTCGCAAGCGTCAGTTTTGATGCAATGCATGAAAATAGCGATTATCCCATAATATATTATTGGCTGTGGCTCGCAGATGTTTGCTGTTCAGCACACCCAAATGCTAAAAAAATATTAGAAACCTTTGGCGATGCGAAAAACGTATACGAGCAAAGGGAAAGCAAACTTTTTATAAAGCTACTAGGCAAAAAATTAGCAGAAAAAGCAAAGGATATGTCACTTAATGTAAAAGCTGCAAACGAACTTGTTGAATACTGCAAAACACAAAATATTAATATCTTACATGTAGAGCACCCAGATTACCCACAGCCATTAAAGCAAATTTCGGATTTACCGTTTGTTATATATGCAACAGGAGATTTAAAAGTTTTAAAAGGGCACAAATATATAGGCATGGTAGGCACACGCCGCCCAACTGATTACGGCGTTTCAAGTGCAGAACGATTTGGTTCGGCTTTTGCAAAAGCAGGTGCAGTGGTAGTTAGCGGTTTAGCGGATGGATTAGATGGCGCAAGCCACAGAGCAGTAACAAAACAAAAAATGCAAACCATAGCAGTGCTAGGCTCGCCCATTAACAAAACTTTTCCTGCAAGCCACGGAACACTACGCAAAGAACTTGAAAATTTAGGTGGCTTAACAATTAGCGAATACGCACCGTTTTTTGCCACTGGTGGGTGGAGTTTTCCTAAACGAAACCGTATTATAGCGGCACTTTCAGATGCTCTAGTAGTTATGGAAGCGCGCTTAAAAAGTGGCACATTAATAACTGTGCGCTATGCAGAACAATATAACATTCCCGTTTATGCAGTACCAGGAAGTGTGTTTTCGGCTTTGAGCGAGGGTGCAAATGCTTTGCTTGCAGCTCAGCGTGCAAAAATATTAATAAATGCTGATGATGTCCTTGCTGAAATTGGCATTGAACAAACAAAAAAAGAAACTAAAGACGAAGCGGCAAAAAAACCAAAACTTTCGCCACAGGCACAACAAGTTTTACAGCACGTAGGTGCAAAACCAATCGGTTTAAGTGCAATATGCGAAAAAAGCGGTATGCCTATGGGTGCAGTGTTAGGTGCGCTTTCTGTTTTAGAAATAACAGGGGAAATTATCGTATTGCCAGGTAGGCAATATGTCTTAAAATAGATTAATGAAATTGTGAGGAAATATATGTCTAAACTCGTTATAGTGGAATCTCCAGCCAAGGCAAAAACCATTGGCAAATATCTAGGAGATGATTATGAAGTTATGGCAAGCATGGGTCACATACGTGATTTGCCAAAATCAAAAATAGGCATTGATGTTGAAAATGATTTTGAACCAAAATATATTAACATCAAAGGTAAAGAAAAATTAATAAAAGAGTTAAAAACTCGTGCAAAAAAAGCTGAAGCAGTTTATCTCGCAACTGACCCTGACCGTGAGGGTGAGGCTATAAGCATGCATTTAGCGGTTTTGCTTGGACTAGATAGTAAAGCGGCTAACCGTATTACATTTGATGAAATTACAAAAAAAGGTGTGCAATCTGGCATGGCTAATCCTCGTGTTATTGATGAGGATTTATTTAATGCGCAACAAGCACGCCGTTTGCTGGATAGGCTTGTTGGTTATAAACTAAGCCCGTTTTTATGGCGCAAAGTTCGCAGAGGGCTTTCCGCAGGACGTGTGCAAAGCGTAGCGGTGCGAATAATTGATGATAGAGAAAAAGAGATTGAAGCTTTTATACCAGAAGAATATTGGAATGTTGATGCAACATTAAGCTCAGATGGTAAAAGTTTTACTGCTCGCCTTGCAACCGATGCCAACGGTAAAAAGCTTTTGCCGGTAACTGAGGCACAAGCAAAAGATATTGAAAATGCACTTGAAGGTGCAAAATATACCGTTCATGAATTAAAGCGTGGCAAACGTCGCAAAGCACCAACGCCAGCATTTATAACAAGTACTTTGCAACAAGAGGCCTCTCGACGTTTAGGTTTTACCGCCTTGCGCACAATGCGTGCTGCACAAACTTTATATGAGGGTGTGGATATAGCAGGGCATGGCGCAGTTGGTTTGATAACCTATATGCGTACAGATAGCTTACGTATCTCGCAAGAGGCTGTTGATGCCGCTAAGGAATATATCGCAGACGCATATGGTGAAAAATATATTTGTCCAACTGAACGTAAGTGGAAGACAAAAGGTGCAAATAACGCACAAGACGCCCATGAAGCTATACGCCCATCTATGCCAAGCTTAACACCTGATGAAGTTGATAAAAGCATTTCTGGAGATACAGCTAAACTATATCGCATGATTTGGAGCCGTTTTATGGCTAGCCAAATGGCAGATTGTGAGCAAGACACTGTTTCTGTAACTATTTCAGCAGCTGATTATCGTTTTAAAGCTAGCGGCTTTACAGTTACTTTTGATGGTTTTACAGCCCTATACGAAGAGGCAACAGACGAAAAAGAGAAAAAAGAAACTGCCTTGCCTCAAATGGAAGTTGGGCAAGAACTAAAACTTAAAAAGCTAGCAGGTGAACAAAAGTTTACACAGCCACCACCACGCTACACGGAGGCTAGTTTAATACGTGCCCTTGAAGAAAATGGTATTGGCCGCCCATCAACATATGCACCTACTATCAGTACAATTACAGACCGTGGTTATGTTGAAAGAGAAGCTAAAAAGCTGTTTCCAACACCTTTAGGCCGTGCTGTTAATAGCCTTATGTTAGAGCAATTTCCAAATATAGTTGATTTAACTTTTAGCGCACAAATGGAACACAACCTTGATAGAGTTGAAAGTGGCGAAGCACAGTGGAATAAAACAATTGCAGATTTTTACACAGGTTTTGATGAAAGCTTACAAAAAGCAGAGCAAGATATGGAAGGCAAACGTGTAAAAGTGCCTGATGAAGTTAGCGATGAAGTTTGCGATTTATGTGGCAAACAAATGCTTGTTAAAACAGGGCGCTACGGCAAGTTTTTAGCATGTTCTGGTTTTCCAGATTGCAAAGGAACAAAGCGTCTTGTTAAAGATACAGGCGGTATTTGCCCTAAATGTGGCGAAGGTCGCATGTTACAACGCAAAAGTGCAAAAGGTCGCATATACTACGGCTGTGAAAAATACCCAGATTGTGATTACATGACATGGGACGAACCAGTTGCAACAAAATGTGAAAAATGTGGTAGCACATTATTTAAAAAAGGTCGTAAATTGCATTGTAATAAAGAGGGTTGTGGTTTTGATATGCCTATACCAAGTAAGTAAAAAGCAAATAGTTAGTGTGTCACAGAACTATAGTTAAAAATTGGAGAGCATTAAATGGAACAATTACACGCCACCGTATTAGGTGCGGGGCTTGCTGGGTGCGAAGCGGCTTTGTGGCTTGCAAAGCAGGGTGTTTTGGTGGATTTATACGAGCAAAAACCACAAAAATTTTCACCAGCACATAAAGAACAAGGGTTTGCTGAGCTTGTGTGCTCAAACAGCCTTAAGGCAGAACGGTTAGATAGCGCAAGTGGTTTGCTAAAAGAGGAAATGCGTCTTTTGGGTAGTAGCCTTTTACCAGTAGCACAGCAAACACGTGTGCCCGCAGGTGGTGCGCTAGCAGTTGATAGAGCACTTTTTAGCGAAAGCGTTACAAACATAATTAAAAACGAGCCAAATATAACGCTGCACGAGGGCGAAGTTACTACGCTACCTAAAAATGGCTATGTTATAGTTGCAACAGGGCCTTTAACAGAGGGCGCATTAGCTGAGGAAATTGCAAGTATTACAGGTGAAAACCGCTTGCATTTTTATGATGCAGTTGCACCTATAGTAACAGCTGAAAGCTTAGATATGCAAAAGGTTTTTTCAGCTGCACGCTACGAGAGAGGTGAGGCAGATTATTTAAATTGCCCTTTCCGCAAAGATAGCTACGATGCTTTTGCTGAGGCACTAGCCAGTGCAGAGCGTGCACCCGTGCACGAGTTTGACGAGGACAACACCGACGACGGAAAACCAAAAAAAGATGGTGGAGTTAAAGTATACGAGGGCTGTATGCCAATTGAGGTAATGGCAGCTCGCGGTCACGATACCATGCGTTTTGGCCCTTTGCGCCCAGTTGGTTTAACCGACCCCGCCACAGGTCATAGGCCTTGGGCGAATGTTCAGCTACGTGCTGAAAATAAAGAGCGCACATTATATAATTTAGTTGGTTTTCAAACAAATTTAAAATGGGGCGAGCAAAAACGAGTTTTTTCCATGATACCTGGGCTGGAGAACGCTGATTTTGTGCGATATGGTGTTATGCACCGCAACACATTTTTAGATAGCCCTCGTGTTTTATCAAAAGCACTTTGCTTAAACGATA
>CAYJKG010000077.1:0-6140 GCA_964370685.1 uncultured Faecalibacterium sp. | reverse complement strand
CAATTGGGTTCTTTATTAAGCAACTTTTAAAAGTTGGTAATAAAGAAACAGCACAAGTAACTGAAAAAAACGGCCAAATGGCTAGCGAGGTAGCGGCAGAATAATCGTATATAATATAATAGAAAAAGGAGCTAGAAATGGAACTAAAAAGATTAGAAGTGCCACAAGCAGTTGAAGAATTAGTGTTTCAAGTGAAACCAGATTTTGTTGAGGAATTTATAAAGGTGGACCATGAAATATGGACAAAAATGCTTGCAAGCTATGACGGGTTTATACGCAAAGAAACATGGATAAATGACGATAACAAAGGCGAAATAACAACCATTATTTACTGGGAAACACTCGAAAAATGGAAAGCTATACCAGGCGAAGATTTGGCAAAAACACAATTGGAATTTGATACAGCTGTTGGCATAAATAACTATGAATTTAAAGCAGCTCATCACGAAGGTAATCAAAAATATTTAGTGACAATTTACGAGTGATTTTTGTTTAAACTAGTGCTATGTAATAATGGAGGTTTTTTACATGTATTGTTGCAAATGTGCAATAGTACATGTAAAAATATTTAATATGAAAAATGAAACTTATAGTCAAGGCCAAGTAATTGAGCAATTACACTTTACTGTTAAGCCTGAATTAATAGAAAAATTTATTGAATTAGATGCCAAAATATGGACAGCACTTTTAGCTAGGCAAGCAGGTTTCATTAAAAAAGAATTATGGGTTGGCTGCAGTGGCAATGTGTACACCAATACATATTGGAAAAGCCTACAACACTGGCAAGTTATAGATAAAAGTTTACTTGAAAAAACTCAAAATATCTTTGATGATGAAATAGGTAAAGAGAACTATGTTTTCAATAAACCTTTGCACGTTGAAAACCAAAAGGTAAAAGTTATGGAGTTTACAAAAGGCGAGCGATAAATTTATTGGTGAAATTTAAAGTTCAAAAACACATGGAAATACATTTAACAATAGAGGATAAACACAAATGAAAACTATTATTTTTTATGGAGCAGCACGCAAAAATGGTCATACAAAACAAATGGTTGATTTGTTTTGCGAACACCTAGAGGGTGAAGTTGAAATTATTGATTGCTATCGTGAAAAAAACATCTCTCCATGTTTGGATTGCAGATATTGCTGGAAAGTGCGTGGATGTGCTGTAAAAGATGATATGCAGGAATATTACAAAAAGATTGATGCAGCGGATAATATTGTTATGGCATCGCCTATGTATTTCCACTGTATCCCAGGCCCTATGAAGTGCATCATAGACCGCTTGCAAGTTTATTGGGCTGCGTTTCTCCGCAAGGACCATGCGGAAAAACCTACCAAAAAAGGAGCGGTTTTAATGGTTGGTGGCGCACCTGATTTTAAAAACCAATTTGAAGCAGGGCGCATGGTTTTAGAGGGTGTGTTAGGTGATTTAGAGGCAGTTTGCCTAGGGAATGTTTGTTTGCCAAACTCAGACCATGACAACTTGCAAACACGCCCAGATATTGCAAAGGAAATAATTGAACTAGCGCAAAAAATGAACAAAGCGCAATAGTTAAAGCACGTTGAGGGGTATAAAAAGATGAATAAAACAAGCAGACAAAAACTAGAAGATGCACTAGCGCACAAACAAGGCAAAGTGCCTTTTGATATAGGAGCAACTGCCGTAACAGGCATGCATTGTAGCGTTGTTGAGGGTTTGAGAAAGCATTATGGCTTAGAAAACCGACCTGTAAAAATTTGCGACCCTTACCAAATGCTTGGCCTTATTGAAGATGACCTTAAAGATGCTATTGGAGTTGATGTTGAAACAATTAGAACTAATAGCGACATCTTTGGCTTAAAACAAGATTTATATAAAGATTGGAAAACCCCATGGGGGCAAGATGTTTTAGTTTCGAGCGATTTTAACGTTACAGTTAATGATAAAAATGAAATATTGGCATACCCATGTGGCGATAAAAATGCCGAGCCATGCGCACGCATGCCAGTGGGTGGTTATTTTTTCGATACTATTATTCGTGGAAACACATATGACGAAGATGATGAAAAAGTTGAAGAAAACTTAGAAGAGTTTGGCATTTTATCTGATGACGCAATTAGTTTTATGCAAAAACAAATATCACAAGTAGCACAAGGAACAAGAGGGATTGTTGCGCCTATGCCAGGGTGTGCACTAGGCGATATAGCTTTAGTGCCAGCTCCAATGCTCAAAAACCCAAAAGGTTTGCGTGATATTTCTGAGTGGTATATGGCAACTGTTGCAAACCCTGAATATATACATGAAATATTTGAAAGGCAAACAGAAATTGCACTTAAAAACCTAGAGATTGCTCACAAAACTCTTGGTGATGCAATCTCTGTTGCATATATTTGTGGGACGGATTTCGGCACACAAAATGCACAATTTTGCTCTAACGAAACTTTTAGGAGCTTGTACATGCCATATTACAAGCAAATAAATGGGTGGATACATCAAAACACAAACTGGAAAACCTTTAAACATTCATGCGGTGCTATTAGAAAGCTCTTGCCAGATTTAATTGAAGCCGGTTTTGATATAATAAACCCTGTTCAATGGAGCGCAAACGATATGGATGCCAAAATGTTAAAAGCTGATTTTGGCAAAGATATAACATTTTGGGGCGGTGGTGTAAACACACAAAAAACCTTGCCTTTTGGCACTCCTAGTGAGGTGCGTGAAGAAGTTTTAAGCTGTTTAGATATTTTTGCATAAGATGGCGGATATGTGTTTAACAGCATACATAACATACAAGCAAAAACACCAATAGAAAACGTTGTTGCGCTTATTGAAGCGGTAAAGGAGTTTAACTCATGAAAATGCAAAACAAAGTGGTAATAATAACTGGCGCAAGTTCTGGCATTGGAGAAGCAACGGTAAAGCGCTTTTTATCCGAGGGGGCTAAAGTTGTTGGTTGCGGAATAGAGAGTGCCATGGTGGTTACGGATGAAAACGCTGTATATGTACAGGCTGATTTGTGCAAGTACGAAAACGCACAAAATGTGGTTGCAAAAGCGGTTGAAACATTTGGCAAAGTGGATTGCCTTGTAAACTGTGCAGGTATAAGCATTGTTCAATCTTTAGAATCAGCTACAACCGAGAGCTTTGAAAAAGAATTTGCTGTAAATGTAACAGCTGTGTTTAACATGTGCAAAGCGGCAATTGGGGAGTTGAAAAAAAGCGAAAAAGCTACTATTGTTAATATTAGTTCTGATTTAGGTGTAAAACCAATTGCAGAGCGCATTGCATATTGCCCATCAAAAGCGGCAGTGTTAATGCTAACACGTTGCATAGCCTTAGAGCATGCACCATATGTGCGTGCAAACTGCATAATGCCAGGTTTAGTTGAAACACCTATGGTAAAAAGCCGTTTTGATAACGAGGCGGATTTAAAAGCGTTTAGAGAAACAATGGCTAGCATTTACCCACTTAAACGCCTAGGAACTTTAGATGATATGACAAATGCGCTGTTGTTCTTAGCATGTGATGATAGCTCATACATGACAGGTGAAAGTTTAGGAGTTTGTGGCGGTAGTTTGGCATAAAATACCTGCGTTAAGCGAATATGCAATTGAAATATTATTATACTAAGAGAGGGCAAAAAATGAGTTCTTCGTTATTTAAAATGGATTTACCAGCCGAAACAGTAAAAATGAAACAAGTTTATAAAAGTGATTGCTTAGATAATTTTGCACTGCCAGCAATAGCGTGCAAAAAGGTTGAGGACGTATATGGTGCTTTAAAGTTTGAAACTGTTCATGAGGATAGGCCATACATTTTTACTAGCTTAGTTACATCTATAGATGGGCGCATTGCTTTTACAGATGCGCCACAAGGGCCACTAATTGCTAGAGAAAACAGAGCAGACCCTAACGGAGCAATGTCCGATTGGTGGATATTAAATATGTTGCGTGCAGCTGCTGATGGTATCATGGTTGGCGCAGGGACAATGTGCGCTGAAGCGGATTTTACAGGGCATATATTTGATGCCGAGCTAGAAGATGCTCGTATTTGTGCTGGTAGCTATGCTGTGCCTACTAACATTATAACTTCATTAGACGGAACGGATATTCCTTTTGACCATGTTTTATTTAATACACCTGAAATACCAGTGATGATAAGCACCTCAGCACAGGCTAAGGATTATATTGAAAATAACATTAAAAACGAATATGTTTTGGTTGGCCCACTAAAAAGTAAAGATGATTTAACAGCTGAACATATAGCTACCATAAAAAATGCAAATGGTAAAGTTGTTGTTATCTTAACTGGGGATAAATTCCCGGATTCACATGTTGCACTATATGCACTTAAAAAAGGTGGTTTTGATAAATTATTAGTTGAAACTCCATCATATGCGCATTATCTAGTGGGCGAGCAATTAATGGACGAGTTCTTTTTAAATTATTCATGCGTTTATTTGGGTGGCAAAGCTCTAACAATTGGCCAATTTGGCAAAGAGTTTACCTCTAAAGAACACCCACACACACGCATGCTGTCTATACATGCGCATAGCGATAGTTTCTTTTATTTCCGCCATCAATTAATTTATGGCGAATAATCTGGATTAAATAAGTTTTAATATTGAATTGAGGAATAAAATGGATTTTCGTTATCAGCCGTGGGGAAAAGGCGATTTAGATGCTACATTTGGACTGTTTTTTGATGGTTTATCCAAGGTGCTTTCTGCTGTTGGCGTAATGCTTTTTGTGTTTGGTATGCCGTCATCTTTAGTTTTAGGCAAAATGTTGCCTGCTATTGGCATAGCAACTTTATTAGGCAATGTTTGGTATTTTTATGAAGCGTTGCGATTAGCTAAAAAAGAAAAAAGGCAAAATGTTACGGCTTTGCCATATGGAATAGGAGCTGCACAAGTTGCAAGCTGGCTGTTTTTAATTATGGGGCCTATATATTGGAGCACTGGCGATGCCATGCTTGCTTTTAGGGTGTCGCTAGCGGCTGGTTTTATTGGTGGTTTAATTGAAATTATGGGTGCTTATTTTGGTGGGTTTATAATTAAAATTATTCCAACATCTGCATTATTAGGTAACCTTGCATCTAGTGCATTTATATGGCTGACAATAGCTGGGATAATAGTGGTTTTTGATAAACCAGAAATTGCTGTTATCCCTGTGCTTGTTATATTTATGGGTTACATTGCGAAACTACCAATATTAAGTGGCAAATTTCCGATGGGTTTAGCTGTAATTTTGGTAGGAACACTCGCCGCATGGGTAACAGGTAACATGAGTGTTTCAACACTAATGGAATCCTTTGCAGATATGCAAATTGTGCTGCCAAACTTTTTTATAAAAGAGATTTTTCAAAGTTTTTCAGAGGTAGTGCCGTATTTACCAATTATAGTGCCTTTGCAAATATGCAATTTTTTGACAACTTTGCAAGGTGTAGAGGCGGCAAAACAAGCAGGCGATGCCTACCCAGAAAGGCAGTCGATGTTTATGGACGGACTTTTTACAACTGTTGGGGCATTGCTGGGCAATCCTTTTCCTACAACTGTGTATTATGGGCACGATGGCTGGAAATCCATAGATGCACGTGCTGGGTATTCGCTAGCGGTTGGCTTGCTTTATGCAGTGTTGATGTGCACAGGCTTAACAGGTGTTATCATGGCATTAGTTCCATACCAAGTTGTTATGGTTTTGTTAGTTTTTATAGGTTTTAAAGTTACTGCAAACACCTATCAGCGCACGCCAAAAGAGCTTATGCCAGTGTTGATAATTTCGCTAATACCTATCATTATGCAATATATTCAAATGGTTATAGGCAATGGTGTGCAAGCAGCAGGTGGTGTTATGGCAGAAATTTCGGCGGAAACATTTGCTAGTTTCAATTTAACTATGCGAGGCATAAACCTTTTAGCTAACGGAGCATTTTTGTTAAGCCTTTTGTGGGCAACGTGGCTAGAATATTTAATAACAAAAAAATATGGTGCTGCAAGCATAACTGCTTTTGTTATGGCTGGCATATCACTAATTGGCATGATACACAGTAGTTCTATAACATTGTTTGACAAAGATGCATCTATAATGGCTTTTTGTTATATTGTTGCAGGAGTTATTTGTTTTATTCAATATTTACAATTTAAAAAAGATGATAA
>CAYJKG010000076.1:0-6375 GCA_964370685.1 uncultured Faecalibacterium sp. | reverse complement strand
TACCTTTGGTTTTGCTTATGCCTATTGGTGGTATCATCGCAGATAGGACAAACAAACGAAATACTATGGTGATACTTGATTTTTTAACTGGTTTTTTAATGCTTTTTTTCTATTTTACTATGGATGTTATTTCACTTATACCCTTGCTCATTGCCACTCTTATAATTTTATACAGCATAGGTGGTTTGTATCAACCAACAGTACAGGCAAGTGTTCCCGTTTTACTTGATGAAGAAATAATTGTAAAAGGCAATGGAATTGTTAGCGGTGTCGGAGCTTTAGCAAATTTAATAGCTCCTGCTCTTGGTGGAATACTACTTAGCAGTTTCGGCATTACTCCTATTATTGTTGTATCAATAATTTGCTTTTTTGCATCTGCTATTTTAGAGATATTTATTAAAATCCCCTATAAAAAAATCACATCAAACACAAGCGTTATGGCTATGATAAAAACTGACATGAAAGATTCCGTTAGCTTTATATTTAAAGAAAAACCTAAACTTCGTAAGCTAACATTTATAATTTGTTTATTAAATGCGTTAATATCTGCTTTAATTATAATCTCACTTCCTGTGCTTATCAGCAAAAGACTTTTACTCAGTGAGCAACTGTATGGTTTTTCTCTAAGTATACTTGCTTTAGGTGGGCTTTTCGGAGGTTCTATTGCAGGTGCATTCGGGGAAAAGCTTCACATAAAAAACTTATATATTTTTATTATCGGAGCAGCTTTAAGCTTAATTCCACTATCTATTTCAATGATTTTTGCTGAAAATCCAATTACTTCTTATGTTCTTATTTTAATAAGTGCTTTTTTAGCTATGTGTGTATCAACTGTAGCATCTGTCATGATTATCACATTTATTCAAAGCCAAACTGCTGATAACATGGTAGGAAAAGTTATGTCATTTATTATGGCTTTCGGTATGCTTGCCTCTCCATTAGGTCAAGCAATTTATGGTGCTCTGCTTGAATATTTGATTGGTTATGAAAGTTTTATTGTTTTATTTGCAGTTTTAATGTCTTTTCTTACTGGCATTTATGCAAAAAGTATTTCGTTAGAATAGTAACTGCAATTTTACAATACTAAAAAATTGAGAATAAATAAAAATTTAACACATTACACTTTAAGCGAAAGATTTAGAGCTAACATAAACTTATTATGAAAATTATTCAAAAGGCTCTCACCTTACAAATAAAAAAACAGAGCAGTCAAGCAAACTACTCTGTTAAGTGATATATTTAAAATCAAGATTTATTTAAAAATATTAAATGGTTTACCAAGTGGTAATATTGTTTTGCCATGTTGGCTGTTTAACACGTTTGCAGCACAACCATAAAACGAAACAAGTGCGATTAATAGCTCAGCATATGCTGCAACTAAGTGCATTGTATGTTCCATAATGCCTAATGTGCTTAACGATAAACCTAAAAATAGAAAATCAATTAAAACAAATATTATAAACAAAACTTTGTTTGTTGACATAGAACCAATCGTCATAAATAATGTAAATATTAAATAACCTATAAATGCAAACCCAAGCTGTTTAACATCTGCGGTTGCTTGCATTGTTTCACCAAAAACACCTTTTTGTATTAGCCATGTAAACGCTACTGAATACCAAAAGAAACCATAACCAGCAAATGCTGTTGCACCAAAAACGTTGTTTAATTTTAAATCAACTATAGATGCATATATTTGTGCAGTTGCTCCAAGAAAAATCGCCCACGGTATTATTAGTGATGTGCCATCGGTAATTCCTAACTTTTGTGATGATGCCACTAGAGTTACCATTGCAAGACCAAATAGGCCAATTGCTGATGGGTTTGCTAAATTAGATTGTACAACTGTTACATTTGTATTAGGATTAGAATTTGACATTTGTTGTTCCCTTTCGTTTAGGCACTTTTTTATTATGTTAGTACTACTTACTATGTGATTGCCCAAACAATTATACTACAAGAAATGTGCTTTGTCACCAACAAAATTAACATTACAGCATTTATCTATAAACCTCGCATGTTATCATAATAATATTGATATTTTTTGTCGAAAATCGCCAATTAAGTATTTTTTTAACAAAGTAAAACGCAAGTTATTTTTAACGATAACTTGCGTTTTACTTAATGATTATATTTTTAGGCTTGCTAATAACAAATATGCTTTTACTTTTTACATCACTCAAAAGCAAATCTATAATGAAACATATAGCTATTAAAATTTACCACCTGAACCACCGAAAGTACGCCCACCTGAACCAGTATGTGTGCTAGATCCACCACCTCCGCCGTTGCTTTTTGGTATTTCACTTTTTGTTGTATTGCTATATAAGTATCTATCTTTGCGTATGCTTAAATCTAATTTTTTTGAAATATAGTTGTTTGCATTATGTGCTGGCGCAACTGATCTTAATTGGAAATAAAAAAACGCACAAAGTGCACCTGCACCAATTACACCAATAATTAAACCAATGCCTAAACGCTCTAAAGCAAAACTAGAATTATATGTATCATAATCATAGCTGTTGTTATTTGAGCTATTCATGTTATGCGAATCATAAGCGTCGCCTGTTGCATCTTTTTCTAAAAAGCTTTCAGCCGCATTATAATAAGTGTTAAATGCCTCGTAGTAATCTCCCTCAGACAAATAACCTAACATTTGATCTGCAATAACTTCTTGTCCGTAATCAGTAAAAGTGTATATGCTATCACCTGAGGTTACTATGCGCCAATCACGCTCTCCCATATCAATAAAAAACAAAATTACACTTTCAGTGTCACCATAACCAAAGTCATGCTCTACAATATAATCCTCTGCGTATACCATAGCTGATTTATCATCAGGCACAGAATTAACTGTTAAAACCGCAACATCTTGTTCCCACTCATCAGAAACTTCTTGTGCACGTGCTTGCAAATCTTCAAGTTCATCACTTGTAAACAAACCAGCTTCATCGTTGACCAAAGGCATATCTGTTGCAAAAACTGGCATTGCAAAAATAGTAGTAAGCATAAATGTTAACAGGAGTATAGATATTTTTTTAGTGTTTTTCATTTTATCGCCTCCCTTAAACAAATAATGCAACTAAAGTTGCAATTGTGCTAATGCCAACAAAAGAACCAATAAATGTAAGAACTGCTTTTGTTACATCCATAGGTAAATTACCTACAAATTTACCGCTTTGTCCGTTCATAACAAATTTGTATAATTTACCATGATATGTAGTGTTAAGCACCCAAACTGGTAAAAGTGCATATTCGGTTTTGCCGTTAGTTAATACAACGTTGCAATGCTCTTGTATGCAGCTATTATAGCCTGAAACAGTGCCTCGCAACATGCCCTCCATGCTGTTTTTAATGCGCTTGTTTGCTATTGGTTGGCATGCAGTGGCTTCAACGTCATATTTATCTGCAAGGTAGCCTGATAGATATGCAGTATTAAAATCAACTTTTGTTGAGCAATCAAAAGGCTCTATAGATTGCATAAGGATATCATCCATTTTTGTTGAGCCATCTGCTGGTATAGCCTGAAAACCTGCATCACCAGCGCGTTTTACATGATAATAACTTGTTTTTTTATAGCGATAATCGCCAGATGTCCACGTTTTAACTGTTGTGCATTTATAACTCGCATTACCAGTAGCATCAGCATCAAAAAGCCAAAACGGAACGTACAAACCTTGTATTTCATCTATATGGTTATCGGATTTAAATGCTTTTGGTAAAAAGAATTTACCCTTAATATGGTTTTTGAGCGCCACTTTAGCTGCTTCTTTATCAAGTTTAAATGGTATTACACTATCAGGTCTAAAAGTACCTTCTAGGCGCTCTTCCAATATAGTTGGGTTATCACAATAAGGGCAACTTGTCGCCGCCGTTGTCGCATCAGAGATGATTTGCCCAGCGCAAGATTGGCAAATATATTGTTTTATATTGCCTTTTTCTTCGTCGCTCCAATCACCTGAGGCAGAGCCCTCCCAACTATAATCATCGTTTACTGTTTCGTTACCTTCGTCCGCAAATTCCTTTACTGCTTCCACGTCAAATTCAGTATCACAGTAAGGGCATTTCATGTTTTGCGAGGTAGTGTCAAAAGTTATGCCACCGCCACAATTGGGGCATTTATATTCTGTAACTGCCATAATTTTCCTCTTTATTTATGTTTTCATTATACACTAAAAACGCAGTGGTAAATATCACTACGTTTTTAGCTTTTTTATTATTTTAATTACGCTTGTGGTTTGCCACACTCTGCGCAGAATTTACCTTTGTTTTTTGCGCCACAATCACAAACCCAACCATCTTGTGGGCGTGGTGTACCACAGTTTGAGCAGAACTTGCCAGTATTTGTATTACCGCAGTTGCATGTCCAGCCCGCTGGTGCTTCTGGGCGTTTTGATCCACACTGTGCACAGAATTTTCCACCGTTATCAGCGCCACAATCGCATTTCCATGCATTTGCACTAGGTGCTGTTTGTGCTTGTTGTTGCACAGGTGCTTGTTGCTGTTGTTGAGCACCCATTTGGAATAAGTTTTGTGCGTTCATTCCGCCTTGATTTTGAGCCATGTTCATACCCATAAAGCCCATCATCGCACCGCCATCATTTTTAGCTGCATCTTGCATAGCTTGTGCTTGAGCACCAACTAAAGTTGCCGCTGCCATGTTTGGGTTGCGCATTACAGCTGTGCGCTGCAAGTCTTTAATCATCTGCTCATCTTCTTTAGATGCTGTTACAGAGTTAACGCCAAACGCTGCAATTTCAATACCACGTTTATCTTTCCATTGGCTGCTCAAAACTTCGTTCAAAGCATTTGCAATTTCAATGGTGTGGCCAGGTAATGCGGAGTAACGCACACCCATGCTACTAATTTTTGCAAAAGCTGGTTGTAATGCTGTTAATAGCTCACTTTTTAGTTGGCTATCTAATTGGTCACGAGTGTATCTATAGCTAACATTGCCACAAACATTTGTGTAAAATAGCACTGGGTTTGTAACTTTATAGCTGTATTCGCCATTGCAACGTATAGAAATATCAATATCTAAACCAATGTTAGTATCAACTACACGGAAAGGCACTGGGCTTGCTGTACCATATCGGTTGCCCATAATTTCTTTAGTATTAAAATAATAAACACGTTGATCGCTTGACGCTTGACCACCATATACAAAACGCTCACCAAATTTTTCAAAAAACATGTTTATGCTATCGCCTAGGCTTTCACCACCAAAAATACTTGGTTCTTTTGCGTTATCAAACACAAACTCGCCTGGCTCTGCACAAACTTCAACTATACGACCATCTGCCACTATAAGCATACATTGACCATCTGCAACCGCAATTGCTGAGCCATCTGTAATAACATTATCACTAGCACTTGTGTTCGAAGAACGTCCTGATGTGCGTTTTTGCCCTTTAGCCACTAAAACTTCTGGTGGCATAGCCTCGCAATAAAAATATTCTTTCCACTGGTCGGCAAAAGTACCACCAGCTGCACCTAGTGCTGCTTTAATTAAACCCATAAGTGTAACCTCCTAATATGTATAACACACTAACTAACAATACTTTATATAACTTCAAAGTATTTTAATCCATTGTATCACATCTACTTACAAAATACTATACCTTAGATACAACAAGTTAAAACCAACTCATTAATTTCAATTTTTTACCAAACTTCTTATTAGCACACCCAATTTTTTATTATTTTTGCTGTAGTAACTTTGAGCCTAAACGAACGCACGGGCTTAATGGTAACATTTCATTAAATTCGTACGTATAATAGTTTGAAAAATGGTATTAAATAGTAAAAAGGCGAGAAAAAACACCTCTTTTTTCAAGAAGTGCTTAATTAGTATTGTTAGAAAATTTATTTTTATTTTGCTCATTTCCTACGCAACCTTATTGTCATTATTATTGGAATATGTTCTCCCTTAAAAGGCACTTCGTAAAATCCATCAAGTACAAAACCGACCTCAAAAGCCACATTAAGAATATCACTTATCGAACGATGATAGTAGTTTTGTAGCATAGGCTGTCCCTCAATCGCAAAACCTTTGTTGATACAATCTGTAAAATAGTCATTATTTTCATAAGTAAAACAAGGGTGATGTGTTGCAAAAACAAATATTCCACCTTTGTCAAGCATATCGAAAACTGCCTTGAATAATGGAGATATTTCAGAAATATCCATTATAGCCATATTTGCTACAGCTTTTGTAAACGGTTTTTCGCCTTTTAGTTTTAATAATTCATCATATTTTGTTGCATCACAAACATGAAAACTAACTTTGTCCAAAACATCATGTCTTCGTTTAATAGCAAGTTCAATCATCTTAGGGCTATAATCAAAAGCTGTTACCTTTGCACCTTGCTTTGC
>CAYJKG010000075.1:0-6471 GCA_964370685.1 uncultured Faecalibacterium sp. | reverse complement strand
CTTTATAGCAACCTAGAACTTTTGTTCTAGGTTGCTTTTTTTGTTTTCTATATATAAAAATTTGTTTTCTATATATTTAAATTGGTATTTGCGCTCATTTATTTTAAATCTCTATTATTTGTTGCAAATAACTGGTTTTTATAGTACAATAAGTAGGTTAAGATAATATTTAAGGAGGCTATTATGAGTTTAGCAGATGATATTTTTATTAAAAATTGCAATGAAATTATAAATGACGGTTTTTCAACCGAGGGGGAAAAAAACCGTCCAGTTTGGAGCGATGGCACGCATGCCTATACAATGAAAAGATTTGGTGTGGTTAACAGATACGATTTATCAAAAGAATTTCCATTATTAACGCTTAGAAAAACAAATTTTAAAGCAGCTATTGATGAAATACTATGGATATGGCAAAAAAAGAGTAATAATGTAAATGATCTTAGCAGTAAAATTTGGGATGCTTGGGCAGATGAAAAAGGCTCAATAGGTAAAGCTTACGGTTACCAATTAGCTGTAAAATATCCTTTTAAACAAGGTGAAATGGACCAAGTAGATAATGTTTTGTGGCTCTTAAAAAACACGCCATATTCACGTAGAATTATGACAAACATTTACAATTATACTGATTTGCATGAAATGGGACTTGAACCATGCGCATATAGCATGACATTTAACGTTGTAGATGGAACTCTTAATGCAATATTAAACCAGCGCTCACAGGACACTCTTGCAGCTAATAACTGGAACGTTGTACAATATTCAGCATTGCTGATGATGTTTGCGCAAGTTAGCGACCTAAAAGCAGGAGAGCTTGTACATGTTATAAGTGATATGCATATTTATGATAAACACATACCAATTGTAAAAGATTTAATTAAGCGCAAGACTTTTAAAGCGCCTAAGGTTAAACTAAACCCTGAAGTGAAAGATTTTTACAAGTTTACAGTAGATGATTTTATCATTGAAGATTATGAGCACGGTGAAAATATAGGCAAGATAGAAGTAGCTGTTTAATAGCAAAAAATATTAGTGAGGTATAAGTATGGAGCTAGTTGTAGTAGTTGATGAACAATATGGAATAGGTTTAAATGGTAACTTACTTTGCCACATACCTAGCGATTTAAAACGTTTTAAATCACTAACCACAGGGCACGTGGTTATAATGGGTCGCAAAACTTTAGAGAGTTTCCCAGGTAAAAAACCGTTGCCAAATAGAGAGCATATTATTTTAAGCAGAAATGATGATTTTACTATTGATAACACTATGGTAAGTATTTGCCATAGTTTACAAGATTTAACAAGTGTAGCTAAGCGCATAACGGATAAAAAGCTATTTATCATTGGTGGAGGTACAGTTTATGAGCAATTGTTGCCCTATTGCTCAAAAGCACATGTAACTAAAATTAAAGAGTGTTTTAAAGCTGATACTTTTTTTCCAAATTTAGACGAAATGCCAAATTGGCAAGTGTTAGAAAGTAGCGATAACATTACAGAAAATGATATTGAATATAACTTTGTTACTTATATTAACACTGATGCCAAAGAGCTAAATTTTTAAATGCAGTGTCAGTATGGCAAAAACAATAAAAACCTTACCTAGGTATGATTTTATTGGAAAGATTAATAATTCTTAAAACAAAACATGTCAAGTAATGTTACTTGACATGTTTTGTTTTGGTTATACGATAACAAGTTCTTAATTATTAATTGCTTTATTAAGCGTTGGTAAGCATAGTTTGCAAAAACTTGAATATTCGGTATTGATTTTTTGTGCATGTGGATATAGTTTAGCATACTGTAATAATAATATATTTTCGTCTTCTATATATTTTTGTTTTCTTATATTAAGTTCAGCGCTATGTTTCATTAGTGCTGGCTTTTTACCGTTCCAATCAGGAGATAATTTATATTTTGATTTTATTTCTTTAACTATTGCAGAGAAATTTAAGATATCATCTGAAAGTGCTTTTTCAGTTTTTTGGAAATCTGGCAATAATGCATCAATTTCACTTTTTTTATCCTTGTACAATTGCAATTCTAAAGTGAAAATTTCTGGTACTTGGGGTATTTGTAAAAAAAGTTCAGCTGAGAAACCTAATAATTGTTTTAAAAACTTCTCTTTGAGCTCTAAATTCAATATATCTGTTTCTTTTAGGCATGCTTGGGAAAATTTAGCTTTGCCTGGCATTTCTTCATTAGTGAAATCAAAGCAATCACTTTTAATACGGTATAATATTTTTTTCTGCTCTTGTGTTAGTTTTAATTTTTTTTCTTGTCTATTAGATATCACATCATACTTATCTAAAGTCTGAGAGGCTGGCATATCCCAGCCTGAAATTATTTTATTATTTGTAGTTTGAGGTTGTTGTGTTTGGCTTTCATCAATTATATTTTGTCTTACAAGGGGTGTTTCGGTTAGTGTTTCTTTTTGCTTTTTCTTACTTGGAAAGCCACCAAAAAAATTTTTGGGCATTAAAAACCCTCCTTTCTATTTCTTAATATATTACATGTAATAGTGAGCTGCTTTGTGATATGTTCACTTTATTTTATTTGTTACATATTATGATAATAAGATAATCGTGCATATATAAATTTAGCAGTATTAAGAAAGGGGAAAATAATAGAAATATAATTTATTTGAGAATAATTCTATTATACGTGATAAGATGGCTACAATTATAACAACAGTAGATAAAACAATTGGCAACTATCAAGATGTATTTTTATACGAAATGAATGTTAGCTTTCAAGGTATAGTTAGCAAAAGTTTTGAGGCAAAAATAACTTTTTTTATACCAGAATTTCTTGAAATATATCTAGGCGATATAGAAAAACCAGTTCAATCTGTCACACAAATAAATGTAGATGATGGTGTATTGTATACTTTAAACTTTGGTAAAATGGAAAATCAAGGTATAGCAGTGCGTATAGGTTTTGGTTTAGCTTTTACACCGTTTGCAAGTTCAGGCATTAGTTATGTGTTTAACCCATCTCTATGGGTAGATAACGAGGAACAAAACCAACAAAGTGCACAGCCTATAGAGATTTTGGTGACACCAAGATATGAAATAAGTCAAAAGATTGTTTTACCTACAGCTACACCTTCTGCAGGCAGTTTTGTCTATTATTTAGTATCATTGCAAAATTTTGGAGATTTAGGCGGCGTAGTAGAAGATATAGCAATTGAAATTGTTTTAGCTGAACAATTAGTGGTTGATACCACGTTTGAAATTATAGGTAAAGATAAATCAACAGGAAAATTTAAAGATAATAGCGCAGATGAAATAATAGGAAGTGTGCAAAGCAATGTAATATCTTTTAATATATCTAGATATAAGGGTGAATTGTATCAGTTTTTATACAGAGTAAAAGTAGTCGAAAGTGCCTTAATTGGTGAAAGTTTAATTAGCGAAAGTCGTTTTACTATTGCTAGCGAAAGCAAAGGGCAAGATAGTTTTTCATTTGTGCTGGGTGAAGAAATTCAAAATGTAAGTATAAATTTATATGGGCCAGATTACGCTTTACCAAATGGACTTTTTGCATATGAGTGTAAAATTCAAAACAGCGGTAATCAATTAATAGAAGATATTACCTTTACACTAACCTTAGGGCAAGATGTTCAGTATACTTCAATGCAGACAGGTATTTTTGAAATATCGGCATTAGATGAGTTATTAGATGGTGAATATGAAATTTTATATACTACATTTTTAGGTGAGCGTGGTAGCCTTGGTACATATAGAGCAGATGATAATTTAGGTGTTTTATTTGCGAGCGTTTTAAAAGATGGTGATAACATTGAAACTTTACAGTGGAAACTGCCATTATTACGTATAGGGGTTTCAGAAAAAAGTCCACCGCGAATTTTTGGCAAAGTTAAATCAAATGTAACTATAGGTACAGCTGTGCTTAGTAATTTTAATGCAATTTGGAAAGTAGGGGACACAACCCAGCAACGTGATGCAAACCAAACTACTATTATAGATAATATAGCTGTGTTAAGACCATATTATCGCTCATCAGTCAATAACGCTCCAGTTCGGCCAGGGGATGCAATACGTTATACATTAGGTGCAACTACAAGAAGTTCACATTTACCCAATCCAATTTTTGCAACAATTTTGCCCGCTCAATTAGAATATATAGGTGCAGAAACTTTTAAATATAATGATATTTTTGGTTCTCAAACACCAGAGTTACCACCAGTAAAAATAATAGAAAATTGGAACGAAAATGGTGATACGTTAGTTAAATTTGAGTTTAATGAGCAATACAGCTCGGATTTTGCACAAGCAGGAAATATACGCATAAGTTTTGATTGTAAAGTAAAAATAGGTGCAAAGGGAAATTTTAGTACGTTTAATTTGCTAAACGTACTAAAAGGAGATATAGAAATACCAACGGAGATGGCAGTGTATAGAGATGCGAATGAAATTTCGGGTGGATTATCGAAATCAAATGAATATGCAAAAACAAGTGCTTATGTAAATACAATATTATTTTTTGTTGCAACTAGTACTATAAAAAAAGTGCGTGGTTTATTAGATGAATCTTTTTTAATGATGCCAGATATCGCACAAACTTTGCAAGGCGGAGAAATTGAATATTTGTTAAATATTCGTAATATAGGTAACGCAGATTTGATAGAACTTGAAGTTGTTGATATTTTACCTCACGTAGGTGATACCGGCGTTATTTTGCCAAAAGTACAAAGAGGGAGTCAGTTTAAAGTGTCGTTGGCGGGTGAGGTTATAGCAAAATTACAACCACAAAATAAAAATGCGAATATAGAGGTTTATTATAGTCAAGAAGTTAATCCTATGCGATTTGGTGCTAATTTTACACAGATACAAGGCGTGAATGATTGGGACATAAACCCGCCAGAAAATTTATTGACAGTTTCGGCGGTTAAGGTTTTAGTAAAAGGTGTTTTAAAACCAAATGAATGGCTGGAAATACAACTTAAAGGTTTTGCGCCAGTCGGAGTGAGGGCAGATATGATTGCCTATAATTCGTTTGCAGTACGAGCTTTTTATGAGGATTCGTTTAATGCAAAAAAGGAAATGCTTGCAATTGAGCCGAACAAGGTTGGTACATTGGTGGAAGACTTACCACAGGATAAAGGAGAAATTAACGGCATTTCATGGATAGATAACAATGCAAACGGTTTGCCTGAAAATTCAGAATATAATATTGACGATGTTGGTGTTGTGCTTTATAACGAAAAAGGTATACCTTTGCGTGCTGTGTTTACTAGCACTACACAAACAGGAGAAAAGGGGAATTACAGTTTTTCTGGTCTTGGTTTTGGGCGTTATTACGTGCGCTTTTTTATTGCAGATGATATATATAGGTTTACACAACAAAAAGCTAATTTCTCGGCGGGGAGCATTGCCGATGAAAAAACAGGTTTAAGCGTAGCAATAGATATTAATGCTAAAAATCAAAAATTAAGTGCAAACGTAGGTGTGATACCTAAAAACCAATTATTTTTAAATGATATATTAAAAGTGAATCGTAGTGCACGTAGTGTTTTGAGAAATGTTGTTTACAATCAAATGCTTTTAACTATGAAACAGGAGCACACTGTAGAATTAGCAAATAATGAAAGTGAAAAGCAGTAACGAAAAAATCAATAGTGACATATAGTATAATAGACCCTATAAAAATCGAACACAATCAAACAAAAAAGGAGAATGCCTTATGTCAATGCCTAACATACCCGATATTAATCCCAACATTGAAATTGATCGCAATGATGCACTTAACATTATACTTTCTTCCATAGGTATGGAAGAACTCAGTCTTGCACATATTGTGAACGCTGAAGCAGAAAAAATTCAATTTGCACTTGGCACACTTGATACTGCTAAAGAAGCTGCATCTTTAGATGATATCTTGAAAGTTAACGAAAGCGCAAAAAAAATGTTGCGTGATGTTATCAAGAACGCCTGTGTTATAATAAGCATAATCCGAAAAACGTCGATTTTAAGCGGTTTTCAAGGGTTATGCTTATTTTATTTCCCAAAATAAACAATGATACACTGGAGGTATATTACAAATGAAAACAATAGCTATTGTTAATCAAAAAGGTGGTGTTGGTAAAACAGTCACATCGGTAAATCTTGCAATAGGTTTAGCAAGACAAGGAAAAAAGGTGCTTACTGTTGACCTTGACCCACAAGGGTCGCTAACTGTGAGTTTAGGTTTTACCGAGCAAGATAAAATCCCTGTAACAATATCTTCTCTACTTGAAAAAGTAATCGAGGACGAGCCTATAAAGGCTAATGAAGGCATTTTGCACCACGAAGAAAATATTGACCTTATCCCTGCTAACATCGAACTATCAGGACTTGAAGTTACTCTTGTAAACACAATGAGCCGAGAAAGTGTCTTAAAAGAATATTTAAAAACTCTTGAAGATGATTATGATTATTGTATACTCGACTGCTCTCCGTCGCTTGGTATGGT
>CAYJKG010000074.1:0-6726 GCA_964370685.1 uncultured Faecalibacterium sp. | reverse complement strand
GGTTCTAAAGACGTTGAAACAGATTGGGAAGAATACGTTGCAGAAATGGAAAGCCTAGATATTCAAGAGTATCTACGTCTTTATAACGATAACCTACCTCAATAATAGCGTATAATTTGCGCAATTAATTACAACTACGTAATACCTGTTGCTCGGATTTTTTTTCGGGCAACAGGTTGGGTTGTTTTATAAGGTTTATAGATATTTGCATTATTGAAATATTGCCCTAAATAAAAGAAAAGTTAATCGGAGGATTAAAATGGCTAAGAACGAAAATCTTGTCAAAACTAATAATAGAAAATCAGCGTTTGGACGCTATATGCAACGTTATTGGGTGCTGTATGCAATGATGATTTTACCACTAATATACATTGTAGTTTTTAAATACATGCCAATGTTTGGCAACATACTCGCATTTAGGCGCTATAAACCAGGTGGTAGCATCTGGGGCAGCGAGTGGACTTTGCGCTACGTAGAAAAATTGCTAACAGATAGCAGTTTTTGGAATGCTTTTTTTAATACTTTAAATATTTCTTTTTGGAATTTACTTATTAACTTTCCGATACCAATTATTTTTGCTATACTTTTAAACGAATTACGTTTGAAACACTTTAAAAAACTAGTGCAAACAGTTTCGTACATGCCTAGGTTTATTTCAACAGTTATTGTTATTACAATTTTAAATGAGCTATTATCACCAAGTTCAGGTTTAGTCAACATGGTGCTTAAAGATTTTGGTATAGAACCAATTTACTTTATGAACGAACCTGAATGGTTTATACCTATATATGTTTTTACTGCTGCATGGCAGTTTACAGGCTGGACAGCTATTATTTACCTTGCGACCATCACAGGAATAAGCCCAGATATGTTTGAAGCGGCTGAAATTGATGGCGCAACAAGGATACAACAAATTTGGTATGTAACTATACCATCTATAATGCCAACAGTTATGATAATGTTAATTATGAACGTTGGACGTTTGCTAACACTAGGTTTTGAAAAAATATTACTTATGTACACACCTAAAAATTCGGTTGTAAGTGATATTATCGATACCTATGTTTACCGCATAGGCCTTGAAAGCCAAAACTACTCATACGCAACCGCAATAGGTTTATTTACAGGCATTATAGGGCTAGTACTTGTAGCTTCTTCAAACGCCTTGAGTAAAAAAGTTACAGGCGAAAGCATTTATTAAGGAGAAGTTAAAATGAATAAAAGATATAATACCCTAGAAAACTTCGTACTAGATGCTATAATTTATATTGTTATGATAGGCTCATTGTTACTTTGCCTTGTGCCATTTATTTATATGTTTGCGGTTTCACTATCTGATTCAAAAGCGATTATAAATAACGAAGTATTTTTATTTCCTGTAGATTTTACGACAGCATCGTATGACACTATTTTTTCGTATCCAAACTTTATACCAGCATACATGAACACTATTTTTTACACAGTTGCGGGTACGCTTATTGCACTAGTACTTAACTGTTTACTTGCATATCCGCTTTCAAAAACTTTTTTAGTTGGTACAAAATTTGTTTCTAAAGTTGTTGTTGTAACAATGTTTTTTACAGGCGGTCTTATCCCTAACTATTTGCTTATAAGCAATTTAGGGTTAAGGGGTTCGGTTTTTGCAATGTTATTACCTTTTGCAATTAACCCCTTTAACCTTATAGTTTTAATGAGCTTTTTCAAAACTGTCCCACCTGAAATTGAGGAAGCTGCTTTGATAGATGGTCTTGGTTATTTTGGTATATTAAGACGCATAGTTATTCCACTTTCAACAGCGGCTATTGCTACAGTAGGCCTTTACTACGCTGTTTTCTTTTGGAATGATTGGTTTAACAGTTTGCTATACTTAAACTCAGATTTATACCCTGTTATGATGATTTTGCGCAACATTGTTAACGGTACATTAAACGTTAGTGGTGGTAGCACAGCCTCACAAAACGAAACAATTTCTTTAGGCATAAAATCAGCAGTTATCATAACATCAACTTTACCAATTATTTTAATTTATCCATTTTTACAAAGATTTTTTGTTAAAGGGCTTACAATTGGCGGTGTAAAGGGTTAATATTATGGTAGAATTAAAAAGTATTGATACAGAGAAACGCAATCAAAACACATTAGAAATACATGTGTTGCCAACAGAGCAAATGGTAAAATTGATTAACGATGAGGATAAAAAAGTTGCACCAGCAGTGGAAAAAGTGTTGCCACAAATTGCACAGGCTGTAGACGCTATACACACTGCATTTATAAAAGGTGCGAGGTTAATTTATATTGGCTGTGGTACTTCTGGTCGTTTAGGCGTTTTAGATGCCTCAGAGTGTCCACCAACTTTTGGTGTTGAGCCTAGCATGGTGCAAGGCTTAATTGCTGGTGGACAAATTGCTCTTACTAGTGCTGTTGAAGGCGCAGAAGACAATAAAGACTTAGGCGTTACCGATTTAAAAAGCATTAATTTTTGTAAAGATGATGTTTTGGTTGGCATAGCTGCAAGTGGAAGAACACCTTATGTTTTAGGTGCTATGGAATATGCAAAAAACTTAGGTGCAGTTGTGGTTGGTGTAACATGTTGCCCAAATTCGCTTGTGCATAATGCTGCTGATATTGCAATTTCGCCCTCACCAGGACCTGAAGTTTTAACAGGTTCAACTAGGTTAAAAAGCGGAACAGCACAAAAACTTGTACTTAATATGTTAACTACAGCATCTATGATTAAATATGGTAAAGCGTATAAAAATTTAATGGTAGATGTGCGTGCTTCTAACGAAAAACTAATCGAACGTGCAATAACAATAGTTTGTGAAGTTACAAATGTTAGCCGTGAAAAAGCAAGAGAAGCATTAGAAAAATGTGATTTTTCAGCAAAACTTGCAATTATAATGATTTCTTGTGATGTAGAGGCGCAAAAAGCTAAAGATATGCTCGCAAAAAATAATGGGCATTTATACAAAGTTATTGATTAAATAATAATTAAAGACAACCGTTTGGATATAAATTCAAGCGGTTGTTTAGTAGTAAAGTAATATAAGTAAACATAATGAGGTTGTTATGAATTTAAGAGAGCAAATAGGCCAAAGGCTTGTAACGGGCTTTCCTGGTACTGAAATGTCACAAGAGTTTAAGGATGTTGTAAGAGAGTTTAAAGTTGGCAATGTTATACTTTTTAAACGCAACATTGAAAGCAAAGCGCAACTAAAAAAGCTTTGCGCAGATATACAGCAATATGTTAAAGAGCAAACAGGCCACCCAGCGCTAATTACTATTGACGAAGAAGGTGGCGTTGTAAGTAGACTTTCTAGCGATTGCGTGCATTTCCCTGGGTCTATGGCTATTGCAGCAACAAATAATGCTGAAAACGCATATGGCGCAGCTAGTTTTACAGCACAGCAACTAAAAGAACTAGGTGTTAACTTTAACCTTGCACCTTGTGTAGATGTTAATTCGAACCCATTAAATCCAGTAATAGGTGTTAGGAGTTTTTCAGACGATACTGCTATTGTATCAAAATTTGGCTTAAGTGAAATTAAAGCGTATACTGATAATGGAGTTTTAAGTTGCGTAAAGCATTTCCCTGGGCATGGCGATACATCTAACGATTCCCACCTAACACTGCCAAAGGTTGAAAAAACTGTTGAACAGTTGCGTGAAATTGAGTTTAAACCGTTTGCAAACGCTATAAAAGCAGACGTGCCAGCTGTTATGTCCTCACACATATTGTTTCCTAATATTGAAAAAGAAAATAAACCAGCTACTATGTCAAGAGTTATAATGCATGATGTTTTAAGAGGTGAGCTAGGTTTTAAAGGTTTAATTTTAAGCGATTGCATGGAAATGAACGCAATTAAGGATTTTTATACAACTGTTGGTGGTGTTTATAGTGCGATGCAAGCTGGTGTTGATTTAAGCTTTATCTCACACAGCACTGAACTTTGTAAAGATGCTGTTTTGAGGATAGAAGATGGTGTAGCGAAAGGAGAAATTAGCGCACAGGAAATGGAACAAAGCGCAGAGCGTATAGTAAAAGCAAAAGCAGTTTTGTGTGAAAACATGGCTAATACAACAAGCTTTGATATGCAAGCAGCTCAAAAACTAAGTGAAAAAATATCAGCTGAAAGCATATGTGTTATTAATGAAAACAGCAGTGATTTTGATTTTGCAAAAGCAGTTTACATAGGCTGCGTGCCATACAAAACAACAGATGCCTCAGAATATAGCGAAACAGATAATTTGTTCGGCAATATAATGGCACAAAAATTAGGTGGCAAAAGTTTAACTATGCCTAGTGTTATTGAGCAAAGCGATGTTGAAAACCTTGTAAACAAAGCAAAACAACATGAATTTGCAGTTGTTGGCCTATTTAATGCTAAAATGAAACAAGAGCAAATTACATTAGTAGAAGAACTTTTAAAACAAAACGTAAAAATTGTTTGTGTTTGTTTGCGTGACCCATACGATGCTATGTATTTACCTGAAAATATACCAACATATTTTGCTTTTGAATATACAGAACAAAGTGTAAATGCAGTAGCAGATATATTTGCAAATAAACAAAAACCAAGTGGAATAATGCCTGTTAAATTTTAATTAAAACGCTCCCCAAAAAACGCTCGCCATGCTGAATTTATAGCGAGCGTTTTTTCTATGTTTTATTTTAGTTTTTTAATGTTTATCATTAAAAAACTATTGACAAATGTTAAATGCTGTGTTAGAGTAAAAACAAGGAAAGTTGATTGATTTTTTAAAACTCCCCAAATACACTATATAAGGCTAGTTCTGATTATATTCATCTAGCTAATTAAAAAGGAGCACTGTTATGAAAAATAAAAGTATAATGATAAGCGAAAAAAAGGCGAAAAGTATTTCAAAGGTAGTGCAAGTTTTTTGCTATGTTGCAATAGCATTTATGTTATATACAATTGTGCAGTGCGCTATGGGGCGTTTAACCTATGACGTACATGCACCTACTGCCAACTACGAAAATATTAGCTATACTGGAAGTGATTTGACAGTTTCAGGGCCAGACCAATATTATGTACGCACACAGTTAGAGGGTGGCAGCATAGAGCTTTCAAGCTATATAACTTTAGCGGCGATATATAGTAGTACAATAATTTTGTCTATAGTTGCGTTTTGGTTTTTATCAAAGGTTTTTGCCAATGTTGCAAAAGGTGAAATATTTGTTCAAAAAAATGCGGTTTATTTAATGTACTATGGTGTTATACAGTTAATATCAGCAATAGTTTTGCCTTTTGCAAAATTGTTAATTATAAACGTAGTTAATATGTTTTTAGCCGATACTGTATCTATATCTATATCAACAGGCATTAATACGTCGCAATTATTCCAAAGTTTTGCCTTTTTGGTTGCAGCGTATATAATACATTATGGGGTGCATTTGCAAGACGAGGTGGACCATACATTATGATTATTATACGTTTAGATAGAGTTTTAGCAGATAGAAAAATGAAACTTAACGATTTAGCAAGCCTTGTTGGTATTAGTAATGTAAATTTATCTTACTTAAAAACAGGTAAGGTGAAAGCTGTTAGGTTTTCGACCTTAAATGCAATTTGCAAAACATTAAAATGCCAACCAGGTGATATACTAGAATATGTTGAAGGTGATGAAGAAGAGTGCGGCGATGATTAAAAAATCTAAAAAAGAGAACTTTATTAATCGAGAATGACAATTTACGTGTAATTTAAGCTATTAAAAATGCACCAATTTAAAATAATTTATCTTAAAAAATGAATAATTAACAAACGATAAGGGCTTGATATCTGTGTTCAACAGGTATCAAGCCCTTAAGTTTTGATTTTTTTATGTTTATAGTTTACAATATCAAAATTAATTAAGATATTAAAGTTAAAACTTCTTTGTTTTGGAAAGTTAAGTTGCAAAGATTGGCATTGTATTTGAAATAAATATTATATGATAAGCTGTGAAATTATATATTTTTTTTGAAAAGAAATCTTGTTTAGTGCTGATTTTAATTATTTTAGTTAAATATAATTTAGTTAAAATAACTAAGTTATATTGGTTGAAATTGGGGTTTAGTTGACTTTTTGACATGAAAATGATAAAATAATAACGTATGAGGTTGTAAATTGTACAATAATAATATGTTATTTACGAACTTATGTAAATTACTAAAAAGGAATACGAAAGGCAAAAAATGATTAACACAAACAAAACAACAAATGTTCAAAGCACTACAAGAATAAAACCACTAAAACTTGTTTCCATAGTGCTTTGCTTAACGTTATTGATTTCATTTATCCCAAGAAATGCGTTTGCAACATCGACAACTGATGAAATTGTACCAAGTGCAACGCCAGAGAGCACTGCCACGGCAGAGCCAAGCGCAACACCAGAAAGTACACCTGTTGCAACTGCAACACCAAGCGCAACGCCAGAAAGTACACCTGTTGCAACTGCAACACCAAGCGCAACGCCAGAAAGTACACCTGTTGCAACTGCAACACCAAGTGCAACGCCAGAAAGTACAGCAACTGCCACAGCAGAGCCAAGTGCAACACCAGAAAGCACAGCAACTGCCACAGCAGAGCCAAGTGCAACACCAGAAAGCATAGCAACTGCAACGGCGACACCAAGCGCAACGCCAGAAAGCACAGCTGCTGCAACTGCAACACCGAGCGCAACGCCAGAGAGCACAGCTGCTGCAACGGCGACACCGAGCGCAAC
>CAYJKG010000073.1:0-6750 GCA_964370685.1 uncultured Faecalibacterium sp. | reverse complement strand
TCTAGCCAGATAAATATAATCCGAACCAGTTTTATACAGCGTAGTTCAGCTTGTTTTCTGCGTCAAAGCTTTTTGAAAGGCGCAAAGCCTATCTTCAAAGCTTTTCCTTGCAACCAAACCGAACTACACTATATAAAATCTCTGATCTCAAAAGCACAGTATTTGTACTAAAATCTGCGTTATCCTCCTCTGAATACGAAAGATTGCTTTCGTCAACTGGCTTGCTTTTTTTATTTAATATGTAAATTTGTTAAAATTATAACGATTTTGCTAAAATCAACAAATTTTCATTTTTTTTGGTAAAGCAAACATTGACATTTATTCTATAATTTTGTAAAATATATATTAATAACACAACTTAAAAAAGAGTAATATTTAGTAAAAAGTATTAATTAATTAAAAATAGATAAATAAAATAAATGAATGAAAGGTTATTATGGATAATAGTATTGTATTGTTAATGGCATTTTGTATGGTATTTATTTACCAACAAAGCATCTTTTCCTATGCACCTAAATTACTCGTTGGTGGTAAAATCAGCATTTTAACCTTTTGTGTTATACCTATTATTAACTGTGTGCTATTTTACTTTTTTGCCGTTTCATCCCTTGCATATACTTATTTGTTTTTAATTCTTATAGTTGTATTTGCTATTGAATTTAAATTGATATCAAATGCAAGCTGGGTTCAATCTATTTGTGGTGCAGCGATTTTTTCCATGCATATTGCAGCTGTAAATATACCAATCATAACCATAGTTGCATTTGTAAATAATATGATACCTAATGATGTTATAGAGTCATACTATCACAGCTCTTTTATATTATTTATAACTTGTTTCTTGCTTTCTGCATTAATTCAACCACTAGTTGCAAAAATATTTAATCCATTAGATATACAACGTGTTACCTCTGCTAAAAAATATTCTTCGTTTTTAATGGTTTCTGTTTTGTTAACTGTTTTTTATGAAGTGATGCACATTGGCACTGTTTTTAACAATGCTATTAATGTTGCTCAATTGACAATAGCCTTTTCTACATCGTTTTTTATAGTAGGTGTATTCTATTTTATGTTTGTTTACGGCATGAACTTATCAAATGCTGCACACTATTTTAATAAATCCAACGAAGCAACAAGCGAAAAAGAGCGCCTTGAAGAAGTTTCGGTAAAATTGCAGGAAAAAATTGAAAGAGATGCTTTAACTCGTGTTTATAACCGCCGCTACATAATGACTTTATTAAATAGTTTAATAACACCACAAAAACCAAACTTTAGTGTTTTGTTTGTTGATATTAATGCTTTAAAATACACAAACGATACCTACGGGCACGAGGCTGGTGACAGATTAATTTGCAAAGTTGCGGATTCGCTAACTGATGCTGTACGCGCTGAAGACTCCATAGCAAGGATAGGTGGCGATGAGTTTTTAGTTATAATAAATAGCCCCTCTGAAGATTGCGCCCTAGATGTGCTAAAACGCATACAAGAAAACATAGACTCACAAATTGATGATGAATTTACCGTTTCTGCTAGCATTGGTAATTTATATGTTGACGATCACTTTAAGCACCAAGGGGTTGACCAAATTTTATTCCACGCTGATGCCGCTATGCGCAAGCATAAGCTAGAGTATTACAAATAGAACAAGGAGGGCAAAGGCATGATACTTTGGTATGTACTTTTTGCAGTAATATATGCACTGTACCACACAACTTTTTTTTCGTATTCAACTTACATTTTTAACTATAGTAAAAGTAAAGCTATTTGGGGTACTGTTACATATGTGATAAATGTTTCTTTTTGGATATTATACTCTACGTTCTTTAGCTTACAGTACGAACCTATAGCAATGCTTTTGTTTATATTGATTTTATTTTTAGAGTATAGATTTATCTTTGGTTTAAGCATACCAGTCACTATATATATATCACAAACTTTTTCACTTAACTTGTTAGCTAAGCGCATTGCTCTTATAGGTGGTATCCCATTATTTTTAGGCCAATCTATTTATGATGTTTTTGATGAACCCTTTTACAGATTACTAATAATACTAATTTCGTCTGGCTTGTCGATAAATACAATAGCCCTTGCACGTAAAAGTCTTTCAAAAATTTATCTAGATACAATTTTATCTGACCAAAAAAACATTTTGTTCCTAACTGGTGTTTTTACTATAGTTAACATCACTATTATCGCAATTTCAACTACTTTTTCGTACAGCGATATAGGTAGTAGCATGCTTTTATTTTATGTTTTTTCTGGTGTGAGCTTTATTTTAGCTTTTTTGGTTTTCCTTATTTATGCGTATCAATTGGCAAATATAATTATACTTGCTCAAACTACTAAAACTATGGAAGAACATAATAAAGAGCAAGAGTTAATTTTAAATCAACTTAAAGAAGAAGCCTCTAAAGATGTTTTAACTGGTATTTTAAGCCGTGAGGCTATAACTACAATTTTGCAGGATCATATCTCGCAACCTGAAAATTATTTTCTTGTATTAATTGATATAGACGGTCTAAAATTTGCCAATGATAATTTTGGCCACGGCGAGGGCGATTTTTACATTAACCAAGTAGCTAATGTTCTATGTACATATTTTAACAACGAATCTGTTGGAAGATACGGCGGTGATGAATTTTTAATTATAGGAAACTACGATAGCGAGTTTGATTTAACTTCAAGAGTTATTAGATGCTATACCGCTGTTGAGCAAATTTCTAAAAAATTTAATAAAAATTACCCTACTTCCATTAGTTACGGTATAGTTTTTTCTTCAAACGATCACCACACTTCTGCACAACAATTTATTGCACTAGGTGACCAACGCATGTACGAGATGAAAAAACTTCGCCAAAAACAACGTAAAACAACAGCAGTTAAAAAACAATAAATTTTTCTACACTTTTTTCTTCGCTTCACTCTAAAAAGTGTAAACAAACTAAAATATAAATGCTCTAACCTTAAACATAACTTATGTTTTAAAGTTAGAGCATTTTTTACTTATTAGGTTTTTAATATTTTTATTTATTACTTACCTTTTATTTTATCCCAATACAATTTTGCAGTTTGTTCAGTTTTGTTTTGTCCTGCTTGGTAATAAACAGTGTTTTTAATTACATCTGGCAAATATTGTTGTTCAACCCATGCATTTTTGTAAGCATGAGGATATAAATAACCCTGTCCTTTTTGTAAAGCATCTTCACCATCAAAATGTTTGTTTTGAAGTTGCCTTGGTATAGGGCCACTCTTGCCACTTTGCAAATCTGCCATAGCGGCATTAATAGCACTTTCCCCTGAGTTAGATTTAGGGCTTGTAGCCACCATTATTACAGCGTCTGCTAGTGGTATGCGTGCCTCAGGCATTCCTATCATGTTAGCCATATCTACCGCAGCTTTAACTATTGGCAAAATTTGCGGATACGCAAGGCCTACATCTTCAGCAGCTGTAACCATTAAACGTCTACATGCTGAAACCATATCTCCTGCTTCTAACAAACGCGCTAAATAATGTAAGGCTGCATCGGGGTCGCTACCACGCATAGATTTTTGAAAAGCCGAAAGTATGTCATAGTGGTCATCGCCTTGTTTATCATACCGCATGGCTGTTTTTCGTGTAACTTGCTTTATCATATCAAGCTTAACATTGCGTATGCCATCTATTTCCTCAGCAGCTGTAACTGCAAACTCCAGACTACCCAAGACTTTTCGCATATCGCCACCACTACTTTGGCAAAGATACTCCAGAGCATCGATATCTAATTCAATTTTGGTTTTTTCTTCTATTTCAAACTTAGCAATTGCCATTTTAACACCATTTGCAAGATCATTTGGTGTTAGACTTTTAAATTCAAAAACAGCACAGCGAGAAAGCAAAGCATTGTAAATATAAAAATATGGATTTTCAGTTGTTGAAGCTATAAGCGTAACTGTGCCATTTTCTATGCATTCCAAAAGGCTTTGTTGTTGTTTTTTATTTAAATATTGTATTTCATCTAAATATAGCAAAATACCTTTATGCGCACCGAGTGTGCCTATTTCAGCAAGTACCGCACGTATATCACCTGTCCCACAAGATGTGCCATTTAACTGATGCAGCATCATCCCGCTTTGCTGTGCAATTATGCGCGCAACCGTAGTTTTTCCCACACCAGAGGGGCCATAAAATATCATATTGGGTATGGTTCCGCTCTCAATAGTACGGCGGAAAACCTTGCCTTTAGCCAGCAAATGTGTTTGCCCTGCTACCTCAGAAAGATTCTGTGGGCGCATACGATGTGCAAGTGGTTGATACATATAAAAATCCTTTTATTGCTCGCTTAAGCGAAAAAGCACTAAATCCTTTTAAAACAACATTATTATAAATATGTTGTTTTAAATAATTTCGCTCAATTAAATTCGTTTATCTAGCATTTTAGCGTACTTTTCATGGAACTGCATAAAGCGCCCCTCGTCTAGTGCATCACGCATAGCTGTCATTAAATGATTATAGAAATACAAATTATGCATAACCGCAAGGCGCATACCTAATATTTCATCCGCTTTAAATAAATGGCGAATGTATGCGCGTGAAAAGTTTCTGCAAGCTGGGCAAGCACATTTTGTATCTATTGGGTTTTCATCTCTCTCATGCTTTGCATTTTTAATATTAATTACACCATCCCATGTATATAAATGTCCATGTCTTGCGTTACGGCTTGGCATAACGCAATCAAAAATATCTATACCTCTCGCAACAGCTTCTATCATATTACCTGGTGTACCAACACCCATTAAATAGCGTATTTTATCCTTTGGCATATGTGGCTCTGCTTGCTCTATCATATCATACATAACAGGTGCAGGCTCTCCCACAGCAAGGCCACCAATTGCATAGCCGTCAAGGTTCATATCAGCAATTGTTTTCATATGTTCTTTGCGCAAATCTGCAAAAGTACAGCCTTGGCCTATACCAAAAAGTAGTTGGTCTGGGTTATTTGTTTTACCCTCGTGTTTTAAACGTGCAACTTCATCTTGGCAACGTTTTAGCCAACGAGTTGTACGCTCACAGCTAGCTTTTGAATACGCATGTGTTGCTGGATTTTCTACACATTCATCAAAGGCCATTGCAATTGTTGAGCCTAAATTTGCCTGTATTTGCATACTTTCCTCTGGCCCCATAAAAATTCTGCGTCCGTCAAGGTGTGAGGCAAATGTTACACCTTCCTCTGTAATTTTGCGCAATCCTGAAAGGCTAAAAACTTGAAATCCGCCACTATCTGTTAATATAGGCCCATCCCAACGTGTAAACTTATGCAATCCGCCCATTTCAGATACAATTTTATCGTTTGGGCGCAAATGCAAGTGGTAAGTGTTGCATAACATTACTTGTGTATCAATATCCTTTAAATCAAACGCAGAAAGCCCACCTTTTATTGCTGCCGCAGTTGCAACGTTCATAAAAGCTGGTGTTTGCACTTTGCCATGCACTGTAGAAAGTTCACCCCTACGTGCATTTTGCTCTTGTTTTAACAATGTATAATTTGACATAATCTTCTCATTTCTCTTTTATTTGCAATTGTAAAGCGTAATTACTTTATTGTTATTTTTATTTGTAATTGCACCATTATATATTATATTTTTTGTGGAAACAACCAAATGCATAAATTTTATAATATTAGCATTGCATCGCCAAAACTGAAAAATCTATAATTTTCATCAACAGCACATTTATAGGCTTTCATTGTTTTTTCATAGCCGTAAAAAGCCGACACAAGCATTATCAAAGTGCTTTCAGGCAAATGGAAATTTGTTATTAAAGCATCAATGCATTTAAGCTCAACACCAGGATATAAAAATATTTCTGTGTCACCGCTAGATGCTTTTATCTCGCCATGTTCACGCATTGCCGCCTCTAGTGTGCGGCAACTTGTTGTACCAACAGCAACCACACGCTTACCTTTAGCTTTGGCATTGTTTATTTTTTCAGCCGCCTCTTCAGATATTTGATACCACTCACTGTGCATTTTATGCTCACCTATTTCATCCTCTTGCACAGGGCGGAACGTCCCAAGGCCTACATGTAAAGTAACCTCTGCAAACTCAACACCTTTATTTTTTAATACTTGCATTAACTCCTCAGTAAAATGCAAACCAGCTGTTGGTGCTGCAGAGCTACCAATTTCCTTTGCGTAAACAGTTTGATATTGGCTTTGATCCTCAAGCTGTGTTGTAATATAAGGAGGCAATGGCATTTTACCAAAAGCGTCAAGTTTCTCATAAAGAGTTTGCGTATCGTAACTAAAAGTTACATGTTTATTTCCATTTTCGAGGGTTTTTTCTACAGTTGCAGTAAGTGTACCATCGCCAAAAGACACTAATGTACCCACTTGCATGCGTTTGCCTGGTTTTGCAAGGCACTCCCAAGTATCATTTTTTATTTGTTTTAGCAATAATAATTCACAAATTGCACCAGTTGGCTGTTTTGTACCAATAATTCGTGCTGGTAACACCTTTGAATTGTTAACAACTAGCAAATCACCTTCGTTCAAATATTCCGTTAAATCGCGAAATATTTTATGTTCAAAAGTGTCTTTTTTTCTATCCATAACCAACAAACGCGCCGCATCTCTCGGCTCGATTGGTTCTTGTGCAATATACTTTTTATCAAGTTCGTACCAAAAATCTTTTTTTAACATGAATTTTTTGCCTTTCTGACATTGACAGGAATGTATTTTCAATGTTATCATACAATATATAGAAACAAGTATA
>CAYJKG010000072.1:0-7258 GCA_964370685.1 uncultured Faecalibacterium sp. | reverse complement strand
ACATTGACAGGAATGTATTTTCAATGTTATCATACAATATATAGAAACAAGTATATTATATTGCAAAACTTGTTTGTTTGCAAGCCTCAGGGGTGGGGTTTATTGCGAAAATGTTCTTTTTATATTTTTCCTTGCATAAAAAGAGCATAATTTGTTTTAATTTATGCCGAGGCAAGGCGGCGGAAACAGGAGTAATAAAATGGAAAAGAAATACAATGTTGGTATCGTAGGCGCTACAGGCATGGTAGGCCAGCGCTTTGTTACACTATTAGCTGAACACCCTTGGTTCGAGATAACTGCTTTGGCTGCATCTGCACGCAGCGCAGGCCAAACATACGAGGCCGCTGTTGGCTCTCGCTGGGCTATGGAAGCACCAATGCCTGATAGCGTAAAGAATGTTGTGGTTATGGATGCCTCTGAGGTTGCTAACGTTACCGCTAAAGTTGATTTTATCTTTTGTGCTGTTGATATGCCAAAGGACCAAATCAAAGAGCTTGAATATGCCTATGCAAAAGCAGAGTGCCCAGTTGTTTCAAACAATAGCGCACACCGCTTTACAAACGATGTACCTATGATTGTGCCTGAAGTTAACGCAGACCACACAGAGATTATCCCCTCACAACGCAAACGCCTTGGCACAGAGCGTGGTTTTATTGCAGTTAAATCAAACTGTAGCCTACAAAGCTACTTGCCTGCTTTGCACCCATTAATGGCTGATTTTGGCGTAAGCAAAGTTGCTGTTTGTACATACCAAGCAATTTCAGGCGCTGGTAAAACTTTTGAAACAATGCCAGAAATAGTTGATAACATAATACCTTTCATCGGTGGTGAAGAAGAAAAAAGCGAAAAAGAACCACTAAAATTATGGGGTCACATTGAAGGCGATGAAATTGTAAATGCCTCTTCCCCACTAATTACAGCTCAATGCTACCGTGTGCCCGTTACTGACGGCCATACAGCGGCTGTTTTTGCTAGCTTTGATAAAAAACCAAGCAAAGAACAAATACTTGAAATTTGGAAGAATTTCAAGGGTCCAGCACAAGAGCTAGATTTACCTAGTGCACCAAAACAATTCCTACATTATTTTGAGGAAGACAATCGCCCACAACCAAAACTAGACCGCATGCTTGAAAACGGCATGGCTGTTACATTAGGTCGCTTACGTGAAGATACTTTGTTTGATTACAAATTTGTTTGCATGAGCCATAACACCTTACGTGGTGCAGCTGGTGGCGCAGTACTACTAGCAGAGTTACTTGCGAAAAAAGGCTATTTTGGCTAATTTTTGCTATTAATAAAACAATTGAAAGGAGCAGTCCATGAAAACACCTATTTTTACAGGTTCTGGCGTTGCAATTATAACACCAATGACCGCAACAGGAGAAATCAACTTTGACGCACTTACTAACATTTTAGAGGATCAGATATCCAAGGGCACTGATGCAATTGTAATTTGTGGCACTACTGGCGAGGCCTCTTCACTTACAAATGAAGAACACCTAGCAGCTATTGCACACACAGTTAAGGTGGTAAATAAGCGCATACCAGTTGTTGCAGGTACAGGTTCTAACGACACAGCTCATGGCTGTGACCTTTCAGCTAGAGCAGCTGAAGCTGGTGCTGACGCTTTATTGCTAGTTACACCTTACTATAACAAAACTAGCCAAAAAGGTTTAATTGCACACTTTAATGCTCAAATTGAAGCTGGTGGTATACCTGTTATTTTATATAACGTACCTTCACGCACAGGTTTAAATATAGCACCTGAAACAGCTCTTGAACTTAGCAAAAACCCACTAGTACGTGGCATTAAAGAGGCATCTGGTAATATTAGCCACATCGTTAAAATTGCTGCGCTTTGCGGTGATGAACTACCTATTTACTCTGGCAATGATGACCAAATTGTACCTTTACTTTCCATAGGTGGCAAAGGTGTTATAAGCGTAACAGCAAACGTTGTGCCACAAATGATACACGATTGCTGTGCTGCATGGTTTAACGGCGATGTTGCAACAGCTACAAAGCTACAATTAGACACCATTGAACTTTGTGATGCAATGTTCTGCGATGTTAACCCTATACCTGTTAAACACGCTATGAACCTTTTAGGTTGGGACGCTGGTGAGTGTCGCATGCCATTAATAGAAACATCTAGCGCTAACAAAGCAAAAATTGAAACCGCACTTAAAAATTTAAATCTAATTTAAGATAATCTCTAATAGCTATAATTTCTTTAGCGTGCTTTAAATTTTGGCAAAACTAAATAAAAAAACGAAGTTGATACTTAATATATTAACAAAGTATTTTATTGCCAGTAGCGAAAAAAATGCAATAAAGATGTTATTCACCCAAATAGTTAATTGTTAAAGATTTACTTAGTTAAAATGTAGTGCTTAAGCTTAAACAGATAATCAGCGGTGCTGTTGCACTTGCATTTTTAAAATGTAAGAACTGCGACAACACCGCTTTTTTTAAACAAGATTAGAAAGGACGATTAAAAAATGACCGATATCATCATACAAGGCATTTGCGGACGCATGGGCAAAGCACTATGTGAATTAATTGCCAACCGCAAAGATTGTCGTGTTGTTGCTGGCATAGATTGCGAGGCAAGCAATGGCGCGATACCAGTTTTTAAAAGTTTGGAAGATATGACAGTTACTGGTGATGTAATAATAGATTTTTCTCACCCTGATGCTACTAAAACAGCTTTGAATTACTGTAAAGCAAATTCACTGCCCATGGTTATTTGTACCACAGGTTTAAATGAAGCTCTGCTTGCAGAAATCACCGTTGCAAGTGAGCAAGTCCCCTTATTTAAAAGTGGTAATATGTCCCTAGGAATCAACGTTTTATCGGAGCTTTGTAAACGTGCAAACGCCATTTTAGGAACTGATTACGATATAGAAATCATTGAAAAACATCATAAAAACAAACTTGATGCACCTAGCGGAACTGCTCTTTTGTTAGCAGATGCAATCAACAAACAAGCTGGCGAAACATATCGTTATGTTTACGAACGTGAGAGCGTTCGCCAAGCACGTGCACAAAACGAAATAGGCATAAGCGCTGTACGTGGCGGTAGCATTGTAGGCGAGCATGAAGTTTTATTTTGTGGTACTGATGAAGTTATATCTTTGAGCCATTCGGCTTATTCTCGTAATGTTTTTGCAAATGGTGCTGTTAATGCAGCTATATATCTATGCACACAAAAAGCTGGTCTTTATGATATGTCCGATTTACTTCGTTCAATAATGTAAAAATTTTGTTGTTCAAACGCATTTTATGTTATATTCAAGCTTTTAAAATTAAAGGATGTTTATGAAAAAAGTTAATATTGTACTTTTTTTGTTAGTTGTAGTTTGTGCCTTGAGTTTTACATTAATCGCCTGTGTACAAGAAACTAACAATCAAATAACTGTAGTTGCTACGCCAGAACCAACATCATCACCGACCCCCTCACCTACACCAGAGCCAACACCGGTTGTTGAAACTGTGCGTTTTTCAGCTACTGGTGATAACCTAATACATGACGCTATTTATGAAAATGCAGCACGCAAAGCCGCCGCTGAGGATAATGGCGAGGAATATGATTTTGATTTTTGTTTTACACATGTCAAAGATTTTTATGCTGATTTTGATTTAAACTGGATAAATCAAGAAACATTGCTAAATAACGAATTTGCACCAGCTGGTTACCCACAATTTTCAACCCCTGGTGAAATGGGACAATCCCTTTATGATATAGGTATGAGAGTATTTCAACTTTCAAATAACCATACTTATGATTTATTTGGCAGTGGTGTACAGGCGACCATTGATTATTACGAAACACTCCCAGATGATGTTGTAACAACTGGTATTTGGGCTGATGGCGATGATATGAATATACCTACTAGCGAGGTTAATGGCATAACTTTTGCATATTTAGCATATACTTTTTCTACAAATGGCATACCTCACCCAAACGGCACACCACAAAAAGTAATATACACAACTGAAACCGAACGCATACAAGCGCAAGTTGCTAAAGCTGACGAAATTGCTGATTTTGTTTTAGTAGGTGTACACTGGGGAACTGAGGATAGCCATACGATACATTACACTCAAGAGGATTTAGCCCAAAATTTAACTGAATGGGGTGCAGATTTAATAATAGGCACTCACCCACATGTGTTACAAGGTGCTGAATGGTTAACTGCCGCGGACGAAAGTGAAAGTTTTGTTTGCTATTCGCTAGGTAATTTTATTAGCTCTCAAAGCAAAGCTCCAAACTTAATAGGTGGTATTTTGGATATTACATTTGAAAAAACCACTAACCCCGACGGTACTATTTCACTATCTATGCACAGTCCATATATACACCCTATCGTTACACATTATGGTGGCACACAAGGGCACTCTGTAGCATATTTGTTTAAAGATTACACACCTGAGCTTGCAAGTGGACATAGTGTTTTAAGGCATGATGGACGTTTTAGTTATGATTTTATTTCCCAAACAATAACTAATAACATACCTGAGGAATTTTTACCAACTTACTAATTTTATATATCAATATCATTGTTTAACTTTGAACCCACAAAAAAGCGGTGTTGCAGAAAAAAATCTACAACACCGCTTTTTTAATAATTTAATCTAAATAATAATCAAAATCTACCTTTATATACGTAAGCAAGTATTATCCATGCTTACCATAAAACATAGTATTTATACAAAAATTTTCGCCCTATTAATTAAAGAAAACGAACAGTATCTTCAACATTAAACCTTGGTGTTTCTCTTGGTGTTTCTGCTGGATGTCCAAAAGTAATCAAAGCTGCAACAGTTTCCCCATCTGGTAGGTTGATAGCTTTTGCAATCTCAGCTGAGTTAATAATACCCATTATGCATGTTCCTACACCCATGGCATGTGCTGCAAGGCAAAAAGTTTGAGCTGCAATACCAGCGTCAAATTCTTCCCAAGATGCGCCTTTATCTGATACATATCCTTCATTTAAGCCCATTGCCTCTGCTTTTTCTTTATCAAACTGCCCACTTTTACCTTTAACGTAACTTAACACTAAAACATTTTTAGCAAATTTTAAAACTTTTGTGTTATAAATAAAGCCGTTAACACAGCTTTCACCTAGCTTTTTGATAATTTCTTCATCTTGCACAAAATTGTAGCGTGCTATTTGTGTATTACCCCAAGATGGCGCAAAACGTGCAGTTTCAACAATTTTCTCTAACAATTCTTTAGAAACAGTTTCTGGTTTATATTTTCTTACGCTATGGCGACTTTTAATCATTTCAATAGCTTCCATAATAGAACTCCTTTTCATATAATAAAATAGTTTTCTAACATCACATATAATTTTTAACCTATTATATAATACCACAATTTAATTTCTATTACAAGATTATATAACATTCGTTTGTTTAAAAAACAATATTTTCACTTTATTTTTATTTATATTGTGTTATACTTTAAATGTTCCTAATATACAGTAAACATGTAAAATAACGACAAATATTTTTACGTAAAAACCACAAAGGAGTACAAATATGCCTTACATTGCAGAAGAAAAACGTTATGAAAAAATGCCTTATATAAATTCTGGTACAAGCGGTTTAAAATTACCACTTGTTTCATTGGGATTATGGCACAATTTTGGCAGTAATGCTAGCTTTGATAACATGAAAGAACTTTGCTTTACAGCTTTTAATTCAGGTATTACACATTTTGATTTGGCCAACAACTACGGCCCTGTAGCTGGCGCTGCAGAGGAAAACTTTGGAAAAATTATTAACGGTGATTTAAAACCATATAGAGATGAATTATTGATTAGTACTAAAGCTGGTTACCATATGTGGGAAGGCCCCTATGGAGATTTTGGTAGCCGCAAATATCTTTTATCAAGCCTTGACCAAAGCTTAAAACGCATGAATTTAGATTATGTTGATATTTTTTATCATCATCGTATGGACCCCAACACCCCACTTGAAGAAACGATGTCTGCTTTAGATACAGCTGTCAAAAGCGGAAAAGCGCTTTACGCTGGGCTTTCTAACTACAATGGTGCGACCATGAGTAAAGCAGCAGAAATTTTGAAAAAGATGAATTGTCCTTTTATTATAAACCAAAACAAATACTCTATGCTAGATAGAACTATTGAAAACAATGGCTTAAAATTTGCTTGTGAAGAACAAGGCAAAGGCATAATTGCATTTAGCCCATTGGCACAAGGCTTGTTAACAGACCGCTATTTAAAAGGTATACCTGCTGATAGTCGTATTAATACAGATGGCCGCTTTTTGCAAAAAGTAACAGTTGAAAGCGAAATTGAAAAAGTTCAAGCTTTAAATGCTATTGCAAGTGAGCGTGGGCAAACTTTGGCGCAAATGGCGCTTGCATGGGTATTGCGTGACGGCATTGTCACTAGCGTTTTGATAGGCGCATCAAAGGCATCACAAATTTTAGATAACTGCGGAATCGTTGGCAACACGAACTTCACATTTGAAGAGTTAAATGCAATAGATAAAATCTGTGGTTTCTAACCCCCATTGTGACACCGGGGACGGACACCGGGGACGTACATTATTTGGCACACTCCCCCAACTTTTTCGACAAAAAACAGGCACACTTTAGTTTAATCTAAAATGCGCCTGTTTTTTATTGTTTTTTAGTGGGTTGCATATCATAACTTTTACAAAAACTCATAAACCCTTGTAAAGTATAAATGCCTAGCACAAAATAATAATTATACTGTGCCTTAGTACATGCCACCCATGCCGCCCATGTCACCGCCTGTTGGCATTGGTGCTGGTGGTTCTGGTATATCTGCAACTAGGCTTTCAGTTGTTAGCACCATCATAGCTACAGATGCTGCATTTTCTAGTGCAGAACGTGTAACCTTAGTTGGGTCAACAATGCCAGCTTCTATCATATTTTCAACGTATGTTTCGTTTTGAGCATCAAAGCCATAGTTTGCTTTTTTAGCTGCAAGTATGTCGTTGATGATAACACTACCCTCTAAACCTGCGTTTGCTGCTATTTGGCGCAAAGGAGCTTCAAGAGATTTAAGCACTATGCGTGCACCTGTGCGCTCGTCGCCTTCTAGCTCGTTTAGCATTAGCGCAACAGCTGGTATAGCGTTTAATGGTGCTGTACCACCGCCTGCAACTATGCCTTCTTCAACAGCGGCTTTAGTAGCGTTTAGAGCATCCTCTAGGCGTAGTTTTTTATCTTTCATTTCAACTTCAGTAGCAGCGCCAA
>CAYJKG010000071.1:2250-7570 GCA_964370685.1 uncultured Faecalibacterium sp. | reverse complement strand
TGTGGTTGAATTTGAGAAATCATAATTGCTACTTTGGTATCAGTTAACTCTTTTTCCCTAATGGCAAGTTGCCTACCTCTGTCTAAATGAACCGTCACATAGACAATTGATATCGACAAAGCCGCACTAAGATTGATGAAATCAAAGTCTGTTACAATGAATATTTGCAGAAGAAGTCCGATAATTGGAGTAATTAGGTAACTTTGCATAATCCAAAATTGTCCTTTACTCAAACCACCTTTACTTTTATAAATAACACTTGCTGAGCAAAGAAGAGGCACTGTAAATAGTATATGATATGGATAATATGCAGGTCCTCTTATGTAAAAACCATCTACAAATATAAAGACAAGAGGGAAGAACATGGAAAGAACATCTATCGCTATAATTATAGCGCAAAAAACTGCATAAATACCAAATTTTTTTTTATATCAGCACTTTCTGACTGGGCGATTTCGATTACATACTTTACAAAAAAGATAAAAGCAGGAATCGACAATCCAAACTTTGCAAAAGAAAATATCTTGTTTAAAAAGACATATTTTACTTGTCCATCTAATGCCCACGCCCCCATAGTGAAGATAATTTTTAGTAAAATACAGATGAAAATTTTATTCATAAGCAAATTTGCATTATCTTTTTTTCGCCCATCAAGCACATTACTGATAAACAGTGGCAGAGTAAATAACAAAAAAACCAGTTGATATGTAACTTGTACTTCCATAATGTTCTCCTCTTTACTCTATAATGGAGCGTTCTATCGAGCCTAAAGTTTTATCTGCCCAGCTATACTGGCTCATAAACTCTCCTGTGTAGGCATTTAAGGCATATGGAACACCCTTAGACCAATCGTAATAATCACAGATGATTTTTGATGGAACGATAGCGAGAATACCCCTATGTTTGATAATTGCATCGTGGTGCCCCACTTTTTCTAAAGTAGCGGATAAATCTCGTAGCAAATTTTGGTAGTAGGAACTTTTGTTAATCGCTTCGTCTTCCCATAAAATCGCCATCAATTCATTTGAGGTCAAAGTTGCACCATTTCTATCTATTAATATAGCAAAAAGCTCTTTTGTTTTTTGATATTTGAACTTTAGTGGCTCGTCTCCGACAAACACCTCAAAATGCCCAAAGCATTGTGCTTTTAGATATTTAGTCGACAAGGGCTTGACAGGGTAACGGAGATTGTCAAGTTCTCGTTCTATCTTCGCCTTTGTTGCCGGCTTTTGCACATAACCGCTGACATAAAGTGATAAGGCTTCCCCTTGATATTCGGTATAGCTTGTGACAAAAACAATATTGATTTGAGGGTTTAGTTTCTTTAATTTTTTAGCGAGGGAAATTCCGTTCATATCACGCATTTCTATATCTAAAAAGGCAATATCACAAGGGTTTTCCTCCGCATAGGCAAGACAGTCTTTCGCCTTTAAAAACCCCATAGGAGTGATATCTGGCATAGTCTCGCTGATGGCACGCATTAAAACTTGCAGTGCTAAAGATTCATCATCTGTTGCGATTATATTCATAAAATTCACGCTCCTTTTAGATATCAAATGTATTTATATGATATTTTACCGCATAAATTTAAATATTACAAGTAAATTATAATTATCGTTTCAATCATATTGTTTTTTGCGTAAAACAGCAAAATATTTACTGTGAAATTTTTTTATTTTTTGGTAAGAAAAAACAAAAAGTGTGCAGTTATTGTGCAGTTGCGTTTGCTATAATGTGAAAGTGATTTAGTAGTAAAGCAAACTGAAGCATACAAAAAACAACATTTTTTGAAAAGAAGGGAGGAAATGTTTTGAAATTTGTCACAGTGGACAATAACAAGCACCGACTTACTGTGCTTCACGAATTATTAAGAAGTCATTTTCCATATTGCGTTGTGACTGAATTCACAGACCCTATGTTATCAGCAAAATTCATTTGTAATAATGATGTTGATGTGGTGTTTGCACAAGAAAAAATGCACCGAGTAGATGGTGATGCACTTATGCGAGTCATAAATGTGAATAAACCATCTGTTCAAGTTCGATTATTTTGTGAAGTTACCGAAACAGCAGAGTGTATTTTATCACTAAAAGAGTAAAACCAAATAAATTTAAGGAGGAAAATTAAAATGCACAAAACAAAGCAAAGTTTAAAAAAGAGGATACTGTCCTTTGCACTGGCTTTTGTGATGGTGTTTGGTATGATGCCTACAACTGCATTTGCGACAGAAGAACAAAAGCCAATCGACACGCAAGTTATTACAGCTTTTGAGCTTTCAGAAGATGCAAAAATACAAACGATTACAGTAGGCTCTGAAGAAACCCCCAACCTACCAAACAAACTAAATGCAACTTTTATAAAAACAACTTGGGAGGAAGTTATTACACCTATGGGAGATACAGAAACTGCGACAGATAGGGAAGAAAGTGTAGCAACACCTACCAACGCAGAGAAAACAACAGGTGAGGTAACTTCTGAAACTACAACAGAAAAAGCAAAAGAAACAGTTGCATACACAGCTTCTACTACAACCGAAACTATAGAAGTAGATGTAAATTGGACTGCTGACGAGGAATTTTCTAATGCAGAAGCTAAAACTTTTGTGTACACTGCTGAGTTAAACGATAGTGCATACACAGTGGCAAGCGATGTTGAAATTCCCACTATCACAGTGAATGTGGTGGCTACGGAAGAAGATGGAACAAATATACCAAGCGACGAAAAAACAATCACTTTTTTTGAGCTTTTAGAATATGTAAAAACACAAACAATCAATGTAGATGAGGACAAAGCACCAACACTACCGGAAATGTTAAATGTAACATTAAAAACCGACGAAACTGTAGAAGTAGATGTAAATTGGACTGTTGGCGAGGAATTTTCTAATGCAGAAGCTAAAACTTTTGTGTACACTGCTGAATTAAACGATAGTGCATACACAGTGGCAAACGATGTTGAAATTCCTACTATCACTGTAAATGTGGTGGCAGATGCTCCTGCTAATTATGGCTTAATGCCAAATCTTATGTCGTTAGGTAATGGTTTAGTAGATAATGGCGAGAACTCCGGTTATTTAACAGATAGCTATGGATTGATGGCATATAAATATACAGGCAACAATTTTGACATACACGGTAAATTTGATGGCAACTGGAAAAAAGTAACTTATAGCAATGGTGGTTTTACCACACATTTAAAGATAGGATCTACAGAAAGTAATGTAAGTGCCGTATCTTCTGCCGATGGTGGGTATACTGTAGGCTCAACAGGACTAAATATTGCTATTGACTTTATTATCCAAAATGAAGGACAAATAATAGAAGTTAAATACACTGTAAAAAACGAAAACGCAAACAATGTCACCTTCTCTTTAGGCTCTGGCGATGATATACAAATAGGTTCAGATGATTATGCTCCTATCACCTCTTTCGAGGGAAATACAGGGTTTAAGATGGTTTCAACTAAAACTGATGATAAAAACGCCGCTGGCGAATATGCCCAATTCAATGCGTTTTTAAAAAATGCTCCTGGCGTTGATGATGTAAGTGGGTATTGGTATGGATACTATGGCGTTTATGATAAGAATGTTTTCACTGATTTATCACCAAAAAATCCGCTAATCAGCATAGACTCTGGCGCTACATGGTACTGGGCAGATAAAACTATACCTGCAAATTCAACACAGACATATTCAATTAAGCTAGGTATCGGTGGAAAAGGTAGCGAAAATGCTGTAAAATCCGGCGTTGATTATGTCGCTGAACAACTGTCCGAGCTTGACCCAAATGCAACCTACAAAATTACGGTAGGTGGCACAATGCACGAATTGACCGCAGATGCAAACGGACAAATCCCTTTGATTTCCGATGATTATGATTTTATCGGTAAAACAATCACTATTGTCAAAAAAGGTATAGACGGTGCTGCCGATTCAGACGCTTCAGAAGTGGAAATCGGTGCTCGTCCGCCTGCACCTGAGCTAGAACAAACAGGTGGTGTTATTCAAGACGCCACAACCGACTTGGAATATAGCTTAGATGGTGGAAACACTTGGTTACCTATAAATGCAGATGGAGCTTTAGATGAGATTTATGAGCAATCTGAAACTGTATTATTGCGAGTAAAAACTACTAACTCAGCCCCGGCAGGCCCTGCGCAAAATTTTGCATTTTTTGCGGATAGTTTGCCACAATGGGCAAAAAATGCAGGACTTGATGAAGATGATGCGATGTGGAACGAAGAAGAACAAAAATTAATCATAAAAGACAATGTAACATTAACCGATACATTGGAAGTGCCTGATGGCTCAAATGTTACAATTAAAGTTCATGAAGATGAAACTCTAACTGCCCCAATAGGTAAACCCGCTATTACCACAAATTCAGATTTAACTATTGGCGGTGCAGGCACAATTAAAGGCAGCGATGGTGCAGAAAGTGGTAGCCCTGCTATTTCTGTTACAGGTGGAAATGTCACAATAGATGAAGACAGCACTATCGAGGGTGGCGATGCCACAACAGGTACTGGTGGCTCGGCTATAGAGGTAACAGGAAATACTGCAACAGTAACTAATAACGGAACGATAACAGGTGGTGCATCTGATAGTGGCACAGGCGGTCATGGCATTTCCTCCGATGAAAGTCTTAACGTAAATGGTGCAGGCAATATCACTGGTGGTGGTTCTACAAACGGTGCAGGTGGTAATGGTATTACAGTTCCAAAAGATAAAGATGTAACAGTAGGAGATGACAGCAAAATCAACGGTGGTACATCAGGTGATGGTGATGTATCAGGAGGTGTTGTCATAGAGGACGATGGCTACACAGTTGACTATTTTGGCGAAAAGATAACTATCAAAGCTGGGTATACAGCCAAAATCAAAGGCTCTACCTACGATTTTTCAAGCACAGTAGATTTTGAGCCAAACACTACTTACATTATCAAAAAAGGCGATGTTGAGATAGAATTTACAACAGCAGCTCGCCCAACTAATCCTACACTCACACAGAAACAAGAAACTGTGCAAAATAAAAAGGACGGTACCATTGTAGGTGCGACCGATAAAATGGAGTACAGCGATGATGACGGTGCTACATGGAAAAATGTGACCAATACGCCACTGACAGGGTTTTCAGATGAAAAAATATCTATCCGCATCAAGGCAACACATAACACCCCTTGCAGTGAAACGGTGGATTTCACGTTTACGCCAAGCACAACAACACTAGAAGAATTAGCAACTGCAAAAACAGAGAAAGAAACAGCAATTGACGAAGCACTTGCAGGCTACACTGAGAGCGATTATAGAGAATACGAATGG
>CAYJKG010000071.1:0-2150 GCA_964370685.1 uncultured Faecalibacterium sp. | reverse complement strand
CTTTGTAGATGCTAAGGCGCTTGTAACAAATGCAACTGAAATAGCAACTGTAGAAGCTGTAGATGTGGATACTTTGAAAACTTCGGCAAACACAATTAAAACAAATGAACAACTAACATCTGAAGAATTAGCAACTGCAAAAACAGAGAAAAAAACAGTAATTGACGAAGCACTTGCAGGCTACACTGAGAGCGATTATAGAGAATACGAATGGAAAGCGCTCGAAAAAATCTTTGTAGATGCTAAGGCGCTTGTAACAAATGCAACTGAAATAGCAACTGTAGAAACTGTAGATGTGGATACTTTGAAAACTTCGGCAGACGCAATCAAAACTGATGCAGAACTGACAGAATACACTGTTACTCTAAAAGAGGGTTATATTAATGCAAGCGGACAGGGTGACTATGTAAAGGGTGTAATAGTTACAATTAACGCAGGCACAAGAGACGACTACAGCTTTAACGGTTGGACGGCAGACGGAGTAACGCTTGCAGACGCAATTGAGAGAGAAACAACATTTATAATGCCTGAAAATGATGTTACATTGACAGCAAATTGGAAGTACAACGGCGGAACAGAAGAAGCTGTAGTTACTCCTCCAACATCTACAAGTGACGATAATACAAGTGCAAACATACCGACAGATGACTTAAAAGATGCGGTAAAAGAAGCCCTTGACAAGGTTAAAGATACAGAAAACACACCAAAGGTTACAATAGTTGTAGATACTCCTATTGACACAAACAGCTTAGAGGTTATAGTAGACAGCTCTTCACTTAAAGAGTTGGCAGATAGTGAAGATGGCAAGTTAGAGGTGAAATCAGGTACAGGAACAATGACGTTTGACAATAAAGCCGTAGAAGCCATTACTGAAACAGCAAATGGCAGCGAAATTAATTTAGTCATAAGAAAAGTAATTAATCTTGCAGAACTTACCGACGAGCAAAGTGAAGTAGTAGGAAATTCTCCGATTTACGAGCTATATATTGAATGCGATGGAGAAAGAATTTCCGATTTTAAAGGCGGCAGTGTAACTGTACAAGTGCCTGAAGACCTTGAAGTAGGAGAAAACTCTAAAGTAACAGTATATTACATAGCAAGTGACGGAACAATTCAAGAGGTAGAGACGGTTTATGACAGTGTAAATAAAACAGTAACCTTTGTCACAAAACACTTCTCACACTACGTAATTCAAGTGACAAATACAAGCGACGCAGGAACAAGTGGTGACAACACAGGAGACCAAAGCACAGGTGGTACAGATGACAAAAAAGTCTCTCCACTAACGGGAGAAAACACACCTATAGCAATTTTAGCTGTGACATTAGTAATGGCTTTTGTAGGTGTAGTTGTTATCGTAAAAAAACGTAAATGCATATAAAGTAAATATTATAGCAAATTAGTTAAGGTACAAAGCTTTTCATCTTGACTAATATTACATATCTAGAGGGTAGCCAAAATTGCTACCCTCTATTTTTTATACCCTTTTCATTAAGCTTTTACAAATTAACTTTTTGGGAACAATTGAGTGCTTTAGTCGTCCAATTAGTGTAATGATGATCCGGAACACCATTACAAAAACGGAAAAAACAAATAAGGCGAAGGAAGATAAGTATTATAAAAAAACATTTGACGCAAAGCGAAGGTTTATATAATAACTGGATAGGTGGTGAGGTCTTTTCTTTTGGCTTTAGTTTGTTTTTTACATTATTTCCTATTTTTGCACTTATGGGATATGGTTGGTCACACAGATTTTACTACCAATTCTCCCATAATACCCACTCAGTTTATCATCGCAAACCCTATCAATTTCGGTTTTTTCATCTTTGCTGAACTTTTTCTAAACAGAGTTATCAACTTCAACTATCCCAAGTGTTTTTGTATGCCTAACCATCTGCATATCTTCAAAACGTTTAAAAGGATTTGCAAGCACATTGCGTTCTACATCTTTAATTGAAATCAAGACTCACCTTGAGGTAAGAGCTGCAGGTGAAACTGCACCGTGTGACAGCGTGTCTGCCCCAGTGTGCGATTTTACTGATAATCGAGCAACAGACAACACCACAACATCAAATGAACAACATACAAAGGCAAAATTAAGCGTGTTTGAAATTCTACACCAAGGGCGCAGTTTGTCCAAAATCATTGTG
>CAYJKG010000070.1:0-7809 GCA_964370685.1 uncultured Faecalibacterium sp. | reverse complement strand
CCTCTAAAAGCAAATTCATAGGCTGTAAAGAGTGGCAATTTTGCAATGCGGTTTCAGTTGGTAGCACAAAAATTTCCTCACTTACATTATAACTGCGCATACTTAAACTATAAGGTATAATCGCAACAGCGGCAACTGTATATTCTACCTCGGTATAATCGTCAGATACCAGATAAAACGGTGCGTTTGCATCCCAATCGCTAGTAAGCATAAGCTCGTCTGTTTCAAGGTTGTAATATAACCAATCGCTACTGTGCCTTATTTTTACAGTGTCGCCCACATTAAAACTATTAGAGCTTATAATTGGGTTGCCGTAATCATCGTCACGCACAATGGCAATTATAGAGTTTTCGCCCATGTTTTCAACGCTACCCTCAATTATCTGCAATTTTTCTAGCGGTAAATTATCCATGCCGTAAAGTGTTATTGTGTTTTGTATATTTCCGTTTTCATCTATGCCTAGCATTTCTTGCCGTTTTTCCGTTACTGATTGTTGGGTTTGAGCATATTCGTCGCCAAATTCCTCGCTATGTCGTTCTGTCAGTTCAGAGTTTGCCTCTTTAATTGATACAGAGTCGTAATAGGCTGTGTTGTAACTGCCAACTTCTCCATAGGTAACACCGCTTTGCTCTAAGCCTTCTACGTTTTCAATAACGGATATATCCTCACTTGCAAGGGTTGAGGCGGAATAAAACCTAAAGTTAAAATATTCAGCGTGCCCAACTAAAAAATCACCAACTGTAAAATTGCTCAAATATTTTTCCATGCTAAAACCATTTGCAAACATAAACGATAGCTGAAATATTAACAGCGCAAATGAAAGCGAGGCAATTACTATTATACTTTTGCCTTTGTTGCGCCCCATGTTTGCAAATGCCATTGAATATGCACTAACTTTTTTAGTTTTGTGTGTTTTGTTTTTAATAGTGCGGTTTTCGGAGTATTTTACAGCCTCTATAGGCGATATTTTACCAGCTATTTTTGCAGGTTTTATGCAGGAAATAAAAACTGTGAAAAATGCAAATAAACCGCCACCAATAAATATATAAGGGTTTATAGTAAACGCAATAACATTAGTGCTTAAAGTGCTAAGCACGAATGGGGAAATTACACATCCTAGCAAATATCCCGTTAATAGACCTATGGGTATACCAATAAGGCAGAGCATCAAGGCTTGTTTATATATAATTTTGCGTGTTTGTTTTGCAGTAACACCTATTGTTTTTAGTAAACCGTAAAACTTAATATCATTTGCTATTGATAATTTAAAAAGGTTAAAAATAATTAAATATGCGCTGATAATAAAAATGCTAAATAGTAAAGCTACAAGCAAAATTGTAGCAAGGTCAAAATTTGCGTTTGCTTGCGCATTTGTATAACCCCAGTTTACGCCAAAACCTAAGTAGTTTTCAGCGGTTTTATCGCTACTATCGAAGTCGTTATCCTCTATTATTTGTGTTATATCAGCAGAAATAGTGTTGCTATCTTTTAAAAGTAAACCCATTTCTATGCGCCCATAAATGCTAGAAAGCTCGTTTGTGTCTGGGTTTTCTGTTATCGTTTTATCAACATATGAACGTGGTAAATACACAAAACTCACAGATGCAACTTCATCTCTTTGCCAATATCCGCTCAAAACAAAAGTATCTGTTACCGTAACATCGCCAAAAAGTTCAATGGTTAGAGTAACCTCTGTTCCTAAAATAGGTTCTATGCCTAGTGCCGTTAAAACATTAGTGTCACAGGCAAATTCCATAGTGTTTTCTTTAGGCATAGTGCCTTCTATAAATTCAGCATACCCATGTTTTGCATAAGTTTCATCACTATATTGTACTTGAGTGGGGTTTTTCAAAAATTCATCTTTTGTCATAAGCCCTAACATTCTTGAAACATTATGCTCAGCTACTAGTGGATGTTCTGATAAAACTTCAATATCTTCATACTGCACACCTTTAATACTACCGTGTGAATACGAACCAACTTGCCTAAAGTTTGATTGCTCTATGGATTTAATCAAAACTGCACCAACTGTAAAAACAGAGGTAAACATAATAGTAGTTAAAATTATAGCTATTATAGCCACAATGTTTCGGGTTCTATTAGCCTTAAAACTTTTTACAGCTAGGTTATTTATAGCTTTTTTGTTGTTTACATTAAACATATTGCTCACCCTCCAATTTATGCTTTGGAGGCTACAATAAGCCCGTCTTCAATGCGAATAATTCTATCGGCAAGTTGTGCAATTTCCTCGTTATGGGTTATTAAAACTATTGTTTGAGCAAATTTTTGGCTACTGACTTTTAACAGCGAGAGCACATCTTGGCTAGTTTTGCTGTCGAGGTTTCCTGTGGGTTCATCTGCCAAAATTATAGATGGTTTTGAGGCGAGCGCCCTTGCAATAGCCACACGCTGTTGCTGCCCACCTGAAAGATTATTTGGTAAATTATTAAGCTTGCTTTCAAGCCCTAGAGTTTTTATTATTTTATCCACGTGCTCTGTATCTATTTTGTTACCATCTAACTGAATTGGCAAAACTATGTTTTCGTACACATTTAAAACAGGTACTAAATTATAACTTTGGAACACAAAACCGATTTTTCGGCGGCGGAAAATCGTCAACGCTTCATCTTTAAGGGTAAAAATATCTTTGTTGTCGACTATAACGCTACCACTGGTCGGCCTATCTAAACCGCCAAGCATGTGCAAAAGTGTGGATTTTCCACTGCCAGATGTGCCAACAATTGCTACAAACTCTCCGTTTTCGACGCTGAAATCAACACCAGCTAAAGCGTGCACGGCTGTTTGACCTTTACCGTAGATTTTTTTAAGCTTATTTGTTTTTAGTATTTGCATTTAAATATCCTCCAATTAAATAATCTGTATTGCGTTTGTACAATACAGATTATACCTGATAGTTCTTTCTACAATCTTTCAACATGAGCTTAAATTCTTGCAGTTTTGTAATATTTGCGAAAAACGCTTGTGATTTTTAGCGTTTTTTACTTTTTTGGTAAAAAAACAGAGAAAATTGACCCTTTGCCCAAGGTAGAGCTTACCTTAATATAGCCACCTTGCTTTGTGATAATTTCCCTCGCGAGGTAAAGTCCAATGCCAACACCTTCAATTTCAGCAGTATTTTGCCCTCTATAAAAGCGAGTAAAAATTTTTGCCGTTTCTTCCTCGCTTATTCCTGTGCCGTTATCTTTGATATCAAGTCTTAAAAATTGTTCGTACTCTGTAGAATTTATTGAAACAGCAGTTGCGCCATATTTAAAAGCGTTATCTAATATGTTAAAAACAGCTTCACACAGCCATTTTAAATCATAATTTGCAAGAGCTTTACTATTTGTTATCACCACTTTTTCATAACTTGATTTTACACTTTCAAAAAGTAGCTCTATGCTTTGTGGTTTTGGATTAACTACTATGATACCGTTTTCAAGGCGTGAAGTTTTAACAAGTGAGGCTATTAAAAAATCTAGTTTTTGAGCTTGAATTTTTAAATTTTCGCTATACTTTTTTATATCATCTTTTTCGTCACACTCTACAATTAACTCGCTATAAAGCAAAATATTCGCCACTGGTGTTTTTGTTTGGTGGCTGATATCTGAAATTAAGCTATTTATTTTTTGTTTTTCATCATTAAGTTGTTGTTTGTGTTTGCCTGTTGTTGCTATATACTTGTGCAGTTTACTTTCTATTTGCGAAACTTTGCTTTCGTCAAAAGTTTTTTCAATAGCTGTGCCTGCAATTGCATTATCAAGCATATTGTTTAGTCTGTCTAAAGTTTTATTGGTTTTAAACATTTTTCCATGCATACCCTATGCCGTAAATTGTTTTGATAGGGTTTTCCTTTCCGAGTTTATCACGTAGGCGCTTAACAGCTACTGAGAGTGCATTTTCGTCAACATAATCTGTACCATCTATCCATATTTTTTCGGCTAAGTTTTCACGCTTGATAGTTATACCTTTGTTGTCAGTTAAAATTTTGAGTAATTTTTGTTCAGTTTTTGAAAGCTCTATATTATTACCATTTACGCAAAAAAGTGAAGCATTGAAATCAAATAAATAATTATTTTGCTTAAATATATTAGATGTATCGTTTTTTCGCAATTGTGTGTTTAGCCTTGCACGTAAAACTGCAAGGCTAAAAGGTTTTGTTATATAATCATCAGCGCCACTTTCAAGGCCTAGCACAATATCGCTTTCTAAATCATTAGCAGTTAGCATTATAACTTTGGCGTTGGTGTTTTGTTTTATATATTTTAAAAATTCTATACCGTTTCCATCTGGTAAGTTTATATCCAAAATTATAAGTTCAATGTTATTTTTGATTAAAATAGTTTTAGCTGTGCTTATGGCATGAGTAGTTAGTATTTGTAAGTTTTCAGTTTTTAATGCAAGTGCAATGCCCTCACAAAGCGAGTGGTCATCTTCGATTATAAGTAGTTTTATCAATTTCGGCTCCTTTGTAAAAGATGTTTTGCTTATATATCTTATTATATTGTATAGATTTTTTAGTATTTTTTCAATACAATTTTATAGATTTAATAAATCAACTGTTAAAAAAGCACAAAACGGAAAATAGCAACGCTAATAAATTTAGCATTGCTATTTTCCGCAAATAAGACTTAAAAGAAAGGAGTTTATCCATGAAAATAAATTATTGTCGATAAAAACTGTTATCAGTGACTTTTATCTGTGATTAAAATATACCATGGTATTTTATAAAAGTCAATAGCAAATGTTGATAATTTTTGAAAATAATATACAAAATTATTTAAAATTCAAATAATTTAGCTAATAATTGCTACCGCTTGAACATTTTCTTCGCTTAAATTGGGTTTTATACCCCAATAGTTTAAACTTTGCTCAAGCACCTGTGCACACACTGGGGCAGAAAGGCCAGCGCCTGATGTAGTCCAGCTGTGTGGCTCGTCTAAACAAATAAGAACTGCGATTTGTGGGTCGTCCATAGGAGCAACTGCAACAAAACTAGAGATTCGTGCTTGTTCATCCTCGCTATCTAGTTTTTGGCTAGTGCCACTTTTACCGCCAATCTCAAAACCTTGTATCTGCGCTGGCGTTCCACCGCCTTCTTCTACTACAGCAAGCATCATGTCACGCATTAATTTGCTGGTTTCTTCACTTATAACTTGATGCTTTTCTTCGGGGGTGGTTTGGTTTATAATTTCCCCTTCGTTATTTTGCACACTTGCCACAATGTAAGGTGTCATTAAATGCCCCCCGTTTACCACAGCACTTACAGCTGTTATCATTTGTAAATAAGTTATTTTGCTACTTTGCCCAAACGAAACACTAGCTAGTTCAACTGGCCCCATGCGCTCCGGTGTATAATATTCACTTTTGGGAGCTTCAGCAGGTAAATCAATGCCAGTTTCTAAACAAAGGCCAAATTTTTCAAAATATTCAAAAAATTTGTTTTCGCCAAGTCGTGCTCCAATTTGTATAAAGCTTTGATTACAGGAGTTCATAAGTGCTGTAGTAATTGTTTGTTCACTGTGTATTTTATTGTTAGCACAGTGAAAATGCGTACCAGCAACATCGATAGATTTGCCACAAATGAAAGTATCATCCATATCAATTGCGCCTGCGTCTAAAGCAGCAGCGGCTGTAACAAGTTTAAACACACTGCCAGGTTCGTATAAATCAGCACGTGTAGGGCTTGCGCAAAAAAATATAAAAGGGTTTACAAAATCTAATTTTTTAATGTAGAAACGTGTTTTTTTATTACTTTTGATTGCGTGTTGGATGCGCTTTTTATCATGTATCTATGCGTAATAATAACACGAAAAAATATGAGGATTTTTCGCTAAACACCTCTTAAAATGTAATCAAATATTCTTTGTATAATCACGAATACGATTGGTATTTCTGCTGCTCATTAAATCCTCCTAAAATACATCCTTAAATTTCCATTCAATTTTTATTGTATTTTCATCATACACATAAATTGCATTTATGAAAGTCCTTGCCATTTCGTTGTTAAAGGTATTATCTTTTGAGAAAAAAGATATCAACCCTTTTGTTTTTTTCATGTTTTCATCAACATTTTCTTTATCTGATAGCCTCGTTTCTTCAATTTTAAGTTTTAAATCTTTAAGGTTTTCATCTGTTTTCGCCTTTTGTTTTAAATACATTTCTTGCGTTAATTTTCTCTCTATATAATTTTCATATAATCTTAGCTTGTAATTTTCAAGTCTTTCTATTTCAACTTCAAGCGAAGCTATATCTTGCACCTTTGGCTTATGTTTTTCTGTTTCTTTTATCAATGAAACTTTGTTTTCTAAAAAAGATATATAATCAACAATAGCCTTATAAACTGTTTTTTCAAGTTCTTTTTCTTTTATGCTGAACTTATGGCAGCTGTTTATGTCATTTGCGTTATGATATATACAGGTGAAAATATTGCTAACATTAACTCGCTTTGCCCTTGCCATATTGCGTTTGCAATTTCCACATTTAACAAGTGAGCGCAAAGGATAATCACAAGTTTTTTTTGTAAGAGAGCTTTTTTTATTTTTAATTAACTGTTGTACCAATTGGAAATCTTGCTTAGATATAATTGCTTCATGTGTTCCATCGTAAATAGTAATGGCTTGCTCTTCGCTAGATATAAAACGTGCTCTTGTGTTCTTTCGGCTAACGATCGCTCCAGTGTAAACAAGGTTTTGCAAAATGCGATATACAGTGCCATAATTCCATTCTGTAGCGTTCATGCAAGTTTTAAACTTTCTGCTGTTCGGGTATTTTTCAGAAAAACGCTTTGCGGGTGTGGGTATATTATTTGCATTTAATTCAGCTGCAATTTCACCAGTTGTTTTACCTTTTTTTGCCTGTGAAAAGATGTGTTTTATCAAGGGGGCGGTTTCGGTATCAAGTTCAAGTTTGTTCGGCTCTGTGTTGTGCCATAAATAGCCAAAAGGCGGAAAACTCGCAACATATTTTCCTTGTTTTTTCATATGTCTCAGTGCAGTTTTAACCTTGATGGATATATCTCTACTATAGCTGGAATAAATAATGTTACGCATTGCCATTTCTAAACCGCCTGTTGTGCCTTTATAATCATCGCTATCGTATCTATCGTTTATTGAAATGAAACGAATATCTAAAAAGGGAAATACACATTCAAGATAATTGCCAGCTTCTACATAATCACGAAAAAATCTAGAAAAATCACGCACAACAATTATATTTAAATCACCATTTTGCGCCATATCTAACATTTTTAAAAACTGAGGTCTGTCGCTATTTGTTGCAGTGAAACCATCATCTACAAACTCAAAACGTGTGTGCGCTGAAAGTTGTTTGTCGTTATTTAAAAAATTGTTTATGCACATTCTTTGGTTGGATATACTGTCGCTTTCTATTTTTGTAAAACCTGTTTCTTCATCAGCAGAAGATAACCTTAGATACATTGCAAGGCTCACTCTATCACCTCGTTTTCAAGTTCTTTTACACAGTCCATTGTTAGATTATAAATATCTGAATACTTCATTTCTAAGGTGATGCTTCCATCTTCATGCACTAATATTCTTTGAACTGTCTGCTCCACAAGCTCACTGGTGATTTTTTGAGCCTCACTAATAGATTTCATTAGCGATAGCCACTTGTTTTTTGATGTGATTGCATCATTAAACTTCGTGCGGTTTTCAATTGCATTTTCAAGTTGTGTGTTAAAGTGTTGGAAATTTTCATCATAATTGTTTTTAGCAAAGAGATACTCCTCTTCATTTAAAATTCCATCTACAAAATCTTCGTATAACTTTGTACGCTTTTTTTGTAATC
>CAYJKG010000069.1:0-8423 GCA_964370685.1 uncultured Faecalibacterium sp. | reverse complement strand
AACGCTAGCCTGTCACGCTAGAGGTCGACGGTTCGAGCCCGTTCTGGGTCGCCAACTCAGAAGACGGCGAAAGTAATTTCGCCGTTTTTTTGGTGGCGTGGCCAAGTGGTAAGGCAAAGGTCTGCAAAACCTTTATTCACCAGTTCAAATCTGGTCGCCACCTCTTAAAAGACAATCTTCGGATTGTCTTTTTTTGTTTTATACTGCTATTTACATTATAATCGAAAACTGCAAAATTATAAATAGCAAAACATAAATTTAAACAATATTTTAAAATACGATAAAAGATTTAAATTAACGAATTTCGTCTATGTTGTTATTTCAAACAATAGAGTTTTAAACGACATTAGTTAGCGATAAACAACCATTGTCTATCTAACTTTACACCAAATTTAGTATAATTTAAAAAGATTTACACAAAAAACTACGTCTTAGTAATATTCGCTAACACGTGGTTTTTTCATTACAACTAGAACACTTCTCCCCTTTTTTTAAAAAAAGCAAAATTTTTTTAAAAAAAGGCTTTACAAAACAAAAATCTATGTTATAATAAAACAGTAATGATTATCATTATTGCTTGAAACCGAGCAAATGAAATGAATTTATCTTATCATTAGATAATAATCATTTTTTATTATAACAAACAATTAACAAAAACACTTTATTTGGAGGATTTTAAAAATGGAAAAAAAATTTGTATGTTCAGTATGTGGTTACGTTCACACAGGCGCTTGCGCACCTGATGTATGTCCTGTTTGCAAAGTTGGCGCAGATAAGTTCACAGAACAAGCTTCTGGTGAAAAAGTTTGGGCAGCTGAGCACGTTGTTGGCGTAGCACAAGGCGCAAGAGAAGACATCATAGCTGACCTACGTGCAAACTTTGAAGGCGAATGTTCTGAAGTTGGTATGTACTTAGCAATGTCACGTGTTGCACACCGTGAAGGCTACCCTGAAATTGGCATGTACTGGGAAAAAGCTGCTTACGAAGAAGCAGAGCATGCTGCAAAATTTGCTGAACTACTAGGCGAATGCGTAACAAACTCTACAAAGAAAAACCTTGAGTTACGTGTTGACGCTGAAAACGGCGCAACAGCAGGTAAATTTGACCTTGCTAAACGTGCTAAAGAGCTAAACCTAGATGCTATACATGACACAGTACATGAAATGGCTAAAGACGAAGCTCGCCACGGTAAAGCTTTTGAAGGCTTACTAAACAGATACTTTGGCTAATTTTAACTTAAGCTAAAGCGATTATAACGCTTAAACAACCTTATTTCCCCGTGCAGCCCGTTTACGGTCGCTGTGCGGGGTTTTTTGCATCATTTTAGTAAACGTACGGTGGAAGTGTGTTGCGTCATAAAAGCCACATTCTAAGGCTATTTGAGCACATGAATAATCCGTTGTATCAAGTAACATGCATGCATGTTCTACACGCTTTAAAACCAGATATTTCCGTGGCGAAACACCAACATAGCGCTTAAACTCACGTGTTAGATATGTATGGCTTACATGTAGCATTTTTGCAAGTGCAGTTATTTGTATATCGCTTGCGAAATTTGCACTTAAATGCTCAAAAGCTTGCGCTATAATAGCTGGCATATTGTTTTGTGGTTGTTTATCAATAGCCTCTAGCAAATACATCTCTAGCGCATATTGCATGGCTGAAAGCTCAAATAAGTTTAAGTTTTCTTCTTCCTTTACATATTTCAAAATCTCTACTAGTTTTTCAGCCATTTTACCTGTATTTTGCGCATCAATACAATGTATGCCGTTGCGCTTAAAAAAGTTTATAAGTTCTTTGCAACTATCGCCCTCAAATTCTATCCAAATATAGCCAAGCTTTGAGTTTTCATAGTTACAATATCTATGCTCCTCCCCTGCTGTTATAATAAATGCATCGCCTTTTTTTAGCAAAAATTCCTCACCTGCAATGTTAAAAAGGCTACAACCTGAAAACAATATATGCAAAGTAAAATAATTATAGTTTTTATCACGTGTTACTTCAAAATCGTTAGGGCAATAACCACAACCCATGCGGTTTGAGCGCAAAACAAAGTTATGCTTTAAGTGCGGTGCAGTTTCGTCGTTCCATTGTTTATCAAGCAATTTTTCGATTTTTTCTATATCAACCATTATAGACCTCTTTGATCTTGTTATAATAAGTGCTTATATCATATTTTTAATTGTACTATAAACACAGCAAAACATAAAGCTTTAGTTTCAAAAAATACAATTTATATAGTGTTTTTTCAATTGAAAAGTATAAATAACTTTGCTATACTTGCCATAACATTAATTATACCCAACCATCAACGACATTTTTAATCTATAAAAATCTTAAAAATTAACATTAAGAGGAGAATAATCCATGACAAGCAAAGAACGTGTGCGTGCAGCCTATGAGCGCAAAGCTGTTGATAAAATACCTGCGGCTTTTGAATCCACAGGCAGAGTTAAAGAAAACCTAATGAAACACTATGGTTTTACAGATTATGACCAATTACTTGATAAATTTGATATAGACATCATCTATGCTTCACCACGTTTTATAGGCCCTGCACGTGTTGACCGCTATGACGAAAAAGGCAACCATGTTAAAAGCGATATTTGGGGCATAGAGCGCACCTCGCACGAAACAGCAAATGATTTTTACTATTTTTCAACTTATCACCCATTATCTGGTGTTGAAACTTTTGAAGATTTAGAAAAATACACTTTCCCTGACCCTGATTGGTTTGATTATAGTGCTATTACTGAAACTTGTGAAAAATACCCTGACAAAGCCATTATGATAGGACACGAAGGGCCTTTCCAGATTGTTACAGAGATGATGGGCATGGACGAATTTTTTATACTTATGCTCGAAGAACCAGAACTTGCACAGACCATTTTAGATAAAATAAATGCTTTTGAGATGGAATACTATAAACGCCAGCTTGAGGCAGGCGGTGGCAAAGTTGATGCTTTGCGCACACATGATGATTACGGCACACAAATTTCCACTTTATTTAGCATGGATTTATGGCGCAAGTTTTTTAAAGCTAACACAAAAAAATTAGTTGACCTTGCACATGAACACGGCGCTTTCTTCCAGCAACATTCATGCGGAGCGGTTGCGCCTATTATCCCAGAATTGCTTGATTGTGGCGTTGATGCGCTAGAGCCAGTGCAAAAGGTTGAGGGGCTTGAAGTTGAGCGTTTAGCCGAGCTATATGGTGGCAAATTGACGTTCCACGGCGGCATAGATACACAAGGCTTATTACCTAATGGCACAGTAGATGAAGTTAAAGCTGAAACCACAAAATTTATGCGTATGCTAGGCGAAAGCAACAGTTATATATTAATGGCAAGCCAAGGTTTTGAGCCTGATGTGCCTTTTGAAAATATTGAGGCTGTTTATAGCGTGCCACGTGATTCACTAACAAAATAATTATACTATTATCGTTTTACGCAAAAAACGTAGCACGTGGTTTTAATCCACTTGCTACGTTTTTAATTTTATTTATAGTTGCTTTTTACGGTGCTGGAGTTGGTGTAGCTGGCTCTGGAGTAGCTGGAGCTGGAGTTGATTCCACTGGTGGTTTTTCGCCATAATACTCTAAAGTTATGGCCGTGCCTGCCACAGCAGATGTGCCAGCTGTTACAGATTGGCTAGATATTTTGCCTACTGTCGCATCATCAACATAAGGTACTTCTACATATGTTATAGCAAAGTTTAGGCTTGCATCAGCCTCTACTGCTGTTTTTAATTGCCCTACAAAATTAGGCACTGTTATTGCTGATGACATAGGCTGATACTTAAGCACTATAACATCACCCTCTTTCATTTGTGTTGCTGGCGCAATGCTTTGCCACCAAACTTCGCCTGGTTTTCTGCCTGATGTGCTCTCCTCTACAAATTGCGCTACTATTCCTAGCGCATCACACATGATAATAGCTTCTTCACGTGTTATAACGCCATCTGCACCGTAGCTTGAGCCAACACCTGCTACAAAATCAGGTGCATATATTACAGAACCTTTTGAAATTACAAATTCTAACACAGCAGTTATATCCATTGTGTTAAACTCTTTTGTTTGAGCTAAAACAGTACCATATGGCTGGCTAGATTCAGTAAAAGTGGAGCTAACACTAAAGCTTGCGCCTAGTTCGTTATACTCATCTATCCAAGTGCGTATAGCTTCCTCGTGTTGACCTACAAACGATGGCACTAACACTCTATACCCTAATGAATACACAATCTCTACATAGTCGCCATCTTCATAAAGGCTACCTGCCGCCATAGATTGCGAAACAAACTTACCTTCATCAACATTCATTACATATTTTTCAGTGATAACTACTGTTACCCCCTCTTTAGCTGCCTCACGCTCTGCCATATCTTTTGAAATATTGCTAAAGTTAGGCACTCTAACCTCTTCACCTTTTGAAACATAAATAGTAATTGTGTTGCCCTCGTATACTGTTTCTTTTGCTTTTATACTTTGGCGTATGATTTGCCCTTTAGCTATTGTTTCGCTAAATTCTTCAACTGTTTCTAAAACAATTTTATTGTCATCTGCAAACTCTTGTGCTTCTGTAGTGCTCATTGTTAAAAAGTTTGGCACTTCTATCGCTTCGCCCTCACCTTGACCTTTTGAAAAAATGATATACAAAGGTGAATCACGACGTATTTCTGTGCCTATAACAGAGTTATCATTTATTGTATACTCTATCATTTTACCCTGTGCCACTGTTTCGCTTTCTTCTGTAGTTATGCGAACAGTACTCATCAAGTTTTCTTCTGCCCACGCTTCAACTTCGTTTAAAGTCATGTTCATTAAATCTGGCACTGGCACCATAATGCTTAAATCTGGCCCTTTTGAAACAACAAGTGTCAAAACGTCATCACCACCAACAACTTCGCCAGCCGCTGGGCTTTGACTTATAACAGTGCTTGCAGGTATAGTATCGCTATATTCTTCCTCTTTATTAATCAAAACACCGTTTTCGTTAGACCATAATGTAGCCTGTGAATATGCCCAAGTTTCCATATCTGGCACTGCTGCGCCTCTTGTGAGGAAATATATTATTAATATAATAACTAAAAGCGCAATGCCACCGCCAACAATATATGGTATAGGTAGTTTCTTTTTAGCGTTAGGGTCGCCCATAAAGCTAGGTTTTGGCTGTGCCATAACAAAACCATTGTTTTCGCTAAAACTCATGGTGTTATTTGCTGGCTTTTCCTCGCTTTGTGCTTCGGCTGTGGGCTCTGCCTCTTTATTAAGTTTAACAAAACCTGACTCGCCTTTATCGCTAGGTGCAAAAAAGCTATTTTGAGGTACTTGCTCGCTTTGCTTTGGCTGTGTTTCTTTTACAATCTCAATAGGTTTTTGTGTTTGCTGTGGGTTTTGCGGTGCTTTGCCTGGCTGTTTTGCACCTGTATCCTCAGCTTTTTTTTGGTAATTATTTAAAAAATTGTTATCCATTCGTTTCACCTTATAAAGTGCTGCCGAATTTTTAGCCTTTAAAAAACTTAAAATCCAGCAACACTTTTTAGTTGTTAATATTAATTTGTTACGTCACGTTTTTTGAATACTAGTGCACCTATTCCTAAGAATATTAAACCATAAACTATTAAAACTACTATGCCTGTTGTAAGGCTAATTGGGAAGCCTTGATTTATTAAGTTTGATATATAACCCCATTCTTGTGGGTTTATATAATCTTGCAATAATAGATATGGCACTGGGGTAAATGCCACAAAATCTGGTGGTGGTGCTTCGTAGGTAAATGCATTCATGTATATAAATGAACCTACATATACAACCGTTGGTACAATGATAGAAACAGCTGTGTTGCGTGCAATCGCTGAGAACATAAAACCTAGAGTAAATAAGAACCATGCGCTCACAAAAACTGCTAGGAAATCGCCTATAAATGTTGTAAAGAAGTTTACAGGTCCAGTTGCTGTGTAGTTAGGGTAAGCATAATCACCAAAGCCACCGCGTACGCCACTGATAACAAACATCACTAAGAAAATTGCAATGTAAAGCGCAAACAACAAAGCAAAACCTGCAAAATATTTCGATAATAATATTTTCATCCTTGTACGTGGACGTATCATCATTAAACGAACTGTTCCGTTTTGGAACTCACTTGCAAGGCACCAGCCACCAACAAGCACACCAAACATAACAACTACCATTACAAGATAAAATGTACCGTATAATTGATTACGTGCTCCATTGTAAACAAATGACATATCTGGTTTGCCTGAATCAAGTGAACTTTGTGCTATAAATACTTGCTCCTCATAACCTTGACGCTCTGCTTCCATAGCCTCTAAGTATTTTTCGTATGTTTCATATTGCTCAACCATCCAATGTTGATCATTAAAATCTTGTTCGTCGTATAAATCCATCTCATGATATATCAGCCTACGTGTAGCATAACTTCTTTCGTTAAGCGCTGTATCTTGCCAGCTACCATCATTTTCAATAATATTATTAGCAAGCCTATATTCAAGCTCTGGTATTTCAGAGTTATTAATATTATCAATTTCAATTAATAAGCTTTCAATATTCATTTGAATATTTTCTTCTTGTTCTGGGTTGGCAATAACATCTTTTTCAAGTTGCTCTATGCGTTCATTACTTGAAATAATAGTTTCTTCAAAATATTCTTTTCGCATTTCTGCATAAAGTTCATAGCTATCTGTTTCCATTAGCTCGTTAAACACATCTACTTTTTCTTGAAGATCCACAATAATTTCTTGTTTTTCTGCTGTTGTCAAAGGCTCTATTTCACTTGTGCCATCATCAACAGGTGTTGTTACTGCATAACCGTATTCGCTATACATTACGCCGCCATTCATGCCACCTGTTAAGTATTCGCTCCAACCAAAGATACCAACGGCTTCATTTAAAGCAGCTTCTGATAAATCTTCTTGCTCTAAAACATATATGTTTATAATTGCCTCGCGCATTTCGTAAGCTAAGTTTAATCTGTAATCATTCTCACGTGTACTTTGTGCTGCTAGTGGAATATTCGCAGAGAAAAATTCAATTAATCTATCTGAAATTTCAGTAGCATGTTTTAATCCATCAACAGATAAAGATTGTTCTATCCATTCAAGTTGATAGGTAAGCTCTGTGTACATATGTGTAAGTTCATTATCGTTTTCATACTCAACACCATCAATAATAACATATTCTTCATTATATGGATAATAATTATAACCAAAATACTCATTGATTATGTATCCACCAACTGGGATAACAATAGTTGTAAGCACAAAAAATATAATTGCAAATACTAAAATAAATTTTGAGCGGAGCATATTTTTCGCTTCTGCCCCAATTTGTTGAAAGAAATTCATTATACGCCCCTCCTTTTAAGAAATTTGGTCTTTTGAACCAGTTGTCATGCTGATAAAGTCCTGCTCTAGCGAGCGTTTTTCACGGTTTACAGCATAAATGCTCACACCTTGCTCTACTAGTTGTTTAACAATTTTTGGTATCTCCTCGTTTTTCATAACAAGATTTACACCGTCAGGCATTAAATCGCAGTTTGCACCCATAGCTTTAAAACCTTCGTGCACTGCTTTGTTATCGCTAGTAACAAAGGTATATTGATACACTTCTGTATCATCTTGTTGGTTCATGGATTTTTCGCCTATGATAACACCTTTATCTATGATGTAAATTCTATCGCACATAAGCTCCATTTCTGAAAGCAAGTGGCTTGATATAAAAACGCCTGTGCCAGCATTTTGCGAAAGGTTTTTAAGTAGCTCACGTAACTCTTTAATACCTATTGGGTCAAGGCCGTTTGTAGGTTCATCTAAAATAAGTAGTGGAGGCATGTGTAACAAAGCCTGCGCAAGGCCTATACGTTGGCGCATACCTAAGGAGTATGTTTTGATTTTGCTGTTTATTCTGTCTTTCATTTTAACAAGCTCAACAACAGAATCAATATTTTTAACTGCCTCTTTGCCATAAAATTGACCAAAGTACTCTAGGTTTTGTCGGCCTGTTAACCCTTTGTATAAATCAGGGTTTTCAACTATACCGCCTACGTTTTTCATAGCATCTTCAAAATTATTTTTTACGCTATGTCCGCAAATTTGTATATCACCGCCATCAATAGCAAATAAACCCATTATCATTTTAATTGTAGTGGTTTTACCTGCACCATTTGGCCCTAAAAAACCAACAATTTCACCGCTGTTAATGGTTAAACTAACGTTATCAACAATGGTTTTCTTTTTGATTTTTTTTGTGACATTTGTGAGTTTCAAAAGTTCCATAATCACCCTCCTATAGTGTTATATACATATACCACACACAACAATTTGTGTGTAAATTGTGTTTAGCTGATATATTTCACTTACAAAACGTATTATAGCACAGTTTTATTGCAATAACTAGTAATTTTTT
>CAYJKG010000068.1:0-8446 GCA_964370685.1 uncultured Faecalibacterium sp. | reverse complement strand
CAACGCTACCATCTGATTTTATGCGCATATTTATATTTTTAACTTTGCGCTGTGTAAGCGTATAATCAATGCCATTTGCACATCGCTGAAAAACTTTTTCTTTAGGCATGGCACACTCCTTTTTAATTTAATGTATGTGCTAGATATTTTACCATATTGTAAAACATAAAACCACGTTTTAACGATTAACCTTATCGCTTTTTGACAATCAATATTAAGCATAACAAAAAAATGATTTTTACGCAAGTAAAAATCATTTTTAAATAGCCCTATTAGGCATAGATCTTTCGTAATTTTTTAGAGCAAAACGAAGAAAAATTATTGAAAAACCCATATTAAATTGTAATAATTAAAAACCATATTTAAAAAATCACAAATAAATCAATTAGCCTTAATTTCAATTTTCAGTTCATTTTTTGTTTTAAATATAAATGTTTTTAACTCATCTATAACTATATTTTGCATTAAAGTTTCACCAGATAATATATCAACAGCCTCCTGTGAAATATCCATTACATAATTGTTATCGCCATTATTTATAACAAAAGTATAAATGCAATCCTCACCTATACGCTGTGTTATTTCTATACCGTCAGGGCACTTTGTTGTTGATATTTCGTGATTTGTGCATATATCTGCTATTAACTCATCAAAAAACTCAGGGCAATTCATAACGCAGGAATAATAAACTTCACCTGCACCAAAATGGTTTAAAGTTAAAGCCGGCGAACCTTTATAAAATTTATTTTTATATGTAGCAACTGCGTTTGCACCGTTATTTTTTACAACATCTAAAAAACAACCAACTTTATAAGTTTTTTGTTTGTAATCAATTTCATTAAATTGATAATCAGGTAATGAGTCAAACTCCTCTACAATCACGCCAGCCATATTTGCAAATTTACCTGGCCAAGGCTCAACTATAGTGGTGTTTGCATCTGTTCGTATGCCTGTGCGCACTGTTAAAATAACTGTGCCACCATTACGTGCAAATTCTTCAAGCGCTTTTGCTACATCTTCACGTCCTACAAAAAGTGATGGTGCTACCACTATTTTATATGCGCTTAAATCCTCTGTTTCGTTTATAACATCAACTGTAACACCATTTTTTACAAAAGCGCTGTGATATTGGCAAAAGTGATCTGTATATCTAAATTTACTATTTTGTACATGTGTATCAAATGCCCATGCACTATCATAGCTCCAAAGCATGGCAACATCTGCTTTTACTTTAGTTTTTGCAATGTCGTTACTATGCGCTAGTAATTTGTTTGAAAGCTCTGCTACTTCATAATAAGCTCGTCTTGGGCTAGCGTCATGCCTTAGCAAACCTTGTGGGTGTTGCTCTGCACCATATAAACCACTGCGCCACCTAAAGTAAACCACACCATTTGCACCGCGAGCTATATCTTTTACGCTCCACATTTCAACCCATTTTGGAGGTATAGCTATGTTGTAGTTTGAGTAATTAAAATAGCCATTTTTTTGTTCAAGTACAAAAAAATTATCTCTAGTAACACCACGGCTAAAATCATTTGCAAGCGCATAGCGCAAGTAATCACAATCAACTGCTGGGTATATATCTATACCGTAAAAATCTAAATGTTGTCCTAAATCAAAATAGTTAACATTCATAAAAAGTGTCATGCCATTATGTGTAACAAGGTGATGTGGGCAAATTTTATTGATTATATCTATTTGCTCCTTTAAAAAATCTATTGCGCTTGCTGATATAAAACGTCTATAATCAAGCACTTGGCTAACACTAAAAGTAAGTTCTTTTGCCTCTGTTGGTGGCGCTACTTGTTGCCAATCATCATAAACCATGCTCCAAAATACAGTTCCCCATGCATCGTTTAAATTTTCAAGTGTTTGATATTTTTCTTTAAGCCATGTTCTAAAATCAGATGCACAGTTATCGCAACAGCATTTGTTTGCATTTGTTTCGTTATCAACCTGCCACGCAATAACAGCGGGGTGTTCGCTATAATGTTTTGCAAGTTTTTCGGTTATTCTGCGTCCATATTCACGGAAAGTCGGATTATTTAAACAATTGCGAGAGCGTATCTCATCGCTTTGCTGTATACCGTCAGGGTAACTTGCAAAAATATCTGGGTGTTTTTTCCACATCCACATTGGTGGCACCATAGTAGGCGTACACATTATAGCTTGTATACCATGACTATGTAAAACATCTAGCGCTTCATCAAAAACCGAAAAATCGAACTCGTTATCACGGGGCTCTATTACAGACCAGCTTAAATCCACCATGCGCACGACGTTTATACCCGCCTTGCTCATTAACTTAGCATCTTCAATTATGCGTGATTTGCTCCATTGCTCTGGGTAGTAACAAGCACCAAAATAAATTTTTTTATCCATTATTATTACTCCTTTTTATTTATTTGATTGGTTTTTATATTTTTCTCTGTATTTGCCTGGGGTTACTGACGTACATTCTTTAAATTTGCGTATAAAGCTTGAGGTGTTATAATAACCTATTTTTAAAACAATTTCATTAACAGTTAAATCTGTGTTAATTAATAACTCTTTCGCACTATCTATTTTTAATCTATTAACTTCTTCCGAAATATTTATGCCTGTAATTTCCTTATAATACTTGCTCAATGTCGAAACGGACATTTGAAATTCATCCGCCACAAGTTGTATGCTAAAGTTATCTTTATAATAGTTTTGATTTAAAAACTTATTTATATTTAAAAACTTATTATCTTTATTACTTTGCTTTAAGTTTTCAAACACATAAATCGATACTTCACAAATATAATTTAAAAATTCTTCGGCTGTATCATAATTTTCTAGCAGTGGAGATATTTGTTGTTGATACTTTGAAACTAAAACAGGGAAGGTATCATGCAAAAAGTTAAACACGCCTAATATTTTTGCTTTGATTTTATGTACACTATTATTGTTTACATAACTAATTGCCATATTATAGCTACTTATATACTCTATAATTTCTTTTTTAGTCCCCCCCAATAAAAGTTTATAAAACTCTTGATAATTAAAACTTTCGCAATCATCGTTTTTAACAGTTTTTAGTTCTTCATTATTTAATATAGAGTTTTTACCCATTATAAATTTTTGATCAAGTGTTAATAACGAGTTATAAAAAGCTGTACTAATTTCGCTAAAATAAAAATCACCGCCACAAAAAGCTACAGCTATATCACAAGCAAAAGTTTGGAACAAGTTTTGTTTTAACACTGCTAAATAATTATAAATATCAACTATTGGTTTTTCGCACATTATTAATAAATAAACGTAGCTAGTATCGTATGAGTTTAAGTAACACAAGTGCCTTGTAGCATCATCGTAAAGCTCTTGGATATGTGTAAACCGTGGCATATTATTTTTACTAGATTGTGCTGCTCCAAAATCAAAAACTGCTACTGTATAATATTTGTTTTTTAGTGCAATTCCTGTGGATTGCAAATTAGCATTTATCTCATGCTTTGATGAAATTTCGCCTGTGAGCAACTTCATCAAATTAATGTAAATAATATCATCGCTAGTTTCATCTAATATGTTTTTCATCTTAGTTATATCACTGCTCATTGATGATATAGCCAAACTAATTTCTCCAAGCTCGTCATTATTTTTTTCAGTTGGGATATGCTCTGTTTTTAACATACTTTGAATGTTATATATAGGTAGTGTCATTTTTTTAGCTAAGAGATATGCAAATACAAAACCTATTAGTACAACTAACAAAACGCAAACTGCAAAAATAATCATCAGCGAAGAAACATTACTGCTAATCATTGAAACTGGTGTCATTATGAAGTATGTCAAACTTGTAGCTTTTGATTGTTGCGCACTTACTATATATTCCACTCCATCTATTTCGAGCCTATTATTTTCAGAAATATTATCTAGCAAAATATTTTGTGGTTGTTCTTGCATGCCGTAACTGTAAAGCACATTATTGTTTAAATCCGTTATAGTAACCTCGCTGTGCATAAGTTCGTTTTCAAACAGCATATCATCAAAGGTTTTGTTAGGTATAATATAAATGTTTTGCACCCCACTGTGTGCACCTTTTAAAGCGTAAGCTAATGCATCTTGATTATTGGCTTTTCCTTTTATAATATTAGATGTATTTAAAATTAAATCGTGAAATTTTTCTTCAAACAAATATATATTATTATAAAAAATATCAGCTGTATATGTTCCGTTGCTGCTTAGCAAATAATCGGCTTTTTCGTTTGTTGGCACTAATACTATATTTTCTAAAAATGGTACGACCGTTTTTATATTTTGTAAATTATTTTGATATATATAAAATTCATAATATTTTTCGGTTTCGTTTGAAGAATGTTTAAACACATGTTTTAATTCATCATCATTTATGATAATTTCGTTTACAGCATAGATAGTATTAAATGTTTCATCAAATGAGTTACCAATTAAACTAATAACACTTTCGGCATATGAACTTGCTTGTTCTTCGTTTTGCTCATACAAAAAATAGCTTATACCAATAAATGTAATAAAAACCGGTATAAATAAAATTAAAATATAATATATAAAGTACTTTCTAAAAAGCTTACCTGATTTTTTAATCTCTTGCGTCATATATAATCTCTCTTTCGATATAATTATGGTAATCGCTTAATAACAGTATAGTTTACCTAAATTTTAAAATCAATAGTTTGCAAATTTTGCATATTAAAGAAAAATACGCTTATCGTAAAAAAATAGTTCAAAACTGATTTCGCACATGTTAATAAATATGGCTTATTTACAAATTGTTCATTTTGTTTTAAGCTTGCATTAACAACCAAACATTCACTAACACGGCTCAAAACTAGCACTCAAAACTAATACTAAACGAAAGCGAGGAACAACTGATGGCTACTATCAGTAATAAAAAACCATTACAAACCCAAGACATCCAACCTAAAAAAACTTCTTTCTCACATTTATTAAGAAACATACAAGGGCACTGGCAGTTATACTTATTATTACTACCAACTATATTGTTTTTTGTTGTTTTTAAATACGTACCAATGTACGGTGTGCAAATTGCATTTAGAGATTTTAACATTATAGATGGTTTTACAGGCAGCGAATGGGTAGGGCTTGAACATTTCGAACGATTTATAAATTCTCCTGATTTTATGCTAGTATTAACTAACACCATAACCTTGAGCCTTATGCAATTAGCAATTTCGTTTCCTTTACCTATATTTATATCACTTATGCTAAACCAGCTTAAAAGCCAAAAACAAAAAACTGTTATTCAAAACATTTTAATCGCTCCACACTTTATCTCACTTGTTGTTCTTATTGGTATGGTAACAATCTTTTTAAACCCTTACAACGGTATACTAAACCAACTAATAGAGTTTTTTGGTGGCGAGGCACAATTCTTTTTAGGCGAGGCTGATTACTTTAAACCTATATATGTTTTCTCTGGTGTTTGGCAAAGTACAGGTTGGGGCACAGTAGTTTACGTTGCGGCACTTTCCTCAATAGACCCTACTTTATATGAGGCTGCAACTGTTGACGGTGCAACACGTTGGCAAAAAATGTGGAACATAGACTTCCACGGTATACTACCAGTTATTATTATTCAGCTTATATTAAACGCAGGGCAAATGCTCTCCATAGGTTATGAAAAAATTCTACTACTTCAAAATGACCTTAACCGTGTAGCTTCTGAGGTTATATCCACTTACGAATACAAACAAGGTGTTCTTGATGCACAATTTAGCTACTCCACATCAATAGGCTTGTTCAATGCAGTTATCAACCTTGCAATACTTCTTTTAGTTAACCACTTAGCTAAAAAGTATTCTGAAACATCTATACTATAAAGAGAGGTGAAAACTTATGAGTAGATCAACAGGAATTAGAGAATCTCAAGGCGATAAAGTTTTTAATATTCTTAATTTAGCGTTTATGATTGTACTATGTGCGCTAATTGTTTACCCATTATACTTTGTTGTCATCGCCTCTGTTAGTGACCCCAATGCAGTATACGAAGGCAAGGTTATATGGCTACCACACGATGCAAGCTTTGATGGTTATAACGAACTTTTTAAAGATACATCTATATGGAATGGCTACCTAAACACTATAATATATACCGTTTGTGGCACGGCAATAAGCGTTTTTTGCACAATTTGTGGTGCATATGCACTATCAAGAAAAACCTTGCCATTCGGCAAAATCTTTATGTTTATGATAACCTTTACAATGTTTTTCTCTGGTGGGCTTATCCCTACATATCTAACCATACAAAAACTAGGCATGCTAAATTCCATTTGGGCAGTTATTTTACCAACAGCAATAGGCCCTTGGTACTTTATTATTGCACGAACTTTCTTTCAGACATCAATACCTAGCGACCTTTACGAGGCTGCTCGTATAGATGGTTGTGATGAGTTCAAACTATTTACAGACATTGTTTTACCACTTTCTAGCACAATAATAGCTGTTATGGTTTTGTTTTATGGCGTTAATATGTGGAACTCTTACTTCTTACCAATGATTTATCTTTCAGACGAGGCAAAATTCCCACTACAACTTGTATTGCGCAACTTGCTAATACAAAACGAGCTAAGTGCTTCCATGATGACAGGCGACGCAACCTCCTTTGTTGAACAACAACGTGTTGCTGACCAAATTAAATATGGTGCAATTATTGTTTCAACTTTACCAGTACTTATAATTTATCCATTTGTACAAAAACATTTCGCAAAAGGCATTATGGTTGGTTCTGTTAAGAGCTAACCTTGAAAAAACAATTATTTACAAACATATATTAAAAATTAAGGAGAAAAACCATGAAAAAAATTAATCGTCGTAGTTTCTTAAAAGCAACAGGTATGTGCGCTGCTTTGGGTGCATTAACAGCATGCGGTTCCAGCGGTGAAGCTTCAAGCGTAACAACAGATTCAGTAGAAGTAGTTGACGGCAAAGAGATGGTAGGCAACATGTATGTTGAGGGTTTGCCACTTGTTAAAGAGCAAATGACATTTAATTTAATGTCACACTATGAAACAAGGCAAACAAACTTTAAGGAGATGGATTTATTCATGAACCTTGAAGATGAAACCAACGTAATAATTAACTGGGAACTTATCACCGTTGCTGACTGGGATCAAAAGAAAAACCTTAAACTTGCAAGTGGTGTTTACCCTGACGCTTTCTTTGCTGGCATAGATGACCAAGACGTTACCCAATACTCAAGACAATTTATTGTACTTAATGATTTGATTGACCAATTTGCACCAAACATTAAAGCTGTTTTTGAAAAATATCCTGATTTTGAAGCAAGTTGTAAAGCAATAGACGGCAACATATACTCTCTTTCGACAGTTGTTGTTGACCCAGGCGCTTATAACCCCGATCAATTATTTATAAACAAAACATGGCTTGATAACCTAGGCCTGCCTGTGCCAACTACTATGGACGAATTTTATGATACATTAATGGCATTTAAAACAGAGGACGTAAACAAAAACGGCGGTACAGAAAATATCATACCTTTCTCTGCAAGGCAAGATAACTACATACAAGGTTTGCACTCTTTGTTTGGTGCATACGGCCGTGTTGATATGGGTGGCAGAGGCCTTTACTCTCACTTTATTGTTGAAGATGGTAATGACGAGGTTGTATTTACAGCCGATAAAGAAGAATATCGTACAGCTATATCAGAATTGCATAAGTTTTTTGCCGCTGAACTTTTTGATAAAGAAATTTTCACACAGGATGCAAAACAATACTTTGCAAAAGGCCAAACAGAAGAAATGACTTTAGGCTCGTTCGTGCTATGGAACAGGGGCAATATGGTTGGACCTGACCGTGTAAAAGATTATGTCGCTGTAACACCTTTAAAAGGGCCAGACGGACACCAAGTTTGGACAAAAGAAGTTTCTGGCAATGCGCCATCTGCTACTTTTGCAATTACAAACCAATGCAAAAACCCAGAAGTGCTTGTGCGCTGGGTAGATCAATTCTTTGCTGAAAAACTTTCTGTTGCTGCTGCATGGGGCCCAATTACCGATGATGTACCTGCAATATTTGAAGCAGCTGGCACTGACCAAAGCTTTGACGATTTCCGTTACCAACATGCACCTATCTGGGGACCTTTAGCTGTATACGAAGATTACTACGACCGTGTTGTTGAAATGCCTGAAATGATGATAGAAAAAGCTGATATCATGGCTGAATACTACGAAGCATATATGACAAACTCCAGTTTGCCACCACTTAAATTTAGTGAAGAGGAAAACGATTGGTTTACTACCAACGGTACAGATATCAACAACCACATCAACGACCACCAAGCACGCTGGCTATTACAAGGCGGCATAGACACAGAGTGGGATGAATACCTTGCAGGGCTTGAAACATTAAAAATTGAAGAACACAAAACAAATATGAATAGTGCGTATCAGCGTTATTTAGGTAA
>CAYJKG010000067.1:0-8831 GCA_964370685.1 uncultured Faecalibacterium sp. | reverse complement strand
AAGTCAAAAAGACGATATAAATGCAAGGCGAAAGAATTATATTCACCAAGCCAATTGTTTTCAGTTTCGTATCAATATGCAAAAGCTTTAGGTGTAGATAAAGTTTATATTTTATCTACAAAACACGGCTTGATACATGAAGATACGTTAGTTGCACCATACGAATTATCAATGAAAGATTTGCCAGAACACAGAAGAATAGATTGGGCGAATTATGTTAAAAAACAACTTGAAGATGAGCTAAACCCACAAAATGATGAGTTTGTAATTCTGGCAGGAATGGATTTTTTAACACCATTGTTACATGTCAGAGCATTTGACAAATATACGTTTCCGTTAAGAGGTATGAGTTTTGAAATAAGGATAGCTTTCATGAATAAAGAAGCTGAAAGATTGAAAAATAGTGCGCCTGAAACTAATAATTAGCAAACACAATGCAACACAACCTTAATTAAATCACAATATTTATAACATTTTGGAGCACCTTGCCTTTCAATATTATTTCAAAGTTATATTTTATGTATATATAAAGTAAAATCAATTGACTTTGCTTTTGCGTGCAATTATACTAAAGACAATTAATAAGAAAGGGGCATAACTTTAAAAGTAGTGGCTTGTGAAATATATGTATGAAGACAGAAAAATAAAAATATTAAGTTTGTTCGAAAACAAAAACACTTTGAAGATTGAAGAAATATCTCTTGCACTTTTAACGTCTGCTGATACAGTACGAAGAGATTTAAAAGCTATGGAAGCTGAAGGTCTTTTGAAATATGTTAGAGGCGGAGCAACCAAAGATATAAATATTATTGAAAATTTTCATCAAGGTGATTTTGAAACAAGGCAAATAAAAAATTTAGACAAAAAAATGATTGCATGCAAAAAAGCTATAAGTGAGATAAAAAAAGATGATGTCATTTTTATCAACTCCGGAACAACAGGCGCATTGCTAGCACATATAATTACAAAAAAGTGTAAAGACATATCCATTATCACTAATAATTTTCATGTAGTAAATGCTATTTCAAAAAACAAAAACAATATAGATGTAAATTTCATTGGGGGTTTCGTAGATACCACAGAGAAGTCCACATACGGCTTTGCGTGTGAAAAAGAGTGCGATAGTTATTTCCCTGATATTTGTTTTTTATCAATCAATGCTTTAAATGATACCTTGGGCTTTACTGATTTTAGATTAAAAGAGTTTGGAGTAATGAAATCATTGCAAAAAAATTCAAAAAAAGTTGTAGCTGTAATGGATTCAACAAAAATAGATAAAAATTCGCAAAGACAACTTTTCACAATAGATGAAATAGATGTACTTTACACTGATGGTGATATTAGCGATGAGAAAATAGAGCATTATAAAAAATTAGGGCTTGATATTAAATAGAATAAAGGCCGCAGTTAAAACAGAGTTAGAGCAAGATTGCTTTAACTCTGCTTTTTTATTGCGACAAACAGCGACAAACAGCAAAAAGTAGCTATATATTGCAATTTAACGCAAGTTTTACATTAGTTTTATGTATATTTGCTTTAAATTGCTGTAAATTCTGTTATTATGGTTACATCAACAACAAAACATTAAACAAAGGAGATATACAAATGAGTAAAATAGAAATGGTAGTTTTTGACTGGGCTGGAACAATGGTGGATTATGGTTCATGTGCACCTGTAGATGTTTTTGACAGAACTTTTAAGAAAAAAGGAATAGAACTCACAAAAGAAGAAATAAACAAACCTATGGGCATGGAGAAAAAATGCCACATTAGAACTATCTTGAATTTTGAAAGAGTAAAAATGTTGTTCAACGAATTATACAACAGAGATTTTACTGAAAAAGATGTAGAAGAGTTATATGATATATTCGAAAAAGATTTATACGAAGTAGTTTTAGAGTACACCGTTGCAATATATTCTGTTGTTGAAACACTTAACACGTTAAAAGAAATGGGCATAAAAGTCGGCTCTACAACAGGTTACACAAGTGCAATGATGGAAAAAGTTACACAAAAAGCCAAAACAATAGGCATAGCTCCTGATGTTGTAATAACTCCTGATGTTGCCAATAACGCTTCAAGACCTTCACCTTTTATGATTTTCGAGTGCATGAAAAAGCTATCTGTTGAAAGTGTTGCAAACATAATTAAAGTCGGCGATACAAAAATGGATATTTTAGAAGGCAAAAATGCAGGAGTAATAACAGTTGGCCTACTTGAAGGTTCAAACATGTTAGGTTTAAGCAAAGATGAATATAGCAAACTAACAAAAAGCGAACAAGACGAATTAAAACTGATTGCAAAGCAAAAATATTTAGATGCAGGCGCTAACTTTGTTATTAATAATATGTCTGAGCTATTAGATGTTATTAAAGCTATTAACTTTAGTGCATAAGGAGTTAGCATATGTATAAATATTATAACCCTGTTAAAACTTATCAAGGCATAGGGATACTAGAAAATCTCGAAACCATCATAAATGAATTAGCAGGGAATGAAAATTCATACAAATCAATTTTGCTTGTTGTATGGGATGACTCAGTGCTTGAAAACGAACATGTAAAAGCTTTTATTGGAACTCAGAGTAAAATCTGCACAAGTGTGTTTAAATATTCAAACCCAACACCTGAAAATTTATACGAATTATATACAGATACCCAAAGCGAAAACATTGATTTAATTATAGCAATAGGTGGTGGCAGTGTCCTTGATAGTGCAAAAATACTTGCTACACTTGTAGGCACAAGTATTAACAGTATTGATGAGCTAAGGCAGATGATAAATAAAAAACTTTGCCCTAAGCCTAAATGTCCTTGGGTCGGAGTTCCTACAACTGCAGGAACAGGCAGTGAGGTAACATGTTGGGCTACAATTTGGGATAAGGAAAAAGGTAAAAAACTATCCGTTGAAAGGCAAGATAACTATGCTTTGGCTGCAATTGTAGATGCTTCGCTGTTGACAACAATGCCGTTAAAGCTTGCAGTTTCTTCAGCGCTAGACGCAGTTGCTCATGCAGTGGAAAGCTATTGGGCCAAGGGGAGAAACCCAGCCACAAAAGCACTTGCAGTAGCTTCTATCCGAACAATAATGGGTTATATTGAGCAACTTATAGATGATTACAGCATGGTTAGTTATAAAGATGAAATGGCAAAAGGTAGTATGCTAGCCGGGCTCGCTTTTTCAAACACTAGAACAACAGCTTGTCACTCTATATCATACCCTTTAACCATGTACTATAATGTTTCACACGGTGTTGCTGTAAGTATGCTCATTGGTGCTATGATAACCTTTAACGACGAATATATAGAAGATAGAAAAATTCTTGCCCAAGCATTTATGGTTGAAAGTTTAAGCGACGTGCAACCTTTAATAGAAAAAATATTGAAAAAAGCAGATATTCCTTACAGGCTAAGAGATTACGGTGTTTCTGAGGATAAAATACAATTCTTAGCTGAAAACGGTTCTACAGAAGGTAGAATTGATAATAATCCCGCTAAAATATGTACAGAAGATATTGTGCAGATATTAATGACAATTTATTAACTACCGCTAAAAAGAAAGGAATGGTCATACATATGAACATCTTTAAAAAAATAAGCTCTATTGCAATGGCTGCAATAGTTGTGTTTAACCTTACTGCTTGCAGTGCACCTCAAAACTCACAAGAGGCGCAAGCTACAGGAAAAATAGAGTTAGAATATTGGCATATCAATTCAGAAACTTTTGCTGGACCTACAGTTACAGAAATTATCCAAGCTTTTAATGAGTCACAAGATGAAATTCATGTAACAGAAAAATTTGTTCCAAATACATACCAAGGCATTATGCAAGATTTACAAGCAGAGGCAGCAGCTGGTACCTCACCAGACCTTGTTCAAATCGGTTGGAGTTATAAAGAGTATTTTTCAAATAACTTTACATTTACACCAGCAGACGAGTTATTTGAAAATTATGCTGAAGATGGAAAAGATACCTTTGTAGATGATACATATTCAGAAGCAATCAAAGCTTTGGCAATTAACGCACAAGGCGAAATAGTAGGTTTTCCTTACGGACTTTCTGTACCAGTATTGTACATAAATACAGATATTTTATCTGAAGCAAATGTAGATATCAACACCCTAGATACATGGGAAGGCGTTGCACAAGCAGCTAAAACTATAAGTGAAAGCACAGATAAATATGGTTTGTATATTGCTGAGTATGCGTACACATGGGAATTACAACAAATCATTGAAAGCAATGGCGGAAGCTACATTACAGACGGCTTAAGTAGCATAAATTCACCTGAAGCAATTGAAGCATACCAATTATATGCAGATGCTGTATTAGTTGATGAATCCGCTTTACATACTGCAGTTGAAGAAGGCAAACAAGCATTTATCAAAGGTGAAGTTGGCATTTATATGGAATCTGTTTCTTATAGCACTATGATTACAACTACTACAGAAGCTGAGGTTGAAGTAATAGCTGCACCATCATGGGACGGCCAAGATCAAAAATTCCCTTGTGGTGGTAATTTCCTTGCAGTAACATCTACAGATGATGAAAAGAAAGAAGCAACAGCAAAGCTTTTGGAATGGATTTTAGCTGAAGAAAACATGCTGGCATGGGACGCTGCAACAGGTTATATCCCACCAATTACATCAGCGGCGGATTCAGAGTTATTAGCAACAAATGAAGTTACAAAAATGGCATATGATTGCCTTGAGTACGCAGTGCCTTGGGCATCTTTCCCTGGTGACCACGGATTAAAAGCGGAGCAAATTTTAATCACAACAAGAGATGAAATCTTAGGTGGTGATGTCAGTGTAGAGGAAGCTTTAAGTGCCGCACAAGACGAAATAAATGCGCTTTATGAATAAGTAAATATGTTAGTATCTGTCGTGTTTGTTAATACGAAAGATACTAACTTGTTGACTATAGGAGATTAAAAGTTTTATGAGAGCACATGTTTTTAATAAAGCTAAACCCTACCTTTTTTTAACGCCTGCAGCAATATTCTTTATTGTATTTATAGCTGTTCCGATTTTTTATACCATTTATTTGAGTTTTTTTGATTGGAATATGGTAAAGCCGGAAATGGATTTTGTAGGTCTAAGCAATTATACAGATTTACTTTACGACGAAGATTTTCAAGTAGTAATGGTTAATACAGTTTTGTACATTATACTGTTAGTTTTAATTAACTTTTGCACACCTTTTGTGTTTGCATTTGTATGTCGTTTTGTGTTTGTTAAGTGGAAAAAATTTTATAAAGTATCGTTGTTTTTACCAGGTTTTATTTCTTTAGTGGTAGGTTCAATAATATTTACTTGGATTTTAAATCCCGTTGCTGGACCAGTATCTATGTTGATGGAATTAATAGGTTTAGAGATGCCAGTTTGGTCAAAAACTGAGGGTTTGGTTATAGTGGTAATAAGCCTTATAACATCATGGAAAAGCTTTGGTTATAATTTCATCATGCTACTTGCAGCTGTAAGCGGAGTTTCAGAAGAAGTTATTGAAGCTGCTAGGTTGGATGGAATATCTATGCCAAAAATCTTTATAGATATAGTGGCTCCAATGTCAGGCGCAACATCGTTTTATATATTTATAATGACAATTGTCCAAGGTTTAACATATGTGTTTAGCCCTATCGAAGTTCTTACAGAAGGCGGGCCAAATTACGCTAGTTCTAACATTATTTACGATGCATATTTTAGAGCTTTTAGACTTTTCGAAACAGGTGAGGCTGCAGCAGTCTCAGTTATTGCTTTGCTTGTTTTTGGCGTATGTTTATTTGTTTTAAATGAAGTAGTTGGAAAGAAGGTGTACTATGAAAACTAAAGCTATTTGGAAAATCTTATGGCATTGTGTATTTATAGTTATAGTTTTTTCCATGATATATCCTATTATTTTTGCTATTTCAAATTCTTTAAAAACAGAGGAGATTGCCTACCAAGACACAGTAAGTTTGTTTACAGCTGGTATGACATTTGACAACTATATAAGGCTCTTTGAAAGATTACCTATGTTGCAAATAATAAGCAATACATTTATAGTGTCAAGCGTTACTACAATTTTACAGATATTATGTGCTTTTTTCGCTGCGTATGTGCTAGTGTATTATACATTTAAAGGCTCAAACACAGTTAAATCTTTAATGATGATATCAATGTTCGTACCATTTACAGTAACTATGATACCAAACTATTTAATGCTCGCAAGAATGGACTTGCTAGATAATATAGCTGGTGTTATTTTGCCACAAGTATTCTCGGGTTCGGCTATGTTTTTAATGGTTCAAGCTATGAGAAATATACCATTGTCGCTTATAGAAGCTGCTAAGTTAGATGGCGTAAAAGATTTTGCTATTATGCGTGATATGGTTTTACCCTTAATACGGCCACAACTTATTGCAACTGGCATATGGTTTTTTACATTGAGCTGGAATGAATTTATATGGACGAGAATGATATTGAAAACTACAGAAAATTACACTTTACCGCTAGCTTTACAGATGTTTATTTCTGGCGAGGGTGGAGATGGTTTTGTATCTGCTATGGCTATGTCTGTTGTTACAATGATAATACCACTAATACTATATCTTATTTTCCAAAAATATATTATCGACACATTTATAAGTTCGGGGGTTAAGTAAACAATGAAAGCAATTGAGTTTGAAAACGTAAAAAAAGCATATGGTGATAATGTTGTAATACCCAATATAAGTTTTGATGTTGATAAAGGAGAAAGGCTTGTACTTTTAGGCCCATCTGGTTGTGGGAAAAGTACTTTGCTTAGAATGATAGCAGGTTTAGAAGATATTCAAAACGGAACTGTTAAGCTCAACGGAAACGATATGAAAAACGTTGTTCTTGATAAAAGAGATGTAGCAATGGTGTTCCAAAACTATGCCCTCTACCCACATATGACTGTAGAACGCAATATATCATATGGTTTGCAGGCTGCTAAAATGCACAAAAATGAAATTGTGCAAAGGGTTGATGAAGCGCTTAATATGCTTAATTTATTTGAATATAGAAGCAGAACACCAAAACAGCTTTCAGGTGGGCAAAGGCAAAGAGTTGCGCTAGCAAGAGCTACTGTTAAAAGGCGTTCAATATTTTTACTAGATGAACCGTTATCAAATTTAGATGCGCAACTTAGAGTATCTGCAAGGCAGGCGCTTTTAGACATACATGATAAATATAAGCAAACCATGGTATATGTTACACACGACCAAATAGAAGCTATGACATTCGCTACAAAAATAATATTGCTATCAAAAGGCGAAATACAAATGTGGGATAAACCATATGAAGTTTATCATCACCCGAGAAATATTTTTACAGCAAAATTTATAGGTTCCCCTCCAATGAATTTAATTCCTGATGTGCAAATTAAAATGAATAGAGTACGTTTTAGGAAACAGCAATTATTTTTAATGAATGATTGGCACAATTTCTTATCTGAAAACACTAAGTATACAATGGGAATTCGCTCAGAAAATATTGTGTTACATAAAGAAAGCGAAAACGAAAAATACATTAGTTGCACTGTGCGATATATAGAAAACCAAGGAGCAAATTTTGCAGTATACCTAGATGTAGATGGCATTGAAATTATTGCTACAGTAAAAAACTTGAATGTTAGAATAGGCGAAACAGTGTATGCTGAAATGCTTCAAAATCATTTGCACTTTTTTAATACTGAAACAGAGCTAAACGTTGGTAGGCCTGAAAAATTAAAAGAAATGAATTTTGATATAAGCGAAAAATATATATAGCAAGAAAGTTGGTGCATTATGGCTTACAATAAAAAAAATTGGTACAAAGCAAATTTACATTGTCACACAAATGTATCAGATGGTACATTAACCCCTAGCGAGGTTGTAGCTCTTTACAAAAAACTAGGATACAACATACTTGCAATTACGGATCACGATATTTTCAGTAATTACAGCGATGAGTTTTCTAATGATGATTTTTTGTTAATTCCAGCTATAGAAGGTTCAATATATTTGCTTGAAAACGATGCAAGTTTGCCTAGCGCTGATACAAACTATACAGATATAGTATGGCGTGAAGACAGCGAAAGCGTTTGTATTAAAATGCATCATTTCAACGCCTACCTTGGTACGAACGCTATGCAAAAAAAAGCAAAACTAAATTATTTGGCACATGGTTACAAAAGAAACGCAAAAGTACTTTTAGATGAATATGATTTTAAAAAAGAATTTCAAAATGAAATTGATTTTTATACAGATAACGGCTGTTTTACAAGCTACAATCACCCACTATTATCAAATACAACAGAAATTGATTTCATGGACATTAAAGGGCTTTGGGCACTTGAAGTATACAATTATACCTCTAATATAGGTTGGAACCTTGGTGAAAATCATTTCATGCTTGATACATTATTGCGCACTGGAAATGAAATCAACGCATTAGCCGTTGACGATAATCATAATAAAAGAGCTGAATCTGACTCAGGTGGCGGTTATATCATGATAAACTCCGACAGCTTGACACATGATGAAATAATCGAAAACCTTTTAACCGGTAATTACTATTCAACTAACGGAGCTACAATACATAATATATCAATTAAAGATGGACAAGTTACAGTTGAATGCGAAAAGATGAAACAAATACAAATTATAGTTGGAGATAAAGTTTTTGACTCAAAACTATATAACAGTGAAGAAGGGCTAGAAAATGCAACTTATTTGATTAAAGGACATGAAAAGTATATAAGAATAGTGTGCGAAAACATGCTTGGTGAAAAAGCATGGACTAACCCTATTTTCATTTAATTTATTTTCACTTTTAATTTACAAATGAG
>CAYJKG010000066.1:0-9429 GCA_964370685.1 uncultured Faecalibacterium sp. | reverse complement strand
GACGCTATACTCGCGGTTATATGTGTAGTATTCGTGGCGGAAGCAGCAGCTCCTGTTGCTGCAATTGGCAACTCCCAGTATTTTTGGTGGATTTTCCTGATGATCACTTTCCTATTACCTTATGGCTTGATAGCAAGTGAGCTAGGTACCACATACGATGGCGAGGGTGGTTTATACGATTGGGTTACAAAAGCCTTTGGTGGTAAATGGGGCGCTCGCGCATCATGGTACTATTGGATAAACTTCCCATTGTGGATGGCTTCACTAGCTGTTCTTTCATCTGAAATGGTTGGCTTTATATTTGGTATAGAGATAAATACAATTGTTGCTATACTTATACAATTAGCATTTATATGGATAGTAGTTTTTATATCCTTTAAACCAGTTTCAGATAGTGCTTGGATTTTAAACGGCGCAGCTGTTATAAAAATGGTACTTGCAATTGCAATAGGCGTGCTTGGCATTTATGGTGCTGTTACAAAAGGTATTGCTAATGAGTACACTGTTCAATCTTTATTACCTTCATTTGATATTGATAGCTTATCACTAATTTCAGTTATACTATTTAATATGCTTGGTTTTGAAGTTATCTGCACATTTGCAGGCGACATGGAAGACCCTAAAAAAGAAATTCCACGTGCAATAGTTGCCGGTGGTTTAGTTATAGCTGGTATTTATATTTTTGCTGCATTCGGCATAGGCGTTGCAGTTCCAGTTGAAGAAATCAGCACAAGCGGCGGCTTAATTGAAAGTTTCCAAGTTTTGCTTGGCACAACTGATGGCTGGTTTATTACTTTAGTTGCTGTTTTATTTGTATTAACATTATTTGGTAACATGATTTCATGGTCACTAGGTGTTAACAACACAGCTCGCTATGCTGCTCGCAATGGTCACATGCCAAAATTCTTTGCAAAATCTAGCGAAAAAGATGATATGCCAACAGGTGCATCTATAATAAACGGCATAGTAGCAACAGGTGTTATTTTGCTTGCTCCAATTATCCCAAATGAAGATTTATTCTGGAGCTTCTTCGCACTAAACCTTGTTATGTTCCTATTGGCATATATCCCAGTTTTCCCAGCGTTCTTGAAATTGCGCGAAATTGACCCAGATACAGAGCGTCCATTCCGTGTTTCTGGCGGCCCTGTTTTCTTAAAAATTTTAGCTTACATTCCTGTAGCATTAATCGTTATCGCTTTAATCTTTACAGCTGTACCGCTAAGTTTTGATGCTGAAACACTTGCTGCTACATTACCTATTACAATAGGAGCTATCATTTGTATCATAATTAATGAAATTATGATGGTAGTATTAAAAGTTAAAAAGTAATTTTAACAAACAACATTTTCGAAACAACTATTTTGCTTGTTAGGAAAGTGCCTAACAAGCAAAATAGCTTGATAAATAAAAGAATAATAAACAATTATTGGAGGACAAACTAATGAGACATTTTATTGACACACAAGATTTTACAAAACAAGAACTTCTTGATATTATTAACCTTTCTTTAAAAATTAAAGATTGTATCAAACAAGGCTACTACCCACCACTACTTCGCCGTAAAACTCTAGGTATGATTTTCCAACAATCAAGCACACGTACACGTGTTTCTTTTGAAACAGCTATGGAACAACTAGGTGGCCACGCTCAATACTTAGGCCCTGGCATGATACAACTTGGTGGCCACGAAACAATTGGCGACACAGGTAAAGTGCTTTCTCAATTAATAGACATAGTTATGGCTCGTGTTGTTGAGCACCAATCTGTTGTTGATTTAGCAAATGCTGCTACTATACCAGTTTTAAACGCTATGAGTGACTACAACCACCCAACACAAGAAATTGGCGATATGTGCACAATTATGGAAAACCTACCTCGTGGCAAAAAACTTGAAGATTGCAAAGTTGTTTTCGTAGGCGACGGCACACAAGTTTGTGCATCTCTAGGTTTCATCACAACACACCTTGGCATGAACTTTGTTCACTATGGCCCAAAAACACACCAACTAAATGAAGACCACAAAGCAATCATGGAGAAAAACGTTCAAGAAAATGGCGGTAGCTGGCTTGTAACTGACGACCGTGAAGCTGTTCGTGGCGCTGATTTTATCTACACAGACGTATGGTACGGCCTATACGAAAGCGAATTACCAAAAGAAGAACGTGTACGCATCTTTGGCGATTACCAAGCAAATCGTGAGTTAATGCAATTAGGCAACCTAGGTTGCAAATTTATGCACTGCCTACCTGCAACACGTGGCGAAGACGTTACAGACGAAGTTGCTGATAGTGATATCTCACTTTGCTGGGAAGAAGCTGGCAACCGCTTAACAGCTATGCGTGGTTTGCTAGTTTACCTAACACGCTACCAAAAAGATGGCTCTGAAGCTGCTAAACAAGCAGTTAAAGAAAACCTAGAAAACTTTATGATTGAACGTGGTATCGTTTAATTAATATTAAATAACAAATTGACTTATTTTTAAGGAGAAATATTATGGCAAAGCGTATAAATAGCACTCCCCGTGCTGACGGTTTCCGTATGCCTGGCGAGTTTGAACCACAAAAACAAATTTTTATGATATGGCCTGAGCGTCAAGATAACTGGCGTTCTGGTGCAAAACCAGCACAAAAAGTTTTCGGTAACATAGCTAAAGCTATCAGCGAATTTGAGCCTGTAACAATGCTTGTTTCTGCTAGCCAATACCAAAACTGTCGCAACAGTTTACCTCCTGAAATTCGTGTGCTTGAAGCATCAAGCAACGATGCATGGGTTCGCGATTCTGGCGCTACTTTCGTTGTTAACGATAAAGGTGATGTTCGCGCAATAGACTGGGGCTTTAACGCTTGGGGTGGCCTATATGATGGCCTATACTTCCCATGGGATCAAGATAGCCTAATCGCACAAAAAATGTGTGAAATTGAAGGCATAGATACCTACCATACACCTGATTTTATCCTTGAGGGTGGTTCTATACACGTTGACGGCGAAGGCACTGTTATCACTACAGATATGTGCTTGCTTTCTCCAGGCCGTAACCCTGATATGAGCCGTGAAGAAATTGAAGAAAAACTTTGCGAATACCTAAATGTTGAAAAAGTTATCTGGATTAAAGACGGTATCGACCCAGATGAAACAAACGGACACATCGACGACGTTGCTTGTTATATTCGCCCAGGCGAAGTTGGCTGTATATTTGTTGAAGATGAAACAAGCCAATTCTACCAAGCATCTCAAGACGCTTACAAAACACTTTGTGAAGCAACAGATGCTAAAGGTCGCAAACTAAAAGTTAACAAACTTTGCATGCCTAAAAAATACGTTACTATCCGTGGCGATTTTGAAATCGATTATGTTGAAGGCACAATGCCACGTGAAGATGGCGAAGTTTCTATCGCATCTTACATGAATTTCCTTATTGTTAATGGCGGCGTTATTGTACCACAATATGGCGATGAAAACGACCAACTTGCTTTAGATACAATCCAAAGCTGGTTCCCTGAGCACAAAGCTGTTGGTGTACGCACTGAAGAAATCGCTTATGGTGGCGGTAATATTCACTGCATTACACAACAACAATGCAAAGGTTAATGATAGGTTTTAGTATTTACTAAAGGACAACAAATAGCAAAGGGCGGCTGGCGATTTAAACGTGGGTTCGCCCTTTGCCTATTTAATAATAATCGTGGAGGATTATAATTATGAGCAAACGTATTGTTATTGCCCTAGGTGGCAATGCTTTGCAAAGCAAAAGTAGCGGTGGCAGTGCTGAAGGCCAACTAGAAGTTGTGCAAAAAACCTGTGAAAGCATCGCTAAAATTAGTTGTAGCGGCTATGAAATGGCTGTTGTACATGGCAACGGCCCACAAGTAGGCAGAATTTTACTAGCAAGCGAAACAGCAAAAGATGTAGTGCCTGCTATGCCTTTTGACGTTTGTGGTGCTATGAGCCAAGGTTATATTGGCTACCACCTACAACAAAGCTTGAAATATGCGCTTAACGTTAGCAATCACAGCGTACCTGTTGTTGCACTAACAACACAAATGATTGTTGATGAAAACGACCCTGGTTTTCAAAACCCAACAAAACCAATAGGCGCTTTTTATACTGAAGAAGAAGCAAAAGAGCTTATGGAAACAAAAGGCTACATCATGAAAGAAGATGCTGGCCGTGGCTGGCGCCGTATGGTAGCCTCACCACTACCACGCAAAATTGTTGAAATTGATGCAGTTAAAAAACTATGGGATGATGCTATCGTTATCACTTGTGGCGGCGGCGGTGTACCTGTTGTTCAAAAGCCAGACGGTAACATGCATGGTGTTGCAGCTGTTATTGATAAAGACTTTGCAGCTGAATTATTAGCTGAAGAAGTAAACGCAGATGTATTGCTAATTTTAACAGAAGTTGAAAAAGTTGCTATTAACTGGGGTAAACCAAACCAAGAAGATTTAGGCAATATTTCACTTGCACAAGCTGCACAATATGTTGAAGAGGGGCATTTTGCACCTGGTAGCATGTTGCCAAAAGTAGAAGCTGCTATGAAATTTGCACGTACTTTCCCTGGTAAAAAAGCCATCATTACAAGCCTTGATAAAGCTGTTGAAGCTTTAAACGGCGAAACTGGCACAACGATCACTTTCGCATAGTAGTTGTTGCTATGATGTAGTGATTGCTCTTCCTAGCTATTCACTATTTCCATATATGTCCATAAAAAGCAAGTACCGCCGTACTTTACAATCTCTGAAGGTTGTAATAGTATGGCGGTACTTGTTTGTTTTAAGTAGATATTAGCAATTTTACATAATTGTTTATTTGGCTTAATAACATTAGTAGGTTAAGGTAAAAGCAAAGTTGGCAAATCGGCAAGTGAGTTTACAATATTACAACCTGTTTTTGATAGTGTTTTTACAGGGTGGTGCCCACCGCTGTATAGTACACAATGTACATCCATAGCGGCGGCAACTTCAGCATCATGCGAGGTGTCGCCAATCATAACAGCATTTTTAGTATCAATACCACTTTTTGTTATCCATTTTTTGCCTAGTTCTACTTTGCTACGTGCGTATATATCTGTTAAACCTAGCATTTCATCAAAATAATTATTAAGTCCACGTGCTTTAACTTGTTCAACTAGCAAATCCTTTGGTGAGGCAGATAATATAACTTGTTTTATACCAGCATCACGAAAAGCGTTTAGTGCGATGTGCGCATTGTTGTTTGAATGGCAATGTACACTGCCTTTGATATAGTGCTCCATAAAACGTTTTGCTAGCGTGTCAAAAGAGTGTTTTTCAAAATCAAAACCCGCTTTTTTATAATAATCAATAATAGGGAAATCAAACATTTCGTGATATTGTTTTTTTGTGTATTGCTGTTTATAATTAAAATCGCTAAGTAAAATATTTAAACAATAAATTGAAAAATCAAGGTCATCTAGTAATGTGCCGTTCCAATCCCATATAATAGCGCTTGGTTTTGTATTTGCATTAATTACAGGCATTTAAATCTCCCTAATATTTACTTTTGTGTATCTGTAAATATTTTATGTAAGGTTTTATTTGTTTCGATTATTTTTACAAAACCAACACCAAGCAAACCACAACTAATAACTTGGCCAATGCCTACAGTTAGCATGTTAAATAATAAAAGTTGTATAGAAAAAGCAGTGTCACTCATAAAGAAAAATGTAATCATAGCACCAATAATAACTGCGTTAAAAATAATTGGTGGTATGGCGGCTGGTATAGCAAAACCAACTATACGTTTTTTGCGTAATGCGTAAGTTATAAGGCAAGCGAGTAAAGTGGCAGCAGTGCCAAAAATTACATCTAAAATGCTAGAACCTATAAAGTTTGTTAGTAAGCAACCTAGTGTGACAGCTATTATATACTCAACACCAAAAACTGGTAAAAGTACTAATAATTCTGCAAAACGCACTTGAATTGCACCAAAGCTGAGCGGCGCAAAAGCTAGGCTTAGTGCAACGTAAATAGCTGCTACAATGGCGCAACGCACCATTTTTTTAGGGGAAAAAAATTTGTTTGAGTTCATGAGTTGTCTCCTTCTTTCTTAAATACTTATGTGTTTGCGGATGCCTTATTATGTAAAAACATTAACTATTTACATATAAATACACTTTTGTAAATATTTTTGCATAACTTGGCTATATTATTTAAGTGAGAATTGCCACATCATATAAACTTAATTATTTATTAATCCCACGAAAATTTTTTATCTTTTTTCGCCTAAATATACTAAAGCAAGTACATCAGGACCAGTGTTTGCCGATACAACACCACCTAGTTTAAATACAGTTACTGGCTCTTTACCAAATTGTTTGCTTGCAGCACGCACTAAGTCGTTTACACGCAACATGTCAGTGTAACCAATCATATACTCAAAATCTTCTGCATTTGTGGTGCGCTCTTTACATAAGTTTAGCATAGCAGGTATAACTTTTTCATCTCCACGCACTTTGCTGTTTACTTTTGTTTCACCATCTATTAGTGTTATGATTGGTCTAAGGCCTAGCAATTCGCCAGCAAATGCTGCCGCTGCAGAGATACGACCACTTTTTTTCATTTGTTTTAGGCTATATGGTCCTAAAATAATTTCGGCTTTTGTCATTTTATCTTTAAATTCAGCAATAGCAATTTTAACATCTCCACCATTTCGTATTTTACGAGCAAGTTCGCAAATATACCAGCCATATGTCATGGAGTAAGTGCGGCTGTCTATAACATGGATATGTGTTTTATGGTTAGGGCGTTCCTCACAAACCATGTCAATTGCCATGATAGCATTGTTGTGCGTAGCACTGCCGCCTTTATTCATAGAAAAATAAATAACATTATCGTAATTAGCATCAACATATTCACAAAATTTTTCGGTAAACTCAATAATATTAATAGCAGCAGTTGTTGGCACTCCTTGTGCACTACGCATCATATTATAAAATTCGTCATTTGTGAAACTTTCACGTTCTATATAATCAACGCCATCTAAAACAATATGGAAGTTTAACATATCTATATTATATTTTTCAAGTAATTCAGCGGGAATATCACTGCAAGAATCGCAAAGTATAGCGGTTTTATTCATAATAAATTCTCCATTCTTTTTAACTGTGTATTTCTTAATCCAAAAAAAACTCTATAAAACATAAAAATTTTAAATAAACCGCCTTTGTTCAAGTCAAAATCTAAACTTTGCACTTGTGCTGTGGTGCCTATATAACGATTTATAGAAAAATATATTAATCAAGCTTCGTTTCCAGTCCATTGATATTCGCGTAATCTGCCGTGGTCAAGAAGTTCAGGGAAATCCCATTGACGTAGAACCTCATAAACACCAACAGCAACTGAATTTGCGAGATTTAAGCTTCGACAGTTTTCACGCATTGGCATACGCACACATGATTTTTCATTAGCAGCGAGCAAATCCTCTGGTAAACCAGCGTCTTCACGTCCAAAAACAATATAACTGCCATCAGGGTATGTAGCGTCTGTGTGGCGTTGTGGAGCTTTTGTTGTAAAGTAAAAATAAGGACCATTATTTTTTTCGAAAAAATCATTTAGATTTTCATAATAGTGTATATCGATATAGTTCCAATAATCAAGCCCTGCGTGTTTTACTTTTTTGTCGTCAATGGTAAAGCCCATTGGTCCAACTAGATGTAAGCTTGCACCTGTGCACGCACATGTTCTTGCAATATTTCCTGTATTTTGTGGTATGCGAGGTTCAACCAAAACGATGTTTAATGTAGGGTTTTGCATTAGTGTTTTCACTTTCTGTGTAATTTTAATTAATTTGTATTTACTATACTTTGTTTGTGAGTTTATAAAGTAAAGGTTCAAAACATAGGCCGAAACGAGTGTCATCATTAGGTGTGTTTTCTATTGCGAGTCTAACAAAATTTGCGGCCATTTCAGCAGCGCCTTTTAGTGTTTTTTCGCTAGCCAAAGCTCCTGTTAAAACAGCTGCAAATAAATCTCCTGTACCATGAAAATTACCGTTTTTGCGTGGTGTTTGCAAATAAAAATTTTCTGCACCAGCGCACGCAATACCCAGGTGTTCGCCCATGTCAATGCCTGTTATTATAACGGTTTGTGCAATGCTTGTCAAATCTTGCGCAAGGCTTTGTACATAGTTGGATGTGGGTGTTTCAATGGGTATATCTCTGTGTAAAAGTAAATGTGCCTCTGTGTAATTTGGTGTTATTATTTCTGCTTTTGTGCAAAGATCTTCAAGACCAGAACGCCAATCAGAGTTAACACCGCTATATAATTTTCCATTATCCGCCATAACTGGGTCAACTAATTTGCGTGCACTAGGAAAAAGTTCAAAAGCTTTTTGTGCTAAGCAAGCACCAGAAGCACCACCGAGGTATCCTGTATAAATAATATCAAAAGCAACACCGATATTTTTATAATGCAAAAGAGCCTCATTGGCAAAACCGTTAGTTTGCAATTTAGCAGGAACACCAAAACCGCCCGTATGTGTAGAAAGCAAAACGGTTGGTATAGATATAACCTGATGTCCCATAGTGCTTATTGCAGGTGCGATAACGGCTAGGCTCGCTCTACCAAGGCAAGATAAATCATTTAAAGCTAGTATTTTCTTTTGATTAGAAAAGTTTGACATTTAAAAATTCCTTCAACATTATTATTTTATAAAATATACCGTTATATTATATCACAAAATTTAATATAAAAAAAGTGTATAATCACGTATTATAAGGGTGATAATAAAAAATATCACTAACAATTTTAATATTTTATTGGCAAAGGAGTAATTATGAAAAAGAAAAAACAAGATAATGGTATGCCTACAAATCTTATGTTAGGCGTAGCAGCTGGTGCAGTTATGAGTGCAGCGGGTATTTATTATGCATCACAAAATAATAGTAATATGAAGCGTGTTGTAAAAAAAATTAATAAAAAAGCACAAGGTGCAATGTCTAATGTTGAAAACGTGATAGGCAGTATAACGAAAACATTCTAAAAATAAAGTTTTATTGAAAGTTGATTAATCGGGAAAAAAGTTTTATAATTAATATTTATTTTATAAAGTAAAAGTTTTTTAGAGTTGTTTATCCCCGAAAAAAGCACACAAAATTCGTTTAGCGATTTATATATCGCGAACGAATTTTATGTGCTTTTTTTGGTCAAATATTTTACAATTTTAGTAAATAACAATATGTTATTTTTCGCAATATTTTGCTTTTGTAGCTGCACCGCCACGTAAATGTCTTTCAGCTTTGTTTTTAGAAAGTACTTTTTGAACATCTCGCCATAGTTGTGGGTTTTGTCTATGCAAACGCGTTGAGATGTCTTTATGTTTGGACGTTACTAATCAGAACGCTCTGTTCAAGTCCTATATCCGATAGTAATTTTAGGTATACATCGGTCTTTCCATGCTCGTCTACAACAA
>CAYJKG010000065.1:0-9778 GCA_964370685.1 uncultured Faecalibacterium sp. | reverse complement strand
ACAATAAGCTGTGCCCTCGTCGTCAACTTGCGGCTAATAGGGTTGCAAAAACCTTAGCTAAAAACAAATAACAAACAGGCATTGCAAATTTTGCAGTGCCTGTTTTTAATATAAAATAATATTTAAAAAAATATTGCAATATTTACAATTTTTTTCCCTCTATATATATGAAGGCCTTTATTTTTACGAAAGGAGATTTTTAAAATAGAAGACAAAAATATTATTCAGTTATACCTCAACAGAGATGAAACTGCCATAGAACAAACGAAAACTAAATATGAAAATCGCCTTTTGGGTTTAGCAAAAAACATCACCGGTGATTTGCAAGATGCGCAAGAATGTGTTAGCGACACCCTTTTAAAAGCATGGAATAAAATACCGCCTGTTATACCGCTCTATCTATTTGCTTACCTAGCTAAAATAGCTAGAAGTTTTGCATTTGATATTTATGATAAAAAACATGCGAAAAAAAGAGATAGCAGAGTAACGGAGTTAACAGGTGAATTAGAGGAGTGCGTGTGCGAGCTAAATAACGAGTTTGAGGCGCTAGAGCTGAAAGAGGCGATTAACACGTTTTTACGCAAACAAACATTACTAGATAAAGAGCTATTTATTCAGCGTTATTTTTGGGGTTATACCATCACAGAAATTGCAAACAGTATGAAAATATCTGAAAGCAAGGTGACAGCTAGGTTATTTCAAACACGCAAAAAGCTGAAAATAGCCTTGGAAAAGGAGTTGTATTTATGAGCGGGTATAATTTGCTTTACGCCATGGGTGATATAGATAGCGATTTAATAAGTGTCAATTATAAAAAACTGAGGCACAAAAAAATTGTATCCTGCATTGCTGTTGCAATAATGGTTTTGGCTTTGTGTGCTTTTGCATATGCTGGCGCTGAAATTGTATTTAACCAAGACGAAGAAAGTTTAAGTTTCACAATTTTAAACCCTAGCAGTGATACAGAGCATGAGGAGATGGAAATAACGTATTTAAGCGAAAAATATGGTTATGAAATTGTTGAAAATACAGGAAATTATATAAAAGTTAGCAATGAAAGCGGAACTAGCGGTTTTATTGTTGAGCAAAGCTCACAGGCGGAATTTGACGGAGGTGAGATTTGGACACCTGATAGTAGCGATTTAGAAGCTCTTGCGTTTTCAGTGCTAGTAGTGGAAGATTTATCAGCACTGACAGTTGAGGATATATTTACACATAAAATGCTGTATTGGACATCTGAAAACTGCATTTATAACGTAACCATTATAGGCAAAGCTGACGGCGTTGCAGGCGAACTGCTAAAAATGATACAATCAATTACACCATAATGTTTAAAAAAGGAGAAGAAAAATGCCGTATTTTGATATCAATGGTGTAACGGTAGGTTATTTTGTACCAGTTTTTTGCAGCAGTTGTAACAGTCAAGTGGGAGGATATTTTTGCTAAGGACAATGTGACAATGGGGATGTACATTACGAGATAACGGGGGGACGTACATTATTTGGCACAAAGTTAAATACGAAACATAAAAAACAACTAAGCAAGGCGCAAAAGCTTTGCTTAGTTGTTTTTTATTGATACAAATTATAGTGTTTTTCAAGCGACATTTCTTTAAAAGCGGCTAGTTCATCTTTGGGTATGTTTATTAATATGCAATCAGCGCACATACCAAAGCCATTTATTTTAATATCTGTTAATTTGCATTTGTAATTATTACAAAAAATGCAAAGCTCGTTTTCGCACTGCATAAAATCACCTCTTTTTTAAGATTATAACCTAAAACAGGTTAAAAATCAATACTCTAAAATAGGTTAAGTATAATGTTGTTGAGGTGATATAAATGTATAAACGCATTAGAGATTTAAGGCAAGATAAAGATTTAAGCCAAAAACAAATGGCAGAAGTGCTTAACATGTCGCAAACAGGTTACTCTAAATACGAAACAGGCGAAAACGATATACCAACTGCTGTTTTAATAAAACTTGCAAAATTTCATGGAACAAGCATAGATTATCTTTTGAATTTAACAAATATTAAAAAGCCTTATTAATGTACGTCCCCAGTGACACACAAGTGATATTTTACATTAATTTGCCTTGACCATATACATTTAAAAGGCTATAATAAAAGGGGTGCTATTGCACTTTGCGCTTTGGCGGATATTTTAACAATGTTTATATATGTATCATTTTTGTTTAATCAGCGCACTATTAGCGTTTATATAAAATAGTGAGATGTGAACACGTTTTACTTCGCCAAACAAAAACAAAAAATTAAAGGAGGCAGCGTATATCATGGACGATTGTCCGAGTAGAACTTTTAACAAACAGAATAATTTTGCGCTTGCCTTTTTGCTGTAAAACAGTTTAAAACCAAAACTGTTTATATTTATTTTGCATTAAGGTGCTTTTAGCTGTGCTTACAGTTAAAGGCACATTTTTATTCTGTTGCACTTAGCTGTTGAGTTTGGCTTGTGTTTATTAGCCACTAACTGTTAAAAGCACAAAACTCTTAATAACAATTACTAACTCGAAGCTAATAAGTGTGAGGAGAGGAGGAACAATGCAAGATAAAAAAAATTTTGAAACAAAAAAAGATGAATTAGAAAACAAAGCTTTACAATTAAATAATAAAGCACAAAATATAGATGAAAGCAGAACATCTATAAAAAAAGAGCTAAAAATAGAACAAGAGCTAGGCTTAAACTTAAACAAAAGCGAGCAAACAGATTTGCACCAAGAACTACCAGCAGATATATCACAAGAAGTAAAAGCTAAAATTAAAGCAGAACTTTACGACCAAGAGGGCGAGGAAGAACTACAAAAAGAGCTTGAACTAGCTGAAAGAGAAGAACAGGAAGAACAAGAGGAAGAGCCAGAACACCACCACAAACGCCTAACAAAATCAAGACTGTTGCGCTTTTTGATGAAACATCAGTTTAAAGAGCTACGTGAAGCGACCGAAGATGAATTACCAGCCGACCTTGCTGAACTTTTGGAAGAGCTTGATGAAAACAACCGCTTAATGGTTTTTAGGCTTTTGCAAAAACCAGTTGCAACCGAGGCTTTTGCCTATATGTCCGACGAAGCACGTAACGATTTAGTCGAGGCTTTTTCTGACGATGAAATTATAGGTGCAATGGAGCTGATGAGCCTTGATGACGTTGTTGATATTTTGGAGGATATGCCAGCTAGCGTGGTTAAGCGTGTTTTGGATAAATCTGATTTAAGCCGTAGGGAACACCTAAACCGCCTTTTGCACTACCCTGAAAGCTCTGCGGGTAGCTTGATGACACCTGAATATATACGTTTTAACCGTGAAATGACAGTTAAAGATGCCTTCAAGGCTATACGCCACCAAGGCAAGCACGCTGAAACTATTTATATGGGTTATGTTGTTGAGCAAAGCAAACTTGTTGGTGTTGTTTCAACACGTACACTTTTGCTTTCCTCCATGAATAAACCAATTGCAGATTTAATGGACGAAAAGGTTGTTTCTGTTAAAGTTACTGACGACCAAGAGTTTGTAGCTCTTGAAATGCAACGTTATGACTTTACCGCTATGCCTGTTGTGGATAACGAGGGCATGCTTGTGGGTATTATAACAATAGACGATGCTATTGACGTTTTAACAGAAGAATCCACCGAAGATATGCAAAAAATGGCAGCTATCGTGCCTAGCGATGCTGCTGCAACATACTTTGAAACAACTGTTTTTGAACAAATTAAACAGCGTATACCTTGGCTTTTGGTGCTTATGCTTTCCGCAACTTTTACAGGCATGGTTACAACGCATTATGAGGCTGCTTTTAGCACCTTGCCCTTGCTTGTTTCGTTTATGCCTATGTTAATGGGCACAGCGGGTAACTGCGGCAACCAAGTTAGCACGCTTATGGTGCGTGGGCTTTCACTAGGTGATGTTACACCTAAAGATTTTTTGCGTGTGCTCAGTGTGGAGCTACGTGTTGCAGTAATAGTTGGTTTAATTTTGGCTATTGTCAATGCCGCTCGCATATATATAATGTATGATGTACTTGGTGCAGGGGCATACCAAAATGTACTAACATATGCAGTGGTGGTTAGTTTGGCGCTGTTAATTAGCGTTATACTAGCAAAATTAGTTGGTGGCATGTTGCCACTTATAGTTAAAACATTTAAAGTTGACCCAGCTGTTGTTGCAAGCCCTTTTATAACAACAATAGTTGATGCATGTAGTTTGGTTATATATTTTCAAATTGCAATGGTTATTTTTGGCACTACAATGTAAATAGGAGTTTTTATGAACAAATGGCTCGCAGAGTTTAAACAAATTTCACCCAAAGAGTTTGCAAAGGATATTATTTATGACATTATTGGTACATCTCTTTTTGCAATAGGTTATTACACCTTTGCCGAAAAAGGCGGTTTTGCACCAGGTGGTGTAACCGGTATGTCTTTAATGATACGCCAATTTATAGATATACCGCTAGGTACTCTTATTTTAATTTTGAACATACCTATTATATTAGGGAGTTTTCCCTTTTTATCTAAACGCTTTTATCTAAACAGTATGCGTACAATGCTAATTTCAACTTTTATAATGGACGTTATTTTTGCTCGCTTACCTGTTTATGATGGCGACCCGCTACTTGCCGCTGTTTTTACAGGTGTTTTTGGCGGTGCAGGGCTTGGTATAGTTTATATGCGTGGTTCGTCTACTGGTGGTGTTGATTTTTTACTAGCTGCTATTAAAAAGAAAAGCCCTCATTTATCCTTTGGGCAGATAACTCTTGTTATAGATGGTGTTGTTATTTTAATGGGTGCGGTGGTTTTTGGTGGTATAAATGCCGTGCTTTACGGTTTAATATCTGTTTTTGCAGGTACTTTTGTTATGGATAAGTTAATGTATGGTGCAGCAGCAGGCAAACTTGTTATAGTTGTAACAGATTATGGCGACGACATAGCAAAAGCGATTTCCGATAGCGTGGAAAGAGGTTCCACTGTTACCCCAGCAACAGGCACTTACACAGGAAATAAAAAAGATATGCTTTACTGTGCATGTGCAAACCGAGATGTTTTCTCCATACGAAGAGCCATTTATTCAGTAGATAAAAAAGCTATTATTATGATATGCGAAGCGAGCGAAGTTTTTGGTGAAGGTTTTGCCCGTGCAGAAAGAGATCACTAAGGTTTTTGAATTATTAACATTTAGGCGGTTTTCAACTATCTTGAAATGTTGAAAACCGCTTTATTGTAGATTTTGAGCTAAATTATTCACATTTAAATATTTTTTTGTAAAAAAACACGATTTTAGTTAAAAACATCAAATAATAATTAAAAATATTAAATAATATATCGTAAAAATGTATATCATGACGAATTGCGCTGTTTTGTTTTACAAAAAGTATAGTTTTTTTGCAAAGGTTACTAACATTTAAAATTCAACGTTGTTGAAAAGTCTGTGGAAAAGGTTGAAAAATCAAGTGTAAACTTACTTTTCAATAAAAAAATGGTTGAAAACTCTGTGGAAAAAGTTTAAAATTATCCATTTTGTTGAATTCTTAATATATACGTGGTAAAATTATACAGGTAACATATTATTAAAAATTTGTAATTTTGAGCGATTTTAATAATATATAAATTATCTTCGTTAAAGTTCGATTATTTATAAAACATTACACAAAATTTACGACTTAGAAATAATATCAGACCTGATAGGCATAGATTTTTAGTATTTTTTTTATATAATAAGTAACAAAGAAAAAAGCTAAACAGCAATAATAAAAAAACATATTTTGGAGGTTAACATATGGATTGGACACGAAAATTAGAAATGAAATACAGGCGCTTTGCCATTAAAGGTATTTTGAACTATGTAATAGCAGGGCAAGTATTGGTTTTTGGCATAGTGCTTTTAATAAACCAAAACTTGCCACTGCAATTGATGTTTTTTACCCCATATATTTTACAAGGGGAAATTTGGCGTATTATAACTTTTATATTTTTACCATCATCATATAGTTTTATTTGGTTTCCCATCTCAGCTATGTTTTATTATTTTATAGGTATGCAGCTTGAACATTCGTGGGGGGAATTTAAACTAAACCTATATTTTTGGCTTAGTGTAATAGGTTCAATTTGTGCTGGAGCTTTGGTTGGTTACACAGATAACAGTGCATTATTAAGTGCATTATTTTTAGCATATGCTATGCTTTACCCAAACCGTTCTGTAATGCTTATGATGGTTATAGAAGTTAAAGTTGCATGGCTTGGCTATGCTGCTGGTGCATTTTGGCTTTATAATTTTATTATGGCAAGCTGGCAAGGTAAAATTAGCTTAGTGTTTGGTATGTTAGGTTTTATAGTATTTTTTGGCCCAACTTTATTTAAAACAATACGTGCGTATATACGCAGGCAAATTTGGCGTAATAAAAATCGCTAAAAATAGCGATTTTGCTGGAAAAATACCTTGTCTTATGATACAATATAGGGTAAAGAATGTGCAATGCACTGCAATATATATATTAATAGGAGGGCACTAACCATGAAAATGGTGACAGCAATTATAAACAAAGAGGACACACGCACAGTTTCAGCCGCACTAGTCAAAGCTGGTTTTTCAGTTACACGCTTATCCACAACAGGTGGTTTTTTAATGGCGGGTAACACAACCTTATTAATGGGTGTTGAAGATGATAAAGTTGATGTTTGTATTTCTGTAATTAGAGATTGTTGCCGTCAACACAGCGAAATTGTACCAAATGTATCAGGTTTAGATAGCTCAGGCCCAAGTGTGCAGCCTATGCAAATTTTAGTTGGTGGTGCAACTGTATTTGTTACACCAGTAGAACGTTTTGAAAAACTTTGAGCAAGCAGAGAGTGGTTTTTCACAAGGGGGGCAGCCTGATGTTGAAAATCCACTAGGAACAAAACTTTCGAGATTAATTGGTAACGAGCCTTTTAAAAATGCAATAAAATCTTTAGCTGGCCACACACGTATGACGCACAGTTTTTTGCTTTCGGGCAGTGCAGGCGCGGGTGTGGGCTATGCTGCGCGTTTATTGGCGGCGGATATACTTTACCCAAAAGGTGGCGAACAAGCAGAGGCTCTTGTTAAGGGGCAGTGCTGTATAGCAACCTCTGGTGGGGTTGGTGATAAAACAGGTAATATAGAAACAGGCGTTGTGCGCGAGGCAATAGCTGTGCGCAGTGAGGGCGCTATAGATACAATTAAAGTTAGCCAAATACGTGCAGTGCGTGCGGAGGTTTTTCACTCTGGGCTTTCAGCAGAGGGGCGCGTTGTAATAATTTATGGCGCAGAAAAAATGCAAACACAAGCCGCAAACGCACTTTTAAAAATTTTGGAAGAACCTCCAGAGGGCGTAACTTTTATTTTAACAACAACCTCAAGGGCGGCAGTTTTACCAACCATACGTAGCCGTACAGCTCATTTTGTTATTGCACCACCAAGCATAGAGCAAGCGATTGATTTTTGTATAAAGCAAGGCGTAGCGAAAGATGAAGCACAGCACCTAGCAAAAGTTTTTGGTGGGCGCATAGGAACAATTTTATCTGTTTCAAAAAATAAAAAACGCAAAAGTTCATTAGAGCTTGCACAGGGTATGGCAACAGCGATTGCTGAGTTAAATACCTACGAAGTAGCAAAATTGTTAGTACCTTTTGAAAAAGATAAACAGGGTGCGCGCGCTTTTTTAGCAGATTTTATAGCCTTTATAAGTGCTGGAATAGAGCATGAAAATATATGTGATTTGCAAAAACCAAAAATAATTAAGGTTATACGTGCAGCACAAAATGCTGATTTAGCATTAAGCTCTAATGTAAACACAAAAGCAGTATTAACAAAATTTGCAATAGAAAGCATATCAAATTAAAATTATATCGCATAAAAAATAGCGATTTAACATATAAAATACATTGAAAAGAGAATTTCAGTGCGAAATACATTTTGTAAAAACATTGGTGAAAACAACAAATAGTATTATGTGCTGCTTAGAATAAGAGGAAAAAATGAAACAAGTTATATCAGTGCGTTTTAAACCAGGCGGTAAGGTATATTTTTTTACTGCAAAAGGGTTTGAAATAAATGAGGGAGATTATGTTATTGTAACAACCTCACGTGGGACAGAGTGCGCCGAGGTTGTGCAAGGTGAACACGGTGTTTCACAAACCATGTTACCAGCCGAAGTTAAACCAATAACACGCATAGCAGATAGCGCAGACATACGCCGTATGCAACAAAACCGTGCAGATGAAAAAATAGCTTTTGAACAATGCGAGGCACGTATAATACAGCACGGTTTAACCATGAAACTCATTGAAGCAGAGTTTTCGTTTGATCGCACAAAGTTATTATTTTACTTTTCAGCAGATGGCAGAGTGGACTTCCGTGAACTAGTTAAAGACCTAGCCGGACTATTTAGAACACGCATAGAACTACGCCAAATTGGTGTACGTGATGAATGCAAAATGCGAGGCGGTTTAGGTGTGTGCGGGCAAGCTTTTTGTTGTAGCCGTTTTCAACAGGAATTTCAGCCTGTTTCAATCAAAATGGCAAAGGAGCAAGGCTTATCACTAAATCCAACAAAAATAAGCGGTGCATGTGGACGTTTAATGTGCTGCCTAGCACACGAGCAAAGTGCCTACGAATATTTAAACAGTATATACCCACCAGTAGGTAGCACTGTACGCACACCAGATGGTGTAGCAACTGTTTTAGAAGTTAATTCTGTTTCAGGTTATTTAAAAGTGCGCAATAATATGGAAAGTCTAACCCCAAAATATTATAAAGCTAAAGATTGTGCCTATATCTCAGGCGGTAAACACCCACCACGTAAACCAGACCCAAACGATGACTATTCAGGCATGAACAAATAAATTTTCTATAAAGGTGAGTCATGGCATATACCACAGAAATACTATCAAACGGAACAAAAGTGTTTTGTTCAAAAGAGCACAGATTTGGCACCGATGCACTTTTGCTCTCACGCTTTTACAAACCACACCGCAACTGGCTTTGCATAGATTTATGTTCAGGTTGTGGCATAGTTGCTCTCGATTGGCACGATACCGGACACAAAGGCGAATGCACAGCAATAGAAATTTCACCCATAGCGCACGAGCAACTAAAACACGCAATACAAGAAAATAACGCACACAACATAAACCCTATCTGTGCCGACCTACGTACCTACACCCCAAAAAACCAAGGTAGATACGACCTAATAGCCTGTAACCCACCCTATTTTGAACTACAAACAGGTGAAATGCACTCAAACACAGAGCACGCCCGTGCACGCCACGAGCAAACCTGCACCCTAAACAACGTGTGCGACGCAAGCCGAAAATGGCTCAAAGATGGCGGACGTCTAATCCTCTGCCACCGCCCCACACGCCTAGCCGAAGTTTTCGAAACCCTAAAAAAACACAAACTCGAACCCAAGCGCCTAGCTTTCGTAAAAAACCAAGACCAAAAAAAGCCCTGGCTATTTTTAGTTGAAGCTCATAAAAATCGCAAAGTAGGGCTGATAGTGGAACAGGATATAATTATAAAAAACGGCGAACCCGCTTATTAGATCGCAATAAAGCATGTATTGCGTCGTCAACTGCAACTTTCTACTTCAGTCACGTACTATATGTACGCTCCTTCGTTGAAAGTTTTGTTTCCTAGCACTACATACTTTCTTGCGGCTAATATGTTTGTATGTCGTCAACTGCGAATTACCATTTCAGTCACGTACTATATGTACGCTCCTTCGTTGAAAGTTTTGTTTCCTAGCACT
>CAYJKG010000064.1:0-10312 GCA_964370685.1 uncultured Faecalibacterium sp. | reverse complement strand
AGATAGACCCTACCGCCGAGGACGTGCATACATTTGTTGAGCAAACTTTAACAAACCGCATTGGCGATGCTGGCAAACGCCTACACACAGGCCGCAGCCGTAACGACCAAGTTGCGCTTGATTTGCGTTTAACTCTTAGAGATGAGGGTGCACAAATACAAGAACTTTTAAGACAGCTAATTGAAACGCTTTGCAAAAAAGCTGGCGAAAACACAGCTAGTGTTATGCCTGGTTACACACATTTACAACGTGCACAACCTATAACTTTTGGGCATGCACTTATGGCATATGCATTTATGCTTTTGCGAGATTTAGAGCGCATTAAACAAGCCGAAACACGTATGAACAGCCAATGCCCACTTGGCAGTGGCGCACTTGCTGGCACAACTTACAACCTAGATAGGCTTTTTACTGCTGAACACTTAGGCTTTACCGCACCATGCGAAAACAGCCTAGATGGTGTTTCTGATAGAGATTTCTGCATTGATTATGCCGCTGCATTTGCAACTTGTATGATGCACCTTTCGCGCCTTTCAGAAGAGATAATACTTTGGTCTAGCTGGGAGTTTAAATTTATTGAACTTGACGATGCTTTTACCACTGGTTCTTCAATAATGCCACAAAAGAAAAACCCTGATGTAACAGAGCTTATTCGTGGTAAAACTGGGCGTGTATACGGCGCATTAAACACCTTGCTTGTTATGATGAAAGGCCTACCACTAGCCTATAACAAAGACATGCAAGAAGATAAAGAAGCTATTTTTGATGCGATAGACACTATGAACTTGTGCCTACGCACACTTATACCCATGCTTGATACAATGAACTCCATACCAGAAAACATGCGCCTTGCAGCCGCAAAAGGTTTTATTAATGCAACAGATTGCGCAGATTATTTAACAAAAAAAGGCGTACCTTTTAGAGATGCTTATAAAATAACTGGCGCAATGGTAGCTGATTGTATTTCAAAAGATACAGTGCTTGAAAGCATGACTTTAGCTGAAATGAAAGTATACAGTGAGCTTTTTGAAGAAGATATTTTTGCCGCTATTGATTTATTAAATTGCTGCGAAGGGCGTACTTGTTATGGTGGTCCAACTGCACAAAGCGTGCAAATGCAAATTGAAAGCGCATTAAAAATGTTAAAAAATTAAAGCTGTACAATTAAAAACACATCACAATATAAAAAACAACAAAGAGCGTTCGCCATAGTAGCTGAACGCTCTTTGTTGTTGTTTTCTATGAATTTTGTTCAGATAACTCTTGTTCGCTTAAGTTAAATTTCAACACGTTCAAGCTTGCCACCGCTGTGTATTACATATTGATGTGTAAAACCTGCTTTTTTTGCACATGCTGCTGCTTGTGCAAAACCAAAACACAAGTTTTCTGCACTATGCGCATCTGCTGTTATAGTAATTTTACCACCCAATTTATGCCATTCCTCTAGCAAAAAATCCGATGGATAAAAATCATCTCTATAACCACGTGACACCGCCCCTGTGTTAATTTCTATGAGGCAATCATTATCCCTTGCCATTTTTAAAGCTTTTAATGCTGCTGAAACGTAACGTGGCGCAGTTTCATCGAAAATCACATACGAAGTGCTTTTATTTTCGTTTGTCTTTTGTTCTTTGTTTAATAAATTGCAAGGTTTATTTAATTTTTTAATTAAATCAAAATGTCCAAGCACTGTCGGTTTCATTTGTGCCATTTTAGCAACATTTTCAAAATATGCTTCTACTGCTAAATATGCATCACCATTGTAAAGCACATTTATAGCCTCTTGCATTTCTTCAATACTATTATCAATAGGATACGGTTTTTTATCCCCCTCTTGGAAATAATGCACGCTACCTACCCAATAATCTAGCGCAAAACCTGCTTTTTGCATAGCGGAAAAATCTGGAAATTTTTTTTGTTCAACATTAAAAACATCATTTTCACACAAAAAATCCCACTCTATACCTAGTAAAATTTCTAAACGTGGTGCAAACTCCGCCTTTAATTCCAGCAACTCCTTTGCATAGGCAACACTACCCGCTTTTGTCATGCAATATGACATATCAGTTGGCATAGTAGCATGTCCGCTCATACCTAATGTTTTTAAACCTAGCTCACACGCTTTTTCCGCCATTTGGCGCAAAGTATGCTTTCCATCGCAGTATGTAGAATGATTATGCACACTCGCAATAAAATTATTCATATTAGCTCATGCGCTCCTGTTTAACTTTATGATCTATAACATGGCGAGCTTCAAGCGCACGTGTTATATCCTCTAAAGATATACCCGCCTCTACCATTAGTACCATTAAGTGATACAAAACATCTCCAATTTCATAAATTGTTTCTTCTTTGTCGCTTTTAGCAGCAGCAATTATAACCTCTGTGCACTCTTCTCCTACTTTTTTTAGGATTTTATCCATACCTTTTTCAAACAAGTATGTTGTGTAACTGCCCTCTTTGGGGTCAGTTTTGCGTCCTGCAATCAAATTATAAAGTGCTGTATAGCTAAACTGTTTTAGCTCGTCACTTATATAAATATCGTTAAAAAAACAACTCTCTGCGCCTGTGTGGCATGCAGGACCATTTTTTACAACTTCTACAACTAACGCATCACCATCGCAATCAGTTGTTATACTAACAACAGCTTGGCGATTACCTGAAGTTTCACCCTTGCGCCAAATTTCTCCACGGCTTCTGCTCCAAAAAACTGTGCGTTTTTCAGCTATTGTTAACGCCAAAGTTTCCTCATTCATATATGCTAGGGTTAAAACTTCCTTAGTGTAGTGGTCTTGTACTACAACTGGTATTAAACCTTTTTCATCAAATTTAAGTTGCATGTTTTCTCCTTATTTTTTGTATAATAGTATTTGTTAAAAAAGTTATAAGCGCATTTCGACACCGTTTGTATTTAAGTATCTTTTTAAATCTTTAATTTCTAGTAACTTCGTGTGGAATATTCCTGCTGCTAAGCCAGCATCAATGCCTTTGTGTCCAAAAAGCTCTAAAAAATCCTCTTTTTTGCCAGCACCACCAGAGGCTATTATTGGCACGTTTACAAGTGCGGCAACTGCGTCCAACATTTCTAAATCAAAACCTTTTCGCACACCGTCTGTATCTATACTGTTTAAGCAAATTTCGCCTGCACCATTTGCCACTCCAAGCTTTATCCAATCTAATGCATCTAGGCCTGTGTTTTCTCTGCCGCCTTTTGCAAATACCGTAAATTTACCATCAACACGTTTTACATCTACCGAAAGCACAACGCATTGATCGCCATATTTTTTTGCAGCGTATGTTATAAGCTTAGGATCTTTTAATGCGCCAGAATTAACTGAAACTTTATCCGCACCGCATTTTAACACTCTATCAAAATCATCTATGGTGTTTATTCCCCCGCCGACAGTTAATGGTATAAATATCTCAGAGGCTACTCGCTTTAATATATCTGTAAAAAGGGCGCGTTTTTCATAACTTGCTGTTATATCATAAAAAACAAGCTCATCTGCACCAGCTAGGTTATACATACGTGCCATATCAACAGGGTCTGCTATATCTTTAACCCCCTCAAAATTAACACCTTTTACCACTCGTCCATCACGCACATCTAAGCACGGAATAATACGTTTTGTTATCATTGATTGCTCCTGTACTATTTGTATATAATCAACAAATCCATCTCACTACATAAAATTTACTCTTTGCCGTTATTTACTGAAAAGCATTTATAACTTCATTTAAATTTAACGCTCCTGCGTATAGGCTTTTTCCTAATATGGCTGCTTTTGTGCCATAACTTTTTAAAACACGCATTTCTTCCATGCTACAAATCCCCCCACTTGCAGTTATTGCTAAATGTGGTATTTCTTTTGCTAATTGTTCATACAACGGTAAATTTGTGCCTTGCATTGCGCCATCTTTTGCTATATCTGTATAAATTACAGCTGAACAACCAACATCAAATAAACGTTTGCAAAACTCAACACCTTTTTCTTTACTTGTTTCTAGCCAACCAGCAGTTGCAACATAGCCGTCACGTGCGTCTACACCAATAGCTATTTTATCGCCATATTTTTTAATCATATTTGTTGTAAAATTAAAATCTTTTACTGCAACTGTACCTAAAATACAGCGTGAAACACCTAGCTCCAAATATTGTTCTATACGTTCTTCTGTTCGTATACCGCCGCCAACTTCTATATAAAGTCCGCTTGTTGTTGCTATGTTTTTTATAGTTTCAAAGTTTGCTATTGTACCATCTTTTGCGCCGTCTAAATCCACAACGTGCAAAAATCTTGCACCAGCATCAAAAAACTCTTTAGCTTGTGTTGCAGGATCTGCATCGTAAACTGTCATTTTATTATAATCGCCTTGTGTTAAGCGCACAACACGCCCACCTCGTAAATCAATCGCCGGAAAAATATCCATATCTCGCCCCTTAACCTTTCGCTCAAACTAAAATCGCCGTTTGCGACACTTTAAATCTTCACTTTTAAGTGTTAATTTTTCACTTAAAGTTACATTAAAGCTCTGCAAAACCCTTTAAAAGCCTTAATCCTGTATCGCCTGATTTTTCAGGATGGAACTGTGCGCCATACACATTACCATTGCGCACCATTCCTGTTACATTTACATGATATTCGCTAGTTGCAAGTGTGCTCTCCTCGCAATTTTTTGCATAAAAGCTATGCACATAATAAACATACTCGCCATTTTTTACATATTTAAAAAACAAATCATCTTTTTTTATTTGTAAGGCATTCCATCCAATTTGTGGAACTTTTAATTCTGTGCCCTTTAAATCTGCGTCTAATGGACACACCTCACCTTTAATAAAACCTAATCCATCATGTTCGCCATATTCGTAGCTTTTATCAAAAAGCAATTGCATACCTAGGCAAATACCAAGCAAAGGTTTTTGCTCTGCTTGCTCCTTTAAAGTTGGCACTAAACCTGTTGCGTTTAATTTTTTCATTGCATCACCAAAAGCACCAACACCTGGCAAAATTATTTTATCTGCTATGATTAATTCCTCAGCTTTTGCTGTTACTACACTTTCAAGCCCAAGGTTTTCAAGGCTAGAGCGCAAGCTAAAAAGGTTACCTACACCGTAATCAACTATGGCTATCATACAAGCATTCCTTTCGTGGAGGGTATTTCATCTGCATGCTCTTTATCTATCCTAACAGCACTTGCAAGTGCACGCGCCATGCCTTTAAAAGCTGCCTCTAATATATGGTGAGTGTTTTCGCCACTAAATTGTTTAAAATGTACAGTTGCCGGCAAATTGCGCGCAAATGCAAGCCAAAATTCTTTTACGCACTCTACGTCAAAATCGCCTACTTTTTCAGTGGGGCAACTTATATCATAACCCAAGGTTGCACGCCCAGATATATCCACAGCGCACATCATTAAAACTTCGTCCATAGGCATTATAAATGAACCATAACGTTTTATACCACGCATTTCACCCAAAGCACGTGCAAAAGCTTGCCCTAAAGCTATGCCTATATCCTCAGCTGTATGGTGGTAATCTACATGCGAATCACCAGTGCACTTTAAGTTTAAATCAAAGCGTCCATGCCGAGCAAATAGTTCTAACATATGGTTTAAAAACCCACATCCTGTATCCACGTGGTAACGTCCTACACCATCAAGATTTAAAATAAGTTCTATATTTGTTTCTGTTGTTTCGCGCTTTAGGGTTATTTCTCTAATACTCATTCTGCTGCCTCCCTTAAAATCTCTTCAACTTTTTCAAATAACACTTGCATTTGTTCATTAGTGCCTATTGTAATGCGTATATAATCAGCTATACGCTTTGCATTAAAATGGCGTATTAATACACCTTTTTCTTTTAATTTTTCGTAAAAATCCTTGCCGCAAACTTTATGATGTTTTGCAAAAACAAAGTTTGTTTTTGAGTGCAAAATTTTGAACCCTAAACTTGTTAAACGTATAATTGTTGCCTCTCGTGTTGCTATTATTTTATCACAAGTTTTTTGGAAATACGCTGTATCTTCCATTATAGCTTCGCCTATGCGTAAAGTTAAGCTATTTACGTTATACGGATTTATACTAAATTTAACAGCATTTAAATCCGCTATTAAATCCGCATTACCCATAGCAAATCCTAATCTACCACCAGCAAATGAGCGAGATTTTGAAAAAGTTTGCACAACTAGTAAATTTTCGTAACTATTTATTAATGAAACCGCACTTTGTGTGCCAAAATCAACGTAAGCTTCATCAATAATAACTACGCTTTCAGGGTTATTTGCAGCTATTTTTGCAATATCTTCTAGCGGTAACGCTAAACCTGTAGGTGCATTTGGGTTTGCAATAACAATAGTGTGCCCTGTATTGTAATATGTAGTTGGATCTATTGTAAAATCTTTGCTTAACGGCACTACATCCATTGGTATGTGCAATAAATCGCACCATACTGCATAACACCCGTATGTAATATCTGCTAGACAAAGTGGGTTTTCTTCATCGCAAAAAGCACGCAGTGCAAAAAACAGATTTTCATCACTGCCATTACCCACCATAACCTGTTCTGGTTCAAGCCCTTTTTGCTTTGCTATACTCGCAATAAGTCTGGCACAGGTAGGGTCGCTATATAAACGTAAATCTTCTATATTTTGGTTCTCTATAATTTCGCACGCATTTGGTGATGGCGGATACGGATTTTCGTTTGTATTTAATTTTATATATTGTTTATCTTGTGGCTGTTCCCCTGGTACATATGGTACGAGTTTTTCTAAAGAACGTGTGAGAAATTTACTCATTTTTTTGTCACCCTACCTTGTTTAAAACTTTTTAACTGTAATTAAAAGATTATTTTTCAAATCGTATACTAACACTTTTTGCGTGTGCGTGCAAGCCTTCTCTCTCTGCAAAATCTGAAATACGTGGCTGCACTTTTTCTAGTGCATCTTTAGCATAGTATATAAAACTTGATTTTTTAACAAAATCATCTACGCCAAGCGGGCTAGAAAAACGTGCTGTACCACTAGTTGGTAGTGTATGGTTAGGCCCTGCAAAATAATCGCCTAATGCCTCTGGTACGTGTTTACCCATAAATATACTACCTGCATTTTTAATTTTGCCTAGCATAGCAAATGGGTCTTCAACGCATAGCTCTAAATGTTCTGGCGCAATTTTGTTTGAAACCTCTATTGCTTGCTCAAAATTTTCGCACACTATTATTTTGCCGTTTGTACCTATGCTTTCACGTGCTATTTCTGCACGTGGTAGCAATGGTATTTGCACTTCAAGCTCAGCTTGCACTGCTTTTGCTAATTGTTCATTATCTGTCACAAGTACAGCACTTGCTAGGCGGTCATGCTCAGCTTGGCTAAGTAAATCTGCTGCTACCCATGCAGGGTTGCAAGCACCATCTGCAAGCACTAAAATTTCACTAGGGCCAGCTATCATATCAATTCCCACTTTACCATAAACTTTACGTTTTGCTGTTGCAACATAAACATTGCCAGGGCCAACTATTTTATCAACCGCTGGTATGCTTTGAGTACCGTACGCTAACGCAGCCACTGCTTGTGCACCACCAGTTTTAAATATTTTTGTAACACCTGCTATTTTTGCAGCCGCTAGTATAACAGGAGCAATTTTACCATCTTTACCTGCTGGTGTAACCATAACAATCTCTTTAACACCGGCAACTTTTGCTGGTATAACATCCATCAATACTGTTGATGGATATGCCGCTGTGCCACCTGGAACATACACACCAGCTTTTTCAATAGGTGTATATTTTTGCCCTATTATAACGCCATCTTCCTCGTTTAGCATAAAATCTTTATGCACTTGTGCCTTATGAAAACGCTCTATATTAGCAGCGGCAATACGCAGAGTTTCTATAAAATATTCATCTGTATTTGCAAAAGCTTCGGCTATTTCTTGCTCTGTTACAGCTATGTTACTAAGCTCAGCTTTATCAAATTTTGCGGCGTAATCTATAAGTGCAAAATCACCTCGTGCAATAACGTCGGAAATAATAGTATCCACTACCGCTTCAACATCTTTTTCAGCACCTATGTCACGGTTTAATATTTGTTCAGGTTTTAAATCAGAAAGTTTGTGCAACGCAATCATTTTTCAAGCTCCTTTTTTAATTTTTCAAGCATGTTTTGTAGCCCCTCGCCTTTAAATTGGTAGCTTTGTTTATTTGCGATAAATCTTGCGGAAATATCCATAAATTCGCAAACTACTTCAAGCCCGTTTTCACGCAGGGTGCTACCTGTTTCAACTATATCTACAATTACATCAGAAAGTCCCAAAAGTGGCGCGAGTTCAATTGAACCATTTAATTTTATTATATCTATATCTCTGCCTATGCTAGTGTAATAAGCTTTTGCAATTTCAGTAAATTTTGTGGCAACACGCACAGGGCGAGAGGTATCATCCATGTAACCTTTTTGTGCGGCAACACACATGCGACACTTACCAAGCTGTGTATCTAAAAGTTCGTAAACATCACTATTTGCTTCTTTTAAAATATCTTTTCCAACTATACCTACATCTGCTGCTCCATGTTCAACATAAATCGCAACATCGCTAGGTTTAACCAAAAAGTAGCATATGCCGGCATCTCTATTTTCCACTACTAATTTGCGTGAGTTGTTATAGTCCTCCTCACAGCCGTAGCCAGCATTTTTAAGTAACGCATACACTTTATCGCCAAGGCGACCTTTAGGCAAGGCGACACGTATCATATCCTGCCCTTGTTTATCGTTATTTTCTGGCAAATAGTCACGTCTATCTAGTTCATCTAAATAAACGGCAAAACCTATTGCTTTTGTGCCTTTGCTAAACTTTTGCAAAAGTTTATCGTAGCGCCCGCCCTGCAAAACAGGGCGTGCAAGACCTGCCACATATCCATGAAAAACAAGTCCGTTATAATACTCCATATCGCCTGCTAGGCTAAAATCAAGCCGCACTTTATGTTTTAAATTTTCAAAAATAGGTTTTAGTGTGCTAAGCTCGTCTAAAGATTTTTGCATTGTTTCATTTAAACAACTTTTTTGGGCTTTTTCTAGCACTGTTGTAAAATCACCCTCAAAGGTAATTAAAGCTTGTAAAATATTTATGCCGTTTTCAGTTATATCAAGTTTTTCAGCTAGCACACGCAAATCGTGAGCATTTTTATTACGTATTAGCGGTATTAACTTGTGCTGTGCCTCAAGAGATGCACCCATCGCCTCAAGTAAGCCAAATATATAACCCATGTGCCCTATTTCAAGCACTGTATCCTCACCCATTACTTTTAATGAATTTAGAGCAAGATTTATGAGCTCAATCGTTTGAGTGTTTTCTACTGCACCTAAAAATTCAACACCCATTTGCGCTATCTCTCTATAACTACGGCTTTCTGCTGCTGGGCGATAAACGTTTTCGTTATAATAGTAACGCAAAGTTTCATTATTTTTTGGTTTTGCGCTTTTCGCTATACTTAAAGTGACATCTGGCTTTAACGCAAGTAATCGTCCGTCTAAATCAGTAAAAGTAATAACTTGTTGAGTAGGTAAAAAGGAGTTGTTTTCTTGATATAATGCATATTCCTCAAAGCGATTCATGCGGTAGAGGTTGCACGCGCCTTTTTCGTACAAGGCACGCAACGAAAGCGAGATGCGTTCTTTTGAAGATAAAAAATCAAACTGTAAATCCATAATAATATCCCTCTATTCATACATAGTCTAATCTGTTTTATATATTAAATTAGCATTGATTATCTTTAATCATCATAATTTGCATAGATAGTAGTGAACTATTTAACCTCTTTGTTTAAGGCTTAAGTTAGCTTGTAAGTTTAATAACTTAAAAATTCACTGTTTCTGGTTTCTGGTCTATATATATTATACTTTATCTTTGTAAAGTTGTAAAGCGCAAAAGTGTATTTTGATGTAATTTTTTTCTATAAATTACAATAGCAAAAAATATATATAAATCATATATAGGTTGTTTATATATAAAGATATAGCTCAATATATAAATAAAAAGGTGCAAGTAGCACCTTTTTATAATCAATCTTAGATCATTCGTATTTTTGTGCTTCCATGGTGCTATGTTTAAGTTCAAAGTAAATTAAAAAGCTCAATATTGCACGTAATAAAATAACTGCACCTAAAACTGCAAGCTCGCTTAAATCGTGTACAACAACTGTTTTTAATATTTCGGCTGCCATTTTAAATTCCAGCGCAGTAGCAAGACCATTTGCTAAATCTGATTGAAAAGCATAATGTTTATGAAAAAAAGTAACTAATACATATTCAGCAAAAGTTTGTACAAT
>CAYJKG010000063.1:3001-10381 GCA_964370685.1 uncultured Faecalibacterium sp. | reverse complement strand
GGTGTAGAGTTTACAATACCAGAGTTTGTTGGCGAACAAACATTTACAGCAAATGGCAAAACTTATAAAGTCGGCGATGTAATAACTGTAACCTCAGATATGGTTTTTACAGTGTAACTCACTGACTGAAAGAACACAAAAAACAACGTGGCGGAGTTTTTACTTCGCCACGTTGCTTTTTTGCTAATTGCGTTTAATTTATTTCAAAATTAAAGTTTCGCCGTTATAATCAACTGTTATTTCTGCACCCTCGGTAAATTCACCACCAACTATAGCTTTTGCTAGTGCTGTTTCAATGTGGCTTTGCACAAAACGTTTTAATGGTCTTGCACCATAAATGCTGTCATAAGCATTGTCCACAACCCATGTTTTTGCGTTTTCGGTAACGTTTAAGTGTAATTGTTTACCGTCCTTTAAACGTTTTGCAAGGTCGGCTATTAGTAAATCTAAAACTGCTACACTCTCGGCTTTTGTTAAGCTTTTGTAATAAACAACTTCATCTAAGCGGTTTAAGAATTCAGGGCGAAATTTCGCGCGCAATAAAGTTTCAATTTGTTTTTGCGCTGATTGGCTAATTTCGTTTGCGCCGTTTTGTCGGCTTTGCTCTAAATCATCTAAAATAATATCACTGCCAAGGTTTGAGGTTAAAATTATAACTGTGTTTTTAAAATCTACGGTTCTGCCTTTGCTGTCTGTAACACGTCCATCGTCCAAAATTTGCAAAAGCACATTAAAAACATCAGGGTGAGCCTTTTCAACTTCATCAAATAAAATTACGCTGTATGGTTTGCGCCTAACAGCTTCTGTCAACTGGCCGCCTTCTTCGTAACCAACATAACCAGGAGGTGCGCCAATAAGGCGAGAAACACTGTGTTTTTCCATGTATTCTGTCATATCTATACGTACTAGGTTTTTTTCATCATCAAAAAGTGTTTCAGCCAAAGTTTTTGCAAGTTCTGTTTTGCCAACACCAGTAGGCCCTAAAAAGAAGAAACTGCCTATCGGCCTATTTGGGTTTGCAATGCCCGCGCGTGAGCGCAAAATAGCCTCACTAACTTTTGTCACAGCCTCGTTTTGACCTATAACACGTTTGTGCAATTCGTCTGCTAAGGCTAGCAGTTTTTCTCTCTCACCTTCAACTAGTTTTTCTGTTGGTATACCTGTCCATCGTGCTATAATTTTTGCAATTTCTTCTTCGGTTACTTTATCCCTTAAAAGGCTATTATCTTTTTTATTTGCAGTTTGTGCTTCTAGTTCAGCAAGCTTGCTAGTTAGTTCTGGTAACTTACCATATTTAAGTTCAGCGGCCTTATTTAAATCATAATTACGCTCGGCTGTTTGTATGTCGGCATTTGTCTGCTCTATTTGTTCACGCAAGTTTTGTAAGGCGGTAATGCTGCCTTTTTCGTTATCCCACTGTGCTTTTTTCTGGCGGAAAACATCTTGGCTGTCCGCAAGTTCACGTTCAATTTCTCTTAAACGACTTTGACTTAAAGCGTCTTTTTCCTTTTTGAGCGAAACTTGTTCAATTTGCATTTGTGTGATTTTACGTGCTAAATCGTCAAGTTCACTAGGCATGCTATCAAGCTCTGTTTTAATCATAGCACAAGCTTCGTCAACTAAATCTATGGCTTTATCTGGCAAAAATCTATCGGAAATATATCTGTGTGAGAGCAAGGCGGCGGCTATAAGCGCACTGTCGGCAATTTGCACACCGTGAAAAACCTCGTACCTCTCTTTTAATCCACGCAAAATCGAAATGCTGTCTTCAACAGTAGGTTCATCTACTTGCACAGGCTGAAAACGTCTTTCAAGGGCGGGGTCTTTTTCAATGTATTTGCGGTATTCGTCTATAGTAGTTGCGCCTATGCAGTGCAATTCACCACGTGCAAGCATAGGTTTTAAAAGGTTGCCAGCATCCATTGCACCGTCAGTTTTGCCTGCGCCAACTATGGTGTGCAACTCGTCAATAAAGAGCAAAATTTGCCCCTCGCTCTTTTTAACCTCTGTTAAAACACTCTTTAGCCTCTCCTCAAATTCGCCCCTGTATTTTGCACCAGCAACAAGTGCGCCCATATCAAGGCTAAAAACAGTGCGGTCCTTTAAGTTTTCAGGTACGTCCCCTGCAACTATGCGATGTGCAAGTCCCTCGGCAATTGCAGTTTTACCAACACCAGGCTCGCCTATTAAGCAAGGGTTATTTTTTGTTTTGCGTGAAAGTATACGTATGGCACTGCGTATTTCGGCATCTCTACCTATAACGGGGTCTAGTTTTTGTGCACGTGCAAGTGCAACTAAATCTTGCCCGTATTTTTCAAGCGCACTATAATTATTTTCAGGGTTATCGCTAGTAACACGTTGGTTACCACGCACTGTGCTAAGCGTTTTTAAAAATTCGTGTTCTGTTATGCCAAAACTTTTAAAAATAGCGCTTGTTTCTTTATTTGCTGCCTGCATTAAACCTAAAAATAAATGCTCAACACTCAAAAATTCATCTTTCATTTGTTCTGCGTGTTTTTCAGCTGCATTTATGGCTTTATCTGTTTCAGGTGAGATATAAATTTTTTCAGCATCTCGCCCTGAACCTGTGACCCTAGGCAGAGCGGATAACCTCTCGCCTATTGCGCTTGCAAAGGCATTTGCATCAACCGATAGTTTTTCAAGTAGCTGTGGTATCAAACCATCTTGCTGTGTTGCTAAGCAAACAATTAAATGTTCAGGAGCTAAGTTTTGGTGCTGATATTCTATGGCTAGCTTTTGCGAATTTTGTAGTATTTCTGCGGTTTTTTGTGTATATTGTTTCATGTGGAGTACCTCCTCAAGTTTTAGGAAAATTCATAAATTAGCACTCGTGTTGTTAGAGTGCTAATTTATTTTAACGCTAAATTTGAGATTTGTCAATAGCAGAACTATTAAAAAAATAAGTCTAAATTGTGACATATAAAAAACAGGGTAAAGCCAAAAGTTTTCTTTAGCTATACCCTGTTTAATACACTGGTTTTATGTGTAGCAGTGTTATTTTTTAAAATAATGATTAAAATCAGTTTCCAGTTTGCCAGAAAGCCTACGTATAGAGCTATATAAGTGGCGCTCCATAATTTGCTCAACTTCATCTGTGCGATTTTCTGTAATAATTTGCACTAATTGGCGATGGTCTGCCATAACTTCGGTGAACTTTGTATCGTGGCTAGTGTCAAGCATGCGAAAGCGTGAGTAATCGGCATGTGCATTTTGCATGTTTTTCCAAAGATACATTTTATTAGTAGCGGCAAACCATGTTTCGTGAAAAAGCGTATCTTGCGCATAAAGGCGGTGCAAGTTTACAGGTTGTGTGCGGCAAATTTCTTCATAGCGCAACATTCTTTTTTGCAAAAGTGCTAAATCGCCGTCGGTGGCATGTGGTATAAACTCACGCAAAACTTTGCTCTCAACAGCTGTGCGCTCAAAAATAATTTGGTTAACGATATCAAAATTAATCAGTGTTACCCATGTACCTTTATACGGTACAATTTCAACTAGTTCTTCATCTTGCAGGCGTTTTAGCACTGTACGTATTAATGTGCGCGAAACACCAAAGCGTTTGCAAAGTGGGTTTTCACTAAGCAAACTACCAGGAGGTGCTATGAGGTCAATTATTTCACGCTGTAAAATGTTATAAATATCTGTAAAATTATAATTGATTTGTTTTCCCAAAATTAAACCACCTTAAACAAACACAAGTGTCTGTTTAAAACACTTGTGTTTGCCTTAAAAATTTTATTATTGAAACACTCGTTATCTTTAGTTAAACAAATATAATCAAGCGTCACCCAAGATTATTCGCTGTAAAGCATAACCATAACGGCTTTTTGTGCATGTAAACGGTTTTCCGCTTCCTCAAAAATATATTTTGCGTTTTCTTCAAAAACTTCTGCTGTAATTTCTTCTTCCCTGTGTGCTGGTAGGCAGTGCAAAACAATATAGTCGTCATTTGCCGCTTTTAAAAGCTCTTTAGTTACAGTATAACCTACAAAAGCCTTTTGGCGCAAGGCACTTTCGCCCTCTTGCCCCATGCTTGTAAATACGTCTGTAATAATAACGTCTGCATTTTTAACAGCTTCCTCTGGTGCGTTATACATACTAAATGCTTTACCTTTTGCAAATTCTAGCACATTTGGGTGTGGCTTATAATCATCAGGGCACGCAATAGCAACTTCCATGCCAGCGGTTAAGCAACCAACAACAAGGCTATTGCACATGTTGTTACCATCGCCAATATAGCACATTTTTAGGTTTTCTAAATCGCCTTTAAATTCACGTATTGTCATTAAATCTGCTAAAACTTGGCAAGGGTGAGCATAGTCAGTAAGGCCGTTTATAACAGGTATGCCAGAGTATTCAGCTAGTTTTTCAACAGTTTCTTGTGCAAATGTGCGTATCATTATGCCGTGCAAATATCTGCCCATAACACGTGCTGTATCCTCAATAGGTTCGCCTCTGCCAATTTGCAAATCAGCGGAGGATAAAAATAGTGGTTGTGCGCCAAGTTCTTCAATACCAACTTCAAAAGAAACACGTGTTCTAGTTGAAGCTTTTTCAAAAATCATGCCTATGCATTTACCTTTTAAGTGTTTGTGCTCTATGCCGGCTTTGCGTTCAGTTTTTAGTTTATCAGCAAGGTCTAAAACTGCGTTGATTTCCTCTTTGCTTAAATCGGACATTTTAAATAAGTTTTTCATGATACTTTCTCCTTTAATATGTTGTCTATTATTTGAATACATTTATCAATTTCTGCCTTAGTTATAATTAACGGTGGCAATAACCTAACTGTGTTTTGCCCAGCTGTTAAAACAAGCAAACCTTGCTCCATAGCTGCGGTGTAAATGGTCGTGTTTTCAATGCCCTCTAGCTCAAAGCCTAGCATTAACCCAATCCCGCGAACCTCTTTTATATTTGGGCAGTTTAGCTCTTTAATTTTTGCTTTTAAATATTCACCTTTTTTTGCAACTTCGCTCAAAAAAGCTTCGTCTATCGTATCCATAACAGCTAAAGCGGCCGCAGCACAAAGTGGGTTGCCGCCAAAAGTAGAGCCGTGATCGCCATAACTAAAAGTGTTTTTGCACTTTTCGCCTGATAAAATTGCTCCTATTGGTAGCCCACCGCCCAGTGCTTTTGCAAGCGTAACAATATCTGGCGAAATGTTAAAATGTTCATACGCAAAAAGTTTGCCAGTGCGCCCTATGCCTGTTTGTATTTCGTCAATAATTAGCAAAATATCTTTTTCTTGGCAAATTTTATAAAGCTCTGTAACAAATGTTTTATCAAGTGGTGTAACACCGCCCTCGCCTTGGCAAAGTTCTATCATAATAGCGCAAGTTTTATCGCTGATTTGCTCGTTTAAACTGTGTAAATCATTAGTTTTTGCATATAAGAACCCCTCAGGGAAAGGCATAAAATATTTATGAAATTTGTCCTGCCCTGTTGCTGTTAAAGCTGCTAAAGTTCGCCCGTGGAATGAGTTTGTAAGCGTTATAATCTCGTGGCGACCTTCGCCGTATTTATCAAAACTGTATTTTCTTGCAAGTTTTATTGCGCCCTCGTTTGCCTCTGCGCCAGAGTTTGCAAAAAAAGCGTTTTGCAAACCAGAAGCTTTGCAGAGCTTTTCGGCAAGCAGTTCGTCGTTTTCGGTTGCAAAAAGGTTAGAAATATGCAAAAGCTTTTGTGCCTGTGTGGTAATTGCATTTGTAATTTTAGGGTGATTGTGCCCTAGTGCACAAACAGCTATGCCAGCGGTAAAATCCAAATACTCTTTGCCTTTATCATCAAAAACAGTACTCGCACTACCATGTGTTATGGTAAAAGGTGTTTTTTTGTAGTTGTTCATTAAATAGCTCATGTTTTTACCCTCAATAAAAAAGTGTTCCGCTACCATCGTCAGAAAGTAGCTCTATTAATATAGAATGTTCTTTTGTACCGTTTTGTATAGTGGTTTGTTTTACACCGCTTTTAACTGCTAAAGTGCAACACTCAATCTTCGGTATCATTCCCCCAGAAATAATGCCGTCCTCAACAAGTTTTGGTATGTCGTCTATATTAATTTCAGGTATAAGGGTGGTTTCGTCTTTAGGGTCAAGCATAACACCGTTGACATCTGTTAAAAGCATAAAATGGTCGGCTTTTAGTGCACCGCTCAATTTCGCCGCAAAAGTATCTGCGTTTACATTAAGGCTAGTTTCGCCAGCTGTTGCCACGCTGGAAACAACTGGTATGTAGTTTTTGTCTATTAAATCTTGCACAAACGAAACATCCATGTCGGTTACTTCGCCAACATTGCCATATTTTTCTAGTTTAATGCCTTTCGCAAGGTTTGCGTCAATACCCGAAACACCAACAGCGTTGCCGCCAACTTCGTTTAATATTTTTACAAGGTCTTTATTTGTTTTACCACAAAGCACCATTTGTATAACATCAATTGCTTCATCGCTAGTATAGCGTAAGCCATCTATAAATTTGCTTTCTATTTCTAGTTTGCCGAGCATTTCGTTAATATCTGGCCCACCACCGTGAACAAGCACAACTTTTACACCAACATACCATAGCAAAACTATGTCCGAAAGTATTGAGCGCTTTAAGTTTTCGTTGAGCATGGCATTTCCACCATATTTTATTACTACAGTTTTGCCACTGTACTTTTTTATATAAGGTAAGGCCTCGGTTAAAACGCTTGCTCTATTAAGTTGTTCTTGCATATTTATCTCCTTTTTGTGCAAAGCAGTTAGACAATTGTAAAAGTTGGAACTTTGAAAAAACAGCATAAAAATTATTTTTTAATCGAAAACATTCGAATTCTTAATTTGTAGCAAATTTTTTATTGCCAATAAGCTTTAATATCACTAAATGTAATTATAAAAAAATTCTAAAATTCACCATGTGAATAATTATACAATAAAATGAATAAAAATACAATAGCTTTTATACTCTTTTTTACAACTTACTTCATATATTTGTCAATTGGATTGTATCACAAAACTGAACTTTATTGTTAAAATTATATAAATAATTTGATGTATCATGGTGCATATCACAAACTTTATTCAATTGAACACATTTGTTTGATTTTTTTGTGTATTTATGCTATAATCGTTGTAATTTATTGCAATCAAAAATTATTGTTTGATTTCATAAAAAAGGAGGAAATATGAATACTAAATTTGTCAAATTGAAAAGATGTTTGGCTTTGTTAGTAACATTAGTTATGTTAGCGCAAACGGTTGCTCCTAGCATTTCTTATGCTGAGCAAGCCACGTCTTTAACACCAACACCTACAATTGTAGGAACTGCTCTACCTGTTGAGAACGAGCCAACGAGCGAACCAACAAGCGAGCCAACGGGTGAACCAAC
>CAYJKG010000063.1:0-2901 GCA_964370685.1 uncultured Faecalibacterium sp. | reverse complement strand
GTGAACCAACAAGCGAGCCAGCAGTTTCAAATATATACTATAGTGTAGCTGACACAGATAGTGACGGCTTTTTGGATTTAGCTAGTTTGACACTAGATGAAGAACAAAGCCTAGTTGTTGTTCTTGATGGTGGTGTTTTTGTTGATTCTGTAAACTTTGTACTTGCACAAGATGGTAGTGGTTTAGTTACTGTAAGCGAGAGCGGCACTATTATAGACCCTACAAAATGGGGCTTTATGTTTGCGGGCTGGGATATAACAACACAAGAAGATGTTGTTACGCTAACTGCTTCTTGGAAATCAGAAGCTATGCAAATGTCTTTAATGCAACAAAGAGCACCTAACTCTTCACAAACAGATGTTATAAAGAATATAGCAATTTATGTTCATAGAGCTGTTGAGTTCAACATGACTCACGATGAAATAATTGCAGCATATGGATATTCTGCACAATCAAGTAATAATTACTTCCCTGAAACAAATGATAAAATATTGCTTCAGTTTAATCTTACTGAACTGGAAAAATATCCTACATCCGCTACGGGTGTAATGCCAAGCATTTTTTATCGTAGTTGGACAATAGAAAACAATGATGTTGCAAATTTCATCAACCAGGTACAAGGTCTGCCAACAAACCTAGATGATTATTATGATTTATGGAATGTTAGCGAAGAAACCAAAAATGCTATACTAGCACAATATCAAAATGTTAGTTTAGAAGATACTGGCATTGTTTGGTATGTTATCAAAGATCAAGAAGACGGTTATCATTTGGATGGCTATGTTAGTGATTTATACGAAGTTGTTTATAATTTAAATGGCGGAGAACACACTAGCGCTACTAATGGTAATACTAGCATTACAGAAATTCACAAAAGAGATACCAACGTTGCGATTTTATCAGAGCCTACAAGAACCGATTATACTTTTGCAGGTTGGAAGATAACATCACAAATTGAAGCAGGAAAAGACATATACCAAGAAAATGACACTTTTATAATGCCATCAAAAGATTTAGAGTTTACAGCACAATGGGTGGCTAATCCTACAGTAACTTACGTTTTAAACGGTGGCACTTATAACAATAGTGCAGCAGATATAACAAAAATATATGCAAGCGGAACTACAGTTGATATTTCGAACGATATTACTATAGAGCCTACAAAAGTAGCTTCTAAATTTATGGGTTGGGATGACCCAAGCACAGTTAATACAGCTATAGATTACCAAAATACAGATGACTTTGTTATGCCTACTACAGATGTAATTTTGGTTGCGGTTTGGGCAGAAATTGACGTTAAAAAAGCTGCAACAAACATACCAACTAGCGGAGAAGGCTATAACATTGGCAATACTGTAAACTACGAAGTTACAATTGCAAATAACGGCGAAGTAACTTTGAGCGAAGATTTCGTAGTTGAAGATACTGTTTTTGCTCAACTAACAAAATCGGATATAGAAATTCAGTATACAAAAAATGGTGCAGTAACTTCAACAGAAATTACTGATTTTACATTATCTGCAGATGGTAAATTAACTATACCACAAACAAGTATTAGCAACTTTGAAGTAGGCGATATGTTAAGCATTACTTATTCAGTAGTATATACAAGTGGTAATTTACAAACAATAAACAATGTGGAAGTAACAACACAAAAAACATTGATTAATAAGGGCGCACAAACACAAATACCTGTGCATGATTTATTTAATGTAATTTATGATGATGGCGTTGCTGATGATGCTGTTTTTAAAGTTACAAATATGCCTACAGATGCAAATTACTACAGAAAAGGCGCAAACGTTGAAGTAGAAGATAAAACACCAGTGAGAGCAGGTTATACATTTGCAGGCTGGGAAGTTGATGTACAGATTACTACAAATGTAACTACATATCAAAAAGATGATAGCTTCACTATGCCAGCTCGAACTGTAACCTTAACTGCTATATGGACTGAAGGCACTTTAGATATAGTTCCATATATACACAGAGCAAATGGTTTAACAGTTGACCAAGTTATAGTTAAATATGGCTATGCTAAGCAAGATAGTGATTTATACTTCCCTGCTACTGTTAATAGTGTGCCTTTAAGTTTTTCTCCTAGCACTATTGAGGGTATTACACCAGCAATAGTAACAACAGGGCTTAGAAGTTGGGTTATTGACACAAGTGCTGTAAATGACCAAGTAGCAACAGCAATAAGCTCTATTAGTGGGTTACCTATTACACTTGATGAGTATTTGGATTTTATAGCAACAGATCCTAAAAACACACAAATAGTTGCCGATTACAGAGCAAGCATGGCTATAAATAACCCTGAACAAGTGTTGATTGATTGGTATGTTATTAAAGATCAAACCAATAATTATGGACAAGATTGGCATTTAGATGGAGTTATAGCTAATATTTATAATGTAACTTATGATTTAAACGGTGGTACATATAATAATAGTAGCGCGTCTATACAAACACCTTACCAAGCAGGGACAAATGTTGACATATCTCTTGACGTTGCAAGCGACCCTAAAAAGAATAATTATAGCTTTGGCGGTTGGAAAATTGATGTAGAGGTTACTCAAGGCGTAGATACATATCAAACAGCAGATGAATTTACTATGCCTATGCGCAATGTAATATTAACAGCTATTTGGGACGAAGTTGTTGTGCCAACTCCAACTCCAGGAGTAACCCCACCACCAACCCCAACTCCAACAGCAACCCCAACCCCAACTCCAACAGCAACTCCAACGGCAACTCCAACAGCAACACCAACAGCAACTCCAACGGCAACTCCAACGGCAACTCCAACGGCAACTCCAACGGCAACTCCAACGGCAACTCCAACGGCAACTCCAACGGCAACTCCAACGGCAACTCCAACGGCAACTCCAACGGCAACTC
>CAYJKG010000062.1:0-11855 GCA_964370685.1 uncultured Faecalibacterium sp. | reverse complement strand
CCCCCATGTATTAAAAAACCCGCTAATTTGCTAGGTTTTTGCCAGTTTTGTGTTTGCTCGTGTCTTAGTGCTTTTAGGGGCGTTTCACCGCTCGCTTGGGCTCCCAGCTGAGCTATACCCCCATGTATTAAAAAACCCGCTAATTTGCTAGGTTTTTGCCAGTTTTGTGTTTACTCGTATCTTAGTGTTTTTAGGGGCGTTTCACTGCTCGCTTGGGCTCCCAGCTGAGCTATACCCCCGTATGTGTCTTAGCAATCAATTGTATTTTTCCTTAAACAGCTCTTTACAACAAATTAACATGAATATTTTATCAAAAAAACATAATTTTGTCAAATAAAATATTTATACATTACCTCAATAATATCTTGCAATCAGCAAAACTACACAAAATCACTTCTTATCATTAATTATTTATGCCATGCATTTATAATAACTTGCTAAGTGAAAACTCGTTTATATATTAGTATTTGATATCACACAATTTATTTTTCAATAAATTATCTTATTATAATCAAAAACAGCTTTGCTCAAAGCCTCTTGATAACAAAGTTATTTTAACCAAAGTATAAAATCCTTGCGTTTATTAATATCAAAAACTGAGCTATAAATATTTTATATTGTCAAATTTTTCTTCCCAGTTGCTTGGTAAAATTCGCATCGCATATATATCAAAGCTTGCACCTTTAATTAATTTTATTAAATCCGTTTTCAGCTTGTGCCCATCTTCACAATTTAATAGTTTTTTAAGTGCATAAATTCTTGAAAATAAATCCTCTTTCGATGTTAACAAATTGTAATCATCATCTTTATCAATAGTAATTTCTGCTGATTTTATACCCACTAATTTGGAATTATGCGCACAAATATTTCGTAAAACTCTAATAGCATTTAACCATGTATCAACATTTTTTGCAACACTTTTATCATATCTTTTGCTAGAATAACCATAGGCCAAAACATTTTTTTGATGTGCTAAATTTAAGTAAGAGTAAATATTAATAAAACTACCAAAATCAATTTTGCTAAAATAAGCCCATGCTGGTATTTTTTGCCTATATTTTGTTCCACCTTTTCGGTAATTATTAAACTCTGGATATTTTAAAGTATCACGCCTTATATCTTTTTCATCATATACTATTCCTTTTGAAACTTTTTCAAAATATTTTTTATTTTTGTAACGTGTATTTTTATCTTTTTCACCTTTTGTTGGCGTATAAATATTTTCGTTATATACATCTAAGTAAAATGTAGCATCACTAGTTTTAATGGCAACTGCATTAGCAACATGATTTTTAAATTGTATTTCAACCTTGTTGCAGTATTTAAATAGCAAACTACGCAGTTCAAAATCAAAATCATACACTTGATATAATAAATCCTGTGATGGTTTACTTCTTAAAACTGAACTTAATGATAAAAGATATTTACCATATATAACTGCTACAAAGTAACCTTTGTTCTTTAAAAATTTTCTTATACGTGTTCGTTTCTCAAACTTAACATACTGTTTTATCACTTCTACCTGATTTTCAATTGCTATAGGTTCATAAGTACGCACTACACTTCCCCCTAAAAAAAACAAAAAAAAGAATGGTAATACCATTCTTAATCCCGCAAATGAGATATTTGGATTAAGGCACAACCCATGCCTCTCAACGGCTTGTTATTATTATAGCATAAATAGCATCAAAACGTCAACTAAAAAGCCATACGTTCCCAACCTTTGCCACTAATTGGTTCTATGCCTAGCATCTCACGCCCTAAATTAACATAATATTTATAATTTTCAAGCGATACACCATTTGGTATACGATGGTCAAGTGCAAAAATTGTACCACCACCTAAAGTATGCTCACAGATTTTATACTCCAACTCTTTGCGTATATCTTCTTTTGTGCCACGTAATGCGTGTTTATCTATACCACCTTTTACGTGAAACTGCTTGCCATAGTGTTTGCGCAACTGCACTATATCCATACCTGCTGCTGGCTCACACGGATAAAAACACGTTACTCCTGAGCTTTCAAGAAAAGTATCTATAATTGCATTTATATTTCCATCGCTATCTTGCGAAAATATTTTTGCTCCAGCTGATTTTGCCGCTTGCCAAATTGCACTGTAATAAGGGTTCATAAACTCTCTAACTTGATTTGGTCCAAATAATGGGCCAGATTTACCAGCCATATCCTCATGTATGGAAACACAATCAATAGGTATAATTTCGGCAATGCGCTCAATAACTTTTATGTTCATCTCCATTATAGTATTTAAAATATCTACTAAAAGTTCTGGTTCTTCATAACAAGCAATACAAAGGTTTTCCTCGCCCATCAGCTCGCGCAATTCGTCAAATGCGCCCGGTACAAATATCATGCTCAAATAACCTTTTTCCCACAAAACACGTTGTGTTTTTAACCATTCTTTATCAACTCGCTCCTCTTTAAAAGCGTACCAGTGCTTTATTTTTAGCCAATCTTCCATAGTTTCAACGGGGTTATTAAGTGGCAAAGGTATTGTCGCACTAGCTTTAATAAGTTTCATCGTACGCCCTAATTTATCTATGCTCAAAGTATAATCTGGTGTATCCTCAAGTATTTTTTCTTCAATACCAGATATAGCTCCAAAATTACCAAGGCTTTGAGTTTTTAAAACATAATCCCAATCAAAGGCTATCATATTTATTTCGTCCTCAGTTGCGCCTTGTTTTCGCCACTCGTTATCTAACCCTACTAACGGGCCAAAAAGCTCACAAAACATTTCTCTTCCCGTAAATTCAAAGTTGCAATGTGCTATGTATCTATCTCTTTGCCAAATCATAATTAATCCTCCAAAGTTTTATTTTAATAATATTAACAAAGAAACCGTTGCAAAACAATGTCAAAAAGTGTAATATATGGATAATAATCCATATAAATAAAAATTAGGAGTTCGTTTTATGCTTAACTTACCAGTACAACTAAATTACTTTATAAACCGACAAAGCGATAAATATTATAATATACCTTTGCGCACTATTAATGACCATGAACTTGTGTTTATTTTACAAGGCACTGGTTTTATTGAAATTGAGGGTAAAACACACAAAACAAAACAAAATGAAATTTACTATTTTACGCCTAATTTAAAGCATAGGTTATGGGTTGAAAATGCACCTTTTATGAAATTTTATGCATTGCATTTTACTTTGCCTAATGCAAAAGAGAAATTAAGCTTTGCGAATACTTTTACCCCACAAAATCCACAAAAAATACACTTACTTTTGCAAGAGCTTGAGCAAGTGCATACAACCAAAAATTATTTATACGAATGGAAAGAAAACATCTTACTTGAAAATATACTACTAGAGTTACATGCACAAAGCTCCGAAACTGCAAGCCCTACTGAAATTTTGCGCATACAAAAAGTTCTTGATTTTATACACACACAGCCTTACGCTAGTTTCAGTATAGAGCAACTTGCACATTTAGCAAAAATGAAACGTTCCTCATTTATGCTTGCTTTTCGCATGGTTACGGGTAACTCGCCTATTAGTTATTCACTAAATCTAAAAATAAGTCACGCACAAAATTTGCTTACTGAAACACAACTACCTATTTTACAAATAGCAAAAATTTGTGGCTTTGAAGACGCCTTATACTTCAGCCGAACATTTAAAAAAAGGCTTGGTGTAAGCCCTAAATCATATAGAGCTAAAATACACACAAACCTTTAAATGCATAATAAATATTATTTCTTTACACTGCGCAAAACACATTTTTATAACATTTTTTGCCAAGTTACATATTTAGATTGTTTAACTATACACTCTTTAAAATAATTACCTGTAATTTTGTTTTCCATAATAAGTGCAGCTATAACTGGTATTTTCTTTACATTTATACGCTCAGCCAGTGCATATGTTAGCAAAGTGCCTGCGCCTAAATGCTTTTTTTCAACACCCATATAAAGGTTTACTAACCTTTTAGGGTGTTTTTTTATTGCTAAAATTTTTATAAGTTTTAATGGCGTTATTTTACCCTTTAGCAATGTGCCATAATCAGGTACTGCTATTGTAAATGCTACAATATCCCCTTTTTCATCAAATGCAAAAAGCACATAATCTTTATTTGTAATTTTAAACATATCACTAAAAAGTGTATAAAACTCTGCCTTACTTATATCATGAAAAAACGGAAAATCATTATATCTACTTGAAAAAAGTTCAAACAATCGCTCTAAAACGTCCTCTTTATTTTTGCCATGTAAATCTTCAACTTTATAATGCTTACCATGTTTTGCAAGGCGAGATTTTATATTTAATATTTCATTTGATATGTCTTTTGCATAGCTTAAATCCATAAAATTTGAAACATAGTTGTTTTTTACACTATATCCACTATTCACATATATTTTTTCATAGTATGCTTTGTTCATTGGCTCACCAGTATAGTTATCCTCAAAACCTAAAGTTTTAGTGCGATAACCAATCCAAAACGAAGCATCTATACCTGCAAAAAGCTCAGTAAATCCAAGTTGCTTATATGTTTTTTCTATTTGCTCAAAAAAATATTTGCTATAAAAAACATCATTCACACTTTCAAAAAAGCCTATACATGCAGTTTTTCCTTGCTCTGTTTCATTAACAGTTACCATACATCTACAAAGCACCTTATCATTTGCTAAAAGCATATAAGCAGCAATTTTAAAATGGTGCGAAAGTGTGTGTTTATTATTTAGTAAATCACGTTCTACAGCTATATCTTGTGGGCATTTATTCTTAGCATATAATAATTTAGGAAAAGCTAAAAACATATCAACTTGTTCTTTATCTATCGGGCTTATTTTTTGAAAAGTTAAATCATCATATTTCTTTCTCAACAATTTTCACCTCGCCTGTTGTACCATTTAGCTCTAATATATCACCAGTTTTCACTATTCGTGTAATATCATTTAATGCCACAATCGCTGGTTTTTTAAGTTCTCTAGTTATTATGGAGGTATGTGACAACAGCGAACCTCTCTCTGCAATAACACCCGCCGATTGCTCTATAAAAAACACCCAACCTGGGTCTGTTGAAGTAGTAACTAATATTTTGCCTTTAGTCTTAATTTCTGCGCTTAATTTTTCTACAACTATTGCCTCAGCTGTTACAACACCACCAGAAACAGGCACACCTTTCAAGGTGTTTTTACCTTTTGGCATTTGCACACTATTTATATTTTGAGGGTTTTTATCAAATATTGCACCTGCAAAAATCAATCTATCATAAGTGGGTAAAGCTTTGTGCATAACTAGTGTCGCTTTACGTTTTTCAATTAGCTCTTTTAGCTCGTTTTCGTTTACTTTTTGCCCATTTATAATTTGCTCTATCTCCATAAACCGCAAGTAAAATACATCTCTGGTTTCGCATATAATTCCACTTTGTGCAAACTCGCTACCTATACGCAAAAATATCTCACGTATAAGTCCGAATAATCGCCCTCTATTTAAGCGCGAAACCTCTCTGCCCTCTATTCCAAGCTTTGCTTTTTTTTCAAAAAATCTTGGCTTTATATATGTTTTTAAGCTTGTATTTTCATTTGTGGTTTTAGCACTTTTTTGCAATGTAAAATCACTATTTAAAAGCATATCATCTAAAAGTTCTGGGTTTGTGCGTGGTGTTTTACTTTCTAGTTTTAATTCTTCGATGTATCTATCGCCGTATAGGTTTATATAATTTAACTTTAGCTTTTCTATACTTTGCTTATCATTTAAATTTTGTGCTAAAGCAATTTCACGTAAAAGTTTTACAGGGCGCATACTTTCTATGCTATCTATACCACTAACAACTTTTTTTTCGTATTTTTTTGCAAGCGACATAAATATAAAAGCGTATAAATCATTAAATAAAGTTATACCCCATTTTTGTTCAAAATCAAGTTTTATTATGTTGTATAGTTTCAAAACATCTTTTAACGTTCCTGTGTAAATTTCAGAGCGATATTCCTCAACAACACTTTTAAAATGAACATCTAAGGCATGCATTTGTTTTTGTGTCTTTGTTAGTATAATAATAAATTTTATACCAAGTGTTAGTTTATCAAAAAAACTTCTATGTGTATTTTCACGTTCAATATTATTTATACCTATCATTTCTTCCCAAATTGTTAGCAACTTTTTTGAAAAAGGCAAACATTCCAAAAGTGCGTACCAATTTCCAGCTTGATAATACATACGGCTATTATTTTCCGCTACCATTTGCTTAAATAAAGGTGCAAATTCCACCATTTGTTTTTTTGTTAAAATCTCGCTTAGAGCGTTTTCAAAAGCAGATGCATACACTGTTTTTACAAAATCAGCCGTTAGAGGGCATACTACATCTGGATAATTTTCAATAATATTACTGTTATCTAAAATAATTGGGTTTTGCATATTAAGTGCAGTTATAGGCCTTGCTTGTAGACAAAAAATATCATCACCTTTTAAAGCAAACTCTATATCCATTGGTTTTCCATAGAGCTTTTCTATCTTTTGTGCCATTTTAAACAAGGCTTCAAGTTGCTCTTTTTTTAATAAAGGTGATTTTCCGCTTGTTTCGTAATAACCTTTATCATTATGTTTATTTTTATAATAACTAGTTGTTGGTGTTTCATTATTTACTACACCCTCACCTAACCCATAACCTACATTTATAACTATTTCGTTTAATAAACCGCATGGGTTTGATGTAAATATAACACCGGAAAAATCCGCTTCTATCATTTTCTGCAAGATAACTAACATTTCGCCTGTATGCATATCTTTTGCTGAGTTAAAAACAGTATTTACTGCGGTTATCCTCTGGTTAGGCGTTACGTTTAAAAACGATGAAAATGCACCAGCAAAAGATTTTTCTGCGCCATCTTCCAGTGAAAAAGAGCTACGCACAGCGATGTTTTCACCAATTTGAAAACCCGCTATTTTTTGTGTTAAATTTGCTGTGTTAGCTGATACCACAATAAAAGCTGGCACAGGTAAATTTGCCTTTTGCAATTTTATGAGATTTTCTGCTTTCATATAATACTCTCAATCAAATTTATATTGAAACAAATAAAATATATAAAGCCACTGTTGCAACCATTATTGTTTCTTGTATATATGTGTAAATTTCAACCTTTGTAACAAGCTTTTCGTAGATTTCAGGGTTATTTTTAAAACGTGTAAACCAAACAGTCATCACTATCACATTTATTATTAATGCACCAACAGCAATAAAACTCAAATTCCATACTAATATTATATTTGTTGCTATATCAACAAGTGTTAGTATCATAACAAAATTAGTTGCTTTTTTATAACCGAATAACTTGCTATATGTAACATACTCTGTTTCATCTTTAGGTGCACGTATTTTGCGAGAAACCTCCCAAATTAATGCAGGAAAGTATAAGGTAAAACATGCAAGTACAGTGTAAATGGATAAAAAAGGCACATTATATTTTATACATGTAAAAGTTATAACATAAATGTTCATTATTATTTGCACTGGGTTATGTGTTACTAATGCCATAGGTAAACTTTTTTGTATTTTACTTTTTTGAAAAAACCACATGGCCATAAAATAACCATATGTAAACAATAACACAAAAAAGAATATATTATTCATAAATAAAAAGTTTAAAACTGTAACTAGTGGTAACATTATGTAAAGCACTACTTTTAAATCGCTTTTTTTAACTCTGCCAGATGGTAAAGGTCTGTGTGCAAATAACCGACAATCCAACTCGTAATCTTTAAAATCATCTGCAATACGCAGCCACATTAAAAATACAAATATAGTAAAACCACCTACAAGTTCGCTAATTCCAAGCTCAAAACTTGTAACACCACTATTTAACAAAATTATAAAATATATCTCGCAAAAAACTATATATCCAAGCAATAACCTAGGTAATAGTGGATACATCTCTTTAAAATAAACACCAATCCTTTTTAACATTGCATCTCCCCCATTATCAAATTAATTTTTCGCCATTTTGCTTTAGCTTTCGCATAAATAACAAGTAGTAAATTACACAAAAACTTGTTTGTATAAATGTGCTAAGTGGTATGCTTAAACCAAGGTGTAAAAGCGACCCAGGAAATAACACGCTCATACCATATGCAAAGGGTACACGCAGTAAAATTGCGCCTAATACACCTTGAATCATAACAAAAGTAGTTTTGCCATAACCATTAAAAAAACCCATTAAACAAAAAATAACTGGCACTTGCAAAGTATCAAAGGCATATGCTTTTAAATAAATTGCAGTTGCATCTATAACAGCTACATCTTGCGTAAATAAAAGCGCTAAATACTCCCCTCCCCAAAATGAAAGCACGGCCATTACAGCACCAAAAACAAATGAATATGTTGTGCCTATGTAAAAAGCTTTATGTGCACGCTCTGGTTTATTTGCACCTATATTTTGTGCAACATATGCAGATATAGACTGCATAAACGCAATTGGTATAAGCATGATAAAACCGCATAGTTTTTCAGATATGCCGACACCCGCACTATATGTAACATTGTTATAGCTATTAACAATAACTGTAATTATAACAAAAGACAAACCCGTTAAAAGCGATTGCATTGCAATAGGTGTACCTAAAGTAACTATACGCCAAACATATTTTTTGCAAACTGTAAAACCACCCCAAGGCACGTTATTACCACGTATAATATATAGACAAATCACCACACTTAAACCTTGTGCTATAATTGTTGCAATAGCCGCACCAGTTGCACCCATATCAAAAACTGCTACTAATAGTAAATCTAGTAAAATATTTGTAACACATGCAATTGCAACCGCAATTAAAGGTGTTTTTGAATCTCCTAGCCCTCTAAAAACACTGCCTAACACGTTATAAGCAAAAATCATAGGTATGCCAAGGCTACAATAAAATAGATAATCTGCTGTTTGTGTAATAGCCTCAGTAGGTGCTTGTAGCCATGCAACTAGTTGAGTGTTGAGCAAAATAAACAAAACTGTGCAAATTACAGAAACACCCGCAAAAAACACAACTGTGTTTGATATAACTTTTCCCACTTGTTCTTTTTGATTTTCACCTATTTTTTGTGCTATTATAATAGTAGAACCCATAGCTAGGCCTGTGCAAACACCTGTTAAAAGTTGCATAACTTGGCTACTAGTTGTAACAGCCGTTACGTTTGCAACAGTGCTAAATTGTCCTACTATTAATAAATCCACAGCGCCGTATAGTGTTTGTAAAAACAGAGTAAGCATAATTGGCACTGTAAATTTTACTAGTGATTTTTGTACGCTACCTGTTGTTAATGTGTTTTGTTTCATTCTTTTTCCTTTTTATTCGTAATCTTTCAACTTGCCTATAACAGTATACTAGTTAATAAATAATAAAGCAACACAAAAATAACATAAAATCGCCTTATGTCAGCATAAAATTAACATAGGGGGTGTCTTTATGCATTTACATTCATTACCAGAGCGCAGTTTTTGCCTGCGCACACGTTTGCTTTCATGTGGCATTGTCATTTTTTGTTTTTGTGCATTAATTATACGTTTATATATTTTAATGATAGCACAGAGCGATTTTTTAGCTTCAAAAGCAGCAAGTCAACAACTGCGAGACACAGTTATACCTGCCGATAGAGGTGAAATTTATAGTGCTGACGGACAAATCTTAGCAACAAATGCTAGTTGCTGGACAATACGAGCCTCACCGCGTGAAATACAAGAGGATAAAATAGAACTTGCTGCAAAGGGTGTAGCAGATATTTTAGAGCTAGATGAAACCGAAGTTTTAAACCTTTTTAATATGCGTAGCTCTAATGATTGTCTTTTACGACAACGTATTGATAGAACAATGGCAGACGAACTGCGCAATTTTTGCGAGGAAAACACTATTGATGGCATTTTAATAAACCAAGATACAAAGCGTTATTACCCAGAGGGTGAATTTTTAGCATCAGTTTTAGGCTTTACAAACGTGGATAACTTAGGTGTTTCTGGTATAGAACTAGAGTATGATGAAATATTACAAGGCGAAAAAGGTTTAGTACAAACTGCAGCAAATGCGTGGGGATATACCTTAGAACAAAGCTATATAACAAATTACCCAGCAGAGCAAGGCAATAGCCTTGTTTTAACTATTGATAGCCACATACAACACTATTTAGAAAACGCACTTAATTATAGCGTTGCTGAACATAGTGTTGCTGCAAGGGCGGTTGGCATAGTGATGAATGTTAACACTGGTGCAATTTTAGCTATGGCAACTACACCATCTTATGACCCAAACCAACCACGTGTAATTTATGACGACACACAGCGCCTTGCATTAGAAAATTTAGAGGGCGAAGCATTAAGCGAGGCACGCATGCTTGCACAGCAAACACAATGGCGCAATAAAGCGGTTAGTGATGAATGTGTAATAATGGCACAAACACGAAAAAAGCTGATAAATGCTAGGTTTTTCGCCTGTAGCATCAGTTTTTAACTTTTAAAAAATGACACTTAAAATAAAATAAAATGATTAATCTTTAAAGAGAGTTTGTTTTGTATTCTTAAAAGAATATGAAGTAAACTCTCTTTTTTTATTATCAAAAAAAGGAGGAGCATGAGAAATGCCAAGAGCAAAAAAACAAGATAACGAGTTCGCCGAGCAAGTTGTTAACATTCCACTTTCAGAGCTAAAGCCATTTAAAAACCACCCCTTCAAAGTTTGTGAAGATGAAGCAATGGCTGAAACAGTAGAAAGTGTAAAAGAATATGGAGTGCTTATGCCAGCTATTGCAAGACCACACCCCGAAGGTGGATATGAGTTAGTATCGGGACATCGCAGACACAAAGCTTCAGAACTAGCCAAGCGTGAAACCATGCCAGTTATTGTTAGAGATTTAGACGACGACAAAGCTATTATCTTTATGGTAGATAGCAACTTACAAAGGGAAAACATCTTGCCCAGTGAGCGAGCCTTTGCATATAAAATGAAATTAGAGGCTATCAAAAGACAAGGTGAACGCTCTGATTTAACTTGTACCCAAAATGGGGACAAGTTAAATGAGGGGAAAAAATCCGTGCAAATTATTGCTGAAAATTCTGGAATAAGTAAAAACCAAGTTCAAAGATTTATTCGCCTTACCGAACTTCAACCCGAACTATTAACAATTGTTGATGAAAAGAAAATGGGCATAACACCTGCTGTGGAGCTTTCATTTTTAACCCCCGAAGAACAAGCAGAGTTTTTAGATGTGCTAGAAGCTGAACAATCTATCCCCTCTCTTTCACAAGCTCAAAGAATTAAAGCTCTTTCAAAAGCTGGAAATTGCACTTTTGAAACTATGTGTAACATCATGAGTGAGAAAAAGAAATCTGAAATAGGAAAAATCAGTTTTTCAACTGATAAAATCAAAAAGTATTTTCCAAAATCATATACACCTGAAAAAATGGAAAACCAGATAATTAAACTACTAGAGCTGTGGCAAAGAAAACGAACACAACAACAAGAAAGGTAGCTATTTTTATGAAAAGCAAATATTATGCAAGGTTTAATAATTAATGGCAGACAGGAGGTGTAGTAATGCCAGTATTTAGAATAGAAAAAACCAAGAACTACACCGTTATGGCTAACCACCATTTAAAAAACAAGAAGTTATCGTTAAAAGCTAAAGGCTTATTATCAATGTTGCTATCACTCCCCAATGATTGGAAACACAGCATTGCTGGGTATGCTTCTATATGCAAAGATGGTGTAGATGGAGTTACAGCAGGCATTAAAGAATTAGAAAAAAACGGATATATCACACGCAGACGCATTAGGAATGATAAAGGTAGGTTTGGACAAGTTGAATATACCATTTTTGAACTTCCACAAGATGTACCTAGTGAGG
>CAYJKG010000061.1:0-12267 GCA_964370685.1 uncultured Faecalibacterium sp. | reverse complement strand
TTGTTGCAGGAGTTATTTGTTTTATTCAATATTTACAATTTAAAAAAGATGATAAGCACCCCTTTTCATTAGGCGCTTACGATGATAAAAATTAGATACATCAATAAAGAACAAATAAAAACACAGCTCTAATTTGTAGTTAAATTAGGGCTGTGTTTTAGTTTTATAAGATAATTATATATTGTCGGTGTTTTTTGCTGAAAACACATTGAATTTATTTATTAATTGTAATTTATTTCGAGCCTCGCATTTTTGATATATATTATGTGTGTGTGATTTAGCCGTGTTTATGGATATAAAAGCATGTTCGCTAATTTGTGCGTTTGTCATGCCAGCTAGCATTAAACCTAGCAGCTCAGTTTCTCTTGCAGTTAACTTATACTTTGTTGAAAAAGTGTTTATCAGTTTTTCTTGTAAAATATTGTCTTTAGTTTTAATAATTTGTGCTTCATCTTTTGTTTGCTTGAGATTTTCATAATAGTAAATGAAAAAATATTTTGCGGACAGCACTATAAAAAATACACTTATCAGCTCTGTGCTTAAATCTCTATGTTCTGTTAGCAAAAAAACACCTTTTGTTTGCATAAAAAGCTCGCATATTACTAATATTTCAAGCATTAACATTATAGCTAAATATAAAAGTTTAATGTCTGGTTTACCCCTTGCACACATGTAACTACCATTTTTAAGTATATCTAAAATACCTATAATTAAAAACATAACAACTAAAGATATATCAAACAAGCGTGAAACTTGAACCTCAAAAATATATAAATTTAAAATTATTGTGGCAACTACAAAAATAGAGTAACAAATCCAAAATAAAATTTCTTTTTTACTTAAAACTTTTTCTCGCAAAGATAATAAACATAGCCTATATAAAATTATAATTATTACTTCAAAAAAACATAGTATAAAAGGTTCTGCAAATATTTGTGTTTCGTAATAAAGTTTAAACTCAGTTAGGGATTCATAAACAAAAAGCACTAAATTATCAAACGTAAAAAAAGTGAATATAAATGATAAATATAAAGCGGTTTTATGTTTTTCTTTAATAAAAATAATAAAAAAAGCTACACCACATAAGGCAAAGCATATGGTTATAATTATATTATAAAAAAAGAGCAATAATGCCATTGTTGCGGTATACCTCCCCAATAAAAAATCAACTTAAATATGATTTTGCCATAATATAGCTTAATAATCAAGTGATTTTATAAATTTAATAATAAAAAGCTGTTGTACTAAAATTTTAAAAAATCAAGTACAACAGCTTTGTTGCTATAATATATTTTTAATTAGATTTTATACTTCAAAAACTACTTTGCCACCAATAATAGTTTTCATAACCTTAACTTCAGCTATATCTTTAAGCTCTATATCGTATAGATTTTTTTCAAGCACAACTATATCTGCAAGTTTGCCAACTTCAAGCGAGCCGATTTTGTCCTCCATGCCCATTTGGTAAGCACCATTTATGGTGTAGGCATCAAGTATTGTTTCAAGCGAAACAGCTTGCTCTGCATTGCGTATGTAAGTAGGATCTGTATCTTCACCAGCGTATGGGCTACACTGTGTAACACCAGTTTCTATGCCTGAAAGTGGGCGGTAGTCAGGTAAAACGTTATAATCCGCAGAACCTGTCATTATAACGCCTGCGTCTATCATATCTTTTATTTGATACATGCGGTTAAAACGTTCTGTTCCAAGCATTTGCTCTTCAAGTTGTGAAAAGAAAGGGTCGCGGTAAAACCAAGTTGGTTGCATAGCTGCAATGATGTTTAATTGTTGCATGCGTGGTAATTCTGCTGGGTCAACTATAGTTAGGTGCGTTAAAACATGGCGTGCTTTTTCAGTGCCATTTGCGGTAACAGCTTTTTCAATTGCATCAACACCCATGCGTGTGCTGCCATCAGCAATTGTATGCATGTGTAAAACATAACCTTTTTCATCTAATTTTTGTGTTATTTTATCTAGGTTTTCTTGTGTCCAAATTGGTATGCCTCTATAATCAGGGCCTGCATCTGCTGGGTCTGCATATGGTTCTAGTAAGTAACCTGTACGTCCTTCAACAACACCATCAACCAAGGCTTTAACTGTACGTATTGTTAAATAATCAGAGGCAAATTTTTGTCCGTCCTCAAGGTTTTTAAGTATCATATCAATGGTTTCGTCTGAGGCATCATCTGGTATTGCCATAAATGGCATGTTGCCACGCACGGTTAAAGTGCCAGCTTTATACAATTTATCAACCATTTCCCATTCTTGGTAAGAATCACCAGTGCCTAATGTTCCAACTGTACCACCAGATGAAAAAGCGGTTATACCAAAGGAGTTTGCCTCGGTTTGCCAGTTCATCCAAGCAGCTTCAAATTGCTCAATTGTTGTAGCGCTCAAAGATAAAACAGCGTCAAATATAAACGCATCTGCAAAAAAACCGCTAATTGAACCATCTTCGTTATAATAAATTTTAGAGCCTTCAGGTTCTGGTGTGCTTTCATCAATTTCACATATTTCTAAGGTTTTGCTGTTTACCCAAAAGGCATGTCCAGAGGTATCAGAAATATAAACAGGGCGATCAGAAACAATCGCATCTAACATTTCTTTAGTAGGTGTTGCTTCGCCAAAGGCATTAATCTGAAAACGTGCGCCAATTATAACAGGCAAATCAGGGTTTGCAGCGGCAAATTCTTTAATTGTGGCAAGGTACGCTTCTTCAGTAGCTTCAACATCAAAAAGATTGCATTGATACATATCAGTTACCCAACCAGAGGCAGGGTGTATGTGGCTATCAATAAATCCAGGTAATACCATTTTGCCATCAAGTTCAACTATTTGTGTTTGTTCTCCAACAAATGCCTCAACGCCAGCATCATCACCAACATAAACAATTTTTTCGTCTTCAAGTGCAACGGCTGTTGCTGTGCTGTGACTGGTATCCATAGTGTGCACTGTGCCACCACGCAAAACTATAGTGGCGGTACCGGTTTTTGCCTCGCTAGCAACTTCACTACTAGCAGTGGAAGAGCTTTGCTCAGCGGAGGTTGTTTCATCAGCAGGGGTGTTACAAGCGACTAATGTTGCACCAACAGCACTTGTACCTGCAACTTTTAGGAATGAACGACGTGTAATTTCTTTCATTGTTATAACTCCTTCTTTATTGTTTATTTGAATTGAAAAAATTATAACATTATAACTAAAATAATTCAATAAACTTTATAGTGATTTTTGCAAGAAACATATAAACTTTCGGGTTTATATGGCGAAATATTTCAATAAATTATGTGAAAAAATCATACCTAATTAATATGTAATGGCAATGCATTGTTAATTATTTATTTGCATTTTTGTTGATTTTGCATATTGACACTAACGTGTATATTGTATATAATGGGTATATACAATATACCAAAAAGGAGGTGCGTAATTTGCAAATTATAGTTAGCAACAGTAGCGAAAAGCCGATTTACGAGCAAGTGTATACGCAAATTAAAACTCAAATTTTAGCAGGCAATTTAAACGAGGGTGATGCCTTACCCTCAATGCGAATGCTAGCAAAAGAGCTGCGCATTAGTGTTATAACAACAAAGCGAGCATACGAGGAGCTGGAACGTGACGGCTTTATTGTATCTCAAACAGGCAAAGGGAGCTTTGTAGCACAAAAAAATCTAGAAATTGTAAAAGAGCAACATTTACGCCAAATTGAGGAACATATGCAAAACATAACAAAGTTAAGCGCTATGTGCGGGCTTAGTTTAAACGAACTGCAAGAAATGATGAAAACTATTTACGAGGAGGAATAAACCATGCAAAATATACTTAAAGTGGAAAAACTAAACAAAAAGTTTAAAGATTTTGAATTGCAAAACGTTGATTTAACTTTGCCAAGGGGTGCGATAATGGGCCTTATAGGCGAAAACGGCGCAGGTAAAAGCACTACCATAAAGCTGATTTTAGAACTTATTAAAAAAGATAGTGGCGTGGTTGAAGTTTTAGGCAAAAGCGATTTAGAAATAAACAAAGAGATAAAAGAGCAAATAGGTGTAGTTTTTGAGGATTTTGCCTTTATGGAATTAATGAAACCTAAAGATATTGAGCTAATAATGAGAAACACATATAAAACTTGGGATAGCGAAAAGTTTAATATGTATTTGAAAAAGTTTGACTTGCCAAGCAAAAATATGAAAGAATATTCAAAAGGCATGAAGATGAAACTTTCAATTGCGGTTGCACTCTCACACGGTAGCAAACTTTTAATTTTAGATGAACCCACAAGTGGCCTTGACCCAATGGCTAGGGAAGAAGTGCTTGAAATATTTATGGATTTTATACAAGATGAAAATAATGGTGTTTTAATATCCTCACATATTTTGAGCGACCTTGAAAAAATTTGTGATTATATAACTTGCATCTCTCACGGCAAAATTTTATTTAGCGAGGAAAAAGACGAACTTTTAAATAAATATGCCGTTGTTAAATGCACAAAAGAACTCTTAAACTCGCTTGAAAACAGCGCAATTATAAACAAAACCGAAAACACTTATGGCGCGCAGGCTTTAGTGAAACGTGCTGAATTGCCAAGTGGAACAATTACAGAGCACACCACTATTGAAGATATAATGATAAACTTTATAAGGGGGCAAAAACAATGAAAGGTCTAGTTATAAAAGATTTATTGACACTAAAAAGCAGTGCGAAATCTTACTTAATTATGATTGCAGTCTGGGGCGGAATAGGGATTTTAAATAGCACTATTGGGCCTTCTATAATGGGCGTATTGCCCTTGATGTTTGTAACAGCACTTTTTGCGCAAGATGAAAAAACAAATTTCGACCGATTTATTCGCACAACACCAGTTAGTTCAAAAAATATTGCTCTGGCACGCTATACAACAATTTTAATGGCTTTTGTGTTGACACTAATAATTTGTATGGCAATTTCATTTGCAATGACCCTGACAGCAACTAGCGATTTTATGACAAACTTAGTTGCTAGTATAGTTACTTTAGCTGTTGGTTTGTTGGTTGCACCTGTGCTTATACCTATGCAAATGAAGTTTGGTGTGGAAAAAGCACGCATATTTAGCATGGTGATTTTAGTAGTGGCAATGATGCTTTTTGGCGGAGCTATAACTTTGTTATTTAACTTTGGTACACAGTATGCATATATTCTTATGGCTTGTGCTGTGCCTGTTATAATTGTGGAATGGATTGTTTCTATTAACGTAGCAGCAAAAATTTGCAAAGATAAGCAATTTTAAAAGAAGGTGAACAATTTGAAAGGTTTAATTATTAGAGATTTTATAATGGCAAAAACTACATATATAACCTGTGCTATGTTAGCTGTTATGTATTCGGCATTAGGTTTTGTTAACCCTTTTGGCACTGCAATGGTAGGTATAATACCTTTAATTATAATACCTAGTTTTGGCATGTATGATGATTTAGGTAAAATGGATGTAGTGATGAAAATAGCACCTGTTAGCGCAAAAGATATAGCGGTTTCAAGGCATGTTTCGGCATTTTTAGTAGTTGCAACTACCTTGCTTTATGCATTTTTAGCTAGTGTTGTTTTAGCCTTGCTAGGTAAAAGTTTTATAGAAAATATTGTTTTTAGTTTTTTAGTAACTGCAATATCAACTTTTATATCTTTAATTTGCATACCTGCCCAGTTTAAACTAGGTGCAGTAAAAGCAAAAATATTCGTAATTGTTGTTGCTGTTTTAATGGGGTGTTTGGCAATAGCCTTTGTTTCAACTTCATGGCATTTAGAAGTAGAAACTGTTGATAGCAGCATGTATGCACTAATTGCAGTTGTAGCTGGCTTGCTAGTGCTCAGCTGGCTTATATCGTTAAAATTAAGTATAATTTTTTGCAAGAGTAAAGAATATTAATTTTGCAAAAGTGAAAAATATTTTTTATTAACTTATTGCAGTTAAAGTGTACAAAACCTTATAAAAAAATCAAATATTAGCTAGGAGCAACAAAACCGTCAAGGGTATAAAAACCTTTGGCGGTTTTGCTTTGTGCCAAGGTAAACTTTGTTCTCATATAATATAGCACGAGATAACAATTAATATATTTATATAAGGAGCATTGATAATGAGCAATAGCAGTTTAGTTAGCTATGTTAAAATATCACCAAATAGCACAAACCCACGCCGTGGCAAAATTAAAAAAATAACTATACATCACATGGCTGGCAATTTAACAGTGGAGCAATGTGGCAAGATATTTGCCGCTAAAAGTAGGCGTGCAAGCTCTAACTATGGTGTCGGCTCAGACGGGCGCATAGGCATGTATTGCGAGGAAAAAAACCGTTCGTGGTGTTCGTCCTCTCCAACTAATGATAACCAAGCAATAACTATTGAGGTGGCAAATAGTGGTGGCGCACCAAACTGGCCAGTGGGGGATACCGCCTTAGAGGCAACTATTGAGCTTTGTGCTGATATTTGTAAACGTAACGGAATACCTCGCCTTTACTATACAGGCGATAAAAGCGGTAATTTAACCATGCATAAATGGTTTACGAACACTCTTTGCCCGGGGCCTTACCTTAGCAGTAAGTTTGGATATATAGCGGACGAAGTTAATAAAATATTGAGCGGCGAAAAAGCAGTTGCTTCTACAAGTTTTAATGATGGTATAGTATATGGTGAAATACCAGGTGTTGGTGGTGCAACACGTAAGTTAATGGAAAAATTATTTGGCAAAAAAAGCACCACCCACGTTAAAAACGAGAGTGGTGCTAAAAAAACAATAGATGAGCTAGCACGCGAAGTTATAAGCGGCAAATGGGGTAATGGTGCTGTGCGCAAGCAGAGCCTAACGAAAGCAGGTTATAACTATATGGCAGTGCAGGCTAGAGTTAAAGAAATACTAGGCAATTAATATTTGCTATCGTATTTTGAGGTTTGATCTAGCATAAGCGGTGAGTGTTCGGCAAGGTTAGGTTTTTCAGGTGATTCTAACAAGTTTGCATTTCTGTAAAGTGTAAATTCAGAAACCATATCTTTAAGTATCGTAGATTGTGTTGAAAGCTCTTCACTAGTAGCGGCAATTTCCTCGGCGGTTGCAGAGTTTGTTTGCACAACTGCTGAAATTTGTTCGATAAATTCGCTAACTTGTGTTGCACCCTCGGCTTGTAAAGCAGAGGCATCAGCTATGCTATCAACTAACGAGCTTAGCTCTTTTGCGTTGTGTATAGCAGTGTCTATGGAGGTAGCTGTATCGGTTGCAATTTTGTTGCCACGGTCAACAACAGTTACAGTTTCGGCAATAAGTGTGGCGGTATCTTTAGCTGATTGTGCAGATTTAATTGCAAGTGTGCGCACTTCGTCAGCAACAACCGCAAAACCTTTACCAGCGTTGCCAGCCCTTGCGGCTTCAACGGCAGCGTTAAGTGCAAGTATATTTGTTTGGAACGCAATATCATCAATTGTTTTGATAATGTTGCTAATTTCAGTGGATTTCTTATTAATATCGCCCATTGAGGCAACCATGTTGCGCATTTGTTCGTGGCTTTCACCCAAAGCAAGTTGAGATTTTTCGTTAGAAACTTTTGCCTTTTGAGCATCGTTTGCACTTTCAACAATCTTGCCAGATATTTCTGAAATTTTATTGCTTAGTTGGTCAATGGAATCAGCTTGCTGTATAGAGCCATTTGCCAAAGTTTGCGAACTATCAGCAATTTGATAGTTGCCAAGGTTAACTTTGTCAGAGGCATCACCAATGCGATGTACAGTAAATGAAAGTTTAGAAATAATGGATTCCATAGAAACAAATAGCGATTCAAAATCACCAATGTAGTAATCTGCAGCAGTGCTATCAACATCAAAATTACCAGAGGCAATTTCGTCTAAAGCTAGGTTTAAATCGGCTATAATAGTGCTTATGGAATCAACTATCTTAGCTGTGGAGTTTGCAAGCGTTCCAATTTCATCGTTGCTTGTAATTTCAGGCATTGGAGATTTTAAATCGCCCATTGCAACCTTGTTAAGCCTATCTGCACAAAGTTTGATAGGTGCGGTTATGCCTTTAGCTAAAGCAGATACAACTACAACGGAAATAATAATTAACACTAAGCTAGCAATACCAACAATAATAATGGAGTTTGTCATGTGGGAAAGAAAGTTTTGCTGATTTGTTAAAATATACATACCCCAACCGTTAGAGTCTGGTATATGAGTGTATGCGATAAACTGATTAACACCATCCCATTGTACTGTTTCAAAGCCATCTTCTCCGTTAATTATTTTTTGCTCAACTGCTGCAAGAGCAGCTAAAGATGGATCAGTCTTAGCAGCCTCAGAGGTGTTGTAAGCGTCAAAAACAAATTGCATATCATTAAAAGCTATAGTTGTGCCTTGGCTATCTGTTATAGTGGTGGTGCTACCCTCGCCAACAGAAATTTCAGAAACAATCTGTGAAAAAATTTCGGGGTTGACAGCAAACAAAACAACACCTGAAAACTGACCGTTTTTCATGATAGGTGCAGAAACAGCAGTTGTTAGCATATTTGTTTCGGGGTTTAAAACCGGGTCGGAAACAAAAGCTGCGCCAGTATCACGCGGAACAGTAAAATATGGTGAAGCTGATTCATCAATATCTAAGGATAAAGCTATACCATCTGCATCAAAAACTTGAACAGCTTCAATAAAAGTATGCTCAGCTTTAATTACGTCAAAATAATCAATAATTTCTGCTTTAACTTGTGCGGCAGTTCGGCCATCAGCTGTAGTTTCTCCAGTTGCAGGCACATCTTGTGTTAATGTGGCATCAAGTGCAAGCTGGTTAATCAAACTTTTATAAGATTGCAATTGAACAGTCATCATATTAGCCGCAGTATCAACTGTAGAAGTTAAAGATTCTTCAAGGGCAAACATTGTACTGTTATAAAGCCCAACAATGGATATGACACTAATTATTAATATGCTCGCCAACAAAATAGGGATAAAGAGTAGTAAGATTTTAGTTTTTATTGATTTCATTTTTTGTTATCCTTTCTGCAGAGAATAATTGTTTTACTTGCGTATTGGTGTGGGTTTTAAAAGTAAATACTGTTCGCGGCACTTTAATTAAAGATATTACAGCGTTTTTTAACTAGTTTTATACATAAAATCGGAAATAAAAGCAAAAATTAAAATCAAAGTTTAAAGCGGTGTATGATTATACATAAAAAGCGCCTATATAATATATTTATTCAATGAAATTTGTTATTTTAAAGTAAAATTTGTAGAAAATATTTATAAAACATCGACTATTAGATAAATTTTTTTACATAAAATACAAAAATGGCTATTTGCATAAAAATACATAATAGATATAACAAAAATGACTATAACACAAGGTGTTATAGTCATTTTTGTTATCCTCTTCGATCGTATTTTTTGTTTTTAGTGTAGTAATCAGCTTTATCAGCATACATGTTTTTTTCAGCAATGCTAATATTATCATTAAGCTCGTTGAAAAATTTACTAAAGGCAAAGCCTAGAGATAAATCAACTTGCTCATCAATTGCTAACAAGGCTTTCAGGTTTGTAACTTTATCTTTAAATTCTTGTTCACAATCACATTTTGTGATTATAACAAATTCATCGCCACCTATGCGGTAGATATTTTCGTCAAAAACTTTGCGCAAAATATTTGCAGCTTCTTTTATAAGTTCATCACCAGCGTCATGGCCTTTTAAATCGTTAGTTTCTTTAAGTTTGTTAATGTCTACAAAAAGTATGCCTAACAATTGTGGGTGCGATTGTTGCAAAGATGATAAAAGTTCAGTATAACTATAGCGGTTAAAAACTTTAGTTAGCGAATCTATGGTGCTTAAAGAGGTAAATTTTTCTAGCAAAAAATTATGACAGTTGTTTATATGGTTATCTCCACTTGCAACAGCAGTAGCAAAATCTTGGCAACTTCCATACCCACAAGAAAAGCAGTTTATGTTTCTATCTTCTGCAGTAAATTTCCCAAGTCTAATATAAATTGGTTCTAAATCAATCTCTTTAGGTGCTGAATATTCAGCGCTTCTATCAGTGTAACTGCGTAAAAAGTCGGTTATCGATAGTTTTTCGTTAAAATGTTTCATCAACTCTTCAGTGTTGGTGATGGTAACTTTATTTTTACGCTCGTTTATTGAGTTGTCAATATAATTGTAAGAAATATCTTTGCGGCAACCTGTACCAAGGTTGCAACCATGCTCACAGTTTAAGGCATCTATAATTAATGGAACAGGGTTATTTTCGTCGATATCTTTTAAATATTGCTTAAAGTAATCTTCAATTTTAAAAATACCTTCAATTTGCTTTGTCCAAATGTTATCGCCAAGGTGGAGTTTAATATTTTCTGTCAAGCCGCCAGGTCGAGGAAAAGCAAAGCCTATGGAAGTTGCAACGCTATCAAATTCAGCAGCAGGGTAGTCGTTAAGATTAATACCGTTTTTTTCTATATAATCTTGTAATTTTGCAAAGGTGATATTATATTTTAACACACCTTTTGTTTTTTTGTCGTTGCATTCACGTGTTTTACCTATGCAAGGAGATAAAAATGTAATGTCATCTTCTGTTTTTTCGTATAGTTTTAAATATGTAGCAAGGCAATGCACAGGGCTTTGAACAGGTGATAAATAATCAATTAATTCGCTGTGAAATTTTTCTACATAGCTAACCACAACAGGGCACGGCTGTGCAATGAGCGTTTTAGGGTTTGTGGCTTTTATATGTTTTACATAGGCCCAAGTACAAATATCTGCGCCGTAAGAAACATCATAAACTTTGTTGATACCTAAAGACTTTAAATAGCCAATAAGGTTTGGTAGTTGTTTAAAATTTACATGCGCAGATGGCGCAATAACTAGCGATAAGGGCTTACCATCTTTCAACGCATTAAAAAATAATTCTGTATCATCATAGTAAACTCTAGCTTTTCTATCGCAGATTGATATGCACTCGCCACATGAAATACAATAACCAGGTTTAATGTTAACAATGTTTTTGCTGTTTTCCCAATAGGCTATATTTGCTTTGGTGGGACATTTTGAGATACACTTATTACAACCTATACAGCGTGTTTCAACCGTATAAATATAACTAGTTTTACTATCTTTTTTTACAAAACTATGCATATATCGTTACCTTTCGTAAAAAAAAGCATATCTCAGCAATTTTATCAATTAAGTATAACGTAATTATATCACTTAATATCTTTAAAAGCAAATGTTTTACTATATTGTGCACAGATAAAAATATTATTTGGAATAATTAAAATTGATTTATTACACATAATTTTGATAAAGCTGATGGAGGTGGTACAAAAAAGTAATGATGCCAATATATATTGGTAAAAAATTTACTGTTGAGGAATTTGTTAATGAATAATCGCATAAATATTGACAGGTATTATTGCTTTTGTTATAATAAAAAAGTTAAATATATCTTTGTTTTTTATACGTGCATAGAAAAAATAATAATTTGGAGATGTACCCAAGTGGTCGAAGGGTCCTGATTCGAAATCGTTCTGCAGAGTTGGAACATAGTTGTTGAAAAATCTTGATTTTACGTTGTTTTTTTAGTGTTTTGAAAATTGAATATTTTCCGAGTTCTACGAATAATTCTACGATTTTTCCAGAGTAGAACTTTTGGTTAATAAATATGGAGAGTTGTCTGAGTGGTCTAAAGTGCAACACTCGAAATGTGCAAGGTGCAGTCGCACCAAAAGTGCCGTTTTTCAACGTATTTACGTTGTTTTTTCGGTGTTTTTTGATGCAAAAAATTTGCGTTTTGCTCACAGTTTGCTCACAGTTATCCGAAAAACATTCTGAGAAATGCCTTAAAACAAGCCTAAAAACAGGCAAAAACAGCTACTAAAAAATCACTAAAAAAATAATAATTTGGAGATGTACCCAAGTGGTCGAAGGGTCCTGATTCGAAATCAGGTAGGCCGGGCAACCGGTGCAAGAGTTCAAATCTCTTCATCTCCGTAAACAAAAAAGACAATCTTGCGATTGTCTTTTTTGTTTTTTATGGTATGATGGTTAGTAAGATTGTTTAGATGAAAAAACATTGAATTTTGCAATCAATGTGAAACTTTCCCTTGTGAGAAGATGAAAGAATTCTACGCAAGCAGCCCTAACAGAAAGAAAGGGTATGAAAATTTAATTCAGCTAACAAAATAAATATAATCTTGTGTATATGCAAGTAATAATGAGATGAATGAAATTTATATTTGGTTTAGAGCTAATTATACCATATCAACACATCTCATAACAACC
>CAYJKG010000060.1:0-12463 GCA_964370685.1 uncultured Faecalibacterium sp. | reverse complement strand
CTGCGCCAATATCATAAAGGAATTTATGCCAAAAACGGCTGTATAATAAGTGCAAGGTGGTGTGCTCCATACCGCCGTTGTACCAATCCACCATGCCCCAGTATTCTAGCGCTTCTTTGCTTGCTAGAGCTGTTTCGCAGTGTGGGTCCATATAACGTAAGAAGTACCAAGACGATCCTGCCCATTGTGGCATGGTGTCTGTTTCACGCAGTGCCGCACCACCACAGCATGTGCATGTGGTTTTACGCCATTCTTCCTGGCGTGCTAGTGGGCTTTCGCCGTCAGGGCCTGGCTCAAAATCAGTGATAGTTGGCAAAGTTAGTGGCAATTCGCTTTCTGGTATAGGTTGCCAGCCACATTTTTCGCAGTGAACCATAGGTATAGGTTCGCCCCAGTAACGTTGGCGGCTAAACACCCAGTCACGCAATTTAAAGTTAACTTTCGCCTCGCCTTTGCCGTTTTCAGCAAGCCAGTTTATCATTGTTTCTATTGCTTGTTTAACTGGTAAATCGTTTAAGAAACCAGAGTTTATCATTGTGCCTGTTGCAACATCTGTAAAAGCGGCTTCATCTAGGTTAGAGGCTTTTTTGCCTTTTACAACTTCAACTATTGGTAGGTTAAATGCTTTTGCAAATTCCCAGTCACGGCTATCGTGCGCAGGCACAGCCATAATTGCACCTGTGCCGTAAGTAGCCAAAACGTAATCCGATATAAAAATTGGTATTTGCTCCTCGTTAACTGGGTTTATGCCCATAACGCCATCTAGCTTTACGCCTGTTTTATCTTTGTTTATTTCTGTGCGCTCAAAATCGCTTTTTTTAGCGGCAGCAGCTTGGTAGTTTTTAACTTCATCAGTGTTTTTGATAACGCCTGTTTCAAGCCATTTTTTAACAAGCTCGTGTTCTGGTGAAACAACCATGTAAGTTGCGCCAAAAAGTGTATCTGCACGTGTTGTAAAAACGCTTAAATTTTCGCCTGTTGTTGTGCCAAAAGTAACCTGTGCACCTGTGCTTTTGCCTATCCAGTTTTTTTGTTGTGCAACAACACGGTCAATAAAATTAATGTCGTCTAAACCGTCTATTAGTTTATCAGCGTATGCTGTAATTTTTAGCATCCATTGGCTTTTATCTTTGTGCACAACCTCGCTACCGCAACGCTCACAAACACCACCAACAACTTCCTCGTTAGCAAGCACGCATTTGCAACCTGTACACCAGTTAACATTCATTTCTTTTTTATATGCAAGGCCGTTTTTAAAAAGTTGCAAGAATATCCACTGTGTCCATTTATAGTAGCTAGGGTCAGTTGTGTTAATTTCTCTATCCCAATCGAAGGAAAAACCTAGTGCTTTTAATTGGCGCTTAAAGTTTTCTACGTTGCTTTTTGTAACCACAGCAGGGTGCACGTGGTTTTTCATCGCAAAGTTTTCAGTAGGTAGGCCAAAAGCATCCCAACCCATTGGATAAAGCACGTTTTCACCTAAAAGGCGGTGTTTACGTGCAACAACGTCTAGCGCTGTGTAGCTACGTGGATGGCCAACGTGTAGGCCTTGCCCTGACGGGTATGGAAACTCAACCAAAGCAAAAAACTTTGGTTTTGATTTATCAATTTCTACTTTAAAGGTTTTTTCGTTTTCCCAAACGGCCTGCCACTTTTGCTCGGCGGCTTTAAAATCATACTTCATGATACTGCTCCACTTTTTATCGGCGATAGGTGCTACTATGTTTTTGCAATTTACAAATGTAAAAACATAGCAGCACCTGTCTGATTTTTAATTTACCTTTTTGGTAAAATTAGTTTTATTAATTATTGCAAATAAGCTGTTAAATCAACTTCTTCGCCCTCTTCCCACAAACGTTCAAGGTCGTAGTATTCACGTGTGTTAGGCACGAAAACATGTGTTATAACACTGCCGTAATCTAGCAATATCCAGTTTTTAGAATCGTAACCCTCGCTTGCATATGGTTTTTGGGCTTCTTTTGCAAGCTCAAATTCAAGCTCATCTGCAAGTGCGCCTACATGTGTTGTTGATGTACCAGAAGCAATAACAAAATAGCTAGTTAGCATTGTTACATCGTCAACTTTAAGCACAGTTACACTTTCAGCCTTTTTTTCGTTTAATATTTGTGCCATGCGTATAGCAAGGTCGCGTGGTTCTTTTAAATTTAATTGTTCCATAATTTCCTCTGCGTGGTTTTGCACGCCTTATGTTTTAACATAATTTTATTATTCTTCTTTATGCGGCAGCCTCTTGTTCGGCTTGAGCTGCTTGTGCCTCAGAATCAAGTTGCCCCATAAATTGTACATTTGGTTCAGATGATATGCCGTTATGTGGCCATTCAGCAAGGTTTAAGGAGCTTGCATCAATTGGGCCAGAGTATGCGGCAAAATATTCGTTTAAAAGCTCTGCTGTGTGTTCAGGCGCACCTACTAGCACGGATTGCTCTATTGGTTTACCGGTGGCACTGTTGTGGCCAACTATTAACATTTCTGTTCCTGTAAATGCTGGTGCTTGGCAAACCATGATGTCAGCGCTATCTAAAGATAAGAAAGAAATTCCAAGTTCTATTAACGTTGTTAGGTTGCAATCAGTTTTAACATAGCTTACAACAACAGGCATTAGTTTAATAACATCTTGTATAGCAGCTGTTTGCACACGGTTAAACATGCCAGCATATACGTAGCGTTGCATATTTAAACGCTCAAGGTCAGAAGTCGCATAGTTGCGGTTGCGCACCATAAATTCAGCTGCATCACCATCAAGGTTTTGATAACCTTCTTTAAGCAAACTCCCGTTATATTCCATATCTTGCGGAACATAAACTTCTATACCACCAAAGTGGTCAACAAGTGCTTTAAAAGCCGAGGTTTCAATTGAAACATAGTGGTCAATAGGTAGGCCATAATTATTTGCAATGGTATCTGCAAGTGCTGCTATATTGCCAACACCGTTCTCTGAGTTTGACATAGCAACTGCATTTATTTGCCCATTACTTGATCTATATGAGTTGCCTGTTGTATCCTCACAAGTAAACTCAAGGCCAACATAAATATTACGTGGAATTTGTAGCATGTTCATTTTATTGTTTTTAACATCAAATTGAACATACATCATCATATCAGTTAACCCGTTGTTGGAGCCATCTTCTTGGTCGGAATTACTTAAATCTATGCCAACTAGCAAAATACCTACAACATCGCCTTTGTAGGCCTCTGCTGTTTTAACTTCATCTGCAATTGATGGTGCGTCTGTTTCTGGCGCTATTTGTTGCATTATGTTATTAACATAGCTCCAAGCATAAAAGCCTGCACCACCAATGAGAACCAGAACTATTACTAAAGGTAGCCAAATAGGCGTTTTGCTTTTTTTGCGACGTTTAGTTTTGTTGTTTGCGTAGGCATTACTTTCTTGTTCGGAAGTTTTACGAATTTTACGTGGCTGATCGCTCATTGTATTATACCTCTTTCTTTTACTTATAATCCTTGTATGCTTCTAAGGTTGCAGGGTCTAACGGTTTACCATCTGCAAGCACAAAATCCATGCTGCATTTTAAACAAGCGCGCATTGCAAGGTTTATATCCTTATAAGCTAAATCTCGCAATACTTCTATTCCTTCAAAATCTCTCTCTTTACATAGCATATCTGAAAGATAAATTATTTTATCAATCAAAGACATATTAGCCTTACCTGTTGTGTGGCAGGCTATGGCGCTTAAAATTTCTTCGTCTTTAATATCCCATTGGGTTCTTGCCACTATTGCTGCACACACGCCATGCCATACAGGTGTAGGGCGATTTTGCGCATTATCAGCTATTATAGCATTTTCTTGCAAAATAAGCAACAATTCCGCACGTGTTTTTTCTTTAAAAACATCGTGTAATAAGGCGGCTATTGCAACACGTTCTTCATCAGCGCCGTATAACTTTGCAAGTTTAATTGCCATTTTTTTTACATTTAATGTATGTTCGTAACGTTTTTCAGATACGTTTTTTTTAGCAAGCTGTCTAGCTTTTTTAATTGTCATGGATAATTCTCTCTATTATTAGTTGAAGTTTTAATGTTAAATTTTAAATGTAAAGTTGCTCTTCTGTTATCACTTTTAGCGCATCGGCTGGTAAAAAACCTGTGCAATCTTGCCTTTGCTTTAACATTTTTCGCAAAGTGGTTGAATCCATTTCAAGCGCATTTATGTCATTTAAAATTATTCGCTTACCGCTTGGGTCAAGCTCTTTCATTTTTTGTTTTAAGGCGCTTTCATTCCCTAATTTACGTGTTTGTACAACTAAAACTACTTTTTGCAAAATTTCTTGCCAGTTTTTCCATATTTTAAAGTTTAGTAACATATCGCTACCAACTGTTAAAAATAAATCTGCACCTTGATATTTTTCACTCAGCATATTTAGTGTATTTATCGTATAATTAGCCTCACCATTTTTTGCGCAATTAATTTCCCAATCGCTTATTGTTATATCAAAATTATTTTTGTTATTTGCAAGCTCCAAAAAACACTCGCACATTTTAAGGCGCAAGTTAGCTTTAGTTTTGCTTGCAGATTTATGTGGTGGTATGCCCGCTGGCATAACAATAACTTTTTGTGGTTTTACAAAATCAATTGCGTGTTTTAAATTATGCATGTGTCCGTTATGCGGTGGGTCAAAAGTTCCGCCAAAAAGCAAAATTCTCATTTAAGCAAATCCTTATATTGGCTATCTTTCTTTTTTTGCAAGTAAAGCACACATTTAGAACCTATAACTTGCACAGGCTCTGCACCAGTTGCCTCGCATAAAATATCTGAAGCCTCACGTGCATTATACATGCTATTTTCTAGCACTTTTACTTTAACTAATTCTCTAGCTGTTATGCAATCTAATACAGATTTTATAACAGCCTCATCTATTTCGCCTTTACCTATGAAACATACTGGCTCCATAGTGTTAGCTTTGCTGCGTAGTATTGAACGTTGTTTTGATGTAAGCATATTATTTTCCTTTATTTGTTAATTAAAAATATATTTATTATCAGCATTTGTCAAGTGAAATTTTTATGAAAACAAATTATTCACCTAAAAAAACTGGTAATTTTTCCTTTAATATTTCCATGGCACGGCCACGGTGGCTAATGGCATCCTTTTGGTTTGGCATTAACTGTGCATAGCTTAATTTCTCAGTATTTTTAGTTTTACCACCCTCAATTAAGCCCATTTCATTTGGTATAAAAAGCGGGTCGTAACCAAAGCCGTAATCACCAATTTTGCGCTCTGTTGCTACCATGCCCTTACACTCGCCCTCGCAAGTTAGTTGTTTGCCGTTTGGCAAAATAAGGCAAATGGCACTAACAAATTTCGCGGTGCGATTTTCTGTTTTTATCTCTGCCATTTCCGCTAAAAGTTTATCGTTATTAGCCTCATCTGCGCCGTGTGTGCCTGCATAACGTGCGCTATAAACACCAGGTGCACCATTTAATACATCTACACAAAGTCCCGAATCATCAGCTATAGTTGGCAAATTTGCAAACTCGCAAATTGCTTTTGCTTTTATAATAGCATTTTCTAAAAAAGTTGCGCCTGTTTCCTCTGGGTCTATATCAATTTCAAGTTCTTTTAGGCTTTTTACCGTGTGCCCCTCGCTCTCTAAAATACGCTTTAACTCAATTAGTTTTTTTGCGTTATTTGTAGCTGCACATATAATCATTAAGAATCCTCCTCTTTTGCAAGTAGGCCATCAACAAACTGTTGTGGTGAAAACTGTAGTAAATCGTCTAAACCCTCGCCCACACCAATAAATCTCACTGGTAAATTTAGTTTATTTTTTACACTTAACACACAACCACCTTTTGCTGTGCCATCTAGTTTTGTTAATATTACGCCTGTTGCCTCAGCGGCTTTTACAAACTCTTGCGCTTGGCTGATTGCATTTTGCCCTGTTATTGCATCAAGCACCAAAAATGTTTCAAGACTTGCTTCGGGTGAGGCTTTGTGCACGCTACGGCTAATTTTATTTAGTTCTGCCATTAAATTTGCTTTATTGTGTAAACGCCCTGCTGTATCACAAATAACTAAATCCATTTTTTTAGCCTTTGCCGATTGCACTGCATCAAAAATCAAAGCGGCTGGGTCAGCGCCTTCTTCAGCTTTTATTATTGGAACATCTGCACGGTTTGACCAAATATCGAGTTGTTCGCTAGCCGCCGCACGAAAAGTATCGCCAGCTGCAAGCATAACCCTTTTACCCATATTGCGATAAAAATTTGCTAGTTTTGCAATGCTAGTTGTTTTGCCAACACCATTAACACCTATTATTAAAATAACTGCTGGGTTGCCATTTAACATAAGCTCTCTTTCAGGTGTGAGTATTTCAATTAATAATTCTTTTAATGCTTTTAACGCTTCGTTACCATTTTTTAGTTTCTCTTTGCTTACTTTTTCTCTCAGGGCTTCAACAAGCTCAACAGAAAGCTCTGCACCTACATCTGCTAAAATAAGTTGCTCTTCAAGTTCGTCATATAAATCATCATCAATTGTTCTGCCTATGATAGTATTTACAATGCGTCCCCAAAAACCTGTTCTGGTTTTTGAAAGTCCTTCTTCCATTTTCTTTTTGCTACCAAAAAGTGCCATGTTATCCTCCTTTTTTAGTGTGTTAACTTATTTATGTTGAATTTCATTACATTTTTTCACAATTCACAAATTAAAGTATATTGCAATAATTTATGAAACCAAAGTTGCATCTACGTTATTAATATCTAATCGCAATAACTTTGAAACACCATCATCTTGCATTGTAACACCATACAAAACATCAGCAGCCTCCATTGTACCACGGCGGTGAGTGATAACGATAAATTGGCTTTTATCTGAAATGCGTTTGAGGTATTGTGCGTAGCGCACAACATTTATATCATCAAGTGCTGCTTCAATTTCGTCCAGTATACAAAACGGAGCTGGGTTAACCGCTAAAATAGCAAAATAAATGCTAATGGCAACAAGGCTTTGCTCGCCACCTGAAAGCGCAGAAAGATTTTTTATAACTTTACCTGGTGGTGCAACATGTATTTCAATACCGCTTTCTAATATATCGGCATCTTCCTCCAAATTAAGCGAGGCTGAACCGCCACCAAAAAGCTCTTTAAAAATACGTGCAAAGTTATCGTTAATAATACCAAAGTTTTCCGCAAAGATATCACGCATTTGCAATGCTAATTCTGAAATCATGCGCAATAGTTCGGCTTTTGATTTTTCAACATCCGTCACCTGCGCATATAATGTATCGTAGCGCTCTTTAACCTCTTTAAATTCTTCAATAGCGCCAACATTAACATTGCCAAGTGCACGTATTTTTGCACGCACACTCGCAACATCTGTTCTCAATGTTGTTATATTTTCAAATTCTATGCAAAGTTTTTCTGCCTCTGTGATGGAAAGCTGGTATTCTTCCCATAGCTTTGATATTGTTTGATCATATTCGCCCTCAGAGGTGCTTCTGCGCTCTGCAAGACGTGCCATTTCGCCGCTCATTTGTTCACGGTTTTCGGCAAAACTTCGAGCATCTGCATTAGCTTTTGTAATGTTCGCCTCTTTTTCCATTCGGGCTATACCCGCTAGGCGTATTTTTTCTTCTTTTTCGGCTATACGTTCTTGGTGATTACCTTTAGCTTGCTCCATAGCTATTATTTGTGCTCGGCTATCCTCGCTTAATGCTTGCAAACGAGCTATATCAAGGAGCACTTCTTGCTCTTTTTCTTCACGCTCTTCGTTGCGGCTATTAAGTGCATCTACGCTAGAGCGATGTAGTGCCATATCTTTTTCAAACGCTAAGTGCGCCATGCGTTTTTCGCTTAAACCTTCGCTTAGGTTTTGCCTTGTTTCTAAAAAATTATCATCGCTAGTACTTAATATTGAAAGCTCTTTTGAAAGCTGGTCTATCTGTTCTACTAGTTTTATATCCAGTTCTTGTTTTTTTGCAATTTGTGCGTTACTATTTTCCGCTGTTTCATCCAGCACTTTTAATTGTTGCACAAAACGCTCAGCAATTTCTCGCCCTTCTCTCAAGGAATTTTCAAGGCGTTTTTGCTCCATTTCAGCACGTATTTTATCATTATTTGCGGTTATTTCCTCGCTACCTATCGCCAATAACTCTGCGCTTAACGCATCAACTTGTACTTTATATTTATCTGTATTTTCACTAGCTTGCTCTTGCAATTTTTGCAATTTAATAATGCTTAATTTTAAATCTGCAATTTCTTGCTTACGTGTAAATAACCCTGCTGAACGCTGAACACTGCCACCTGTAAAGCTACCGCCAGCATTTATAACTTGTCCATCCACTGTTACAACACGATTACGATAATTTAAACGCTTTGCAACACCAGAGGCCTCGTTGATATCATCAACAACAACTATGCGCCCTAATAAGTAAGATATAATTTTTGAATATCGCTCATCACAGCTTACAAGTTCGCTAGCTAATTGTGCTGTGCCTGTTAATTGTCCATTAAAATAACCCGCTTGTATTGTATCTAGTGGTAAAAAAGTTGCACGTCCTGCACGTTCCTCACGCAAAAATGCCATCGCACCTTTTGCCGAGCTTTCGCCCTCAACCACTATGTTTTGCAAAGCCGCACCAATGGCTGTTTCAATGGCAACTTCATAACCTTTTTCAACTGTTATTATACTGCTTACAGGGCCAATAATACCACGCAAACGTCCAGCGGAGGCCGCACGCATTACACTTTTTACAGATTGTCCATAGCCATCCATGTTTTTTTCAAGATCACGCAAAACACTAATGCGCTGTGTGTTACCATCTAATGTACGTGCAATTTTTTGTTCTTCAATATCAGCTTCTTCTAAATTTTTACGACGTGCGTTTAGCTTTAGTTCAATACCGTTTTTCATGTTTGCTAGGCGTGTTAGACTCTCTTGTAAGCTACTTAAATATGGAGTATTCTCCGAAATTTCGTTTTCTATATTAGTTAAAGTTGCATTTTGCTCTTCTAGGCGTTTTTCAATTTCACCTTTTTGACTTTCAGCACTTTGTACCGCTGATTGTACTGCCGCTATATCCACACGGCAACTTGTTTGCTCCTCTGTTAAGCTTGCAAGTTTTGCTGTTATTTCGCCCTTGCGCTCACCTGAGGCACTATTTTCTATTTGTATATTAGTTAAAAGCTCTGTTAGTTCTGCAATTTCTTTATCAAGCGCCAAGGTTTTATCTAAAATTTCATCCATCTGCTTTTGGTGCTCTGCAATTTGTGATGAAATTTGTGCCTCGCCCGCTGCGCTATCAAGCTGACTATTACGCAAATCTGCTATGCGTTCCTCGTTGTGCTCTATATCGTTTTTCAAAACCGCAATACGGCTCTCACGCCCGCTCATTTCCTCGGTGATGCTGCGTATATCCGTATGGTAGCGGTCAATTTCCATAGTTAGGCGCTGTGCCTCTTGCCGTATTTCTTCTGCTAGTTCATCTGCTGTTTTTTGCTCTTTATCAAAACGCAAATATTCAGCCTCGGCTGTTTCGTACTTTCGCTGAACTTCTCGCACAGTTTCTTTAGCACGGCGCACGTGATCTACCCAGAGGGTTATCTCTAGGCTTTTGCGTTGTTCGGCAAGCTCTAAAAACTGCTCAGCTTTTTTGCTCTCACGTTCTAGCGGGCCAACACGGCTTTCTAGCTCGCCTAAAATATCACGCAAACGCTCCAGGTTTTCCTCAGCGCTTGCAAGGCGACGTTCCGCTTCGTTTTTGCGATAACGATATTTTGCAATACCAGCAGCCTCTTCAAAAATTTCTCTACGCTCGGCACTTTTTGCACCGACTATCTCAGCAATACGTCCTTGCCCAATTATGGAGTAACCATCTCTGCCAAGGCCTGTATCTAAAAAGAGTTCGTAAATATCTTTTAAACGACAAACTTGCCCGTTTATTGAATACTCACTATCGCCACTGCGATAATATTTTCGGCCTATGGTAACTTCATCCGCATCAATATCAAGGGTACGATCAATATTTTCTAAGGTTAGGCGCACTGAAGCAAAGCCCATAGCTCCACGTAGCTGTGTACCACCAAAAATAACATTTTCCATTTTACCTGCGCCACGCAACTGCTTAGCGCTTGTTTCACCTAAAACCCAACGTATAGCATCTGAAATATTACTTTTGCCCGAACCATTTGGCCCAACAACAGCTGTAATACCAGTATCAACTTTTACTTTGAGTTTATCGGGGAAACTTTTAAAACCTTGAATTTCAAGCTCTTTTAAAACCATAGATACCCTTCTATTCCTCTGCTACACCCATTAAACGCAATGCCTCTTTTGCGGCAAGTTGTTCTGCGCCTTTTTTACTTTTTGCTGTGCCGCGTGCTAAACAATTTGAGTTTAAATAAACAGCTGCCACAAACTCCCTATTATGCGCAGGGCCAATTTCTTCTTCTAGGTGATACGAGAGGTGTTCCTCTGGGTTTTGTTGCACTATCTCTTGTAATTTTGTTTTATAATCTGTAGGTGCGTGCTTGCCCTCTGTTAAAAAACGCAAAACAAATTTTTTAGCGTTGTTCATACCACCATCAAGGTAAATTGCTGCTATTAACGCCTCAAAAGCATCCGCTAGAGTGCTTGAACGTTCTCTACCGCCTGAGTGTTCCTCACCTTTGCCTAGTAATAAATATTTACCAAGCTCTATTTCTTTCGCAAACTGAAAAAGTGCATTTTCGCTAACAAGGGTTGCACGTATGCGTGTTAAATCACCCTCTGGACGTTTTTCGTATGCGGTATATAAATGTTCTGCACTGATAATTTGTAAAACGCTATCGCCTAAAAACTCCATACGTTGGTTGTGCTCAACTTTTTCACGTGTTTCGTTAGCGTAACTTGTATGTGTTAGTGCTGTTCGCAAAATATCTTTATTTTTAAAAGTGTATCCTATTGCTTTTTCTAAGCCTTGTGCCATAAGTGCTCCTTATACTAATAAACGCTTAAAGGTGCAAAAAAATTGCAATTTTATAACTACTACTTGGCATTATGCCTTTGTTATTGCTTCTTTGTTTGCATCAAGTGCGCTTTGCATTGTGTTTCTTAAATCGCTATCCACGCATTTTTTTGCTTGGCGTATAGCATTTTTTATACCTTTAGCATGGGAAGAACCATGTGCTTTTATAACTATGCCGTTAGCTCCAAGAAACGGTGCACCACCATGTGCTTCGCTATCAAGCATTTCTTTTAAACCGCCTAGGCCTTTTTTAATTAATAAGTATGCCATTTTACCAGCTAAGTTTGCTTTAAAAATATCTTTAAAAATGCCCATAAGCATTAGCGCAACGCCCTCTGTTAATTTTAAAATAACATTGCCCGTAAAACCATCACAAACAACCACATCTGCATCACCAGCAGGCACATAACGAGGCTCAATGTTACCTATAAAGTTAATGCCCTTTGCTGTTTTTAAAAGCTGATGTGTTGTGCGGTAAAGTTCAGGGCCTTTGCTTTCCTCTGCGCCATTGTTTGCAAGGCCAACTGTTGGGTTTGCAACACCCATAACTTTGTTCATGTAGCAAGAGCCCATAAGCGCAAACGAAACAAGCATTTCAGGGCGACACTCAACGTTTGCACCGCCATCCATAAGCATATATGGTTTTTTGCGTGCAGGTATAACCATTGCAAGTGCAGGGCGTTTAACACCTTGTAATGTGCGTATAATTAAGCTTGTACCAACGTGCACAGCACCTGTGCTACCAGCTGAAACAAACGCTTCTCCCTCACCAGATTTTAATAAGTTTAAGCCCACAACTATGGAGGAATCTTTTTTGCGACGTATTGCAAGTGCTGGTTCTTCGCATACGTCAATATTTTCTGAACAATGTTGCAAGGTGATGCCGTCTAGCGAGATGTTATTTTCTTTTGCTGTTTTACGCAAAAGTTCTTCATCGCCAAGGCCTATAATTTCAACGCCGTATTCTTTAACTGCATCGGCTGCACCTTGCAAAGGCGCAAGAGGTGCGTTATCGCCACCCATCATGTCTAAGATAATTTTCATTGCAAAACCCTCCTATAAATCATGTAAATTCTTTTTAACCGCCATTAAATATAAACCATTTTTATATTTGGTCGGATACCCAATCTTTAAAGCTTTGCACTGCACGCTCTGCAACTTTTGCATAACGCAAGCGCTTATCACGTATATGTGGTTCAATAGCTGGTAGTATACCAATATTAGCACCCATTGGCTGAAAATTTTTATTTTCGCTAGTTATATAATTAAGTAGTGCACCACACATTGTATCTAGTGGGGGTGGTGCAAAACTTTTGCCTTGCATGCTCATATAAAGTGAGCGTGCTGCTAATAAACCACTAGCCATGCTTTCTACATAACCCTCAAAACCAGTTATTTGCCCTGCAAAGTACATGTTAGTGTTATCGTTTAAGCAAAGTGCTTTTGATAAAACACGAGGGCTATCTAAAAATGTGTT
>CAYJKG010000059.1:0-13220 GCA_964370685.1 uncultured Faecalibacterium sp. | reverse complement strand
TAAACGTCCTCACGAACGATTTTTTCGTTAAGCAAAACAGCATCTTCGTAGTTGTAGCCTTCCCATGTCATAAAGCCAATAAGGGCATTTTTACCAATGGAAATTTCGCCATTTTTAGTTGAAGGGCCATCAGCTAGTACTTGTTTTGCTGCTACTGTTTCGCCAACTGCAACTATTGGGCGTTGGTTTACACATGTACCTTGGTTAGAACGTGTAAATTTGATAAGGTCGTATTTATCAATTTCGCCTTTATCGTTGCGTATAACAATTTTATCTGCATCGCAGTATTCAACAACACCATTGTTACGTGCAAGTACACAAACGCCTGAGTCAGTAGCTGCTTTATATTCCATACCAGTGGCAACTAAAGGTTGTTGTGTAACCATTAAAGGCACCGCTTGACGTTGCATGTTAGAGCCCATCAGTGCACGGTTACAGTCATCGTTTTCTAGGAATGGTATCATAGCAGTAGCAACAGAAACCATCATACGAGGTGAAACGTCCATGTAGTCAACTTTATCTACATCTAGCTCTAAAATTTCATCACGTCTACGTGCAGAAACACGCTCACGTGTGAAACGTTTGTTTTCATCTAGTGGTTCGTTTGCTTGGGCAATTGCATATTCGTCTTCAACATCAGCTGTCATATATTCAACTTCGTTAGTTACGAATTGATCAATTAGTTTACCTTTTTCATCGTAAACTTTTTTTATTTTACGGTAAGGAGCTTCTACGAAACCATACTCATTAATTTTTGCATATGATGCAAGGTATGAGATAAGACCGATGTTTGGACCTTCAGGTGTTTCTATAGGGCACATGCGTCCGTAGTGGCTGTAGTGAACGTCACGAACCTCAAAGCCTGCACGATCACGAGAAAGACCACCAGGTCCAAGTGCAGAAAGACGACGTTTGTTAGTTAGCTCAGCAAGAGGGTTGTTTTGATCCATAAACTGTGAAAGAGGAGATGAACCAAAGAACTCTTTGATAGATGCTGTAACAGGGCGTATGTTTATCAAACCTTGTGGTGTGATAACGCTTTGATCTTGGCTTTGTAGTGTCATGCGCTCACGGATTAAACGTTCCATACGGCTAAAGCCTATGCGGAATTGATTTTGCAATAATTCGCCAACAGAACGTATGCGGCGGTTGCCAAGGTGATCGATATCATCAACTGTGCCAACACCATAGCCAAGGCCATTTAGGTAGTTAATAGATGCAAAAATATCATCAACTGTAACTGTGCGGCCAATCAGTAAATCATGGTTTTGAACTAAAAGAGCTTGCTGTTCTTCTGGGTCTTGTGTTTCAGCAAGTATTTTTTGTATTTCGACAAAATTTGCACGTTCGTTAATGCCATATTCTTTAACATTAAAAGAGAAGAATGCCTGTGCGTCAACGCAACCGTTTGTTATAACTTTAACTTCTTTATCATCAACTTTTAGCATAACTTCGCAAACACCATGTGCATCTGCTTTTTGTGCTAATTCACGTGTGATTTTATCGCCTGCTGCAACTATAACATTGCTAGCGTCTAGTGGGTCAACTATATCTTGTGCTGCCACTAAACCTGTAATGCGGCGTGCAAGTTCTAGTTTTTTGTTCATTTTATAACGACCAAAACGAGATAAATCGTAACGGCGTGGGTCAAAGAACAAGGAGTTAATTTGGTTTGTAGCTGATTCAACAGTTGGTGGTTCACCTGGGCGCAATTTGCGGTAAACTTCAAGCAAACCTTCCTCTTGGTTTTTGGTGGTATCTTTTTCAAAAGTAGCAAGTATGCGCGCATCTTCGCCAAATTTATTTAGGATTTGTTCATTTGTAGAAAGACCTAGCGCACGGCAAAGTGTTGTAACAGGCAATTTGCGATTTTTGTCTATACGCACATAGAAATAATCAGATGCATCTGTTTCATACTCAAGCCAAGCACCACGGTTAGGGTTCATAGTAGCACTGAATAAATCTGTACCTACTTTGTCCTTTTCATTACCGTAGAAAACACCTGGAGAACGAACCAACTGGCTAACAATAACACGTTCTGCACCGTTGATAACAAAAATGCCAGAATCTGTCATAAGTGGGAAATCACCCATAAAAATTTCTTGGTCTTTAACTTCACCGTTCTCTTTGTTGAGCAAACGTGCAGTCACACGCAAAGGTGCCGCATAAGTTGTATCACGTTCTTTACATTCTGCTATGCTATGCTTTGGCTCGCTATCCAAACGGAAATCGATAAAGCTTAGCGCTAGATTACCTGTGTAATCCTCTACATCACCAATATCTCGGAAAACTTCACGCAGACCTACATCCAAAAACCACTGATAAGAATTTTTTTGTACTTCTATCAGATTTGGCATCTCCATGACTTCCTCGATGTTAGAGAAACTCATGCGTTCGCTTTTGCCTATCATGACAGGCTTGACTTTCATCATAAAACCAACCACTCCTTATAATCTTAAACTAACAAATATGTCCATCAAACAGTAATTTCACATAGCAAAAACGGTAAAATGAGGAAAAAAAGCGACCACTACAACAGAACTATCATTTACGTTTTCACACGCAATTTTTGCCGTTTTGGGTCGTTTTAAGGCTAATTTGTTACGTTTTTGCTTGTAAAATGCCGTTAAAACACCCTCTTACAATTAATTGAAGTAAATATGCTAATTTTTTAAGAAAACAAAGTTTTCATTAACATTTTTTAGAACTAAAAACTGCATTTTAGGCGCATGATGGCATTATTTAATACTTTCCTAGTATACTTCAAAAAAAGCTAGATGTCAAGCGCTTTTTTAGGTATTGACAAAAAAACATTTACTTCACTATAAACCATTTGGCACACATGGGTGGGTGTGCGTATTTATATGTAAAACATAAGTAAAAACTTTCTTTCAGCCTTTTGTTAAGTTATTAAATAAAAAGCTAAAAATATTTTTAGTAATAATGCACAATTTTTAGCAAAGGCAAATACTACACACTTTTATGATAGGCTATATCAACAACTCTTAAAACATATGAATTTCAAATTATTAAACAATGAACAAAATATTACATTGCAAGTTGACAGCTTTTTTGCTATTATAGTGAAGTACGACACTTTATTTTAAGTTCTTAGGAGGATTAATCCAATGTCTAACAACAAATCTGGCTTTAATTATTTTAAAGTCAAAGAAAAAGGCGGCACTATAACTAAAGAGGTTATAGCTGCTTTTACAACTTTTGCAACAATGGCTTATGTTTTAGCTGTGCAGCCTAGTGCTATCGTAGGTTTCACAGAAGCTACTTTTACAGATATCAACGGCGTTGTTATCACTAAAGAGGCCGCTATGATAACATGTGCGCTTGTTTCTGGTTTTATAACCATTTTAATGGGGCTTTATGCCAACCTACCTTTTGCGCTTTCCTGTGGCATGGGCACAAACTTTTTGTTTGGTGCACTTATCCAATCCGGCGCTGTTTCTTTTGCTGGCGCAATGACTATCACCTTAATTTCAGGTACTTTATTCCTAGTTTTAACCATTTGCGGCGTGCGTGATTTAGTTGTTAAGATGATATCAAAAAACCTAAAAATAGGCATAGGTGTTGCCATAGGCTTCTTCATTGCATATTTAGGTTTTTCAAACTCAGGTATAGGCTCATTTGTAAATGGCATTTCTCTTGGTGATTTTTCAAACCCTGTTGTTTTGCTTGCTCTTTTTGGTTTATTTTTAATTGCAGCCCTTGAAGCACACAAAGTTCGTGGCGGTATTTTAATAGGCATTTTTGCAACAACAATTATAGGTTTATTTGTAACAACACCAGACGGCAACCCTGTTACTAACATTACTGCAATTGCAAGCGTGCCAAACTTTAGCGATGTTAGCAATATTATGTTCCAATTTGATTTTATGTCAATATTAAACTGGTCCGCTATTCCTCTAATTTTCGTTGTTTTCTGCGGCGATTTCTTCTCAACACTAGGCACAATTTTAGGTGTTGCAGGCCGTGTTAATATGCTTGATGAAAACGGCAACCTACCAGAAATACAAAAACCTTTCCTTGTTGATGCTATAGGCACAACAGTTGGTGCAGCTTGTGGATGTACAACTATCACAACTTTCGTTGAATCTGCCTCTGGTGTTGAGGCTGGTGGCCGCACAGGTTTAACTTCAACTATAGTTGGTATTCTTTTCACAATTTCTGCATTTTTCGCTCCACTTTTTGTTAGTATACCAAACGCAGCTACTGGCCCTGCTTTAATCTACATTGGTTTCTTGATGATTTCCAGCATGAAAAACCTAGATTTTGATGATTTTACAGAGTTCTTTGGCCCATTTGTTATGATTATGTTCTGCGCATTTGCAGGTGGCATTTCAACTGGTATTTCCATGGGTATACTTGCACATGTATTTATTAAAATAGTTACATTCCGTTTCAAAGATATACACATTGGCATGTATATACTTGCAGTGCCTTTAGTGCTATATTTTGTAAGTAACGCTGTTATGTAAATTTCATTTTTGAAAGGATTTTTACAAATGTTAGATAGACAAAAACTTATTGATTGCGCCATGGGGCGTATACCTGCCGATTTATGCATCACAAATATTTACCTAGTTAACGTTTTAACTGGCGAAGTTTACCCTGCTGATGTATATGTTTATGACAAACATATTGTTCATGTTGAAACTAAAAATCTAGGTGTTGATATTAATGCTAAAGAAATTATCGACGGCAAAGAACAATATTTAATACCAGGTTTAATAGACTCGCACATTCATATTGAATCCTCAATGTTAACACCACGCAACTTTGCACGTGGTGTTGTAAATCATGGCACAACCACAGTTGTTACAGACCCACACGAAATAGCAAATGTTTATGGTAAAGAGGCTGTTTATTACATGCACGAGGCTTCTGAAGATTTGCCAATGCGTCAACTAATAGATATCCCATCATGTGTGCCATCTGTACCTGGGCTTGAAAACGCTGGCGCTGTTATAACACCTGATGATGTAGACGAGTTAGCAAAACTAGAGCGTGTTGTTGGACTTGCTGAAGTTATGGATTATATAGGCGTTATAAACAACGATGAACGCATGGTTGAAATGATAAAACGTGCAAAGCAAAATGGATTATACATCCAAGGCCATGCACCTTTTATGACAGGCAGAGAGCTTTCAGCTTATGCACTTAGCGGTTCAAGAACTTGCCATGAATCACGCACAACACAGGAATTTTCTGAAAAATTGCGCATTGGAATGTGGGTAGATGTTCGTGAAAGCTCCATTGCTTTAAACGCACGCGAGGCTTTTTTAGGCACACAAGGCATGAAAGTTTTGGATAATTTTTCTGTTTGCACCGATGACCGTGAAGCAGATGACATCTTAAACAAAGGTCACTTAAACCTAACTGTTAACAAGCTAATTGCTAGTGGCATGGACCCAATACTTGCAATAAAAGGTGCAACCTACAACAATGCTCGCCAAATTAATCGTGATGACCTTGGCGCAATTGCACCTGGTTTTATAGCGGATATGCAACTTGTGCCATCTTTGGCACAGTTGAAACCAAGTAAGGTGTTTTTTGAGGGTAAGTTAGTTTCTGAAAACGGTGCTTTAGTAGAACCAATTTCTGAAAAGAAATTTGAAATTGAAACACGCAATTCTATGGTTATGGAAACTCCAACGCTTGAAATGTTTGAGTATAAAACACCTATTCAAAACGGAACTGTTAAAGTTAATGTTGTTCATTACGCAAACACAGGCACTATAATGACAGATGCTGTAGTGGAAGAGTTGCCTGTTGTAAATGGCAAACTTGATATTTCACACGATACTGATTTAAAATATATTATTTCAATTAATCGCCACGGCAAAGGTACAATAGGTTATGGTGTTATACGTAACTTCGGTACAAAAGTTGGTGCAATAGCCTCAACTGTTTCTCACGATAGCCACAACCTAATTATCATTTATGATAAAGCTGAAAACGCCTTGTTAACTGCTGAAAAGCTACTCGAAACAGGCGGTGGTATGGCTGCTGCTGCAAACGGCGAACTTCTAGGTGTTTTACCACTTAAAGTTGGCGGTTTGATGAGCGAGCACCCAGCTGAAGTTGTTGCAGAACATGCAGGTAACATGAAAAACGTGCTAGAAAACGAACTTGGTTTAACAGGCACACACAACCCATTGTTACGCATTGCAACTTGTGCTTTAATCGTTATTCCATTTTGCAAAATGAGCGATTTAGGCCTTGTTGATGTTATAAACAAAAAGCTTATGCCTTTGTATCCCGAATATCCAGAGGTTTAAACTGTATAAAAACAATAAATATCACTAAAAAACAGGCTCTTTAGTAATTTGCAAATTACTAAAGAGCCTGTTTTTATATATTAATATTCATTCGGATATACTATTACTTTTTTTCGAGTTTCCAGTGCAAAATTCAGTGCATTTTGCACCTCACCAAATATATTACTGGTTCCTAAAATAATAACATCGCTTTTAGATATTATCCATTCATTTCTTTTTTGTATTGCATAAAATTTTGGTATGTTTTTACTCAACGGATATATAATTTTATCTACATTGTCATATATCATTTCTCTATCATTAAAAGGCAAAACAACAATACTTTCTATATTAGAATATTTGCTTTTTAATTGCCACACAATAGTTCTAACGGAATAATTAAATTTCCCAAAACCTCCATGATAAAACAAAGCACCTCCGCATAGTATCGATTGTTCAATTGTTTTTTCTAGCCAATTGTTTATTTCTTTCTTAAATAGTGCATCATTATCGCCTATTAACCCAATTATCATAATACTACCCTTTTAGTTTTTTTATTAATTATAACACAAGCACAATTTATACGCAAGTGCGTATACTTAAACAATTATTAAATTGTAAAATTAATTGGGGTGATATTATGTTTATAAAAGAAACTTGTGTGTTACGATTTAAAAAACTATGCGCTGAAAAAAACATAACAATAAATAAACTTGCCACTATATCTGGCATTACACCATCAACTGTTTATTCTATGTTTGATAATAACCGTAAAGATTTATCAATTATAACTATAAAAAAATTATGTGATGGTTTAGATATCTCATTAACAGATTTTTTTGCGGATGATTTATTCTATAATTTAGATCAAGAACTAAAATAACAAACAGGCTCTTTAGTAATTTGCAAATTACTAAAGAGCCTGTTTGTTTATTTCAAAATATATTTAGTCATCTTGTTTTTTCTTTTTGAATTGATATTCTGTACCGCTTACAATGCGTTTTATGTTGCTACGGTGCCCTATTACTACGGCCGCGCCAAGTGCTAGTGCCACCGTTGTGCTTAAAACTAAATCTGGCATTGCTAAACCTTGCCATGTACTACCATAAACAACAGTAAATACTGGCAGTGCTACTGCAGCTGCTACACTGCCTAAAGATACCATGCGAAAAGGTATAAACAATGCTAAAAATAGCACTATCAATGCTGCTACAACAACAGGGTTAACTGCAATAAGGCAACCAGCCGCCACAGCAACACCTTTGCCACCACGAAATTTAAAATAAATAGGTTTCATATGCCCAATAACAGCAAAAATAAATGCTAAGTATCCGCCAACCATTGGTGAAAATGTTGTTTGTGGCAATAAACCAAAAAGCAATTGACCAAAAATCACAGCTAAAACACCTTTACCAGCATCTCCAATAAATGTTGCTACACCTGCACATTTACCATAAGTTCGTATAATGTTTGTCATGCCAGCGTTGCCACTGCCATGATTGCGAACATCATCATGGTAAAAAATCTTACTTATTAAAATTCCGCTTTCTATACTGCCTAATAAATACGCCTGAACAATAATAGCCAATAACACACCTACATAAATCATATCAATACTCCCCTCTTATACTAAACAATAACATACTTCAAATAACACTAATATATCTTATAATAATTTAATCTTTTACACTTGTTTTACCGTCACCGCGTTCACGCACTACTAAGCGCAAAGGCGTATTTTTAAGGTTAAAGTTTTCACGTATTTGGTTGATAATATAACGTTGGTAACTAAAATGGAATAATTGTTTTGAGTTTGAAAAAGCCACGAAAGTTGGTGGACGTGTTGACGCTTGTGTTAGGTAAAATACTTTTAAACGCCTACCTTTATCGCTAGGTGGTTGCATACGAGCGGTTGCACGTGCAAGCATTTCGTTAAGTACGCCCGTTGGTATGCGTGCAGCATTTTCGGCATCAACTTCAACTATTTTTTGCATTAATTTATGCACATTATAGCCTGTCTTTGCAGAAATAAACATAACTGGCACATAGCTCATAAAAGCAAAATCACCTAAATAATCTTTGCGCTGTTTGTCCATTGTTTTTTCATCTTTGCCCTCAACAGCATCCCACTTATTAATAACTACTATGCAAGCTTTGCCCTGTTCATGCGCAAACCCAGCAATTTTTGAATCTTGTTCTGTAAAGCCTACTGTGCCGTCTATCATAATAAGCACAACTCTACTGCGCTCAACAGCTGCTAAACTGCGCACTACCATGTAGCGCTCTAAGCCCTCACCTACGTTTGAACGTTTGCGCAAACCTGCAGTGTCAGTAAATATAAATTTGCCAAAAGCGTTATCCACTTTTGTATCAATAGCATCACGTGTTGTGCCAGCTTCATCGGCAACTATCATACGGTTTTCACCTAAAATATGATTTGTTAAGCTGGATTTACCTACATTTGGCCTACCTACAATAGCAACTGGTATGCGCTCGTCGTCATCTTCTTCTTCAGTAAAAGTTAGATGTTCAAAAATAGCGTCTAGCATATCGCCTGTGCCATGACCATGCACAGATGATATAGGCATAAGTTCATCAAAACCTAGGTTATAAAACTCATATACATCTGGTGGAATATCACCTATTTTATCACATTTATTAACTGCTAACATTATTGGTTTGTGCGAGCGACGTAACATGTGCGCAACATCTATATCCGCTGCTGTAACACCTGTTGTAACATCCACCATCATAATAATGCAATCTGCCATATCTATAGCAAGCTCAGCTTGGTGACGCATATGCGCTAAAATACCTTCTGTTGCTTTTGGTTCTATACCACCTGTATCAACCAAGGTTATGCTTTTGTTAAGCCATTCACATTCCGCAAAAATACGATCACGTGTGATACCGGGTGTATCTTCAACAATAGCTATACGCCTGCCAGAAAGTTTATTAAAAAGTGTCGATTTGCCCACGTTAGGGCGACCTACTATGGCCACTATGGGTTTGCTCATATTAACCCCCTTATATAGTATAAATAATTAATGCTTAATTCATTTATTTTGCAAAACAATAATAATTTTTTTGTTTTGCTTTACTTGCGCCTTTTTATCATTAAGCCAGATTTTAAAAGCTCTTTTGCAAGTAATCCACCGCTAGCTGGTAAAATTTTTATTTTTACACCTAGTTCTGTGCCTAATTGTTCAGTAGTAATGCTATCTAAAAACATATCTTTCTCGCTTCTAAGCATAACTTCTGGTATACCTAATGTATCACTTTTTAACTTGCCTTTGCACTGTGCAATTATATCTGTAGCTGTAACTAACCCTGCAACGCTAACATTGCCACCAAAAAAATCATTGCTTATGGTATGCACATTTACGTTTATCATAGGGTATTGCTCTTTAAGTACTTTCATCATCTCGCAAATAAGTGGTGATATTAAAGTACCGGTTACAACGTCCATATTTTTATCAGAATATATTCTGTGTGGTGCAGCAAGCTCTGCTAAAAACTCTTCTTTAAAATTACGCCACATGCCTATTCCATTATCTAAAAGGGCATATTCCTCGTAAAAATCATCATCAGGGATTTTCCTCCCTGTACAAATATACCACTCATCGCTTGCAAATACAATCCTATTGCCATGTTTTTTCAAACAAAAATTGCCATATTCATCTAAAATATCCAAAACTTTACATGAACTTTGCTTATCATATGCTTTTAAAGGATATAATCCCTCCCGAAAGCGTGTGATACCAGCTGGCACAACACCTATGTTTTGTAATGCTGGGCGAAGTTCTAGCAAATCATCTAGTGTCCTGCGTAATTCCTCACCATCGTTTACGCCTTGGCAAAGTACAAGTTGACAGTTTATATCTATGCCTGCATCAGCAAGTTTTTTTAAATAACCTAGTGCCTTACCAGCATCTTTATTTGCCATCATTTTGACACGCAACTCAGGGTTTGTTGTATGTACAGATACATTTATTGGTGATATGCGCATTTTAATAATACGGTTTATTTCATGATCAGATAAATTTGTTAATGTAACATAATTTCCAAACAAAAAAGATAACCGTTCATCATCATCTTTAAAGTATAAAGTTTTCCTCATACCTTCTGGTAATTGATCTATAAAACAAAACATACAATGGTTTTTACAAGCGTGCTTTTCATCTGCTAGGTAACTTTCAAACTCGCAGCCGAAATCTCGCTCACTTTTTTGCACGTTTATTTCCTTAATTTCATTGTTAATTTGTGCCTTTAGCTTAAACTCAAAATTTTCGGTGTAAAATTGATAATCAAGCCCATCATTTATTGGGTTTTCATCTACAAAAAGCAACTTATCACCCACTTTTAAACCAATTTTATCAGCGGTGCTGCCTTGTTCTATATTTTTAATAGTTATGCTCACCGCAACCTCCAAACAGCGTTTAAACGTTAAAAAGTTCCAATTATAACAATAAGGTGTCATTGCACTTGTTTGTTTCTCAAAAAAAAGCATAAACTTAAAGCTCATTTAACAAAACATACCTTACAAAAGCAAAGTAATTTTGTGCAACTTCTTTTTGAAAATCAACGTGCAACAACACCTTTTTTGTCATTCACCAATTTGTGGAAATTAAGCTTTCTTAACAACTTCCACACCTTTGTAATAGCCACAGCTACCACATGTTTGATGTGGGAGAGAGAAAGAACCACAATGACTGCACTTAATTAGTGCAGGCGCTTCCAATTTCCAAACATTGCTACGGCGTTTGTCACGACGTGCTTTGGAGTGATGTCTTTTAGGTACTGCCATGTTTTTGCACCTCCTCGGATAGAATTCAGTCTAGCAGCGACTTTAAAACACTAAGCCTTTCATCTACAATTGGCGCAGAAGTTTCATTGGTTTTTTCACAAACACAACTCTCTTGCTTTTGCCCGCAGATTTGGCAAAGTCCTGTACAATCGGCACTGCACAGCAGCACCGTGGGGATTTGGAACATAAATTCCTGGTATAACCATTCTTCTACATTCAATTTGCCTTTTTCATCAAGTGGTAGTTCAAAGTCGGGGTCTTCAAGGTCCCTTTCTTTTACAGTCCACTGTGCGCTGATTGTTTCATCTTTTTTGATTTCTTCCAAACAGCGTGCACAATTTGTTTTTAAATGGGCTGTAGCCGTTAAAGTTAAATCAACTTCATCGCCTACAAGCTCTGCAACAAAATTTGTGCAAACAGGCTCGGTGATTTTCGCTCCAGAAAAATCTTTTGCTGTTAAATCAACCTCAAAAACTCGCTCATGTGGCGAATTTCCTGTATTAAAGAACTTTTTTAAATCAAATAACATGATACACCTCTAAAAAGGCCGCTTAGATAGTATAGCGTGAAATTGGCTCTTTGTCAATACCTAAAAGGCGCTAAAACCCCTTTTTTAGTGTTTTCTTCACACTTTTTCACCCTATATATAACCTTGCACCTTTTTGCACTAAAAAAATAGCCTTTTACAATAAGCAAATACCTATTATTTATATAAGCGAGCTGATATACGCTATATAAAACAAGTTCGGATAACACTTGTTCTCTTAAGGCAAGCTTATTTATTATATTTTAACATATTTTCATATAAAAAGCAAAGTGCTACGCAAAACTTAACATTTCGCGTAGCACTCGAAATTTCAATATCTTTTATAGATATTTTTTAACATTTGCTGGTAGCTCTTTTTCGTCAGCGCTAACTGTTACGCAAACATTAACGCTATCGCCGGCAATTGCTGCCACTTCGTCAAGAACTGTTCCTAAAACTGTAAGATCCTTATCAAGAATTTTTAAAATACCATCAACATATAGATCGGTAATATCATAATTGCCTGCTAGGATACCCGCTACGAAACCATAAAACATTTTTCCGCCTTCTATTTTATAATCATCCATAGTTATAAGGCGTGCGTTGTGGTCAAGATCGTAAGTAAGTTTCATGCCTTTTTCAATAACAACTACGTTCCCCTTAGTTGTTTTTAGTGTAGCATTAACAGCATCCACCATAGTTTTTGTTTTGCCTGAACCTTTAGTGCCAACAATTAGTTTGATCATAGTATACCTCCTATATTTTCATTATGCTTTTCAGCATAAAGTTCGACATTTTAAAAGCTAATTGATATTATTTCAATTTTGCAAGCAAGTCTGCAGCTAGTTCTTCATAGCCTGGTTTACCTAACAGTGCAAACATGTTCTTTTTGTAACTTTCAACACCTGGTTGGTCAAATGGGTTGATGCCTAGCATGTAGCCACTCATACCAACAGCATAAAAGAAGAATTGTATTAAATAGCCAACACTATGCGCTGTTAAATCTTCAAGCTCTATTATTAGCTGTGGTACACCGCCGTCTGTATGAGCAAGTATTGTGCCCTCCATAGCTTTGCGGTTAACAATGCTCATGTTTTGGTTTGAAAGGAAATTTAAGCCGTCAAAGTTGCCTTCAATTTCATCTAGATATAAATCTGTTGATGATTTTTTTACATCAACTATTGTTTCAAACATTATGCGTGAACCATCTTGTATAAATTGACCCATTGAGTGCAAATCTGTTGAAAAAATGCAACTTGCTGGGAAAATACCTCTTTGATCTTTACCCTCTGATTCACCAAATAGTTGTTTGTACCATTCGTTCATAAGGGTAAAATCTGGCTCATAGCAACCTAGTATTTCGGTTGATTTGCCTTTTTTATAAAGTATTGTACGTGCTGCTGCATAGCGGCAAGCATCATTGTCTGGTGTGCAAACAGAGAATTTATCCATTGCATCTTTTGCGCCTTGCATTAAAGCATCAATATCAACACCAGCTGCGGCAATTGGTAATAATCCAACAGCTGTTAGTACAGAAAAACGTCCGCCGACATCATCAGGCACAACAAATGTTGGCCAGCCTTGGCTATCTGCAAGTTCTTTTAATGTACCTCTT
>CAYJKG010000058.1:0-13529 GCA_964370685.1 uncultured Faecalibacterium sp. | reverse complement strand
CTGAGAAAATGATAACACTTGGCAAAAAAGGTGATTTACACACAAAACGTCAAGTATTAGCTTACATCACTAAAGAAGCTGTTGCTAAAAAATTGTTCGATGAAGTTAGCCCAAAATACGCTGAGCGTAATGGCGGTTATACTCGCATCATCAAAATCGGCGCTCGCCGTGGCGATGCAGCTGAAATGGCAATACTAGAGCTTGTCTAATCAGTAAACTAATAAAAATGCTATGTACAGAGTAATCTGCACATAGCATTTTTTGTTTTATAAAATATGTTTTAATAGAGCATGCTTTTATTAAATGTGAATTTTTGTTTTATATATGGTATTTTAGATAATATGAAATACTTATATAACAAAAATAAATCATGATTATACATCATACTAATATATAAAACTAATATAAATTACGTTGCTTTTAACTAAAATCAAAATTAATATGTGTGCCGCTTTAAATATTAAATTACAAGTAAACTAAGTTGAAATAGTAGTTAAAAGTAATTGATGAGAGTTAATAAATTAAAGAAATATAACAAGTAACAAAGAAATATTAGGAACAACTAGAAACAAAATATCAAAACAGTTAATTTGATATTCGTGATAATGCGTCCTGTTACTTTCAGGCTCAAAACCTTTTGATTCCATAGCTAATGAAAGATGTTCTGCATTGCGTATGGCATTTACAAACATAATAGTAATAGGTGCTAATATATTTGTATGCCCCCCACGTGTCATAAGTGCAAACTTTGAAAGCTCGTATTCGCGTCGCATATTAGGCATTAAATGAAAAGCTGCTAAAATACCATAAGCATATTTAGGAGATAAATTGAGTTGTTGTTGCAAACTATAAACAAATGCAATACCATCTGTTGAAAAAGTAAATAACATGCCAACACCAGCATATGCAAAAATACGTGTAGAAAGTTGCAAACCATTGTAAGCAGAACTAATATCCATGTTAGCGATAAGTGAAACAGCATAATCTGTATGGTTTTCACCACTTGTAAAAAAATAACCTGTCATAAATAGACCAATAGCTGCAAATGCAACGGGTAGCAAAAACAAAATAATTTTTTTAAAATGAGCAAAAGTAAGGGTTAAAATAAATGAGGTTAAAAAAACTACTGAATTTATGGTAATAGAAAAAGTAAATGATAAAATAATTGCAAATATTATTATTGACATACATTTATAAGTCGGGTTGAGATTTTTCATTTACTTAACTCTCCTAACGATACTATCTGAGATTGTGTAATGATAACTGCAATAATTTTGCACTAAATCTTCATCGTGCGTTGTTAAAATAACAGTAATTCCTTCGTTTTTAACTTTGTCATAAAGTAAATCCATTATTGCTTTGAGAGATTTTGCATCTTGTCCGTATGTTGGTTCATCTAATAAAAGAATCTTTTGCCCTGAACATAAAACAGAAAGCACTGCAAGTCGCCTTTGCTGGCCTTGGCTTAGCATAAAAGGCGAATACTTTTGATACATTTTTAACCCAAAAGTGTCTAGTAGCTCAATTGCTTTTTCTGATGTAGCGTGTTTATCCCAAAGTAAAAGGCTATATAAAACTTCTTCAAGCACTGTATATTTGGCAAATTGATTTTGTGGATTTTGTAAAACTATACCTATGCTTTGACATAATTTTTTAAAATTTTTTCTGCAAACTTTTTCATCTAAAACAGTAATGCTCCCTTTGTATTTACCTTTGCCATAAATCGTTTTTAAAAGTGTTGTTTTACCACAACCGCTGTGCCCAGTTAAGGCGGTTATAGTTCCTTTTGCAATTTTGAAATTAGTATTGCTCAAAAGTTCTATATCATCTGCTTTAAGTGTAAAGTTTTCAAAGATAATAGCATCCTGCAAACTTTTAATTTCGTCCTTAGGTGTAACTATCTCTGTGGTGTTTTTATCAAATATATCAATATTAGAGTTATCACGCATTTTTAGCATTTTACAAGGGTAATTAATCCATCTTTTATAAATATGATCAATAATCAAAATATGTATATTGTTATTTTTGTGTAAGAGCCATAGCAAATGTGCAAGTTCATCTGCACTTTTAGGGTCAATGTTAGCAAATGGTTCATCAAATATCATGTATTTGCTACCCAAAGCAAGCATACAAGTTAGTGCACACTTTTGCTTTTCTCCACCAGATAAAGTGTCGAATTTACAATTTAAATATTTTTCAGTCCCTATTAATTTAGTGGCGTACTTAATGCGTTCATCAACAGCTTTTTTATCAAGCGATATATTTTCTAAGCAAAAAATAAGTTCATCTCTTAAATTTGCCATGCAAAATTGTAAATCGGCATTTTGAAACATTACCGAAATTTCTTTAGCTCTTTCAATATTTGACATTTCAGAAATAGATTTATTATTAAGTGTAACGGAACCTTGTAGCAAAACACCAGTATGCTTAGGGTATAATCCTGCTAAAATCATTGCGAGCGTGCTTTTTCCACAGCCACTATCACCTAACAGAACAGTAAAACCATCAAAGGTGAAATCTAAATTTTCTAAAACTATTTTTTTAGATTGTTGATAATATTTAAAAGTTAAATTTTTTGCTTGCATTATACTTCTAAACTCTCAGCAGTTTCATGTGAAATTGCGTAACCTTTTAGCACATTTATGCGTGCTAAGCTATCCGCCAAAAATTTAGACCCAAGTGTGGAGAAGATATAAGCACTTAAAAGCCTAACTGCAAACATAATTACAAGTAAACCTATTTCTAAATCAAAAAAACCAGAACGGAAAAATCCCCAAATGAAACTTAAAACAGTGCAGCCTAGCGATGCTAAAAACATAGTTTTCATATCAAATTTTTTGTATTTTGTACTTGCAAAAGCAATTTCAGCACCTGCTCCTTGTATAAAACCAGAAACAAAAACAATAGGACCATAAAAATTACCCATTAAAACTTCCAGAAAAGCCGCAAGCATTTCAGCAATAATGGCAACACCTGGTTTTCTGATTACATATGCTGCAAAAGTTGCGGCCATAAACCAAATGCCAAAAACAATTTCATTAGCAAAAACAGAAAGTCCAAATGGTGTAAGAATTACAGCAAGTGAGGAGGCACCATAAACAGCGCCTAAATATATAACCGCAAAAACTACGGAAATTAAGCTTATCATAATTACATCTTTTAAATTGATTTTAGAAAACTTATTCATTTTTTATACCTCTTTTATATTTATTATTAAAATTAATCTTTAGTAGGGCTATTTACACTTATTGTAGCCTGTAAAACATAGTGGTTGTACATGGTATCAACATGTGTGAGCATGTCTTGATAATACTTAAAAATATCATGTATGTTACCTGCTAAAATAGTGCAATAATGTGCTGATTTCACATATAAATCTCTATCTTTAGCCATGTTAACAGCGTCAACAATACCAGACATATATTCTGTGCTACCTAAAGGGTAAAGTGATATTTTTGATATAACATCAAAATTTATATCATTTGTATCATTTGCTAATATGTTGTTTTCCGCCATGTAACTATCAGCATCTGAATCACCAGGGCAACCCTTTGAAAATGTCATTTCACATGTCATGTGCACAGTGGGATTGTACGCCTGTGTAAAACATGCCTCAACCGCATTTATTACATGTTCACGCTTACCTCGGTAAATAGTAGATGTTTTATCAGTTTCACTAAATACTTTCGATGTATCTACTTTTTTTACTGCACCAAGTATAATGTCTATATAATTATCAGCCATAGGTGCTAATGTAAATCTGCAACCGGTTATTGGTAGTGTTGCCCCAGTGGTTGACCAAGGACAAGAGGATGCGCAGTTTTGTTGTTCCATTTTTTCTCCTTTAAAATAAAAAAGTCATTATTTGGACGCAACCAAATAATGACTTTCAATGCATAATAAGCTTAAAGTCCCTACGTTGGCATTATCCAAATCAGGTTAAGGGTCGAAGTTCACAACTTCCTCTCAGCAGGCTTTAGCCGCTCCCCGTTTATAGCAACTAAAGTATACACTAGAGAAATTATTTTGTAAATACCTTTTTAAGAAAAAATAAAATATATTTTAGTTGATGAAAAATAGTAAGAGAATTTACCAAAAACTTTATAAAACTAGAAAATTATAATAAATAACATTAAATAATAATATATATTGTGTTTTCACTTGTGTTTTTCTTTAAATTATACTATAATATAGTAGTCTATAAATATAATTTTTTCTGGCAGAAAAATTATATTTTATAATTTTACAATAAGAGTAATTATGATTAAGGGAGAGTATTATGAAAAATTATTTGCAAATGTCTAAAGATGCACTTAACGAAGAAAGCACAGTTTTAAAAGCTGAATACGAAGCGTACAAAGCAAAAGGTCTTGCACTAGATATGTCACGCGGTAAACCTTGCTCAGAGCAACTAGATGTTTCTGACGAAATGATGAAAATTACAGATTACAAATGTGCAAACGGTTTTGACGCTCGTAACTACGGCCTACTAGAAGGTATACCAGAAGCACGCAGTTTTTTTGCTGAGCTAATGGGCACATCTAAAGAAGAAGTTATTGCTGGTGGTAACTCATCTTTGCAATTAATGTACTCTATTATTGATTTAGGCTGGCGTTTAGGTTTTGTTGATTCTGAAAGCGCTTGGAAAAACGAAGAAAAACCAAAATTCCTTTGCCCAGTTCCAGGTTACGATAGACATTTCCGTATTACTGAATACTTTGGTTTTGAAATGATAAACGTACCTATGAGCGAAACAGGACCAGATATGGATATGGTAGAAAAGCTTGTTGCAAGTGATGCTTCTATCAAAGGTATGTGGTGTGTTCCTGTTTACTCTAATCCAGATGGCTACTGCTACTCTGACGAAACTGTTGCTCGCTTAGCTAAAATGCAAACAGCAGCAAAAGATTTCAAAATAATTTGGGATAACGCTTATATAGTGCATCATCTAACAGATGAAATAATTGAGGGTGCTAACATACTAACAGCGTGTAAAAATGCTGGCAACGATAACCGTGTAATTATGTTCTGCTCAACAAGCAAAGTAACATACCCAGGCGCTGGTGTTGGTGCAATAGGTGCAAGCGAGGCTAACATTAAATTTATATTAGATAACTTTATGCCTATGACAATAAGCTTTGATAAACTAAACCAACTACGCCACGTTAAATACCTAAAAAATAAAGAGGGCGTACTTGCACACATGGTTAAACACCGTGAAATTTTAGAACCTAAATTTGACATGGTTAAAGAAATTTTCACAAAAGATTTTAGCCCTTGTGGTGATATAGCTACTTGGACTAACCCAAAAGGTGGATATTTTATTAGCCTTTACTTGCAAGATGGTTGTGCAAAGCGCACAGTTGCACTTTGCAAAGAAGCTGGCGTTGTGCTAACAGGCGCAGGTGCGGCATACCCATATGGTAACGACCCACAAGATAGCCATATACGTATTGCTCCAACTTTCCCAACAACTGCTGAGCTAGAAACAGCTGCACAACTGCTAACAGTTTGCGCTCGTCTTGCAACAGTTGAAATGTTGTTGGCAAAATAAATTAGCAAAAACTTACTCGCAAAATAAAGGTTAATGCATAAATAACTTGTGCTTTTGCAAGTTGTGATTTTTAAAGTTGCAACTTGCAAATATCTTTGTTTTAACACGCATTACAGGAGGAATCCGATGAAATCAAAGGGCAGAGCTTGGCAGTTTATTGTCATGGCAATTTTAATTTTAGCTTTTGCATTTACAGCATTTTTTGGTGTATATAGGCAATATGGCGATACGCTAACAACCTATATAAAAGGTGCAAAAGATATACGCTTTGGTGTTGATATACGTGGAGGTGTAAATGTTACATTTATGCCAACAGATGATTTTGACGCTACTGATGAACAACTCGAAGCGGCGCAATCTGTTATTGAAAATCGTTTAGTTGGTTTAAATATCACAGATTACGAAATTTATATTGACATGGCAGACGACCGCATTATACTTGAATTTCCATGGCAATCTGGCGAAGAGAATTTTGACCCAGAAGTTGCTATTGATGAAATTGGTACAACTGCATACCTAACTTTCAGAGAAGGTTCTTCTGTTGATGGCGAGTTAATTTTAGATGGTTCTAATGTAGAAAACGCTTCAGCTGCTTATGGTGCATTAAGTACTGGTGCAGCGTCAGAATATTATGTAGCGCTTGAGTTCGATGAAGAAGGCGGCGCAGCCTTTGCGGATTCAACTGCACGTGTAGCACAAGCGGCAACTGGCTCAAATGTTATTAGTATTTGGCTAGATGATGAAAATATAAGCACTGCAACTGTTACACAATCCATAACTGGTGGTGAGGCTGTTATCACAAGTGCTGATTTTACACAAGAGGGAGTTGTTGCACTTGCACGCCAAATAAACTCTGGTGCGCTACCTTTTGCACTAACAGTTGATAGCTACTCAACACAAAGCCCAAGTTTAGGCGAAAATAGTCTTTATGCTATGGTACTTGCAGGTATAATTGCATTTGCACTTATCACCATTATCATGACACTGCTTTACCGTTTGCCAGGTTTTATAGCTTGCATTGCTCTTTTAGGGCAAGTTTCAGCAACTTTAGCAGCGGTTTCTGGCTATTTGCCAATTTTCCCAAGCTTTACATTAACACTGCCTGGCATTGCTGGTATTATCCTTGCAGTTGGCATGGGTGTTGATGCAAATGTTATTACAGCAGAGCGTATTAAAGAGGAAATTGCCTCTGGTAAATCTCTAACTGGTGCGTTAAAATCTGGTTTTGCACGAGGCCTTGCACCTATTGTTGATGGTAATGTAACTATTGTTATAGTTTCAATAGTTCTTATGGGTGCTTTTGGCCCAACTGATGGCTTTTTTGCTAAATTACTAACTCCTGTATTTTTTGCTTTTGGCCCTGCTACAGCAGGTGCTATTTATGCATTTGGCTACACATTGCTAATAGGTGTTTTGCTAAACTTTGTGTTTGGTGTTTTTGCAACACGTGTAATGATAAAAGGTGCTGCAGCTATAAAAGGTTTGCGCAACCCTTGGTTATACGGCGGTAAAAATGCCGAAGTAGGCGAGGCACAAAAAGTTGAACCTAAGCAAGGATTTTCGTTCACATCATGGCGCAAACGTTTTGTTTGTATAGAAATTGGTATTATTGCTGTTATAGTTACGTGTTCATTTATTTTTGGTGTACAGCTAGATACAGAATTTACAGGCGGTGCGATGATTTCCCTTGGTTACCAAGGTGAGATAAACTTGCAAGAAGTTGAAACAAAAGCAAAAACTGCGCTTGAAAACGAACACATACAAATTCAAACAGGTACAGCTGTAGCTACAGGTGCGCAGGAAATAAATATTACTATGCCCGGCACAGAAACCGTTACAACAGAGCAAGTTGCAGCCTTAGTTACAACACTAGCTACTGATTACCCAGACAACAGCTTTGAGCAATTATCCTTAAACAATGTAAGCCCAACTATGGGTACACAATTTTTACAAAAAAGCCTTGTTGCTGTTTTATTTGCCCTCGTGTTAATTTTAATTTACATTGCATTGCGCTTTAAAAACATTGGTGGTTTAACAGGTGGTTTTATGTCTATAATTGCCCTTGTTAGCGACTTAACAATTGTTTTTGGTACATTTGTAGTTTTACGCACAGCACTAGATGGTAACTTTATAGCGGCTATGCTAACAATTTTAGGTTATTCAATTAACGACACAGTGGTTGTTTATGACCGCATACGTGAAAATCGCAATTTGCATGGCAAAAAAATGCCGTTTACTGAGCTTGTAAATCTTTCCATAAATCAATCAAAACGCCGTACTTTTGTTACAACATTAACAACAGTTGTTGCATTAGGTGTTATGTGTGTAGTATCACAAGTTTATGGATTGGATAGCATTTTTACCTTTGTATTCCCGCTAATGATGGGTATGCTTAGTGGTGTTTTTACTTCACTTTGTGTTTCTACATCTTGCTGGATGCTTTGGGCAGAGAAAAAAACTGCCAATAAGTAAAAATAAAGGCAATACCTATATTGCTTTTTAAAAAACTAACAGGAGGAATGTTATATGAAATGCCCATACTGCGGAGAAATTGATTCAAAAGTTATTGATTCACGCCCAACGGATGAATGGGAAAAAATTCGTCGTCGCCGTGAATGTGTGGCTTGCAAAAAGCGTTTTACCACTTACGAAATTGTAGAAACTGTGCCAATAATGGTCATTAAAAAGGATCATTCTCGTGAGGCTTTTGATGGTCAAAAATTGTTAAATGGCATGTTACGCTCTTGCGAAAAGCGCCCTGTAAGTTACGAAACTTTAGAAAAAGCAGTTGACCAAATTGAGCAAACTTTGCTTAATTCATATGAAAGGGAAGTAAGTAGCGAATATATAGGCGAATTAGCTATGCATCAGCTAAAAGGCATAGATGAAGTTGCCTATGTACGTTTTGCTTCAGTTTATCGCCAGTTTAGTGATATGAATACCTTTATGGACGAGTTAAAACAAATGATGTTAAATGCTCGCTCAGAAAAGGCGGAAAAATAAATTTTCTATAGAGGTTAATTGTGATTTAGCACGTGCAGCTTCGGCCATTGCCTCATCACGTGTTTGTTCAGTGGCAAAGCGAGACATACCAAATACAGAAGCATTAAAAATTCCTAGGCTTTCACTAGAAATAAATATATACAACTGTTTTTCATTTGCTTTGTATACATCTATACATTTTTGTCCTAGTTCAGCAGCGGAGGTGTAATCCTCTGCTAATAGGGCTGTTTCAGTTTGCTCAATTAGCATATAAAATTTTTCGAAAGTATTTTTTATATAGTAATCCGAGTAAAGTACTAAAATGATTAAGCAAAGTAAAATTGCAAATAAAGAGTATATTTTTTTCATGTGAAAAATCTCCATATTAGTTTTAATGTGAGGCTAATGAATAAAATATATTTGGTTAATATTTGTTAGAGTTTTATTTATGAGCTGCTAAACAAAATTATAGAAGTGAAAAATAAAGAATAACTATGATTTTAAAAAGTCATAGTTGTTCTTTATTTTTTTTTTCGTTTAAAATTTTGCCTTTTTACTAAAAAGTAATTTTCAGTATCATCACCAATTAAAACTAAAACTTGGTTTAAGGTTATTCCTTGAGCTGTTATTTTTTCGTTTATCCATATTTTGCTTTTACCGCACCAAGCTAAATTATCCTCTAATACAATGCCGTCAATAACTAGTGCAACTTTGCTGTATTTAGCTTTTTGCTGTATGCCAAGATCACCACATGTTAATGATTGCATTGCAGGTTTTTTTGAAACACTTAAACTACCATCTGCTTCAATAACAGCATAAGAAACTTCGTTTATATCAAAAATATCTTTTCCGCGCAAGGCCTCTAACAATTCACCAGCATTTAATCCTATATCAAACAATTTTTTTTGGTCTATTTTGCCATTGCGTATTATAGCATTTGGACGTCCTGAAATAAAATTTGCAAAATGTAAATTTTTATATGAAAGTATGCTGCTGAAAATTTCAATAGCTACTATTAAAAAAAGTGGTACTAAACTAGCGGTAATTGGGGCGTTTGGAGTTTCTATAGAGGTTGAGGCAAGGCTAGAAATTAATATGGTTGTTACAAGCTCGCTAGGTTGTAACTGCCCTAATTGGCGTTTACCCATTAAACGCACAGCAAAAAGCACACAGCAATAAATAACTATGGTGCGCAAGATTAAAATCTTCATTAAAAACCTCTTTCTAATAGTTATGCTTTTAAAAACTAAAAAAATATTTTGTTGGTTAAAATAAAGCAAGTAAGTGCATAATAAAATAAACGTTTACTAGTTTTAATTAATGAGTGCTATGTGTAGGAGGATAACTTGGACAACGAAAATAAACAAATATCAACAGATATACAAAAAAATATAAAACTTTTTGAAGATATGTTTGGCAAGTCAGCTGATTATTATGCAAAACAAATTGAAATTTGTGGCCAAAAAGCGGCCGTATTTTTGTTTGATGGTGTGGCTGGTACAGCAACGCTATGGCAAGTTTTGTTAGATGCAATTAACCGTAAAACTATGTTTGATAGTAAAAGTAGTTGGTCTGGTCAAGAAATTTTCAATCAAATTTTTTATCATTCAGATCTCGCAGCAGAAAGTGACACTGTAACAAATATTGAAACCTTTTGCATGCGCCTAACCTCAGGGCATGCTGTGCTTTTTATTGATGGTGTTGCAGAGGGTATTGCGTTTTCTGTGCAAATGTTGCGTTTTCGCTCGGTTAGCGAACCACTGGGAGAGGGTAACTTGCGTGGATCTCGTGAGGGTTTTACAGAATTAGTACGTATAAATTTAAGTTTGTTACGGCGTTTGCACAGGGGTGAAAATTTAGCTTTGGAAATTGCTACAGCACCAATAGATACAGGTGTTGAATATGCGCTTTGCTATGATGCATCAAAGGTAGATAAAACTATGCTAGAAACACTAAAACAAAAACTAAAAAATGCAAAACCTAGTGTGCTTGTTGATTCCAGTTATTTTGTACCTTGGTTAATGCCTAAACGCTTGCGTTTTTTTACACCCGTTTCGTATACACAGCGTCCGTCGGTTGCAGTGGCTAAAATACATGAGGGCAAAGTTGTTTTGTTAGTAAATGGTAGCCCTTCTGCTATGGTTTTACCAAGTTTGTTTTCAGAAAATTTTGAATGTCTTGATGATTACGCAGGCACTGCATATTTTGCGTCATTTATGAGGCTGTTAAAATATTTTTCGTTTTTGTTAACAGTTCTATTACCAGCTCTATTTGTGTTAGTAGCAACTAATTTACCGCAACTTTTACCAGCAGTGTTTTTAAACAAAATAAAAGCGGCAGATATAGCCACACCTTTACCACTATTTGCGGAAATGCTACTAGTGATATTACTTTTAGAAATTATACGTGAGGCTGGTTTGCGTATGCCACAATCGCTGGGGCACTCGGTTAGCTTAGTGGCTGCATTAATAATAGGTGATTCAGCAATATCAGCTGGCATTATGAGCACACCAGTTATTTTGGTGGCGGCAACTACCTCAATTGCACTTTTTGTTACCCCATCTTTGTACGAACCAGCGACTATTTTGCGCATTTTGTTTTTACTCGCAGTAGGTATAGCTGGGCCAATAGGTTTTATTTTTATATTTTTTGCGTTGTTGTTATCGCTTTCAGATTTATCACTTTTTGGCGTACCCTATTTTATGCCAGAGGGTAAAAATTTATGGCGAGATAGTATTATAAGGCAAAATTATCAAGAGTTATCAAAGCTAGATTTTAATATTAACGAGGCAAAAGGGGAGGAGTAGCCATGCAAAACATAAAAATTTCACCTTTTTGCTTATATTTAAGTATGCTTTCACCCGTTATGTATAATGCCCTAAATAGGCAAACAGAAATATCTTTGCGCACATTTTTTTGGAGTGGGCTTTTAGGTGCTACTGTAGTGTGGGGGTTGCTAAAAGTATTGTTTTTGTTAAAAGATAAAATTGCATTATTACCAAGAGCGTTAAATAATAAATTTTTTCGCTTTATTGCGGGAGTGGTTTGTTGCTTAGTGGTTATAAGCAGTTTTTTAAAATTAGAAACATTATATTTTGATGAGTTTCAAGATGGGCATTATTGGTTGTTGTTTTTTGCAATTTTGTTGCTCTGCATACATTGCACAGCACAAAGTTTAGCACGTGCAAGTAGTGTGTTTTTGTGGCTTGCTGTAGTGTGTGCAATTATAGCTGTTTTAGGGCTTTCTGCACAAAGTAATTTACACGCATTATCACGAGATGCATTAACACAAAGCGGTTTAATACAAGGATTTTTTATGGTATTTTGCTTTTATGCAGAGTATATTTTTTGTTTGTTTTTTAATGTTAACGAACAAGACAAAAAAACAGAAAAATTACCATTTTTAGTGTTTGCAGTTAATTTGTTGATGTTGGCATTGAGTGAGTTAGTTTTTGGTGTGAGAGAAAACTCACTGACAGGTACAGAGGCTTTGCGTGCGTGGGAATTACTTTCGTTTTCACGCTTTGATGTTGTTGTTATGATGTTGTGGGTAACTATAACGTTTTATCGTTTGCGCTTATTTATGTTTGCAATACAAATGCTTTGGGGATTAAATAGCAGAAAGGTAGAAAAAACATGAATGATAAAAATAAAATGCAAATACGTTTAATAGCAGTTAAATGGTCGTTGTTGATAATAACTTTTTTAATGGTGCTTTTTTCAAGTGGTAGCAGTGCAGGGCAAACACAACATATGGTGCAAACAGTTCTTTTAGAGCAGTGGGGAGAAGATTTTGTTGTGGGTGTTATCTATGCCCAACCACAAGCAGCAGCTGATTCCGCAAAGGCACAGGAGAAATATATATTAAAATCGGCAAAAGGTGATAATCTAGCACAAGCGTTTGCAGAACTTAATGCAAGCGAAGATATGAAACTTTCGTATGATATGGTAGAATTTGTGCTTTTGACAGGTCGTTTTGGTAAAACAGAACTAGAAGATTATGCAAAATTAATTTCAGAAATGCCCTTTGGCAGTTTATCTGCAAGTGTGAGTGCGTGCGAAACTGGAATTATACAACTAGAGGAATTTGCAAAAGGGGACGAATTAGCTGTTGAAAATATTTTAAATGAACTAAAATTAATAAAAACGGTGTCACCACGTTTATATCAAAGCGAAAGTGATGAAATGGTATTGCCAATTATAGGTGTTAAAATTGCTAATGTGCAAACAAAAATAGTTGATGTTAACGCAGAAAAACAACTTCTATATATATCAAATAATAATGCAATGAAATTAAGTGAGAATGAAAGCAAGTTTTTGCATTTGTTGCAAGGCAAAAGCGAACCTTTAAGTTTTGAATGCGAAAGTGGATTATTTACAGTGCAAGAGCGTATTGTATCATTGGAAAAAAATAATGATGAACGCATTAGTGTGCTGTTTTATGGAGCTTTAAATAGTGCACAAGATAGCTCAAAGGATGCAATTATTAAAATGGAACAATACCTTGAAGAGGAACTTGAAACATTTATAAGCGAAAAAATGAGCAATAACTGGGACATATTAGGTTTTAGTCAAAAACAAAACTTTGATGACATAAACAAAGCAAATGTTAAATTTTTTGTTCATGTTGAGCTTTATCTATTTGAAAAATAGAATAAGGGCATTTTGCCCTTACATATTTTGTTGGTTTAGCTGTAGTAACTTTGAGCCTGAGCTCAAAGCGCCACTGCGGTGGCAGCAACGCAAAAACAATAAAAAACTTACCTAGGTGTGATTTTTCTGAAATTTTTTCTTTTCGTAATTTATAGAAAAAATTGCGAAAAATCTATACCGCTAGATGTAACAAATGAAATCAACACGATAATTTTAATGTTTTATAGTACTTTTTATTAACACGCCCAGTTTTTTATTATTTTTGCTGTAGTAACTTTGAGCCTGAGCTCAAAGCGCCACTGCGGTGGCAGCAACGCAAAAACAATAAAAAACTTACCTA
>CAYJKG010000057.1:0-13873 GCA_964370685.1 uncultured Faecalibacterium sp. | reverse complement strand
GAAACTTCAAGATATATTAAGATGTATTTTTACTGTCCTAATGCGATTATTTTTTTGGATATAGTGGGCGTATAACAAAAATAACAGCTGTGCCAAAATGAACTGGCACAGCTGTTTAACCTGTTAGAAATATTTTATTCTTAGACTTGAATTGACTACATGGATAAGGAGTTTGCTCATAACATTGCTAAACCACAGTATATCCTTGTTCTGATAAAATAAATAATGCTTTGTCAAAATGTTCTTTTTTCACTAAAATATAATCTGTGTTGAAAGTTGATATTGCATATATCGAAATCAGATTATTGGCTAACAATGTTGATATTTTTGCTAAAATACCAACAAGTGAAAAATCAAGAACGCCTTGTATGCGAAAGCATTTCCACCCTGTTTCACATTCTATAGTGTTTTTAGGAATATAATCATTATTGCATACTAAAGATATTTCTTCGTCGGTTTTTCCAATAAAAACAAATTCATCATCAAGGTTCACTTGTGAAAAATCTTCTACTTTACAAACTGAAAAATCAACATCTATTCTTTTAATTTCCATAATTACTCTCCGAACAGTATATAAATTGGACTGTATATCAGCTATTTTTTATCGTTTCGAGATTTCCGATATAATCTCCACTACAACCGTTATACCAAAAAACATAGCATAATTTCAATATATATCAAAATTTATTTTCACTATCCTAATTCAAGTTTTAACTGGGATATAGTGGGCGTATAGTTAAAAAAAGTGCGATTTAATAATCGCACCTTTAATTAATATTATTTCATACCCCATTTTGCAAGTGATTGCAATGTTGGAATAAGTTCTTTCGATTTTTCTGTGACAAAATACTCTACTCGAATTGGCATCTCGTTATATTGCACTCTGGTAATTAATCCATCTTTTTCTAAATCTTTTAAAGAAGAAGCAAGCATCGTGTTTGTAATTCCATTTACTTTTTTCATAAGTTCGTTATACCTAATACCCTCACTGGATGAAAGCACACAAATAATTGGAATTTTCCATTTACCACCGATTTTTTTAAGAGCCATTTGTAATGGGCATTCTTCCATACAAGGGCAGTGATTGGCTTTACACTCACTCATATTTTTCTTACCTCCTCATATTTATTTGCGTAATTGATTATATGTTTTTTATATGCTATTATTATATCAGCTAAGAAAAACAAAGTCAATCATAAAAACTTATTAAAGGGGATTTTAAAATGAAAAACTTAGAAAACGTAAGCAATTTATTCAAAGACAAAGAAAGCACTAAAGTAATTAGCACAGTATCAAAAGATGGTGAAGTACATTCAATCGTAGCAGGTAGTATTATGGTTGTTGATGAAAATACAATGGCTGTTGCAGAAGTATTTATGCACACTACTTGTGCGAATTTAGAGATAAATAACAAAGCAGCATTGTTAGCAGTTAAAGGTATGGAATCTTATTTAGTTAATGGTACTGTTGGAGCACGCATGACTGATGGTGCATTATTCGACGCTGTTGCTGAAAATTTTGCGAAAATGAATATGCAAATCAGAGCTGTTTGGACATTTAATGTTGATAAAATTTATGATGAAAGTGCCGGTCCTAATGGTGGTAAGCAACTTTTTTAATAACAAAGCTCTTGTTAAACATACATAACAGATAGAAAAGTCCACAGCGTAAACAAAATGCGAGTTTGCTTGCGTTTTTTGATTAAACGCTGTGAGCTTCGTTACAGTTAGAGAAAAAGGAATAGAATTTTGATTTGAAAGAAGTTGATTATTATGAAGAGATTAAAAGTTATTGCCTGTGAAGTTGCTTTCCGAGAACTGTGTTTTTGTGCCAGTCAAGTAGATAATATTGTAGACTTCACCTTTATGCCGAGAAAGCTTCATATTGTCGGTGCAGAAAAAATGCGTGACACTCTACAAAGCGAAATTGATAAAGTGGATACTGATGTATACGACACTATTTTACTTGCTTATGGACTTTGTGGTTGTGGAGTGGTTGGACTTAAATCAAAATTACCCATTGTAATTCCAAAAGCACATGATTGCATATCGTTTTTTCTCGGTTCAAGGCAAAAATATGCTGATTTAAAGCAAGAACATCTCAAAGCGTTTTATTTCACTTCAGGTTGGTTAGAGCGTGAAATAGTCCCTAAAAATGGAGATTTATCAAAAGGTCTTTCCGCTTATAAATCAATGATAGATGATGTTGTTTATATTAATACAGGTGTTGGAAACATTGAGGATTACCGGACACAAGTACAAGGTTTTTCCCAAAAATGCGAAGCATTATTCGTTGAGGTAGATGGAGATAATTCATTATTGCTTAACTTTTTGAATGGAAATTGGAGCGAAAATGATTTTACTATAATCCCACCCAATCATCAAATTATAGCAACAAATGATGACAATATAATTGGTTATGAAAACGAAATATAGAAAGAGATTAAAATATGGAATTTAATAAAGAAAACACATATTTCAATATTGGTTGTAGTTATGATATGCTTAATCCACATATGAGTAGCAAAGTTTTAAAAATACTTAACGATAAGTTTGGAATTGTTAGAGAGTATAACAAATGTTGCAGAATAGAGCCTAAATTAGAAGAAAAATCAACTCTTATAAATATATGTGCGGGATGTAGTGAAAATCTTGCAAATTATGATGATGTTGAAATAATTACATTATGGGAAGTTTTGAACAGCATAGAAGATTTAAAACTTCCAGACCATAGCGGAATGACTGTTACAATACACGATGCGTGTTCATATAGAAAAAAACCTCATATCTACAAAATAGTTAGAAATTTACTTGGAAAAATGAATATCGAAATTGTAGAAGCTGAACTTAATAGCGAAAAAACCGTATGTTGTGGTCGCAGTATGGCTGGCAAAGTACCACTTGAAAAAATATATGAACAACAGAAAAAAAGAGGTTCGCAAATGCCCCTGCAAGATGTCGTGACTTATTGCAGTTTCTGTATGAAATCAATGGCAAACGCAGGAAAAACATCACATCATCTACTAAACCTTATTTTGGATGAAAAAACAGAAGTTGGGCAGTTAGATTTAATGAAAAATGGTGCAGAACTTCAAAAATACAAAGAAGAAAATCAAAGAATGTCTAATTAAGAGAGGTTGCAATGAATATTACAAACACATATACTTTTGCCTATTCGGTAAAAGGTACAACAAAAAAATTAGTAAACGAAATGGGAGCAGTTTTTCCTAATTCAGAATATACTGATTTAACAAAAAACAGCTGTGAAAAAGATTTTTCTGAAAACGAATTAGTGGTAATTGGTGCACCTGTTTTTGGTGGAAGAATACCTAATCCATTAGCAAAAAAACTCAAATCTCTAAAAGGTAATAACACTCCTGCTGTTGCAGTAGTTGTTTATGGTAATCGTGCATACGATGACGCACTTTTGGAACTTAAAGATATACTAACAGAACAAGGATTTATAGTTGTTGCTGGGATTGTTTTTGTCGCTGAACATTCACTTGCACCAAATGTAGCTACTGGTAGACCGAACGAGCTTGATTTAAAGGTTGCTAGAGAATACAGCATGCGAATTTTAGAAAAATTAAATGCAATCACTGATATAAATTCATTACAAGAATTAAAAGTTCCTGGTAAATTTCCTTATATAAAAACTTCGGATTCGCATAAAGCACAAAAAGATAGCGATTTAAACCCATTTATGAGAAAATTAGTGAACTTTATACTTCCGAAGCTGTTTAAAGGTGAAAAGAAACCAGAAATTTATATTTAATAATATTTAAAAGCTAACACATTGAATTGTGTTAGCTTTTAGCTTCTTAAAAATAATAAAATCTACTATCCTTATTCAAGTATCTTTTGGGGCATAGTGGGCGTATAGATAAAAAATTAAGCTGTGCCAAAATTGAACTGGCACAGCCTTTGTAACTTGTTAGAAATATTTTATTCGTAGATTTAAGTTGGTTGTGATAGCCTAAAAATAGTCACGAAGCGTCACTGCTTATGTTACTCCAATTTTCAATGATTGATATAGATATATCTTTTGCTTTTGAACCTGAAACATCATCACCTTGAATAAATGTAGCAAAGTAAATATTTTTTTCGTTATATACAAAATATCCAACATACCAACTATTACTGCTATCACTACCTGTTTTTCCATAAACATTATCTATCTCTGTTTTCATTAGTTCCTGCAATAAGGTTATGTGTTCTACACTAAAATCAGTTTTATATTCAAAGATATTTTTTAATAATTTAACTTGTTCTTTAGGAGAAATTTCAAGTGATGAGCCTAACCAAAAGCCATTTAAATCTTCTATTGGATTACTTTCGTTTCCACTCCACTCGGAAATATCCTCATTACCATAATTTAATGCCTCCAAATGCATTTGTACCGTTTGTTCTGGTATATTATTTATAATTTGATGATAATACCACACACAAGAATTTTTAAAAGCCTGTTCTAAATTTAGATTATCATTCCATAAATCGTACCAATATATTGTACCATTGTACTCCATAGTGCTATCTTTTGTGGATATGATACCTTCATCAAGTCCAATCAGTGTAGATACAATTTTGAAAGTTGAGTATGGCGAATATCTTTTTTCAGATAAATCCTCATTGTAAATATATTCCTCACTATTCTCTGTTAAAAAAACTGCTGTGCCGTTAATACTATTAAAATAGCTGCTTAGGTCTATATATTTAGGTGATGATTGTGTATTCTCTACAGTTGTTTCATCTTCAGATATAGATGTTGTGCTTGGTGTTTCAACTTCTTTTTCGTCTGATATTGAACAGCCTGTAAACATTGTAATAACTAACATAAATCCAATAATATATTTTGCCATTACAACCTCCTCACTGTCTGTAATATAAATTTGACTGTATATCAGCCATTTATTCATTATTTTGAGACTCCTTAGATAATCCCCATACAACCATTATATCAAGAAATATATCATAATTTCAAGATATGTAGAGATTTATTTTCACTATCTTAACGCAAGTATATTTGGGGGATAATCGGAATTTAAAAACTTAAGAGCCACTGCAAATCACAGTGGCTCTTAAGTTATATTTGTTCCAATGCTTTTAGAATAATTTCCACAGCACCGTTAATGCCTACTTTTGAAGTATCAATGCATAGGTTATAATTTGCCATGTTTTCACAGTTTTGACCTGTGTAAAGTTCGTGGTATCTTGCTCTTTTCTTATCCACTGATAGAACTTCTTTTATCATATGTTCTTCGCCTTTTTCTCTATCTTCTGGAACTTTATCAAAACAACGATTTACACGAAAATCCATATCTTGTTTCAAATAACTTGGTATCTCTTATCGTTCTTAGAAAATAAATTTATAGGTTCTATGCTTTGAGGTTGCACCTGCATTTAGCTGTACGTTCAAAGAAGCTATATTGTCATAGGCACAGCCCGATACTCCGATTTTTCCCTCTGATATCCCCTTGTTGTAAAGAGCTGTGTACACTAACTTGGCAAGACCTTTCCCACGAAAATTCTCATGTATATAATAACTATAACTTGCAACATTTTCATTGAAATATCCGAGTTCATACATTGCAAATCCAACAAGTTTGTTTTCAAATATTATGTTTAACATTTCACCATGTTCAATATAATGTTTTAAGTCATCAAAGTAATTATCAGACTTTTGAAGCTCCATAAGGTTTTCATAATCTGACATTTTTGAGAGATGTAGCTCAAAAGGTTGCTCAATGCGTTTTATTCTTTTTGGTGGGAAACAGAAATATCCAGTTTTCTCCAAAGATTTGTAATCGTCTAAACACAAGCTCATAAATAGGTTGTCAAATCCCGCAACTAGTGCAGATTTCATATTGTAAGTTGCCTTTATTTGAATGAATAGCTCTAAAGCGAGATAATTATATTCATCTTGAAGTGCAAAAAAAGTCAAGTCCGTATCATCTTTAATGGCAAAGCATCCAATAATATCATCATTTGTTTCTATTTTGTAGAATTTTGAAGTGACAATAAAATACTCGTTATAGCTGTCTAAATGTATATTCTCAGATTTTACGTAATTGTTGATAAATGGGTAAAGCTCATCTATCGTTGATATTGTTATTTTTGTGTTGTTCATATTTCCTCCTAAAAAAAAAGAAAGCACAAATCCGTGTCCGGATTTGTGCTTTCGCTACTCGACTTTTTTGTTATATCGAAAACACAATAATTTGTCAAGCAGAAATCATTTGCCACCTATTCATTCTTTATACAAGTGATGTTTCACCATCCTTGTGCAAGTATCTTTTGGGGCATAACGGGCGTATAGTGAAAAAAAAGAGATGCCAGAATAAATCTGACATCTCTAAACAAGATATTTTTTAATGTGTAAAATTAATAGAAACTATATTTATCCATTTTTATCCTAATATTACATTCATTAAAATTTGCAAACTTATTAGTAGCCTTTTTTATTGCCATATCCAATGATTTTGTTTGCTTAACACCATCTTCTAGCCAAGTATTTTGTACAGTCATTTCACTGTTTTTTCTATCGCAAGTTATCTCAATTCTACCTATGAAATCACAGCCATAAACTATTGGTAATACATAATACCCAAAAAGTCGCTTCTTTTTTGGAGTGTAAATTTCCCATTTATAGTCAAAATCAAAAACAGCTTTTATAAGCTTTCTATCCCAAATAAGGCTATCGAGTGGTGCGATGAATTCGCATCTTTTTTCGTGCTTTTCATCAGAAATCGCACTTTCTAAAACATCTTTTGCAGTAAATGGAATATAGAATTTTTCGCTTATATCTTCGACTTCAATCTCTAAAATTTCCTCACTATGTAGTAGTTCATCTATCACAAGGCTTCGGTTTTTTGCGTTCAATCCCTCTATATTAAGCCATGCATCAGAGGCCTTATTCCACATAAAGCCTACAGCTTTTATTCTGCGAAAAACATGCCATTTCAGCCTGTCATGCTCGCTTTCAAACGCAAATTCTTGCAAATTTAAAGGGTCTTTCACGCAATTTACTATTAGTTCATAATATTTTATAGTGCCCTTTTTATGCGAAATTCCAAGCTCGCAAGTATAGTATAGATATTCAAGTGCTGCCCTTGAAAGTTTAGTATCATTCCAGAACCAGTCAACTTTCTCGGTAAAATCAAAATCTTTTGAGCAAACTGCGCCCTTTTCTGCTATTGTTTTTTTAATTTCATCGCAAATGGGTGCGATTTTATCGCGACTAATTTCTGATTTATAATAATACATCATGCGGTTTTTAAGATATGGAAAATCACTTTGTGCAAAAATACAAAGGCATTTGTCAAAATAATCAACAAGCACTCTATCCTTGTACAAAAGGTCGAAAAGCATAGATTTTTTAAAGCCTTTGACCCTCGAATTTAGCACAATTTCGGCACTTTTACCACACACATCAATAGGGTCATATTGTAGTGCTGTTATGTGATTAATATAGGCTAAAACACCGTTTTTACCGCTGAATTTATACTCGCCAAGCAGTCCATGATAAAGCATTATAAACTTTTTCGCTTGCTCTTTTGTGATTTTCATAAACTACCTCTAACATCACGAACGATAAATGTATACATTTCAGCCATTTCATCTATTGTCTTTTTAAAGCCTGAATTTACCCATATTTCAAACATTGCAAGTGTGCCCGAAGCGTGAAAAGCAAATACATAATTTGCATCTTCATCACTCAAAGAATTTAATATGCTTTGTGGCATAATTGAGTTAATGGATTCCATTTGACTACCAAATTCAGCAGTGAAAATATGGAACAATTTATGCTTGAATAAAAGCGAAAAAATTTCTCCGTTTTCTTTTCCAAACTCGTAAAAAGTAGAAGAAAACGCATAAAGTGAAAATTCTGTACCACTTGTAAGCCTTGTCATATATTCGGTCATCAATTTGCAACAAATATATCTTACAATATCATCTTTTGATGAAAAATTATTATAAAAAGTCTTGCGAACAAGCGGTGTGTTAGCCAAAACCTCAGATATTGTTATATCCTCATAAGCATTATTTTTTAATATTTCAAGAAATGTATTTACAATTATTTCTTTAGATTTAGTAGACATTTCAACCTCGTTTCTATTACTCATTTGTGTAAAATTATAGCACGATATTTTTATATTGTAAACATATTTACTCAAAAGTACAAATGTGTGTAAGTTTATGAAAGTGCGTTTACAAAGAATTAAATTTATGCTATATTTATGATGCAAATTACACAAGTGAGTAAATAGACAAGGTGGAATAATGAACAAAAACCAAATGGTGAATTCTTTTGATAGCGAAATATTAATGGAATTATTTGAAATATCCAACATATTAAACTTGAACGTAAAACATTCAAAGTTACAGGAAAAGAGTAAATATATCTTCAAATATAAAAACAGAACAATCTTTATAGCGAAAATAACAGATAGTACAGTTTCTATCTCTATTAATTTATGGTTGCTTGATATGTACTATGAAAACACAAATATTGTTTCTTTTGATGTTTTGAATGAAATAGAACAAATTAAAGCTAAAGGTTTGGTTTATGATATGTTTGGCACACATTGTATTTCGTATGGTTTTAGATTTAATCAACCATCTATGCAAGTTATTAGTGATCTTAAAAATTTATTGCAAGAAGAAGTCATACACATAAAAAAATTAACTGCGTAAGGAGAAGTGTAATGATGAATAAAACCTCTATAAAACTGTCTGATTTTATCCCTTTTGAACAAGCAGAAAATCATAAGAGGCTAACCGAACTTGGAGCAGAACTCCTATGCAAAACAAAAATCGAAACTTCAAAAAAAGGTGATACTCTTAAATACACTTTCAAAATTAAAAACAGAAACTTGTTTAGCATAAAAGCAAACGATAATAACTTTGAAATAAAACCTGCTCTTTGGCGAATTGATGAATACAAAAGCGAAGTGGAAAGCGCAAACGATAATATTAAAAATGTCATTGCCAGTGCTAAGGTTTGCAAAAATTGCAGCTATGTTTGTGGCGGTGGGGCAAGATTTACCCTTGATGGAAATGAACATTATAAATGCCTTTTTAGCGGATTTAATTACAAAAACCCAAGTGCTGATGATGTAGATACTATCTGTCAGTTAATCACGCTTGAAAACGATGCGAGAATGAAATAGGGGGATTTTAAAATGAATAAACTAAATGTTTTATGGACAACAGCAGAGCTTGTAACCGTTGAAAACATGCTTTGCATGTACACAGTAAACTCAATAAAAAATGGTTGGTGGGATGCTATTAATGTTGTAATTTGGGGGCAATCTTCAAAAGCAGTAGCAGAAGAACCTATTGTCAGAGAAGTTATTAAAAAAATGCTTGATAATGGTATAACAGTTGAAGCTTGCAAAGCATGTGCTGATAAATATAAAACTTCAGATTTGCTTGAAGAATTAGGTGTAACTGTCAAATATATGCAAGCACTTACTGATTATATCAGAAATGATGACCACTTAATAACTATATAATTGAAAGGAAGTTTAAGACAGTTTATGGAAAAGAAATTTAATTTAAGCGATTTTTTGAAGATTTTTGGTATTGTAGCAATTTGGTTTGCTATTTCAGAGTTACCAAGATATTTCTTATGTGTACGTCCTGCGATGATGGAGTATTTAAGCGCAATCCCAAACATGGGTAGTTTTGAAATATTTGAAGCATGCATGTGGACAATATTATCTTGCGTTATGATATTTTCTTATGTTTTTATTTACTGGCTTTGTGCTATCGCATTTGGCAATAATAAAAAAGCTATATTTATAAGTTCAACCCTTACTTGGCTTGCAATGTTTGTTTTTTATTGGCTAGCTTCGGCCACTATGCTTACAGCTGAATGGAAAAACCTTGTAGTTGCGTTGCCACTTGCGTATTTAGAAACACTTATATCCTCATATCTATGCTACAGATTTTACTCAAAAAAAGGGCTTTGATAAATCTAACGATGTGACTGGTAAAACCTTGAAAACTCTGAAAGATATATTGAACACCATGACAACAAACGGGTGTGCTCGTAATTGTTTTAGATAGCAGTATTGACGATAAAGAAATTTAAAGTTTTATTTCTAATACGCTATGAGCTTACAAAACCTAAAATAAGATGTAAAAAACACCCCTGTTCAAGTTTTGCTTGATACAGGGGTTGTTTTTATGTGTTCTTTTTATTTTTAAGTGATAATATAAGCATTACAATTGATACGCCAATAAATATATAATTTCCAACTTGTCCTGGTGCAGTTTCAAGGGTTGGAAGTGGTTTATAAATATCAACTAAAATTCTACCAATATACTCTACAAGCATTAGTAAATAGAAAAATGGAATAAGTGCTTTATATCTTATTGCAACAACTAAGTAAACTAAACTTAAAAGAATTTGAGAAAGTCCCCAAAATGCAAAAATAGATATTACAGCATTCGCACCATCTGTGGTGAACTGGTCAAGTGGGATAGATGCAATTGATTGCGCTCCGCCATCAAAAGCGAACATATGATGCTGGCTTCGCCAAAGAGTTACAGCTGTTAAAACATAAAAAACATATGCAGCTATTTTGTTTCAGTTAAATGAGTTGTCTATTGTTTTAGGGAAAACCTTGTTTAAAATTGATTTCATATATACCTCCATCATCTGCAATTTATTAAATATTGCAGTGCTACATTCATTTTGTTATTATAATAATATATTTTCAATAGAATCGTCAACGGTTATTTCTCTCTTGTTTTTCCTTATCATATCAATAGCTTTGTTTTTTGTAATATGCATCAAATAACTTTTAAGTTTCACTCTATCATCCATACGAACAATATCAATGTTCGAGATCATATTTAAAAATACTTCATGCACAACATCTTCAGCAAGAAATTTTTCTCTCATTGCTGTTTGTGCTGCGTGAATCATTAAACTACTATAAGTTTCATAAATATATGTAAACTTTTCTTTCTGCTCTGGTGTTTCCAAAAGAGCTGTATAAAACATTAACATTTAAATTTTTCCTCACATGAGTTTTTGCGTATATCATATAAATAAAGATCACAAAGATTAGTTCTAATTTTTAACATAACACCACTTAAAACGCTTCAAACAAAGAATCGTTTTGATACATTTATTTATGTAATTGTAATCTTTCATTTAAATTTTTTGTGACATTGCCCAACTTATATGTGACAAAATTAGGTTTCTCTGTCTTGGTGTGGCATCTTTAAGCATTTCTTGTATCTCTTCAGGCAAAAAATAGGTGTTTGTATCTATTTTTTCATTCTCTAAAGACGCAAAATAACAATAGTGCAGGCAGTTGAGCATGTAAAACAATATGTAAACATTATTAATTATAGAATGAGTACAAATATTTCTTTTATGAGTTTACTTGAAAGCGATGTTGAAGATATTCTATTACCAAAGATGATTTTACAACCACTTGTAGAAAATTCTATCATGCATGGTTTTAATATTCAAAATGGTAATGATGGTATGCAAATTACACCAGAGATAAAAATATTTGCGACTCTTGATAAAGGTTGCCTATACATCACAGTACAAGATAACGGTAAAGGTATTGACATAGAAAATGCCAAGAACTGTATTTTAAGTACTGAAATAGGCGAAGGTCATGTAGGACTAAGAAATGTTTATAAGAGATTACAATATAACTTTGAAAATAGTGTCGAAGTAGAATTTAGTTCGATCCCGTTTTATCAAAATTGTGTTAAAATTATAATTGAATATAATGAAACTTGATTATATTACATGATAGTAAAAAGGAGAGAGGCATGAATATTGTATTTGCCTTTGCAGATGATTACGAACCATATTATAAAGAAAGTTTCGGTATCAAGAAATTACAATATAAAAATTGAGTTTAGTATTAATATAGAACAATTCGAACTTGGTCTGGATTTCGGAGAGGTTGATAATGGTGTAGAGCTTGTATAAAAACTTATCGATTAAAACAATATAAGCAAAGTATACTTCATTATCAAAAAACAAATAAAGATACACGTTTCAACATCTAATTGGGAATAATTTTCGATTAGATGTTGATTTTTTATGCAAATAGGCGTATAATGCAAATACAATCAGATAAACTATATATAAATATCTGTGGAGGTATATATGTTAATCCAATTCAATTTCAAAAACTTTAAATCTTTCAGAGATGATACAACTTTAGATTTAAGTGCGACAAAAATTTCTGAATTTTCTGAACGGAACATCACAATTGGCAAAGAGAAACTTTTACCTCTTGCTGCGATATTCGGCGCAAATGCACATGGAAAATCAAATGTGATAGAAGCTTTCAGGTACATGCATTTGTATGTGGCATCGTCACTTGCTTTTGGAGGGGAAGCTGATGCTAAAAAAAGCAAAAATAGGTTTAGGAAACCAACTCCGTTCTTATTTGACGAAACAACCCAAAACGCAGAAAGTTCTTTTGAAATATACTTTATTGATTCTGAAGAAAACGGTGCTAAAACTTATAATTATGGTTTTACTGTTAATAACGAAGGCATAAATGAAGAATGGCTAAACTATAAAGCTAAAACTGCTAGAAATTCATACAAGTCAATTTTTTATCGCAATTATTCCGAGAACACACTAGATTTATCTGGCTTACCACCTAAAAGTCGAGAAAATATAAAGATAGCACTTGAAAGAGAAACGTTAATTGTATCGCTTGGTTCAAAATTGAAAATTGCTAAACTCAAATACATCAGAGATTGGTTTATTAACAATGAGTTTGCTGACTTTGGAAAACCTATAGAAAACTATTTTTTATCTCAACTTATTCCAGATGGATTTGTCGAGGAAAAACAAGTTCAAGATAAAGTGGCAAAATATCTTTCATCTTTTGATAGTTCAATAGTCGGATTTAACGTTGAAAAAATACCAACTGGTGATGATGAAGATGATCATATAAAGATTGATGCTTTACACATGGTTATAGGTTCAGATAAAACAATTTCAATCCCATTGCAGCATGAATCTTCAGGAACATTAAAAATGTTTGCGCTTTATCCAATGTTAGAGGATATCTTAAAAAATGGCGGTGTATTTTTCATAGATGAACTTAACGCAAGGTTGCACCCATTATTAGTAAGGTCCTTCTTAAAAATTTTTTTAGATCCGGAAATAAATCTTAGCCATGCACAACTTGTTTTTACATCACATGATGTTTGGCAACTTGAGGGCAATGGTTTGCGCAGAGACGAAATATGGTTTACAGTAAAAGACGACGATGGAGTATCTACACTCTATTCATTGGCTGATTTTACAAACCAAGATGGTATTAAAATTAGAAAAGATGAAAATTACGAAAAAAATTATGTGCTAGGTAAATATGGCGCAATTCCTACACTTAAATATTTTGATATGTTCAAGGAGGTCTAATTATGCCTGCTAACCAGAGAAATGGAAAACGCAAAAGTAGAGAACAAAGGTTGCCTTTAAGAACACCAGAACTAGATTATTATTTCATAGTTACAGACACTAAAGAAACAGAAAAAAACTACATGATAGGTTTACGTGATTCTATACCAGCAAAATTACAGGGCAAATTAGTCATAAAAGTTAAATCTGCGCACACAAAAAATTTAGTGATGCAACACAGCTTATAATCTTCATCGATGAATTAGATCGCTGTAAACCTACTTATGCAATACAATTATTAGGGCAAATCAAACATTACATGGATTAGCACATTTCAAACGCAGATAATGAAATATTTTCGTTTATCCATGAGAGAAATGCCAAAGTACTTAAACAAAGACGGCGTGCAAATCATGAAAGACTATATGGCATCTGGTTCATTTGCACGTGGCAAAGAGGAAAAAGCCGCAAG
>CAYJKG010000056.1:0-14695 GCA_964370685.1 uncultured Faecalibacterium sp. | reverse complement strand
GGTCACGTACCATATGTACGCTCCCTCATGAAAAAGTTTGTTTCCTAGCACTACGTACTTTCTTGCGGCTAAATAGGCTGTGTGGTAAAGCACGCATTGCGACCAAATAGACTATGGAAAAAAGCACGTATTGCGACTAAATAAGCCGCGATAAAAACACAAAACCTAAAAATAAAGGAATTAAAAATGAAAAAACAACAACTGGCAAGCATGTTTGATCATACGATTTTAAAAGCTACAGCAACACCAAAAGAAGTGGAAAAAATATGCGAAGAGGCGCTAAAAATCGGTGCGGCCTCCGTTTGTGTTAACCCTGTTAATGTAAAACAAGTTGCAAAATTATTAAGCGATTCAAGCGTAAAAGTTTGCACAGTTGTTGGATTTCCTTTAGGGGCTAATACTCCTGCAGTGAAAGCGTTTGAAACGCGTGATGCAATTGCGCATGGTGCAGATGAAATTGATATGGTGATTAATATTGGTGCTCTTATTTCTGGTGATGTTGATGCTGTTTACAAAGATATACACTCTGTCGTGAAAGCAGCTGAAGATACCGTTGTTAAAGTTATTATTGAAACATGTTATTTAAATGATGAGCAAAAAGAAATTGCTTGCAAATTAGCGCAAAAAGCAGGTGCAGATTTTGTTAAAACCTCAACAGGTTTTGGCGCAGCTGGCGCTACAAGCGAGGATATTGCGCTTATGCGAGGAACTGTAGGTGTTACAATGCAAGTTAAAGCCTCAGGTGGTATACGTAATTATGAGAGCGCAATTGCTATGATAAATGCAGGTGCAGACAGGCTTGGGGTATCTGCTAGTTTAGATATTTTAGCAAATGCAGAGGATTAAAATAAAAAACTTAAAAAATATTAAAAAATATTAAAAAAACAGTTGACAAAATTGTTTTTTTAATGTAATATATCTCTTGTAGCTTTCGCGCCGCTGTGGCGGAATCGGCAGACGCAAGGGACTTAAAATCCCTCGGTAGTAATACCGTACCAGTTCAAGTCTGGTCAGCGGCATATAAACCTATAGATGTTTTCATCTATAGGTTTTGTTTTTTTTATGATGATATAATAGTTAATAAATTAAAAGGAAAAATAATGTATGAAAAAATATGATATAATTGCGCTAGGCGAAATTTTAATAGATTATACTCCAATGAAAAACTCTGAAAGTGGTATGAAAGTTTTTGAACAAAATGCAGGTGGTGCACCTGCCAATGTTTTAGCCTGTAGTGCAAAGTTTGGTGCAAATACTGCTTTTATAGGTAAAGTGGGCACAGATATGCAAGGTGAATTTTTACGAAAAACATTAGTTGATGCAAAAATCGAAACAAAAGGTCTTATTTCAGATGCTGAATATTTTACAACGCTTGCGTTTGTTTCGCTTAGCGAAAGTGGAGAACGCAGTTTTGCTTTTGCACGTAAGCACAGCGCAGATATCAATTTATCAAAACACGAAGTCGATGTGGATTTAATAAATAATACAAAAGTTTTTCATTTTGGTTCGTTATCATTAACTCATGAAAAAAACCGTGAGGCAACTTTATTTGCAATAAAAAATGCCAAAGAAAATGGCGCAATTATCTCATATGATCCAAATTATCGCAACCTACTCTGGGAAAGTGAAGAAATAGCAGCACAAACAATGCAAAGTGTACTTTGTGATGTTGATGTTCTAAAAATTTCAGATGAAGAAGTAACTTTGATGACAGATGAAACAGATTTAATAAAAGCAGCTGAAAAAATGATTGCAAAGGGTGTTTGTATAGTGGCAATTACTTTGGGCGCACAGGGGGCATTAGTGGCAAATAAGACTGGTGTTTCAAAAATTGCTGGTTTTAAAGCTGAAAAAGTTGTTGATACTACTGGTGCGGGAGATACTTTTTGGGGAAGCTTTTTGTATAAGATAGCAACTTCAAATAAAGATATTGCAGAAATATCTTTAAAAGAACTTGCAGATTTTACAAAATTTGCAAATGCTGCCGCGGCACTTTGTGTCAAATCAAGAGGAGCAATAGCTGCAATGCCAACATTGCAAGAAGTTTTAATGAGTATAGAACAAAATGTATAATAAATTTATATCATACTAAATAAACTTGTAAAGAGATAATATTATTAATTAAGTTAAAGAGGCTGTGACGAAATAGCCTTATAGAAAAATATTACACAAAAAAATCACTTGATTTTAGGCTTAAATAGCCGTAATTTTAAGTGATTTTTTATTTATTATGAGTTGTTTGTGCACTTTACTATTCAAAATGCATTTCGTCACAGCCACTTTTTTGTTCGTGTATATATATGAAATATTGTTAAATACATAAATTGAAAAGTAGTTTCTTTAATAAAAAAATCTTAGCAAATTTATATGATAAAGTAATATTTATTAACAAAAAATATTATTAATTATAATTTAGAATTTTACATGTAAGATAGACAAAGATATAAAAAAATGGTATAATAAAATGTAAATCTGTTTTTTAACAAAGAAATCGTAGAGGATATATATTTATGAATTTTGTAACTAGGTTTGCGGTTAAAACTTTAATGAAGGAAAGCCACCCTTTAATTGTGCGCAAGCAATGTTGGAATTTGCGCCCACACAAGGAAAAATGCACGGCTTGCGTTGATGTTTGCCCAAATAGTGAAAAAATATTTAAGCGCCCTGGTATAATTGCAGATTGGTCAGCATGTACAGATTGTGGGCTTTGTGTCGCTGCGTGTAAATCACGCTGTATTGCACCATCACGTGAACAAGTAGAAAAAGATGCAACTTTAGTAGAAGTAGCTGGAGATCAAGTTTGGCTAGGTTGTACACAAAGCGAACGTTATAACACCGCAGTGCGTGATTGCATTTCGGCTTTTCCGTGGGAGTTTTTGGCATTTTTAGTGCTAAATAAAAAAGTGGTGTTAGACTTAACTCCTTGCGGCGAATGTGAAAATACTGCTTGCGCAGAGCGATTGAGAATAACACTTGAGCGCTTAGTTGAGTTTTTAGGTGCAGATCTTTTTCATGCTCGTGTTGCTTTAGCGCGTGAAATGGACGATTATCCAAATACAACACAATCTTTTTCAAGACGTGATTTAGCTGGTGTTTTTAAAGAGGGATCAGTTGCAAATTCTCGAAAATTACTCAGAAAAATGCCTTTTCTTATTGAAGAATCTGAAGGACATTTATATGATTTCCGTATGATGCTTTACGACCATGTAAAACAGCTGAAAGAAATTAGTGAAACACCAAGAACTTACGGTAAGTATCTACCTAAAATTAATGAAAAATGTTATGGTTGTGAGCGTTGCGTGCGTGCGTGCAAAGCAGAAGCATTAAAAATTGTAGATGGCAAAGATGGCTTTAGCCGTGTAGTAGTTACAGCGTGGAAGTGTAGCGAATGTGGACAATGTGTGCGCTCGTGTATTGATAAAGCCATAGAAGGGCCAATTTTGCGCCCTGTGACACAGCTAGGGCCAATAGGTGTTTATAAATTTGTAAAAAAATCTTGTCCAAAATGTGGCAAAGCTAAAAAACCAAGTGCTAAAGGTGAGCTATGCATTAACTGCGATTTAAAAGAACGTTCTCGTAAACGTCAGGAAGAAGCTGCAGAGCGTATGCGTATACGCAAAGCAGAACGTGAAGCTGAAAATGCAGCAAAGCAAGCAGAGGAAGCCGCAAAAGCTGCACAAGGTGAAAGTACCGAACAAGTAAAAAACAAAGAAACTGAAAAAACAGAGAAAACATAATATTTTGTTTTTGATAACTTTAGTCTTAAATATTAATTTTATATATATGAGAGGTCAATATGAAAGAACAAGTAGTGATAGTAGGCGCTGGCCCTGCTGGTATATTTACAGCAGTTGAATTAATACGTAAAGGCACGGATAAAAAAATAACACTTATTGAAAAAGGTGTTAGTATTTCAAAAAGACGATGTCCTAAAACTACAACAAAAAAATGTGTGCAATGCAAGCCATGTCATATAACAACTGGTTTTAGCGGTGCTGGCGCTTTTTCAGATGGCAAACTTTCGCTAAGCTATGAGGTTGGCGGAGATTTTCCAATCCTGGTAGGAGAGGCATTTGCACAAGAACTTATAAATTATACAGATGGCATTTATCTTGAATTTGGTGCAGATACTAAAGTTGAAGGTGTGGGCGCGAGCGAAGAAGTTAAAGAAATACGCAAACGTGCAATTATTGCGAACTTAAAGCTTGTTGATTGTCCTATACGACACTTAGGCACCGAAAAAGCACAAGAAATTTATCTTGCACTTGAGAATTATTTGATTGAAAATGGTGTTGAAATTTTGTTTTCAACCGAGTGTAACAATATTTTACTAGAGGGTAAGCGCTGTAAGGGTGTTATCATAACCAATAAAGAAGGTACACGGGAGATTAAAGCTGAGCATGTTGTTATTGCCACTGGTCGCCGTGGTGCAGAATGGCTAGAAAAAGTTTGCTCTGAACATGACGTTGCACACGCACCAGGTACGGTTGATATTGGCGTGAGGGTTGAAGTACGCAACGAAATTATGGAGAAAGTTAACAATGTACTTTACGAATCAAAACTTATAGGTTATCCAAAACCATTTAAAGATAAAGTACGTACTTTTTGCCAAAACCCAGGTGGTTTTGTTAGCCAAGAAAATTATGATAATGATTTAGCAGTTGTAAATGGGCACTCATATAAAGATTTAAAATCAAATAACACTAACTTAGCTATTTTGTGCTCACATAATTTTACTGAGCCTTTTAACCAACCTATTGAGTATGCACGCACTATTGGCGAGCTAACAAATATGCTAGGTAGTGGGCAAATTTTGGTGCAACGTTATGGTGATATATTGCAAGGTAAGCGCACATGGCAAGATGAGCTAACACGCTCTAATATTAGCCATACTTTACCAGATGCTGTTGCAGGTGATATTACTGCTGCTATGCCATACAGAGCGATGACAAATATTATTAACTTTATAGAGGCTGTGGATACAGTTGTGCCAGGTTTTGCCTCAGATGAAACACTGCTATACTCACCTGAGCTTAAATTTTACAGTAATAAAGTTAAAATGGATGAAAACCTAAATACAAATATTGAAAATTTACATTGCTTGGGCGATTCTAGCGGCTGGACACGTGGCTTAATGATGGCTTCTGCAATGGGTGTTTGGATGGCACGCAATATAGAAAAATAACTTTAAAGACACTTATTTAAAATAAATTATTTGATGCAGGGTGTCAAATATAGGCAAAATAAAGGAAAATCACATGTTTTTAATTTTTGGCACAGGCGATGGTGTGCATGATTTAGAACTACACCAAAAAATAACTTGCCCAATTTGTGGAAAAAAAGCACGTTTAGAGGCTTATTTTAATTATCATTCGCTAAGGTTATTTTTTTGCCCTGTGTATAAGTGGGGTAAGGAGTATTACGTGCGCACTTCATGTTGTGGCACAGTAAGCCCGCTTTCTGCCAAAAAAGGAGAAAAAATTTATTGGGGTCAAATTGAAAAACTAAACTTAAATAAACTTAATTTTCAAAGAGCTATTGGGTATAAAATATGCGAGCACTGTGGCTACGATACAGTGCAAGAGTTTGCATATTGCCCAAAATGTGGCAAAGCGTTAAAAGGAGGTAAACTGTGCTTAAAGTAACAATCATAGGCACATCTGCTACTATGCCCTTGCCAAACCGTGCAGTTGCCGCTATGGCTGTGAGCATAAATGGATATAATATATTATTTGATTGTGGCGAAGGTACGCAATCAGCGGCAAAAGCAGCAGGTGTTAGCCTTTTTAAGATTAAAGCAATTTGCCTGACGCATTTTCACGGTGATCACACCTATGGTTTGCCTGGTTTATTACATACGCTGGGGCATATGGGTCGTACTGATGAACTACTTATTACTGGCCCTGTTGGTTTAGAACAAGCTTTGAAACCTATTTTTCAAATGTGCGGAGGTTTGCCATTTACCATAAAATTGCATACATTTGCAAATAAGCAGCAAAAACCTTTACCACAAACTATGGAGCAACTAGTGGGTTTACCAATAAATTTAACTGCGTTTCCGCTGGCGCACCGTGTGCCTTGCGTGGGGTACAGAATAGATTTGCCGAGGGCAGGCAGATTTATGCCAGAAAAAGCAAAAGAGCTTAATGTACCAATGCCACAATGGGGCAAACTACAAAAAGGCGAAAGCGTTTTTGTAGGAGAAACTGAAATTTCGCCCTCACAAGTAATGGGTAATTCACGTAATGGGTTAGCTGTTGTTTATGGCACAGATACCTCACCTTGCAAATCCTTAGTAAAAGCTGCTCAAGATGCAGATTTGCTCATATGCGATGCAACTTATGCTGAAAATGATCTTAGCGAAAAAGCTGCAGAATTTGGACATAGCACATTTGCTCAAGCGGCAGAAATGGCAAAGCAAGCTAATGCTAAAAAACTAGTTTTAACACATTTTAGCGCCTCTATACAAGAGCCAGAAGAAGTATTGTGCAATGCTACCGATATTTTTGAAAACACAGAGGTTGCATTTGATGGCAAGGTGCTAGAGTTATCATTTGAAAGCAGAGATTAACTTTATTTGAGCAACACATATTGTGTAGTGGAGGCGTTGCGTACATGCCGAAATTTGCTGAAAATATTGCAATTTAATATTGTAGAGGGCTATCGCATTAAGGCCTTTATTTTTGTTTTTGTATGGCTAAAATTAACAAAAAAATCGGTGTGTTACATGATAGGCTGATGTGCCCCCGAAAAGTTAGACTTGATAGTGTAGTGACTGATGTTGCTACACTATTTTTATGCTGAGTAGTTTTTACGTATATTGTCGCAATATTTCATAATTTTGGAATGTGTATAAGTGTTTTCGTGCGCTTTGTATAATTTATATAAATGTTTTACAGCTAAACAATCAACAGTGTGGCTACCTTTAAAATGTTCTTCAAGTAATTCATTAATTAAAATATCAAAACCAGTACAATCACCATTATCTCTGATTGTAACCGTGCTAATTTCGCACAAAGATGAAATTGACTGTTCTTCTTTAATAACACCTATGTGCAAAAATCTAAGTGAAATTTGCAGGAAATAGAACATTAATAGCTCATCTGCTTTTTGGTGTATATCTGCACTTTTTAAAAGTTCAAAACACAAATCATTTAAACTTTCTTCGTCGCTTATTTGCTGTGCTATGGAGTAATCCTTGATAATTGTGTTTTCTTGTAAGGTATTAAGAGTATAATCAGTGAGTAGTTTGGTTTCGTTTTCTATGTAATTTATAGTAAAAGCCTTGTTTATTGCATCAAGCTCCACTTTAGTTATGGTGGAGTTATCATCAATTTTTGAAAAACTTTTCGAAAGCTCTCTTTGTAAAATTATTGAAAGAAACCTAGCGCCTAATTTTGAATCACATGCTAAATCAGAAATTAATTCAGTGGCGGTATCTGTTATGGCAAATTCAACACCAGAAATATGGAACAAAGAGCTATATTTTTTTTCATAGGTGCAACCATGGCCACACAGCAAGGCTTTATAATCAGCTTTTTTAAGTGGTGGTATATATTGTAGCACACCTATGCGTCCTAATAATTCAGGGCTAAAACCGTAATTTTCTATGTCTGTCATGGTTGCTTTTGTTAAAATATCATCAATTTTTGCTGTGCTGTTATTGGCCGAAAAACCGATGTTGTTTTGTTTGGTTCTCTTTAAAATTTCACTATCAAGGCCGTCAAAAGCTCCTGCAAAAACAAATAACATTCGGTTAGTGGGGATAAACTCAAACTTATTACTACCTGTATCTATGGATATTCCTTTGCCTTCTATAGGTGTTAAAAAATCAAATTGTGGGCAGCCGTCGATATGTTGTGTAAATCTGCATTTGTCAAATTCATCTATAAATATTATTCCGTCCAGAAAACTATTTTTATCAGCACAATTATTTTGACAGCTATACATAGCCTGTGAGAAATTAAGTCCTTTATAACCCTCGGCTGTTAAATGTGCAGCAGAAATCATGGAAAAAGGTAAACCAGCAATTTCACAAAGTTTGCTTATGATGTAGCTTTTACCAGTGCCAGTAGATGCTATTATAAGCATAGAGTTATAAGGCAGATAATCGTCATCTATGCCGTTATCAAGTGCAGTTAAACGGCGCATATGCATACTAATAAGTGTTGCTATGTTATCTAAGGATTCCTTTTGGTTTTCTAGTATAACTAGTTTTTCTTTTGCTTTTTCTATTAATTTGCTTTTTGAATAATATTTCATAAATCTTCTCTACTCATTTTTTAATGTGTTTATCTTTCGAATTGCATTTATATAGCTACTTTTTAAAATATATTATACTCTAAAAAGCATAGCGTATCAAGTGTGGTTTTGTTGGGTAGATAAAGATGAAATATTTACATAATTTATCTGCTTTGTCATAAATATGCAATTATTAGCTTTATGTTTTATTGTGTTTTTTATTGTTAGGTGCTATAATTAAGTCAGTTTAATTAAAAGCTTATACAAATAAGCCCCAAAAAATTGAAATAAAACGGACAATTTGTATCTAACTAACATTGCACAGAATTAATTTAAATATAGATTTTGTAAAATATAAAAAATAACTTAAAAGTGAAAGAGGTTTATTTTATGGCATTAGGTATTGGTATTGACACAGGTGGAACATATACAGATGCAGTAATTTATGATTTTGCTAAAAAAGAAGTTATTGCAAAAACAAAAACACGAACTACAAAAGAAAATTTAGAAATAGGTATAGGTAAAGCACTTGATGCTTTACCTAGTGAACTTTTAGAAAAAGCAAGATTGTTATCTCTTTCGACAACACTTGCAACTAATGCTTGTGTGGAAAATAAAGGTGGAAGAGGCAAGCTTGTTTTGATAGGTACATCACAAAAAAATTTAGATTGGTTAGATGCCAAAAGTATGTACGGTTTAAAAAACGAAGATGTTTTTTGCATTGAAAATAAAACTAGTTTTGATGGTAAAGTGGTTAATCATCCTGATTGGAACGCTGTTATGCAAGAACAAAAAAAATGGTTTGCTGAGGCTCAAGCACTTGCTGTTTCAGAGGTGCATGCTGTGCATAATAGTGCAGTATGTGAAAAACTAGCAAAGGAAAATTTAACCAAAAAACATGATGTGCCGCTAGTTATGGGTGTGGAAGTAGCAGATGAATTAAATTTTATTGAGCGTGGAGCAACAGCTTTATTAAATGCAAAACTTTTACCTGTTATGGACGAATTTATTATTGCTGTAAAGCAAGCACTAAAAAAACGCAAACTAGAAATAAAGCAAATGGTAGTGCGTAGCGACGGAAGCCTAATGTCGGAAAAAATGGTTGTGCATTATCCAGTACAAACAATATTAAGCGGACCTGCGGCTAGTGTAATAGGAGCAAGGGGATTAGAACATAGTAAAAATAATTTAATAGTTGATATGGGTGGCACCACTACTGATATTTCAATAGTGGAAAATGGAAAACCAGCCATGACACGTGGTATACGTATAGGTGGTGTTCGCACACAGATAAAAGGTGTGTACATAGATACATTTGGGCTAGGTGGGGATAGCCGTATTACTGTTGCACAAGGAAGACCAGTTTTGCATACACGCAGAGTGCAACCTTTGTGTGTAGTAGCTATGGATTACCCAGAGATTAAAACGGAATTGCAAACTTTGTTAGATAGTAAACGCACAAGTAAATTTGCACTTTACGAGTTTTTATATTTTGTTAAAGAGCCTAATACCTATGAGCATTACACCGCAAAAGAATTAGAACTTATAAAAAAACTTAGAACAAAACCTTTAATGCTAGGCAGTGGCGAGTTATCATTATACGAACTAGGTAGCGAGAGACTGGAGAGCGAGGGTGTAATAATGCGTGCTGGTTTAACGCCAACCGATATAATGCACGTTAAAGGTGATTTTAATAAATTTGATAAAGAAGCCTCGATACTAGCGATTAAGTTTTGCTTAAAGTTTTTGCCAGAGTATGAAACGATTGAAGAAAGTATAGAGCATTTTTGTGATGCTGTTTATGATAGCGTTTGCGAGAAGTTATATTGCAATATAGTGCGTATTATGCTTTTGCACAAATATCCAGAGATTTGTGCTAAAGAACTTGATACACAGGTTTTAAATTTAATTAAAACTAATTGGAATAAGCAAAATACTAACGTTTTTTTTGATGTTAATTTTAATACAGATGCAACACTAGTTGGCATTGGTGCACCTATACATATATTTTTACCAAGAGTAGCAAAAGCATTAAATACAAACTGCGTAATACCTGAAAATGCTGAAGTTGCAAACGCTTTAGGTGCAATCATCGCTGACATACACTCAAGCGCAAAAATTGATATAAAACCAATATACTCTGAAGGTGGTATAGATGGCTACACAGTTTATACTAATGATGAAAACCCATTGTTTGAGGAACAATTAGATGCTTTAGAGTTTGCAAAGGAATTTGCAAAAAAACTAGCTACTCAAAAAGCAAGAGATCATGGCGCTTTAGGCGAGCTACAAGTTGAAGCGGTGATTAATAATTTTGAGGGACAATCAATAAAAGGTAATGTGATAGATCTTGGTACACAAGTTATTGCAACTGCTACAGGTAGAGTTTAATTATTGTAAATTATTATTGAGATATAATAAATATGAAAAATAAGAAGTAAAAATAATTAGTATGGAGCTAAATATTATGGAAAAGGGACGAAGATTAAACTTTATAACAAAAGTGATTTTAATTGTACTTGCTATTTTGCTTGTAGCTAAAGGTAGCGATGTAGTTTATATTATGGTTTGCCAAGGCTTAGCTTTGTTTTTAATAGCTCTTGCTGGCAAAACAAAATTGATAATTAATAGTGTGGTTTTAGTTGCTTTAGTTTATGGAATAAATTATGGTTTTACATATCTACCATACGAAAACAGTTATTTATGGCAATTAATTTATTTACCTTTGCAGATTTTTGTTTTAGTATTTTTATACTTAGTTTTGGCTGTAGCTACTACAAAAATTGAAGATTTGCATGCAGTTATGCAATTTTTACATTTACCGAATAGTTTTATTTTATCGACCTTAGTAAAAATTAGATTTTGGCAAACTTTGAGAGATGAGCTTAAAAATATACGGGTTATAATGCGTATGCGAGGGCTTGGAAAATCGCCTTTTAAAATTATAGAACAAGTGTATTCGCCATTACTAGCTGATGGTGTAAAAACAAATGACGAGCTAATTGTAAGCGCATATTTGCGAGGTTTAGGCACATACAGAAGTACAACAGCGTTGCATAAGCTGCCTTTTAGTTTTTTAGATGTTTTTAGTTTTTTTGTAGTTTTATTGTTAATTGCATTTAATTGGGGGTTGATAGTGATATGATTTCTTTGAAAAATGTAAGTTTTGCTTACCAAAATTACGATGAATCTCAAAGTAATGAACCTGTAGTAAAAAATATAAACCTTGATATAAAAAAAGGTGAGTGTGTGCTTTTAACTGGCGAAACAGGTGGTGGTAAAACAACAATACTAAATATTATTAATGGCTTAATACCAGAATACTACCAAGGCGAGTTAAAAGGTGAGGTAGCGATAAATGATAAAGATGCAACTAAACTTTTTATAGCTGAAAAAGCAAATAAAATAGGTTATCTATCGCAAAATACTAGATTGCGTTTTTTTAATAGAAACACATCTGATGAAATTTGTTTTGGTGCAGCTAATAAAAAAATGAGCTCAATTGATATAAAAAATCGCTTTGAGGGTGTTACAAAACTTTTTGAGATAGAGCATCTAATTGATAGAAAAATAGCAAAACTTTCGGAGGGCGAAAAACAACTTGTTGCATTAGCAGCAGTTGTTATGACAAACCCGCAAATATATTTGTTAGATGAACCAAGTGCTAATTTAGATGAAGATAATGTGCAGTTATTACGAAAAGTTATTTTACACTTAAAACAACAAGGTGCAACTGTTATTATTGCAGAACAACGCTTATATTATACTTTGGGGCTTATTGATAGAGTTGTTTTTATTAAAAATAGTAAAATTGAATTTGATTTGCCAAGACAAAGTTTTTTAGATAGTAGTAACGCAAAACTATTGGGAATGCGAAACTTTAAACAAAAAACGATAGATGAGCTTTTCATTAATAAATATACTACACATAATTTATCAAAAAGCAGAGGTTTGTTTGTTGATTATATGCGTTTTGGTTATGAAAAAAAGGTGTTAGGTGAATATAAGTATCTAAACTTACCTAAAAACAAAGTTGTTGCAATTGTTGGCAAAAATGGCTGTGGTAAAACATGTTTTGCTAAAAATTTAATAGGAGCTGAAAAATCAAAACCTTTTATAATTAAAGGTGTAAATGTTAAAGCACGTGAACAAATTAAAAAATGTTTTATGACAATGCAAGATGTAAACTGTCAATTTTATGAAGAATCTGTGATCGAAGAAATATTAACACTTACAAATCAAACAGAGGATGATATTATTGAAGCAAAGGAAATGTTATCAATATTTGGATTAGAAAAATATTTGCAAAGTTCGCCAGCTACGCTTTCTGAGGGACAAAAGCAATGCTTAGCTTTTGTTGCAGCTTTATTTATAGAAAAGGAAATTATAATTTTTGATGAACCCACTACAGGGCTTGATCATAAAAATATGTTGAGATTTGCAAATATGCTTAAAAAATTAAAAAATAAAGCAGAAGTTACATTGTTAATTACAAACGATGTAGAATTATTAGAATATTGCGCAGATATTATAGTTGAAATAGATAAAGATGGTATTTATAGATGTTTTAAAAAAAGGCAAATTTAAATATGGTTATATAACATAATTAGCATAAATTTAATAAAAAAGGCATGTGCTTTTAACCTAATAAGTTAAGAGTACATGCCTTTTTGTAAGTGCATTTGAATTTTATTTGAAGATATACTTTGCAATTATCAAAAAAATATTATGCAAAAAATTAGTTCATCGGATAGAGAAAACACTTAGATGTGTTTTTTGATTTTATCTTTTTTGGTTTATATAAAAAGTTGTGAAAATATTTAATAAAAATTAGTTTTCAAGAGCGTAAACACTAACACTACCATCATTTACAAAAAACACACCACAACCATCGTTACCTATAATTATTTTTTCTTTATAATTGCCTAATATATCCACCATTGTTTTGCCAATAAATTTTTCACCCATGCACATGCGTTTTTCACCTGCTTTAGTGTCGGTTAATATAACCGCTAAGCCAGAACGTACATGTTCAGCATCACCTGTTCGTGTAAAACCTACAATGCAATCATTGTCAAAGTAATCAATTTGTTCGCCATAAGCTAAGTTTGCTCTTGCTTTAATAAGCATTTCTAATTTTTCACCTAGTGGTTTTATGTTGCTGTGTGGTATTCCGTATAAATCGCCATAAAAAACACAAGGTAAACCTTCAGAACGCAATAAGATTAATGCATAAGCATGAAATTTAAACCAGTCGTTTATCCAGCTGGATAAAGATTGCCCTGGTTGAGTGTCGTGGTTATCAACTATGGTTACAGCTTTTTGTGGCCTAGTGCTTAGTAAAGTTCCATCTAAAATTTTGCGCATATCAAAATTGCCGTGGCTATTAGAGGCATTATAAAAATTATAATGCAAAGGTACATCAAAAAGGTGTATGCAGTTTGCGGTTTTATCTAAATAATAAGTTAATGCAGATAAATGAGAATTCCAATATTCGCCAACGGCAAATAAGCAACCATTATTGTATTTTTTCATCTCTAAAAACCATTGCATTATTTTAGGAAAATTTATATGTTTAACCGCATCTATTCTAAAGCCATCAACTTTTGTAAAGTCTAAATACCATTTGCCCCAGTTTATAAGCTCATCAAAAACTTCTTCGTTGTTAAAATCTAAATCTGCACCCATAAGGTAATCATAATTACCTTTTTCTATATCTACTTGATCATCCCAAGTTTTGTTTTCAAATAAATAAAGTGCCATTTCGCCAGTTTTATCGTCTATATCACAACCATCAAAATGTGTATGGTTCCATTTGAAATCAGAATATTTTCCAGCACGATTTTCAAAGTTAAATTTAGTGTGTGCTAAAATTTCACGTTTTTCTTTAAATTCATGTCTGCTGTTTAAATCATAAACATTCGCAGTTACAAGTTCGTTTTCATCAGCGCCTAGCCTGTGGTTAAAAACAACATCAGCATATACTTTTAACCCTGTTGCTTGCATGGTTTTTATGGCGTTTAAATATTCGTCTTTTGTGCCGTACTTGGTGCAAACCGTGCCTTTTTGGTTAAATTCTCCCAAATCGTACATATCATAAACACCGTAACCGACATCGTTTTTGCCTTTTTCGCCCTTGTAGGCAGGAGGTAACCATACTTGAGTAATGCCAAGTTTTGATAAGTTTTCAGCCTTGTTTTTTGCTTCGTTCCAAAGGCTGGCATTTGCAGGGAGATACCATTCAAAAAATTGTATAAGTGTTTGGTTATTCATATATATTCTCCTTTAAAATGCTAGATAATTTGTTGATTAATTGTATATAATAGCCTATTATATCATAATAACGAAAAAAACACAAAAGTTGCAGCGATGTAGTAGCAACTTTTGTGTTTTTTTTAAAATAAAAAACTGGACGTGTTAATAAAAAGTACGATAATATATTAAAATTAGCGAG
>CAYJKG010000055.1:0-15065 GCA_964370685.1 uncultured Faecalibacterium sp. | reverse complement strand
TGCCAGATTTAGGCATACCTGATTACTTTGAAAACCGTTTTGAAGATGATGTTATTGCCCAATTTGGTGAAACGATTTTGATTGATAGCTTTATGGGCACAGGTCAACATGAAGTTACACTTTCAAACTTGCAAATTTTTGATAGTTTGAGCGATTTTGGTATAACACTAGAGCAAACAGCTTATGCTGACCAGGATGCATACGAAGGTAAAAAATTTGTGACAATAGATGTACATGTTAAAAATATAAATGCGACGGGTGTTGCTTACGAGGGTGTTGGTGCAAATGCTTTTGGCGTTCAGGATTTTGTAAAAGCACAGTATAGGCAAACATCAGCAGGTTTTGGTGTTTTATATTACGAGCCAATACAATATAACAACTTAGCAAATGATACTATGAAAGGCTATTACTTCTTTGACATGGGTACAAATGCAGAGCAAAGCTTAACCGTAGGTTTCTTTTTTGACACAAAGGCGCTAGAAAACGGCGAGTTGCAATTTGTGTATAAAATGTATGATGAAGATATTGGTAAATATAACACAATATTAAACGTACCACAAAGTTTGATAAACATTGATTAATAGTTAAAATACCCCCCACCACATAAAAGCTTTTATTATACAGCTTTTATGTGGTGGGGTTTTGTGTGATTGTTTTACAAAGTGTCAAATAAATTTTAAAGCCATAAAATGTTTGTGCTGTAAAATCAATAGTTTTTTATATGCAATAAAAAACCATGCCAACAGGTCTTTAATCTGTCAGCATGGTTCTAACTATTTTTTCGGACTCATAGCCTCTTATTGTACCTCGTTTCTCATTCTAATGATAATCTCGAATTTGTCTTTATCTGTTTATTTACCTTTATTGTCAGCATCGGTAAAGACAACTCATTAAAATGGATTTTATTAGGTTTGCTTTGAGTTTTCTATATTCAATTTATTGGGGAAATGTCAACCTTGACATTTAGTTTAACTAGTACATCGGGGCAACCCTTTCTTATTATTAAGTAAATGCCGGACTGTTAGGATGTTTCATTAATAATCCACTCACTTTTTACTAAATTCTCCAAAAAAGACAAGGCCTTTTTGAGTAACATTTATACGGAAAGAGATTTCGTTGCCAAGATTTAAATTAGTACATTGGTCTAACCCTTTCAACTCTTAAATGAATGTCGGATCATTAGGTTTTATCATAAAAATCCACTCACTTCTTTTTAAATTAGAACCTTTCACGTTCTTTATGAGTTGCGATGTTTCTAAAAAGAGATATTTAATCGAGAACTAAACTAGTACATTGGCGTAACCCTCTCTAACTTTAAGTGAATGTCGGACCATTGGGATTAATCATTTAAATCCACTCATTTCTTCTTAAATTAAAGCATTTTCACACTTTTTGTTGAGTTGCGATGTATATTCTTAAGAGGTCATACCCTCTAAGAAGCTTAATTGTACATTGGCGTAACCCTCATTTATTCATTGCGAACGTAGAAGCGGTTTTTTAAAATCATAAAAGACATCAACTCGTTTCAATATATTCTAAACAAATATTCATCGGGTCTTTGCAGGCCTATCAGAACAACTGCTTATTCGCTTTTATAAAGCTACTTTACTTTTTATATTAATCGGGTTACAACCCGTGATGTTAAGTGCTTTTTAAGTGAAGTCGGCGTATTCCAACATCCTGCCGTAATTTTCAGGTTCCATATCAATCATAATTGGTCTACGCTCCTTTCTGGTGAACCTTCATTTATCGGTTCGTCTCTCACCACTTTTTAATAAGCGGTTTCTCTTATTTATTTGTGGTGGTGTGTTGCTATGGCTAAAGTATAGCATAGCAAGTAAGCTTTTGTCTATTGGCAATTTCAACAAACATTTATAGTCAAATTGTGTACAAATAACTTTGCTTGTTAATAAAAATTGAGCAAGTTGCCGATTGGTGTCGATAACTTGCTCAATAGTTTTTCAAATAGTTTTATATATTAATCTTGAGTATTGCTAGTTTAATGTTTTTTAAGTGTTATCATTTTCCAAATTATACATAACTAAACACTCGCGTTTATCTAAAGCACCAAGGCTATAATAGTTTCTACCAATGGTGTCCATCTGCGAAAAATGCACACGGCGGTTGTGGTGGCAAGGTGCATCAGTTATAGTTTGTATTGTTTTTTTGCGTATTGGTTTATCTACGTGGTATGAATCCCAAAATAGGCAATATTCTCCGTCGATACCTGTTAGTAAAATATAATGGTCAACATCATATGCACAGCGCACAACAGCAACAGCTCCACTATTAAGAGCACAAATAAGTTTGCTGTTTTCGTTAAAATTAACATCGCTTGGTGGCAAATGTCTGCACGAAATAGGAAAACCTGTGCGCTCGTGGTAGGCGTTAAACCAACTTGCTATAAATTCAATAGCAGCTGCACTTGTACCTTTTGAGCCAGAGTGTCCACGCCCAATACATGCATCTAACGTATATTTATGTATAGTTTGCATCATGCAAGGCGGTATCTTTTTGCGGTCAAAAAGCACTGCTAATGCATTACGCAAAGTTGCTGTACCGCAATCGTATTCAGATATTTGATAGTTAAGAGGGGTAGGCATATTTCGTACTTCCTTTGTGCTTGTTATTTAAATATACTAATTAATCATTTATTAGGTTGCAAAGAGTATTTTACGATTTTTTTGTAGATTTGTCAAGAAATTTGCAAACAAAATGTATAGTTATACTTAACTTTCACGAAATGCATAAAATCTGCTAAAAACATTGACAAAAAGGTGTTTTTATCTTATAATAGTTTAACGTTTATAAGCAGAAAAAGCTTAAAAATGTTTTGAAAACACATGCATATATAATAATAAAAAAATTATAGTGGTTTTGTAAAAAAACTGTTTTTTATGCACATAATTAGGAGTAAACAAATGAAAAAAATTTCACGTCGTAATTTTATACAAGGTTTGGGTTTAGCAGCAACTGCTACCATGTTAAGCGCATGTGGCGCAACAAGTAGCTCAACTGCTAGCTCTAGCACAGCTGAAAGCACAGCCACTTCAAGCGAGGCTACACAAACAGTATCACCTGATGTTATAAACATAGGCAGTACAGCTACTTTAGGTAGCGTAAACCCATTATTAATTGATGCAACTTGGATGAACATGTATGCAATGACATTAATGTACAATCCACTTGTAGCACTTGATGAAAACGCAGAGTTCCAATACATGCTTTGCGATGATATCTCAACAGAAGATAACACAACTTATACTTTGCATATTAACGATGCAGCAACTTGGAGCGATGGCACAGCAATCACAAGCGAGGATATCAAATATTCAATGACAATGCTTGCAAGCTCATTAGTTGGCAATGTTACAATGATGCTTGGCGCACTTGTTGGTACAGATGATGCTACTGGCTACCGCCCAGAAGGTGTTGAGGAATTAGAGGGTGTACAAATAGTTGATGAAAAAACTGTTACTTTTACATTTAAAAACCCAATCAATCGCACAAGCTTTTTAACAAGCTATGCTATGTATATTTTTCCATTACCAGCACACGTTATTAAAGATATACCAGAAGAAAACCTTTCAACAGATGCATGGTTTACAGCGCCAACTGTTATCTCTGGCCCTTACAATGTAACTGAAATTGACAACAGCCACTATGTAACTTATGTTGCTAACGAAAACTACTGGCAAGGTGCACCTAGCATTAAAAACCTAAACATCAAAATTGTAGCACCTGCACAGCTACTAAGTGGCCTTACAAGTGGCGAAATTGATGTTGTTCCACCATTACTAGGTGCTATCAACCAAACTGATTACGAAAGCGTTCTTGCGCTTGAAAACGTTACTGCTGAATATGGCGATGCATTTGCTGTTGAAAGCTTGTTCTTTAACTGCAACACAGTGCCAGAAGTGGAAATACGCCAAGCTATGTTATACGCTTTAGATAGACAAATGATAGTTGATGGCTTACTTGGTGGCCAGGCAGATATCATTGATGGTTTTGCTGTTAAAGCAGGCCCATATTACAGCGACTTAACACCTATCGCTTACGATGAAGCAAAAGCTAAAGAGCTAGTTGCAACAGCTACTGCAAACGGCTGGGATAGCTCAAAAACATATGAATTCTACCTAAATAACGGTGGCGAAACATTGGTAAATGCAAGTAACATCTTGCAAGCACAATGGGCAGCTGTTGGTATCAACGTTAACCTAAACATTGTTGATTTAGATACACTAATGACACTTTGCGTAGAAGGTGGCGGCGATTTATACGGAGTACAATATACATACCCACCAATGGACCCAGCACAAGTTGATATTTCTTGGGTACTTGATTACTGGTGCTTCTATGATTCAGCAATAGTTAAAGATGCACTTGCTACAATATGGGCAAGTGGCGACGCTGCTGTTTATAAAGAGCAACTAGCAATTATTGATAAAGACGTACAAGAAAACGTGCCTTTAATCTCACTATACGTAAACGGCCCTCTAGGTGCTGTTGCAAATCGTGTACAAGGTGTTAAAAATGATATGTACGGCACTTTAAACGATGTTCACACATGGACTATCGTTTAATTGAAATTTAAGTAAATTAAAAACAACCACAGTAGATACTTTCTTAAAAGATAGTTTTGCTGTGGTTGTTTGGCACTTAAGCAAACAAATTTATCAATGATATATAACGTGTTTAGATAATATTTGTTTGTTTAATAGTAAAGAAATGGGAAAATGCCTTGGAACATCTATTAGAGGTTAAAAACCTAGAAACCACCTTTACGGGGGATTTTGGCGCAACAGCTGCAGTAGATCACATAAGCTATTATGTAGATTCAGGCGAAACACTTTGCATAGTTGGCGAAAGCGGCTGTGGAAAAAGTGTTTCGAGCCTTTCTTTGTTGCGCTTACTTGCACGCAATGGTTTTGTTACAGATGGCGAAGCTTTGTTTGAAGGCAAGGATTTACTACAAATGTCAGATAAAGAGCTAGACGCTGTACGTGGTGGAAAACTAAGCATGATTTTCCAAGATGCATTGTCTAGTTTAAACCCAGTTTTCAACGTTGGTAATCAAATTGTTGAAAGTGTGCGTGCACATAGTAAAATGTCAAAGCAAGAAGCACTAGCTCGTGCAGAAGAATTGTTACAAAAAGTTGGTATAGCAGATGCACACAAAGTGTTAAAAAAGTACCCACACACACTTTCTGGCGGGCAACGTCAACGCGTAATGATAGCACTTGCTCTTGCAGCTGACCCTAAGCTTTTAATAGCTGATGAGCCAACAACAGCGTTAGATGTAACTATTCAAGCTCAAATAATGGCTTTGCTTAAAAAGCTACAGGCGGAAAACGGCATGAGCTTAATACTTATAACACACGATATAGGCCTTGTTGCACAAATGGCAGATAGAGTTATCGTGATGTACGCAGGGCAAATTGTAGAAGAGGGCGAGGTTAAAGCCATTTTTAAAAAACCAGCTCATCCATATACTCGTGCACTTTTGCGCTCTGTTCCAGATTTACCAGACAATGGCGGTAGAAGGCTGGAATCCATAAAAGGTGTAGTGCCTGAATATTACCAACAAATAACAGGGTGTCGTTTTGCGTCACGATGTCCATATGTGGCAAAAGATTGCGAAGAACCACAAAATATGCGTTGCGTTGGTGACGCACATTTTGCGCGCTGTAATATAGCGAGAGAGGGTGAAATTTATGAATAAAGAAACCCTTGTTAAGGTGGAAAACCTAACGAAATATTACCCTATCAAAAGTGGCTTTTTCGGCAATAATAAAGAGAGCGTACACGCTGTTGAAAACGTTAGTTTTGAAATTGCAAAAGGCACTACTTTAGGTTTAGTTGGTGAGAGTGGTTGTGGTAAAAGTACTATAGGTAGGCAATTAGTAGGGCTTGAAAAACCAACAAGCGGGCGCATTTTATACCGTGGTCAAGATTTAAACTCTTTATCCCCGCGCGAAATGACATCAGTGCGCACACGTTTGCAAATGGTGTTTCAAGATAGTTATTCTGCACTAAACCCACGAAAGCATATATACGAAATTTTAGCACAGCCAATGCTTTACCATGAACTTGCAACTAAAGCTACAATTAGCACAGAAGTTGATAAACTTTTGGAGCTTGTAGGTTTGCCAAAAAGTGCAAAAGGTCGCTATCCGCATGAGTTTTCAGGCGGGCAACGCCAGCGTATAGGCATTGCACGAGCGCTTAGCTTAAAGCCAGAGATAATAGTGTGTGATGAGCCTGTTTCAGCGCTTGATGTTTCAATACAAGCACAAATTTTAAATTTATTTTGGGATATACAAGAACAATTAGGAATTGCTTATTTATTTATAGGGCATGGACTTGCAGCTGTTAACTATGTTTCAGATAGAATAGCAGTTATGTATTTAGGGCAAATTGTAGAAATTGCAGATGCTGATGAAATTTTTCGCAACCCTGTGCACCCTTACACAAAAGCTCTTTGTAATGCTGCGCCCTCGCCAGACCCTGAAAAGCCTTTTGAGAAAAAACTTTTGCTAAAAGGTGAGGTAGGTAGTGCTATTAAACCGCCAGAAGGTTGCCATTTTGCACCACGTTGCCCTATGGCAAAGCCAGAATGCTTACGTGCTTGCCCAGTTTTAGCGCCAGTGGTAAAAGGTAGTGATCATCTTGTTGCATGTCCATATATGTGCGAATTATAGAAAGGGGGCATAGCTTTGTTTAAATATATTATTAAGCGTATTTTGGTTGCTATACCTGTGCTTTTTGGTATAACTATTATAGATTATGCCTTATGTAGCATGGCTGGCTCGCCCCTTGCTATGATGTATACAGCACGTAGCTCTGTGGAAGCACTCGCCCAAAAGGAAGCAGAATTAGGGCTTGACCAACCTGTTATAGTGCAGTATTTTTTATGGCTGGGAGAACTCTTTAGCGGTAATTTTGGCACAAGTTATAAAACTTATCAACCAGTTTTGGATATGATAGCGCAAAATGTAGGCCCTACACTTTTGCTAATGGGTGTTAGCATGATAGTTGGCTTGCTAATAAGTTTGCCAGCTGGTATTTACAGTGCAACGCATCAATACTCAAAAGCTGATTACGGTTTAGTCGGTTTTTCGTTTTTAGCCTCAAGCATACCTAGCTTTTTTATGGCTTTGCTATTTATTTTTATCTTTACAATACAAGCTGGTGTTTTGCCATCTTCTGGAATGACAACGCTAGGTACTGATGGTGGTTTTTGGGATGTTGTACAGCATATGATTATGCCCGTTTTGGTGCTTTCCATAGGTACAGCAGGCGCAAATATACGTTATTTTCGCAGTGCAATGCTTGAAATTTTGCAAAAAGATTACCTACGCACAGCTAAATCAAAGGGTATAGGCAATTTTGCAGTAATAAATAAACATGCTTTGCGAAATGCTTTGTTAACTGTAATAACAGTTGTGGGTATGCAGTTACCTATGCTATTTGGCGGTGCTGTCATAGTGGAGCAAGTTTTTAGCTGGCCTGGTTTAGGTTTAATGACTATGAACGCAATAAACGCTAAGGATTACCCTGTTATAATGGGTGTTTGCCTATTTTCGGCAATAGTAGTTTTACTTGGCAACTTAATAACAGATATTTTGTACGCAGTTGCTGACCCAACTATACAACTTTCGTAAATGCAAGAGTGTTTAGTGCGCTAAATGCCAACTATACACTAAAATTGAGAATTAAAGTGAGTATTTAAAATTATGTTTCACACACGTAAATCAATACGTGATGAGGCTTTAAAAGCCACAGCACGTGCAAAAGCAGCAGCGGAAAAAACAAAAAGGCTTGGTGTTGTTCCCGATACTGAAAGTTACATGCAAACTGTATGGCGACGTTTTCGTAGGCACAGGCTTGCTATGTTTAGCGCTGTTATTTTAATTATAGTTGCAGGTGCGGCAATTTTAGCACCCTTAATAGCACCATACGAACCTACACAAATAACTCCAAACTTTTCAGCGCCACCAAGTGCTGAACATTGGTTAGGTACAGATGCTGTCGGACGAGATGTTTTTACACGTTTGTTATATGCAACACGTGTTAGTTTGCTAGTAGGTTTTTTAACTGCATTTGTTTCAACCATTGTTGGTGTTTTGTTAGGTTTAATATCTGGCTATTTTGGCGGTGTGGTTGATATGATTATCATGCGTGTTACAGATATGGTAATGAGTTTCCCTTATATATTGCTTGTATTAGTAGCAGCCTCCATATTTAAACCTGGAATGTGGTCTATTATATTAATTTTGAGTTTTGTCGATTGGCCTGGAGTTGCTCGTCTTGTTAGAGGTAACGTTTTAAGCCTGCGTGAAACAAACTTTATAAAAGGAAATATAGTTGCAGGTATGACAAAAAGTCATATTTTATTTAGTGAAATTTTGCCAAACACGCTTGCACCTGTGTTGGTTTATGCAACAAGTGTTATGGCAATAACTATTTTGGACGAAGCGGCACTTTCGTACATAGGTTTAGGTGTGCGCCAACCAGAAGCTTCTTTGGGTAATATGCTAAACGGTGCACAAAGTTTAACTATATTAACTGAAAAACCTTGGCTTTGGGTACCGCCAGGCATTGTGCTAATTTTACTAGTTGTGGCTATAAATTTTATAGGCGATGCATTACGCGATGCAGTTGACCCAACAACAACTTAGTTTTAAACATTAATATTACATTTATCTGGATAGAGTAGGTAATGATGAAAACACCGTTTTTACACACTGAAAGAATTTTATTGCGACCACTTTCAACAAAAGATTCGCAAGAAGTTTTTGATAACTGGACATCTGACGATGACGTTTCAAGATATGTTCGCTGGAATACACACAAAAGTGTAGAAGAAACTGATGATTGGCTAATGTTTGAAGAAGAAGCCGTTGATAGTGAGAACTACAATTTTGGTTTTGTTTTGCTTGAAAATGGTTTGCTGTTTGGCTCTGGTGGCTTGCATTATAACAAAGAACAAGGCTGTTATGAGCTAGGCTATAACATAATGAAAAGCCAATGGAGTAAGGGGCTAACCACTGAAGCTGCAAAGCGATTATTAGAGTTTGCAAAAGATGAGCTAAAGTTAAAAAAAGTTTACGCTTGCCATGCTATTGAAAATTTAGCCTCTGAAAAAATTATTCAAAAATTAGGTTTTAAATTTTACGCAAACGATACATACCAAAGTTTTGATGGTCTAAAAAAGTTTAAATCAAAAACGTATTTTTTAGAATTTTAAAAATAAAAAGCGCATATGCGAGCATTTATAGCTTGCAGCATGCGCTTTTGTTTAATTGAAAATAAATGTATATTGTTATTAAATTTAATTGCTATTTTTATCGTTTGTTCGGTTTGCCTCAGTTTGCAAAAGTTTATCTGTGATAATAGAAATATTTTCTGCAATTTGATAGTTATCAACAAGTGAGCTTTCTTGCATGCCTTCGTATGTTTCTTCTCCGCGGAATGCTATTTTTAATAATATTGGTGTTATTACAGCACAAAAAATAACTAAAATTACAATAGGGCCAAAAAATTTTTCAGGTAGTACGCCAAGTGACATACCTTTATTTGCAGCTATAAGTGCAACCTCGCCACGGCAAGCCATACCTAAACCAATTTGCACAGATTGTTTAGTGGTAAATTTGCACATTTTGCCACCAAAACCACAACCTATTAGCTTGGAAAGCACACCCACTGCTACAAGCATCACAGTAAATAAAATTAACTGTAAATCCATAGCGGGTAGTTCTATTTCTATACCAATGTTGGCAAAAAATATAGGGGTTAACAATATATATGATAAAGGTGAAAATTTACCCTCTATATATTTGCCTTTAGGTGTGGTGGATATTATTAAACCAGCTGCAAATGCACCAATAATATCCGCAACTCCAAACCAAACTTCAGCCGACCATGCCATAAACAAACAAAGTGCAAAAGCTAAAACTGGGTAACGGTGTAGGTTTTTTCCGCCATCTTTTTGTTGAAACCAATTGGAAAGTTTTATATAAACATAACCAATAACACTAGCAAAAACAAAAAATAAAACTATTTTTAATAAAACAATAAAGATATTAACGTTTTCACCAGTTAGGCTTGTAACTATGGTTAAACAAACTAGGCCTAGTACATCATCTATAAGTGCAGCTGCTAGTATGGTGTTACCAACTTTTGTTGAAAGTTTACCCATCTCTTTTAATGCTTCAACTGTTATGCTAACAGATGTTGCAGTTAAAACAACGCCTATAAAAATATTTTCTAGCATGTTACCATCTTTGTTGAAAAACCATGCTAAAACAGCACCAGATATAAGCGGAACAGAAACACCAAGCATAGCAACTAAAAAACCTGCTTTGCCGGATTGCTTAAGGTCGTTTATGCTTGTTTCCATACCAGCACTAAACATAATTACTATAACACCAAGCTCTGCAAGCATAACTAAAAATTCGTTTGGTTGTAGCCAACCAAGGCAAGCTGGACCAAGCAACAAACCAGCTAGTAGAGCGCCAACAACTTGTGGCATATGCATTTTTCCAGTTAACAAGCCTAGCATTTTTGTTGAAATTAAAATAACAGCTATTACGAGTAAATAAGTGTAAGACATGATACTTCCCCCTCTTGATAATGGCAATATATAACTGCCATTTCAAAAATAAAATGACAGTTATATATTGGTTTGCTTTTAAATCTTTTATTTTAAGCACATATATATATTTGATTTTTTTTTATGTAATATATAAACGGCTATCTTACATTACATTTTAATTATTTGTAAATATATATACTTTCAAAATCATGGGCTGGAATAGGTCTGCCAAATAAATATCCTTGGCCTATATCACAACTAAATTCTTTTAATATTTCGTATTGCTCTCGTGTTTCTATGCCTTCAGCTACACATTTTATACCCTCAAGGTGATTACATAGGTTTAAAATTGCTTTTACTAATGTACGAGATTTATTATCTGTTTTTAATTTGCGAATAAGATTAATATCAATTTTTAATTCATCAAAATCTGCAAGTGTTAATGTGGAAAAATTCGAAAATCCACTACCAAAGTCATCAATAGATATCTCAAAACCAGCCTGTGAAAAAGAATTAATTATTGCGGATAAAACATCTTCATCTTCACCGCAAATAGTTTCGGTTATTTCTATGATTAACTGTGATTTTTTTACACCATATTTTTCACACAGTTCAGATAAAATGTTAACAATATTTGCTTTTATTATAGTTGCCCTTGAAAAATTGACGGATATAGTTAAGTTGTCTTTTACTTTATCTTTCCACGTTTGCAAATATTTACATACTTGTTCAAATATAAACAAATCTATCTTTGAAATAATGCCTTCTTTTTCGTAAAAAGGTATAAATTCGTTCGGGCCATCAACACCACCTTTTGCATTTAAACGTCTGACTAATGCCTCTGCACCGCTGAAAGTTTCAGTCGTGATGTCAATTTGTGGTTGAAAATAAACAACGTATTTTCCGTTTGCAATTTCTTTATCAAGGTTACTAGCAAGTATTGCATCATATTTTTTTCCGTGTGAAATATCGGAGGCAGTAGCTTGGTGTTCGTAATTTTTATTCCATGTTGAACCTATGGAAACTTTGAACTCTGAAATATCATTAGTTTTGCTTTTTAGCAAATCTATAGATTTATCAAAATCAATTTCGCTAATATTTTGCATTAAAACTACAAATTCATCGCCACCAACGCGGTAAACGTTTTTGGCAAATATATCGGTTAATATAGCGGCTAATTTTTTTATTGCAGCATCTCCATATTGCATACCTTTTAAATCATTAATAGAGCGCAAAGCTCGTATATCAACATATGCAACACCAAGTGAAGATATAGGTTTTTGGTTTATTTCAGCTAAAATTTTATTATAACTATTTCGGTTTTTTACACCAGTTAATGTATCGTAATAGCTAATGTTATTTAATGTGTGCAATAATTGGGTTTCATCTAAAAAGTTTGCAATTACTTTGGAAATAGAACGTAAAAGTTTAGTTTTATCTATGTTTTTCTTAGGGTTATCAACACCTATAAAACCAGTGATTTTATCCTCATTATCTCTAAGCGGTGCAGATATAAGTGAGGTTATACCTTGTGGGTGCAATACTTCATAATCAGGCGAATTTTCGTCTAATGCCTCAAGATAAAACTCCCCAGATAAATTGAATTTTTCGTACCAGTGAGCAACATTATTAACAGAAACATTTTTTAAGTTATTAATTTGCGGAACAATGCCATCAGCACACCATTCAAAAGTATTATTTAAAAGTTGAGTTTCTTCATCTGTATCAAAAATATAACTGCGTTCAGCATGGTAAAAATTAGCAATAATATCAAGTAAATTATCAATTGATTCATGCGGGTCACGACCAGAGTGTAAAGTGTTAATACAGTTTACTAGCAACTTTTCTTCGTTTAGTTTTTCTTGCAATTGTTCTTCAAGTGAAATTATTTTTGTTATATCAGTTGCAATTTCAAGCCTTGCTAATTTAGAATTAACAGGTATTAGTTTATCTTTAAGCCAATACGTTTTTTTAAACAAAGGGTTAAAATATTTCCAAGTATAAAAATTATTTTCAGTTAAATGAGTATTTGTGCAAAATTCACAAGGTGCATTTTTACCTTGTAAAAGCTCATAACATTTTTTACCTATCCATTCACTTTTTTTAGGATTTCCAAGTAAGTTTAATGCTGCTTTGTTTAAATAGTATAATTCATAAGTGTCTATATCCGAAACATAAACAATATCGTCAGAGCTATCAGAAATAAATGCAGACATTTGGTTATAATCAGTTAGAGATTTAACATCCTCTCTTAAATGTGTACCTTGCAATATAATAGATATCATTTTAGATATATATTGCAAACTATTTATTTCTTTTTCATTCCAAACACGATGCTTCGTACAATCATCAAGACCAAGAAAAAACGAAACATGGTCATCTTTTACAACTTGAGCATGTATAAATGATTTTATCCCTTGATTAATAGTTATATCATAGGCATTTTTACTACTAAAAAAAGCTTTTATATCATTGGAGTAAATTATACCATTGTGAGATTTAGTAAATAATTCTTCATATAAACTATAAGATATATTTTGCAAGTTATTTAACTCTTTGCTAATACCCTCTTTACACCATTCAAAAGTATTGTTATAGGTAATACCTTTGTCAAAAGATTCATGTATAAAACATCTATCAACATCATATTTTTGACAAATTAACATAAGTGCATTTTCTATTGAGGCACTATTGCCATTGTGTTCATAAAGTTTATTAAAAATGGCAGTAATTAACTCGTAATCAAAATATGTACTTGCCATTCTATCAGCGTTTTCAAGTTTGGTTAAATTGCTTAAAGTGCCATCAACGAGAGCTTCAGTATAAAAAACATATTGGTCTTTACCTTGCATTTTTGCTTGGTACAAGGCTTTATCAGCAGCTTTATATAAATCTTTATAAGTGAGCGCATTGTTTGGGTAGCAGGCAATGCCAACACTGCCAGATATTTTATATTCTTTATCAGAGCCAGAGTAAGTTCTGTTAAAGGCATCTACAATTAACTGTGCTTTTATTTTGAGCGTTTCTTTACTTGATATATTATCAAAAAATACTACAAATTCGTCACCGCCAATACGTGCTATTATATCTTGTGCCCTAAAAGATTTTTTAAGGTTGTGTGAAACTTCTTTTAAAACTTCATCACCAAAAAAATGTCCCAAATTATCATTTACCGCTTTAAAATTATCTATGTCTACAATAAATAAAGCATGGCAGGCTTCTTTGTTTTCCAGAATTTTTTTACCTACTAGGTTTTCTGCTGTAATTTTATTATAACAACCAGTTAGTAAATCTATTTGAGCATTTTCCTCAAACTGTTTTTGTTCTTGAACATCATAAGCTCTGCCAATTACAAAAGTAGCGTTGTGATTTTCATCAGAAATTGTTTTATAAATAATTCTGTAAAAATGATATGTGCCGTCTGCTTGTAAATAGCGTATATCTATATCCTCATAGACACCATTTTTCATATTGTCTACAAGTTTTATATAAAGTTGTTGATCATCAGGGTGAAAGTTTACATGGTTTATAGTTTCATCTATATGCATAGGTTCATTTGAGGGAAAAATAGATTGTAAATTTATATTTCCTAAAAACTGGACAATAAATGTTCTTGCATCAAGCACAAAGAACCATTCGTTCGATAAATTGGCCAAGGTGTTAACTAATAGCTTATTTGAAATTTTATTTAAAAAGAAATTTTCATAATTACTGCTGCTATTATCATCTAAAAATTCTCCGCTTAAATCCCTTAAGTAAGCTACTACACCTGTTTCATTCTTGCTTATTTCATGTTTTAAAAAGGTAACTTCTAGCGGAAATTCTTTGCCTTGCTCGTTTACATGCAACCAGTTAAAGTAATAGGAACCCTCTTTTTTTGCGATATCATAATATTCACTTAGCAAATCCATAGTTAATTTGCCGTTTGGCTGATATTGTGGGGATAAAGAGATGAACTTTTCAATAAATTCGTCCACACAGCTAAATCCTAAAAAATCTATAATTCTTTTATTGCACCATATAACTTCAAACTTACTACTTAAAAGAATAATACCTATAGGTGTGGAATTAATAATTTCGTTAGGTTGATTGATAAGCTCGATAATATCTTTTTTCATCGTTAACCTCATACTGTGTTTTGTATAATTGAGTAAATATTAAAAATATTGCTTTTGTGTGTTTTTTTGTCTTTAAAGAGATTATAGCACTTAATTTTAATTATATCAATTAAAAATATTAGTTTTAGCAATATTTTACAAGAAAAAATCTGTATGATGTGAATAATTTTTTAATTTTTTTTCAACATATTGTACAAATATCCAGCTGGTTAAATGTAATAGAAAAAAATTGCAGGTATTATTTTTATGTTTTTAAAATGTGCATTATTTTTTAACGATAAATAAAATATTTTTTAAAAAAGCTTGCATTGTGCTTTGGTTTTTGCTATAATATTTAAGCCGCATGGTGT
>CAYJKG010000054.1:0-15254 GCA_964370685.1 uncultured Faecalibacterium sp. | reverse complement strand
TTGCAAAAGTTTAAATTTTTATTATGTATATCTTGACACAGGCTAACCAAATGCTTATCGGCATGAAGATGGAGGATGTTTAGGGTATAATAAGAGCAAATCAGAATAAAGTGATTCATAATGATATTTGTTTTTAATAAGTTAAAAAAGGACAACCTTTGATAAATGATTGATGAAATACATAAGTAGCGGAACTAAATAAAATTACTAATACCTTGCTTTGAGCATTATAAGTTTGTTATAATTAATTATCTAAAAATTGGTTTGCTAATATTAAAAATGTATAAATTTGCTTGAACTATAGCTAATTTTATATTGCATATATCAACTGGAATTTGATATAATTGTTTGTAAGTTGTATGGTTAATTTTAAAGTGATAAAAAACTGGCTGTTATAATGCTAAGCAAATAATTTATGAGGTGAGTATAATGAAATATTATAAAGCAGAATTACTCCATTGTGAAGAGTTGACTTCACTAAGATTAGCGATGAGGAAAGAACGAGATGCTACTCTTGATGAAAAAAATCTGAGAGCAAACACCCTGTCTTACTTTGAGCGAAATATTAAAAATGGTACACATATAGCTTTTGTATGTGAGGATAATGATTGTTTGGTTGCAACAGTGGGACTTTCACTCTTTGAAATGCCGCCGACAGATAAACTGATAAATGGGCGAGTGGCAAAACTAATGAATATGTATACTATACCTACTCACAGACGCAATGGGATAGCAAAAAAGTTATTGGAAATTGCAATTTCATTTGCAAGAGAAAATGAATATTATAAAATAATGCTAAATTCATCACCTATGGGAAAAACATTGTATGAAAAAGCAGGGTTTTCATTGATAGAGAATGAGTATGAGTTATTTGTTGAATGAAATAAATATTTAACATTAATAAATGCAGTATAATTTTTTAAGTAGGTTAATAAATATCATTTATTAACTGATAAAAACATTTATGAATTTAAAAAATGTGCTGGCGGGAAAAATATTTTTAATTTTATAATAAAACAGGAGACAATATGGTTGATTCAAACAAATCAGCTTTCTAAATTATAGATGTATGTGAATAAAATTTAGGAGGTTTATAATAATGTTTAACAAGATAGATATGCAAAATTGGAACAGAAAAAACAGCTATAATCACTACGTTGATAGTGTACCTTGCACATATAGTATGACTGTGAACTTAGATATAACAAACTTTTTGGAAGTTGTCAGATTAGGCCACAAAAAGTTTTTCCCCGTGGTGCTGTATGCGCTTTCACAAATTGTAAATACACATCAAGAGTTTCGTATGGATATTGATGAAGATAAGAATGTTGGATATTACGATTACTCAAATCCATGTTATACGATTTTTCATAGTGAAACAGAAACTATAACTAATGTATGGACAGAACATACTACAGATTTGGAAATATTTATAAACAGCTATAATAATGATATATCCAAATACAAAGATAATTTGAGTTATTCAAAACCATTGGTTGGTAAAAATTATTTTAATGTTTCTTGTATACCATGGACAAGCTTTACAGGTTTTAATTTGAACCTGCAAAAAGGTTATGAATATTTACCACCAATTTTTACAATAGGAAAATATTTTCCTGAAGGCGATAAAACAATGCTACCATTGGCAATTCAGGTACACCACGCAGTATGTGATGGTTTTCATATTTCAAGATTTGTAAATGAATTGCAGGATTATCTAAATACATTTAAATTATGAGTGTAAAATATGTACAAGTATATACTACACTCTTATTGTTGAATTGTGTTGCAGTATTGTAGTATAATAGTAATGATAATTTTGCTGAATTTTGTTTGAAAAATACAGAATTCTGGTATAAATTATTGATTTATAAAAAGATGAATGTTATGAAAGGGTTTAGTATTATGGTGATTAAACGATTTAACTACTTGGTGCAGTTGATATAATCTGATAACAGATTGTGCCAAGATATATGAACTTGTTATCAGTTGACTGCACTTTTTGATTTAATTTTTACATTAATATTAAAAAGGAGTTATTACAAATGAACTATAACAAACTAAAACAAGAATGGACAATAGAAGAAAATGGTTTTGTTTGTAGTACAGAGCATAGATTTATTATAGTTTGCAAAAAACCATAATTTATTTGTTTTCTATGTGTAAATTTGAAATGATGGCATTTTAAAGGTTTAATTGTGATGTATAATTGATTTTACATGATGAAAGTGGAGGATAAAATGAAAAAACTACTAATTGCAGTTTTTGTCGTTTCAATTACTTTGTTTGTTACGGCATGTACTACTACTGAAAATAATGATGCAGATATCAATGATTTTGTTGATTCAATTATGGATTCGCAATTGGATACAGAAAATTCCGCAACAGAAGATAGCAAGATAGACTATACGGCTTATGCGAATTTAGTAAATACATATTTCGATTTATATGGAGAACTTGTTGTAGAGCAAAATTATGCGGACGGCGGGTTAAATACAGCAGGTTTTAATTACACAAATCTTATAGATTTAGATAACGACGGAGTGCTTGAGCTAATTTTAGCTGGTGTTTCAGATGATATGGATACTATTAAAAATGGCGAAAGTGCTATTGATTTATATTACAATGCTTCTGGAAATTTGAATGAACTAGTTAAAATTTACACGCTTTCCAATAATGGAGAAGCACTGCTTTTAAAAGAACAGGCATTTTCAAGTTACGGTAACGGCGGTGTGGAGTTTGGCATAGAATATGCCAAAGAAATAGAAAAAACATATATTTTAAATAGTTTTCGCAGTAATAATGAGGCAGTTACATACTACGAATTTTCAGATGGTGAATTAAAAGAGAATTGGAGTTATGAGTTAAATTATGACTATGATAGCGGTGAATATAGTGCGATACTAAACGGTCAAGAAAGTGATACAAAGACAATTGAAGATGAATTAGCGACAAAAGGTGAGATCGTGATGCATCGAATAAGCTGGCTTTCAGAAGAAGAATTAGATGAGCTTGTAGCAAGAAACGAAAGAACTTTTTTATTTTTAGAACAATTTTCTACTATAAATAGGCCCTCTACACAATCGGAAAACAATGCGGTTGATTATAGCCCATACTCAGCTTTGTTAAAAGCGTATGAACTTGATTATAACATTGTTAATGTAGCAGCTGATGATTATGAAGTTGTTGGCATGACTGTAAACGAAATTGAAGACAGTGGATTTTATGATGCGAGCGGATTTTTCTATGCAGATTTGATTGACTTCGACGGCAATGGTGTGTTAGAACTAGTGTTAGCTGCAACATCAGAACAAGAAGTCAATAACTATGAAAATGGTTTTTCATATGATGATTTGAAATATCCGAATATCGTGAAGATTTATACCATTGCAAACAACGGAAACTTAACCTTTCTCGAAAGTTTACCTGTAAAGATGGTTCAAATGCCGGTCTCATTAAATTATGCTATAAGATATGCAAATTTAAATGATAAGACGTATATGGTTATTGATGAACGTTCTCAAATGGGTTTTGGAGAGATACAATATTATAGCTTAACGGATGGTTTTTTTGGTGTTGAAGTTTTTTGTGAATTAACTGATGACGGAGTTTATAAAATTGATGGAGAAGAAGTTTCAGAAGACGAATATAATAAGCTTAGCGATAATTTAGAAGATAATGTTTCTTATCCTGTTAGCAATTTAACTGATATCTATCTTGAAGACTTACGTGAAGTTAGCCAAAAGACAATTGATTTTTTAGCAGATTATCCTATTAGGGATTTTATAAGTGACACTGGCGCATATAATGACGGAAAATTTTATTATGTAGAGTATAGCTCGCAGGCTACAGATTTATCAAATAGTACAATTTATAACTATTTCAAAGCCTTAACTATGAATGATTTTGACGCCTTACGGAATCTATATGCGGATAGTCAACATTCGGACATTGAATACAGGATTAACTCTTATGATGTTGAAAACGGAAGAATATTTATACCAGGATATATCATTTGGGATATACAAACCATTACCCCTAGTGAGATTGAGCATCCTGATTTAGCAAAAGATCTTACAAATATGCTAAACTCCGTTCCTGAAAATAAAAACTCACTATTAATAAAAGTTGTTATAAATGAAGTTTTAGATCCACATGTTTCGCAGCTAGGCATGCAAGTTGCAGGCGGTGTAGTTGATATGTATTTTATAATGTCGAACGATGCTCAAAATGGAAGCGATTGGAAGATTGAAAACACTTTAGATAACAAATTTTATTGGTAGTACTATAGGTTTGACAAAACGAGATTTACTGTGATAAGCTTTGTATAGTTAGATAAATGCTTGCCTTGGAGAGTATTTTTTAACATATAGATTAGTGTTTGCCAGTTATTAAAAAAATCCCCCCATAGTATTTTGCATTTTGTAAATACTATGGGGGTTATTTGAAAATGATTGTTTTGTGTGCTGTGCTAAACTCAAAATTACGCAACGTGCATGCTTAAAAAATTAACTAGCTATATCATAAAAAATCTTTTCGTATAGGATTAAAAATATCAAGTAATTTACCAGCTTTTGTGCATACACAACCATGCTCTACACCATTTTGTTTCAAAAGAGTGTCACCCTTTTTTACAATTTTTGTTTCACCTTCAATTGTAAATTCAAATTCGCCTTCTAAAACGTAGGTTATTTGTGTGTGTGGGTGGCTATGTAGTGCACCCACAGCACCCTCTGTAAAAATATTTTCAACGCACATAATATCTTCACAATGTGCTAAAATTTTTCTGATTACTCCATCAGCAACATTTTGTTCACATACATTATCTGCACTTACCCATCTTTGATTTTTTTCTACCATTAGTACACTTCCTTTTATTTATATTGTGTTTTGTCGTCATTTATTTCATAAGTTAAAAAACAATGTTTTTTAACTTATCGTAACATAACCTTTGTTTTTTACGATTGTTTGTAAAAAAATGAAAATTCACGCAAAGCAATGCTAACATTAAATCGTTATTCATTTTCATATCATTTATTATACCAAAGAAACAAGAAATTTGCACTATTTTTCAGTGTAAATTTCTTGTTTTTTATTTGATAATATGATTTTGATTTAGTAAAGTCATTTTTTGCTTGAAATGTCTTTAGTTATATATCTAAAGTGAGCAAGCGTTATACATTATAGAGTTTTTTTAAAATTATTATAAACCGCATAAGTGAATATTTATCAACAAAACTGTCGGACAAGCATAATTTATGTCATATCATATTGTCTTCAAACATAGTTATTAAATATCTAGGAGGATACAAGTATGGATATAAGTAAATTCAAAAACGTTGATGTTCGCACTGTTAATCGTGATACACTTGTTGATAGAAACACTATTAAGATTGACCCAAGTGCTAGCAAAAACGACCGCTTAAAAAGTTACATAGAGCAAATTGGAAATCCTTATTGTTATAAGGATGGAAAGATAATTGTTAAAATAAGTTTTGCAAATACTGATACAACAATCGAAGATTGTATTTTAAACTATTTAAAAGGATTGTGAGGAGATGATACGATGTAATTATATTAATTAAAAAAATAAGTAAGTCATTACCACAAGGTAGTGGCTAGTTTGCCATGCCTACTTTCTGATGGGTGTGTTGGCTAACAATTAAAATAGAAGAGGTCTTCTTATGGTTAAAAAAGTATTTAAAACAGCTATTTATTGCAGGCTCTCACGTGAAGATAGCGATAAAGCACAAAGCAATAGTATAGTAGGTCAAAAGGCATACTGTAAAGAGTTTGTTTTAAAAAACACAGATTTGAAATTGGTATGTGAACCTTTTGTGGATGATGGTTACAGTGGCGTGAATTTTGATAGACCAAATTTTATTAAAATGTTTACAGAAATTCAAAAAGGTAATATTGATTGTGTTGTAGTACGTGATCTTTCAAGGTTTGCTAGAAATTATATTGACTCAGGAAGATATTTAGAAAAAATATTTCCAAGTTTAGGAGTTAGATTTATTGCCATCAATGATAATTACGACAGCGGTATTGATGATAATATGGCAAATTTGTTTACTTTGCCTTTTAAAAATTTGATGAATGAAGCCTACTGTAAAGATATATCGATAAAAATTCGGTCCAGTCTTGAAACACAAAGAAAAAGAGGTGAATTTATAGGAGCATTTGCACCTTATGGCTATAAAAAATCAGAAATTAATAGTAAGCAACTTATAGTAGATAATGAAGCAAGGAGAGTCGTTTTATTAATTTATTCGTTGTATAAAGATGGATTGAGCATAGGTAAAATAGCTAAAAAATTAAATGAAATGGGTGTGCTTTCACCTTTTGAGCATAAACACTCAAAAGGTATTGTAGCAAGCAATTACTTTAAGAAGAAGATTCAAGCAATGTGGGAATATAAATCAGTGCGGAGAATATTAACAGATGAGGTTTATACAGGTGTTTTAGCACAGGGGAAAACTAGCACTCCAAACTACAAGGTGAAAGTGTTACAAAAAAAACAAGAAAGCGAATGGATTAGAGTTGAAAACACACACGAAGCAATAGTGTCGCGCGAGGATTTTTGTGCAGTTAAAGAGTTACTATCTCGTGATATGCGTTCAAGCACAATCATAGGTGAAAATAATGTTTTATCGGGATTTTGTTTTTGTGCGGATTGTTTATCTACAATGAAAAGACGAAAAAGAACAGTGAACAGCAAATTTTATTACTATTATGTCTGTTCTAACAATGCTAAATATAAAAAATGCACTTCACATAATATTAGTATGGCTAAAGTTGAAGAACATTTGTTTAAAGCTATTCATACCCAAGTTGAGATGTTGATAGATGTAAATAAATTGTTTTTTGGTTTAAATACAAAGCTTATTGAAAAAAGGCAAGTTCTAACGTTAGAAATGCAAATTGAGAGTATATACAAGGAGATAAGTGCGTATCAAGTGCGAAAAATTAGACTGTATCAAGACTTTGCAGATGAAATTATATCAAAAGTTGAATACAAAGACTTTTCGGATTTTTATACTAATTACATCAATAAAAAAAATCAAATAATTACAAAGTTGGAAAAGGATATAGCAATAGTTAAGAAAACAGGTAATACTAAAAATAACTGGGCAGTTATTTTTAAAGAACATGAAAATTTTCATGAAATAAATCGCAGAGTTTTAATGTCTTTGATTGATAGAGTATTAATACATGAAAATCATTGTATTGAGATTATTTTTAAATACAAAGATGTTTTTGCATGATTCAAATGCTTACAGCTAATACGAAAGGAGAATGCGAAAATGGCAAGAGCAAGTAGAAACAATCAAGCGAATAATGAACTAGTTGCATCGTTAAAACCACAAAAAACTCCGACAGCTATCTATGTGCGTCTTTCAGTAGAAAACAGTGGTAAATCAGAACAAAAAGATGCAATTGCAAATCAAATTGAAATATGTAAAGATTATGTATCAAAGCAACCGGATTTGTATTTATATGATATTTACGAAGATAATGGTAAGACAGGTACTGTTTTTGATAGACCAAATTTTAATAGATTAATAGAAGATATAAAAATAGGTAAAATAGCTTGCCTTATAGTTCGTGATTTGAGCCGCTTTGGAAGAGATTACATAGAAACTGGAACATACATAGAAAGGATTTTCCCAATAATGGGGGTGAGGTTTATATCAATTAAAGAGCAGTTTGACAGCCTAAACACTAATATAGAGAACGAAAGCCTTATAATCCCTTTGCAAAACATAATAAATTCGCTATATTCAAAAGATATTTCAAGAAAAGTTTCATCAGCACATAAAACAAGAATGAGCAATAAAAATTTTAAAAAAAGCACAGTAGCTTACGGCTATAAATTATCTGAAGATAGACGTAATATTATAGTTGACGAAGAGTGTGCAAAATTTGTGTTAATGATATTTAAATTAAAAGCAGATGGTGTTAAAGTGGCGGATATTGCACGGAAACTTGATTTTTTAAATGCACCTAATCCACGTATAAGAAAAGTACAAACAGGTGTTAGAAAAACCGAGGGTAAAGTTTCAAATAGTTGGAGTGGATGTACAATTAATAGAATACTTACAAATCAAGTTTATATTGGTGATACCATTGTGGGAAGAACCAAAACTGCACTTTATAAGGGCGTTTTAAGGCAAGATATAACTAATCCAGAACTATGGAAAGTTTTTCCAAACACACACGAGCCTATTATATCGAAAGAAGATTTTGAGCTAGTGCAAAATATTATTTTACATGAAAAGTGTGACAGAAAATCGAAATATATAAAAAGTGAAATAAACAGAGAAACATTAATAAATTTGTTTGAAAATAAAATTTTTTGTGCTGATTGTAAAAACAAAATGTACTTTAAAAAAGAGTGTAAAAATGATATTTGGTTTTCAGTTTATAAATGTAGTAGCTATACACGAAAACTTAACGCTACTTGTAATTCACATTATATAACCAGTGAAGAATTATATAAAAAAGTATTAGAATCTATAAAAATACAAGTAAAAGTGGCCTTGGATTATGAAAAATTGATTAGCTCATTTATAAATAGTGTAGAAAATAAATGTGCAAAGAGCAAGTTGAATTATTATATTTTAAGTACTGCTTTAAAAGCAAATGAGTTGAAAAAAAGGGGACAAAAGCTTTATGAAAATTATGCAGAGAACCTTTTGAATGAAAGTGAATATTTAAAAACGAAATTACTTTATGATGCTGAATATAAAAGACTTAACAATGAAATTAATGATGCAAAAAATAAGATTGAATTGAATAATGAGTTTTCAAACGAAAATAAGTGGTTTACATTGATGAAAACTATTAGCAGAGCAAGAGAGCTTAATCAAGCAATAGTTGATGCAGCAATTGAAGAGATTAGTATACATAGTGATAAATCAATAGAGGTAGGTATGAAATATAGCGATATTTATTCTCTAACGATGGCCTTGTATAGATGGTATTAGGTGGACGGTGTAACAGTATGAGTTATAGTATAGCTATATATATACGTTTATCATCTTCTGACAAAGATACAGGTTTTATAAAAAAAGAAAGTGACAGTGTTGTGGGACAAAGAAATTTGTTAAATAATTTTTTAGACAGCAATGTAGAACTTAAAGCTTTAACGAGAAAAGAATATTGTGATGATGGTTTTTCAGGAATTACTGATAAAAGACCAGAATTTATTAAGATGATAGATGATGTAAAGCAGAAGAAAATCAATTTAATTATAGTAAAAGATTTTTCTAGATTTTTTCGTGATTATATTGAAGCTGGTAATTATATTGAATGTGTGTTTCCAGTATATGGTGTGAGATTTATCTCAGTGAATGATAACTACGATAGCAATAATTATAAAGCTAGTGCATATAATTTAGATGTTGTTATGAGAAATATCGTTTATGGGGCATATAGTAAAGATATCTCTGTAAAAACAAAAATTGCAAAAAAAATAATGATGCAAGAAGGAAAATTTGTAGGGTCACACGCTCCATTTGGATATATTATGCACCCACATATGCAAAACAAGCTTGCTATTGATAATGATAGCGCACCAATTGTTAAATACATATTTGATTTAGCAGTAAAGGGAAATAATACCTCAAACATAGCAAAAAAACTAAATGAGAAAAACATAATGACGCCGAGTAAGTACTACAAACTAAAAAATCCAAATGACAATAAGTTTAGATTTACATCCAGTGAAACAGTATGGACAGCAGCACAAGTATATTTAATACTTACAAACTTAAGATATACAGGTGCACTTGTGAGCAATAGAAAAGAAAAGTTAAGTTTAGCGGAAAACAAATACAAGCAAACAGAGCCTATTATAGTAGAAAAAACTCATGAAGCAATTGTTTCTAGGCAAATATATGAGAAAGCAAATTTAGTAATTAAAAAAACAGGAAAAACACAACCAAGAATAGCTAAAGAATATCCTTTGAAAGCACTCGTTCGTTGCGGTAACTGTAAAAGATTGATGAGAAGAAAACTAAGCGCAAAAGGAAAACATTATTTTTCATGTGTTTATGCGTATAACGATGCTAAAAGCCTTTGCCCGAAAGGGCAAACGATAAGTGAAGAAACTTTAGAAAAATTAGTGTTAAACATCCTAAATGATTTTCTGAAGGTATCAAAAGAGAAATTAATTAATGCAACGAAAAAAGAAAATGCTAAAAGCACAACTGAAAAAATAATAAAAATTGAAATGCAGTTAAGTAAACTTCAAAAAAATAGAATTGTACTATACGAGAAATTTGTAGCTGGCAATATAAAACGTGATGAATATTTGAAGAAAAAATTTGATGATGATAAAAATACTGTCTTATTAAGTGAAAAACGTAGTGAAATAAAAGAGGAGCTTGCGGGTTTAGTGAGTATACAAAATGAACTAGATAATGAAACGGAACATTTATTTGACACAAAAGCTAGTTTAAAAAAAATAAGTTTTGAAATTGCAAATAACTTTGTAAAATCTGTTTATGTATACGATAAACAAAACATTGAAATATCGTTAATACACAGAGATTTGTTTGAGATTTAGTAAAGTACAAAAAAATCTGAGTTATAGTAATTTTTTACTTCAACTTTGACATACTCAGATACTGTTGAGCTTGCACTTGCACTGGCTGAAGAAGAAAAAGTTGAGCCTACACCAGAGCCTACACCAGAGCCTACACCAGAACCTACACCAGAACCTACACCAGAACCAGTAATAGAAGTAGCGGATGAGGCTTAATAAAACAATAAAATATTAAAATAAATCATATAATCAGTGCCTTACCAATATTTGGTAGGGCACTGATTATATTTATTTTATAGTGAAAAAATAAATATAATGGATTAATACATATGTGATTTTAATTAAATGAAATTTTGTGGAATTTAGTACTTGATTTTTTTGGAAAATTTGTTGTACAATGTAAAAATCTAACGTTGAAATAGCAGCTATGATAATATATTAAAGTTAGCGAAATGATTTAACTTTTAATATCAAAAAGCATAGTGAGAAATTAAGTAAAAATAGATTACTTGTTATTATTAAGAAATATAGTAGTATTTTTTATAATTTGTGTGGTATAATTGTAGACGAGGTTATATTTATAATCTATATGCTAATTTCGTGTAAACATTTTTTATTTAGTTTGTTATAATGTATAAGGAGTATATTATGAAATACACATTGACAGAAGATATGCACACAGGGTACGATGCTATTGATATACAGCATAAAGAATTATTTAATGCGGTTAATGATTTATTGGAAGCTTGCGCAAAAGGAGATGGTAGAAAAAACGTTTCTAAAACTTCGAAGTTTTTACAAGATTATGTCGATAAACATTTTGCAGACGAAGAACAATTACAAATTAAAACCCAATATCCAGATTATTTAGTGCACAAACAGTTTCATCAAGAGTACAAGAAAAATCTTTATCAAGAATTAATAAAATTAGATGAAGATAATGTTTCAATAGCAGCTTTAGCAGCTGTTAATAAATCAATTGCAAAGCTTATTTCGCATATTAAAAGTGAAGATAGAAAGATGGCTAAATTTGTTCAAAGTAAAATGAATTAGTTTTATCAGAAAAATTAAGAAGTAAGGCTACATTTTAAGAAGTAAAATGTACAGTGCATTATTTATTTGGCAAGAGAATAATGAAACCGTAATAAGGAGTATTAATTGTGAAATTTGATGTAAAAAAATTAAAATGGACAAACGAACCTGAAAAATATTTGATAAATGATACAAAGATTGAAATAAACACTGAAAATGGCACAGATTTATGGCAAAGGACTTACTATAAGTTTAGAAATGATAATGCGCCAGTTTTGCAAATGGAAACAGATGAAAAAGAATTTTCTTTTACAGTTAAAGCTGAGTATAATAGTAAAAATAATTTTGATCAAGCGGGGATTGTTTTATATCTAGACAGTGAAAACTGGATTAAAGCTTCAGTAGAATATGGTGATGAAAAAACTGCTTTTTTAGGTGCAGTAGTTACAAATAATGGCTTTTCCGATTGGTCAACTGGGCGTATTTCGGCTGATATAAAAAGCATGTGGTTTAGGTTAAGTCGCAGAGGTGAAGATTTTTGTATTGAAACATCTAACGATGGTGAAATTTTTGAACATATACGAATTTGTCATATGTTTGGTGCAAAAGAAAAAATCAATTTTGGTGTGTACGCTTGTAGCCCTGAAAATGGAGCATTTAAAGCTATTTTTACTAATTTTGAAATGACGGAATGTAAATGGGCATTGCACGAAGGGCAACAACCAGATGAAGATTTAATTTAACAAATTGTTAGCTTGGTTATATAAATATAATGCTTGAGTGCACACACTTAAAAACATCAGTTATTGATGTTATAACGAAGTTTTTATGTTGATAAACAAAAATGTTTGAAGTTAATATTTGCACTTTAAGTTTAAGTGTGTTTTAATTTGTGTAATATATGCTATTTTAAAGACAATTGGGTTTTGAATGGAAGGAAGTTATTTTGAATGATACAATTTTTGATTCTTTTAATATAAAAGGAAAAAACATCAGAAACCGCTTAGTTAGAAGCGCAACATGGGAAAATTTAGCAACTGAAACAGGGCATTTAACACAAGAATTATTTGATATACATGAAAACTTAGCAAAAAATGAAGTTGGTATGATAATAACTGGTTATGCAAATGTAGTGCAGGAAGAAAAACCAAATGCAGGTATGATAGGTATATATGATGATAGTTTTATACCTGAATATCAAAAACTTACAAAACTAGTGCATAAACACGATGGTTTTATTGTTATGCAACTTGCATATGGTGGCACAAAAACAACTTATGAAGTGGGCGAACGAGTTATATTTGCACCTTCAAACATACCAGAGCGTAGCACAAAAACACAGGGAAAAGCGATGACAAAAGATGAAATTAATTATATAGTAAAAGCTTTTGGACAAGCTGCAAGACGTGCACAAGAAAGTGGTTTTGATGGGGTTGAAATACATGGTGCACATACATATTTAATTAACCAATTTTTAAGCCCGTATTATAACAACAGAACAGATGAATATGGCGGATGTTTTGAAAACCGTTTTAGATTTTTAGCAGAAATTTATGAAGAGGTTAAAAAGCAAACAAAAGCCGATTTTATAGTTGGTGTAAAGTTAACAAGTAGCGAATTTTTTGCTGGCGGTCAAACTTTAGATGAATGTAAGGAAATTTGCATAGGTGCTGAAAAACTAGGATTTGATTTTATTGAGGTAACAGGTAACATACACGGCGCAGCAAATAAAATGACAGGAGAGTGTTTTGACGGCAAAATTATTCAAAAAGAAGGTTATTTCATAGAGTTTGCAAAAGAAATTTGCAATGAATTAACTGTGCCAACTATTACTGTAGGTGGTTTTAGAAGTATGCGAGCAGTTGAAGAAGCAATAAAATCTGGTATAAATTTTGTTGGTATTTCAAGACCCCTTTTAGCGGAACCTAACCTTTTTGTTAAATGGAAAAATAATGAAACTAATAAAGCTAAATGTATTAGTTGCTCAAAATGTCGAACAGAAAAAGGTAATTATTGCACGATATTTGACGCTGAATAGTGAGTATTAAGAGGTGTAGATTTTTCGTAATGTTTTAGAGCGTAGCGAAGAAAAAATGCAGAAAAATCCATATTTATATCTTGCATTTATACATAATTGTGCTATAATAAATGTACAATTAACAATAAAGGAGAAAGTTATGGTAGAACAAATTGCAGCATTATCAATGGCAATGTCACAACAAAGTTTACAAACTTCAGTTTCAACAGCTGTTACAAAAAAAGCAATGGACGTTCAAGAAATAGCCCTTCAGGGTATGGTTGAAATGTTACAAGCGCAGCCAATGCCACAACAGCTCCCGAAAGGGCAGTTTATAGATATGTACATATAACAAAAGGGTGCAGTTCAATGTGTGAAATGATGTGACCCCAAAAAGTTAGACTTGATAGTGTAGTGACTGATGTTACTACACTATTTTTATGCAGCTTGATGTTTTAACCTGTATTCCACAGGGCTAAAATAGTCAAGCTTTTGCTTTGTTCTTTTGTTGTTGCAAAAATAATATCTCTTGACAAATCTGTTTACTGATGATAAACTGATTGTATAGTTTATTGAGAGTAAACAGATAGGAGGTCTATGTAATGATAGAATACAAATTAGGTGAAATCGAGATGCAATTTGCAGATATAATATGGAAAAATGAGCCACTCACCTCAAGAGAACTCACTGTACTTGCCGAACAAGAACTCACATGGAATCGCTCAACTACATATACAATACTGCGAAAACTATGTGAAAAAGGTATATTTCAAAATGAAAAAGCACAGGTGACATCTCTTATTTCAAAGGCTGAATACACAGCCATGCAGAGCGAGAGGTTTGTTGAGGATACATTCAAAGGCTCACTACCGAGCTTTCTGGCTTCATTCACAATGCGAAAAAAATTGTCGAATAGGGAAATCACCGAGATTATGAACATTATAAATGAAAATAAGGGGGATGAGTGATGAACTTTTTCCTATACGAACTGCTACCGACCATACTTAACATGAGTATCACAGGAAGTATTGTTACTATCTCTGTTTTAGTTATAAGATTACTGCTAAAAAAAGGACCTAAAATATTTTCTTATGCTATTTGGGCAGCGGTTCTGTTTAGGTTGCTTTACCCTTTGACATTTGAGAGCGCCATTGGACTTTTGCCAAGCACCCAGCCAATACCTGTTGATATCGTTCACGAAGAATACCCAAGTGTAGACTTGCCACTACCTATAATAAGTGATGTGATTAATGAAAACTTGCCACAGGGTGAAGAACAACTTACAGCTGATCCACTCGAAGCACCAATGGCAATCGCATCTTTTATGTGGGTTATCGGAGTTTTTGCAATGCTCGTTTATAGTGTGGTGCAATATAGTTTGCTCAAACACAAACTAATTGGAGCAAAACCATTAAAAGATAATATTTACCTTGCCGATGCGATAAATTCACCATTTGTTATGGGTTTATTTAAACCAAAAATTTATCTTCCGTCCTCGCTTCCAAAAAATGAATATGATTTTATTATCGCACACGAAAAATGCCATATCAAAAGGCTTGACCATATCACAAGAATACTGTCTTTTATCGCACTTGCACTGCACTGGTTTAATCCACTTGTTTGGGTGGCATATATTGTTTCAGCAAAGGATAT
>CAYJKG010000053.1:0-15730 GCA_964370685.1 uncultured Faecalibacterium sp. | reverse complement strand
AATATACAAAACAAAACCCAAAAGAAGCTTTTTGAAAGAGACTCTTTTGGGTTTTATTTGATTTCTACTATTATAAGTTTATAGCGAGTTTTTCGTTTTGTTTAATAAAATTAAATGTTTTTTAAATTTAATTTTAATCCGTTGCTACTATTATATTACAATCGTATCCTATAATATCCTTGTTTGTAATTATTGTAAAGTCGTCAATTGTTGCAAACTCCACACCGCAAATTTTATCAAATTTACTTTCATCACATAGCATATATTTTTTATAAACTCTATCTATTGCAGCTTTTTTCATAGAGGCTTCGTTAATATCAGGCGTTGTGAACGAAAACTCTTTATGCACACCATTTGTTGCAAAAAAACCTTTTGTAAAATGATATTTTTGAACAGATAAAATTGCACCTGAGCCTAAAATTGCCTCTGTAGTTTTTTTCAAAATTCCGCCTATTAAAATTACGTTAAAATCTAAATTCGCTAATTTTTTTGCATGTTCAATTCCGTTTGTTACATACGTTGCTTGTTTTTCTTCAATAAAATCTAGCATATATTCTGTTGTTGTTCCAGCGTCAATATAAACTAAATCGTTAGGTTCAATCAAGGTTGCAGCGTATTTAGCTATTTTTATTTTTTCTTGCGTGTATTTCCCTCTTTTTTCAACAGAGCTCATTTCTGTCAAAACACTTTTTTCATTTTTTGCAACTGCTCCACCAAAAACCTTTGTAAGTAACCCCTTACCATCAAGCGATACAATATCCCGCTGTATGGTAGATTGTGAGGCATCGAAAGTTTCCATAAGCTCCTTAACTGTAACGCTTTGTTTTGCATTAACGAGCTTTAAAATTTCTTCTTGTCTGGTTTTTGTAAACATATTGTGTACTCCTAGTTATTTATAGTATTCTTAAACATGCCTAGCAAAACAGCACCCACAACAGTTGCAACCGCTAAAATAGCAGTATAAGCTAAAGGATTGGTAACAACAGGGAAAACAAATATACCGCCATGTGGTGCCATCAACTCACAGCCAAATAACATTGAAAGCCCACCAGCTAAACCCGAGGAAATAATGCAAGCTGGTAAAACACGTAATGGGTCAGACGCTGCAAAAGGTATTGCGCCCTCTGTGATAAATGCAAGCCCCATTATAAAGTTTGTAGGGCCAGATTCTCTTTGCTCTTTTGTAAATTTGTTTTTAAATAGTAATGTTGCTAAAGCTATTGCGCAAGGTGGTATCATGCCACCTATCATAACTGCTGCCATAATGTCGTAGTTGCCTGCTGCTATGCTTGCTGTGCCAAAAACATACGCTGCTTTATTGAAAGGGCCACCCATATCAATAGCCATCATTCCGCCTAGAATTATACCGAGTAAAACTTTGCTTGTGCCACCCATTGTTGAAAGTGCATTGTTTAAACCACCGTTTACTGTGCCTACAAATGGTTCAACGACAAACAGCATAATTAAACCTATTGAAAATATGCCAACAACAGGATAAATTAAAACAGGTGCAATTTTTTCAATAGTTTTTGGTAATTTATCGCAAACGATTTTTAATAGTTCTATTACATAACCCGCTACAAAGCCCGCTACGATTGCACCTAAAAAACCACTGCTACCATTTGCGGCAAATAAACCACCAACAAAACCGAGAGCAAGTGCTGGTCTATCACCAATTGCCATAGCAATATAACCCGCTAAAACTGGGAGCATTAACGAAAACGCTATGCCACCTATATTTTTAAAAATTGCAGCGTATGGTGTTATAGAGCCAAAGTTAGCTCTTTCTGCTTCGGATAGACTGTTTATATCTATCAGTGTGCCATCTATCAAAAATGCTATTGCTATAAGTATACCACCACCTATAACAAATGGCAACATATGCGAAACGCCATTCATAAGCTGGTTATATATCTTTGTGCCCATGCTACCTTGTGCTTTACTTTTTACTGGTGTATTTTTCGCCTTGTAAATTTCCGCCTTGCCTTGGACTATTGTTTGTACTAACTCGCCAGCTTTATGTATGCCATCTGCAACTTGGCACTCAACAACTGGTTTGCCATCAAACCTATCCATTGGCACATTGGTGTTTGCAGCTACAATAATACCGTCAGCCTGTGCAATTTCTTCATCAGTTAGCACATTTTTTGCACCACCTGAACCTCTAGTTTCAACCTTAATACTTGCGCCTATTGCATTTGCAGCTTTGCTCAAACTCTCAGCAGCCATATATGTATGCGCTATGCCAGTAGGGCAAGAAGTAACAGCTAATATTTTTTTGCTGTTATTTGGAGCAACTTGTACCACTTCGGCTGTATCCTCGTTTTCCCTGTCGTCGTACTCATCAATTACAGACAAAAACTCTTGAGGAGTTTTTGCCGCTCTAAGCCTTTTTGTAAATTCCTCATCAACTAAAAACGTTGAAAATTTTGCCAAAACGTCTAAATGAACATTATCTTTTGTATTTGGCGCTGCTATTAAAAACAATAAAGTAGCTGGTTCGTCATCTATGGAATCATAATCAACACCTTTTGGTATAGACATAGCCGCCATTGCAGGGAAACTAACACTATTGCCTTTACCGTGTGGTATAGCAACGCCCTCACCTACACCCGTTGAGCCTTCTTCTTCTCTAAGAAAAACAGCTTTTTTAAATTCTTCAACATTGTTGAGGTTACCATTAGTATTCATTAATTCAACCGCTTTTTCAATGGCTTCATTTTTAGAATTAAGTTCAACGTCAAGCATAATACTTTTTTCACTTAATAAATCTCTAATTTTCATAATAGTGCTCCATTCCGCCGTTTTGCATCGGCATAAATATTAGTTCGAATATTGTAACTTGTATTGTGATAGTTGCTTATAAAATAGTTTACTGCAAAACTGCCAATAAACTCATTATTTCATCTTTAGTTGCAAGAGTGCTCGAAAATGCACTTGCGCTACCGCTAGCTACAGCCATTTTAAATGCATGTTCATATTTTTTTGTGTCTAAATAACCCGAAACAAAACCCGCTACCATTGAATCTCCTGCGCCGACAGCGTTAATCAGTTTACCCTTTGGCGCACTGCTCTTATGAGTGTTACCATTTGCATCCAGCAAAAAAGCGCCATCTTTGCCCATTGAAACTAAAATGTTTTGTGCACCTTTGTTTTGCAATTTCTTACAATAGAACAAAATATCTTCTTCGGAATTTATTTCAGTGTCAAAAATCTCTTCTAATTCATGGATATTAGGTTTAATCAAAAAAGGCGAATATGTTAGAGCGTTTAATAGCAAGTGAGAAGTTGAATCAACAACAACTAAAACATCTTTTAGCTCTTTTAAAATATCCATATAAATTGTTGGTTTTAATGCCCTTGGTACGCTACCAGCAAGAACTAAAACATCACCAGCTTTAATATTTGCAATGGCTTTCATAAACTCTTGTAACTCGTCACTTTGAATTATTGGCCCTTCACCATTTATTTCTGTACCGTCAAAATTTCTTAGCTTAACATTTATTCTCGAATGACCATTTTTGACATTTATAAAATTGTTTGCAATGCCTTTTTCACATACTTGTTTTTGAATTTCTGCACCTGTGAAACCAGCAATAAAACCAAGTGCTGTCGTATCCTTGCCAAGGTTTTTTAATATCTCCGATACATTTATACCCTTGCCACCTGCGAACATAATTTCTTTTGTTGTTCTGTTTGTTGCGCCCAATTTAAACTCTGGGACATCTAATATATAGTCTATAGATGGGTTTAATGTTACTGTATATATCATTTGAACACTCCTTTCCTAGTGATTAAAGTATAACACACTATTTAGTCACAATCAATCGTATTTACCCACAAATATTCATCCGAAGCTTTGTACATACTGCATATTTATGAACAATTATGACGTTTTGCGCTTAATTTCATCGTAATCTTTGTTAACTATAATTTTCAGTATAAACATGCTAATCACTTTAAAAAGAATACACAATTAATCTAGGTTTGCAGTTGCGATGTGGCTTGGTATGATAAAAATAGAGACAAAAAGACGTATTAGCGTGATGTTAGTTGTAGGTTTATCGCATTTTTGAGACGAATTGTAAAAACAAAAAATGAGAGTACAGCTAAAAATTAATCTAGCTGTACTCTCATTTTAATTTTTATAACTCGCTAAAGTTAAAGCGTATAACGCCGCTTTTGCTTTCGTTTGGTGGTACTATTTGCAAATTTGCCTCTTCCACAAAACCTTTGGTGTGTAGGTTGTGGCAATCCGTAGATGATGTTTGGTTTTCTACACAGAAAAAATCCTTGTGTTCTGGTGTGTACACAACTAACCTACCAAACTCATCAGAGGTTGCAAGTGTTAACATTGTGCCAAAACTTGGGTAAAATATTTCTGCACTACGCATGTTATCATCAACACAAAAAACATGGTCATAATGTATATGTTCAACATCTGTAATTTCATTTATATTTTTGCCTTGTACACTAGGTGGTAATAAATCACCACTTGGGTAGCAATCTTGGTTCATTTCCATAACGGCATTAACACTTGCTTTAATTTTTGTTTTTTTGTTTTTTACAAAAAATGGGTGCAGTGCAAAACTATACGGCAAATTAACAGTGCCGTTGTTTTCAACTGTGTATTGCCACTCAACTGTGTTATCAAAAACATTGATAGTAACAATTAATGTTGAATCATACGGAAAATCTTTATAAAGTTCGGTTTGTGGAGCAAAACTTAAGCACCCTGTAATAGATGTGCAATCCGATTTGTTTATTATATCTCCCATTTCAAAGGGGCATTTGCGTACAAGACCATGCATTTTTGAGGAAACATCTTTGCCCTCAAAAGTAAATACATTATTTAAAATGCGGTTTGGTGTTGGGTACAAAATAGGCACAGCGTAGGTTACACCTCTATCTTTGCGCTCTAAATCGTTAACTATATATTCGTTGTTATTATATATTATGCTTATGACGTTCATGCCGTCGGCTGTGTCTATAATTATCTTTGTTGTTTTGTTTGGAGAGCTTAGCTCCAATATGTTTTTTTCAATATTGCTCATTTGAGATACCCTTTGTTTTATTATATGTTTAATTATACAATTTGTTGAAATTTAATTTAAAATACAGAAAGTTTAAAAAATAAAGTTATAGTAGTTTTTCAGTCCATTTTTCAGCTTTAAAACCTATTAAAACACTATCCTCAGTTATTAAAAGTGGGCGTTTAACTAACATTCCATCGGTTGCTAATAAATCTAGTTGTTCTTGCTCGCTCATATTTGGTAGCTTGTCTTTTAGCCCAAGGCTTTTATAAACAAGCCCGCTAGTGTTAAAAAACTTTTTTAACGGCTCTCCACTTTTTTTAAACCATGTCTTAAGCTCCTCAGCGTTTGGGTTTGTGGTTTTTATATCACGCAGAGTATAGCTAATATTGTTTTCATCTAAAAATTTTTGTGCTTTTTGGCATGTGGAACATTTGGGGTAACAAATAAATTGTGACATAAAAAACCTCCTGTTAATTTTTAATCTATCATCATCTTAGCGGCTTTATATACATCGCCACAGCCTAGGGTTATAATTAAATCGCCTTCTTCGGCATTTTGTTTTACCCAGTTTGCGGCAGCGGCAAGGCTTTCAACTTCGGTTGCATTTTTAAGTTTTTGTGTTAGATGTGCGGTTTTAATACTTCCATCATCTATCTCACGGCTACCTAAAATAGGTGTGAGTATAATTTTATCGGCAATGCTCAAAACCTCAGCAAACTCTAATAGTAGTGTTTTAGTACGGCTAAAAGTAAAAGGTTGGTGCACTGCTACAACACGTTTGTAGCCTAAATTTTTGGCAGTTGTTAACACAGCTCTAAGCTCGGTTGGATGATGTGCGTAATCGTCAACTACAAGTGCACCATTACAAGTGCCGTATATTTCAAAACGTCGCCCTGCGCCTTTAAAATCTTTTGCGGCGGCGGCAAGGGTATTACCATCTAGGCCTATATCTCGACAAACTGCGCACATAGCAAGTGCGTTGTAAATGTTATGGTGCCCTGGAGCAAAAAGTTCTAAATGCGCAGTAATTTTGCCTTTTTCGGATAAATCAAAAGCGTAAAAACCAGGTTTGTGCTGTGTAATATTAATAGCTTTATAGTCGCAATTAGTATTTATACCATAGCTTATTTTACTTTGCTGTAAAGCGTTGATTACGTCATAACTTTGTTCATCGTCAGCGTTAAATACTATTTTTTTGCTTGCCAATTTTAAAAAATCGCTAAATGCTTTTTTGAGGTTTTCCATACTGCCAAAAAAATCTAAATGGTCGTTATCTATATTTAAAAGTATAGCATATGCTGGGCTTAGTTCTAAAAATGTGTTACTGTACTCACATGCTTCTATAACTATATTATCGCCGTTGCCTGCTTTACCATAGCCGTTTATTAGTGGCAATTTACCACCTATAACTGCACCGGGGTCTTTGCCTGCTAGCTCTAGCGCTGTTGTTATCATAGAGGTAACTGTTGTTTTACCGTGTGTGCCACCAACACAAATAGAACCTTTATACATACGGCTAACTTCACCCAATAAAACACTGCGCTCAATTGTGGGTATGCCTTGTGTTTTTGCACTTTGTATTTCAATGTTATCTTGTGATATAGCGGCTGAGTAAACAACTAAATCTGCACCATTGATATTTTCAGCTGCTTGTGGTACATAAACTTTAACACCGCTTTGGCGCTCATAATCTAAGATACTGCCCTCTAAAACATCACTGCCAGAAATAGCATAACCTTTTGCTTGCAAAATTTGTATCAGTGGGTACATGCCACTTCCGCCACAACCAATGAAATGTATATTTTTAACATTTTGCAAGTAATTTTTATTGTTGCTCATATATTTCCCCTTGTATAAGTCTTATCATTAGTAAAAAACTATTCTATAAGATTATATTGTTTTTTTGCAAAAAGTAAACCCCTAGGTATTACTTTTTTATTTTTAATCATTAAAATTTATGTAAAAAATTCATTTAAAATATGCACCTTACATTTATTGAGAAAATTTGTTATAATAAGCATTAGAAAATTTATTATTCAACAGAATGGAGCATTAAAATGCAACAAATTCCAAAGCATGTAATTGAAGTTATAGCCGAGATGAAAAAACACGGCATAGATAGCTGGGTTATAGGTGGCGCAGTTAGAGATACATTACTAGGCAAACCCGTACACGATTGGGACTTAACCGCCGCTAGCACACCAGAAAAAATATTAGAGGCTTTGCCTGCCGCAAAACTAATAGGTGGCGAGCATGGCACAGTAACTTGGCACGGTGTTGAAATTACCCCTTGCAGAGCAGAGAGCGATTATACCGACCACCGCCACCCCGATAAAATTAGTTTTGGTGCTGATTTGCGTGTGGATTTATCTCGCCGAGATTTTACCGTTAACGCTATGGCATGGGATGGCGAAAATATAGTTGACCCATACCGTGGTAGATATGATTTAAAAGATAAACTTTTGCGTGCAGTGGGTGAGCCAGCCTTACGCTTTGAGGAAGATGCCTTGCGCATATTACGTTTGTATCGCTTTGCTGGTACTCTTGGTTTCGATATTGAAGAAAAAACTGCGCAAGAGGCTTTAAACAGAGCAAAAACGCTTTCGTATGTGAGCGCACCTCGTGTTAGAGCAGAGATGAACAAAACCTTGCTCGGGCAAAAACCATCTATATTAGCGCCATTTATAATAAAAGGTGGGCTGGAAAACTTTGGTTTTGAAGACGCTGAAATTACAGAGCAAAACGCGCTTGAAGCATTAGACAAGGTGCCTAGCTCTTTACTTTGTCGTTGGTGGGCGCTTTTGCACATTGTAAAGGCAAATACTTTTAAAGTTGCAACTGTTTTTGATTTTGGTAAAACTTTTGCAAAAGATTTTGCTAAGATGACAGAGCTGTATAATAGTGGTATGCCCAGCGATATAAACGCTTTGAAAAAATTACTTTGTGGTGGGCTTGCTTTCCCATTTTTAGATGTGGCTGAAACTTTTGCTGCCTTGGATAGTAATTTTAAAGAGCTACCAACACTTTATAGAGCACTAAAGCAAAGTGGTGAGCCATATTTAAAAGAAAATTTGCTCATAACACCAACAGAGCTTTTACAACTTGGTTTTAAAGGTAAAAAACTTGGAGAAGTTCAGCGTTGTTTATTACAAAGTGTTATTGACACACCTAGCTATAACACAAAGCAAATGCTTTTAAAGTTTGCAAGCGAGCTAAAAGAGCTTGTATAAATATCAAAAAGGTGTAAATTAGTTAAAGCGAATACGCATTAATTATTATCATTAAGTTGCTTAATAATTTCATCTAGCACTGCATCTGCTACTTTTTCTTTAGGTAGCAGTGGTAGTGCTTTTTTTGTGCCCTTTGTTAGTATAGTAACAACATTAGTATCAACACCAAAGCCAGCACCAATATCAGTTAAGTTGTTTGCAACAATCATATCTAAGTTTTTGCGGTTTAGTTTATCAGTAGCACGCTCTAATAAATGTTCTGTTTCCATGCAAAATCCGCATAAAAACTGATTTGTTTTGCGTTTGCTTATAGTTCCTAAAATATCTGTTGTGCGCGCTAAAGATAATTTTAAATCAACTTCTTCTTTTTTTAGTTTATGGTTTGCTTTATCCTCAGGGCGATAATCCGCAACAGCTGCTGCCATTATAAGTACATTTGTTTTTTCAAAAACATTATCAACCGCATAATAAAGCTCTTGTGCACTAGTAATTTCAATTTCATTTACAAAAGGAGGGCAATTAAGGCCAGTTTTACCATGTATCAGTGTTACTTTTGCACCGCGCAACATAGCCGCATGTGCTAAGGCATAGCCCATTTTACCACTAGAATGATTAGTTAAAAAGCGCACAGGGTCTAAGGATTCCTGAGTAGGGCCTGCAGTTACAGTTATATGCATGCCGTGGAAATCTTTGTTTTTTGCAAGTTCGCGCTCAAGGTAAGATATTAAAACGCTCTCATCTGGTAGGCGGCCACGGCCGTTATCTTTGCATGCAAGCACTCCAACGGCTGGTTCAATAATAGTGTAACCATATTGTTTTAAAAGGTTTATGTTGTTTTGTGTAACAGGTGCATCGTACATTGCAGTGTTCATAGATGGTGCTACAAAGCGTGGTGCAGTTGTAGCTAGTAGTGTTGTTGTTAACATATCATCTGCAAGGCCATGTGCGAGCTTGGCTATTGTGTTTGCCGTTGCAGGTGCAATTAAAAAAGCATCAGCTTTTTTTGCTAGTGAAACATGCGAAACATCAAAAGTTTGTACACGTTCAAAAGTATCAGTTATGCATTTGTTTCCTGTTAAAGTTTCAAAAGTAAGCGGTGTTATAAACTCAGTTGCGCTTTTTGTCATAATAACATGTACCTCAGCGCCTGTTTTGCAAAGTGCACTGGCTACATTTGCCATTTTGTAAGCAGCTATACCGCCTGTAATGCCTAAAACAATAACTTTCCCTTGTAAATTCATTTTGCCTCCTGTTTTTGTTTGCATTATTTATAATATTATTATATCACAATTATGAGCATGCGCAAATAAAATATTTATAAAAAACATACATAAGTAAGGTTTTGTTGGTTTGGGATCACGCTGAATTCACCATGCGTATTCAACAATTTTTCAGGGTTTTCAATTGTAGCTAAAAGTATATCTAAGTAACCTCGCACCACATCAGTTTTAGTATGTATTTGATAATCGTATAAATTAAACCCTGATATTTCTAGCTGTTCGTTTTCACTTAGCTTATCACAAGTTGTATCATCTATATTTGCGGTTAATGCTAGAAGTTGTGGTTTTTCATCGCTGCGGTACAATAAAGCATATTTATTGTTTTCACATATTAGGTGTATATGTTGTAAAGGTGCGTTTAACTCTTTTGAGCAATTTTGTGCCCATGTGAGTGTTAGTTGCTTTAAATCACCTCGTAAATATAAATACAGCATATCTTGCACTTTTTGGCGGTGCATTTGGGTTATTTTTAATGTTTCTTTTTCACTGTTTTGTTTTTGCCATTCAAGCATGATAGGGTAATTGTTTAAATAAAACGGTGTTTGCCCGCCTAATGGTATAGTCATGCCACCTATAGTGCGTAGTTCTATCATAAATTGCTTGTCTTTTAAATAGTAAACATTAGTTGACCACATGCCACGAGGGTCGGCGTTTGAACTCGCATCTGCAAATATTTCGTTAATTTTATTTAAAATGCTATGTGCAGTTTTATGTATTAAATAATTTGGCAACTTGCCATATAAAAAATCTTCCCAAACAACGTCTTTACTGTCAACAAATTGGTAAATAGCAGGATTTGCGAGCAAGCTGTAACGGTAACGTTTTCCAGTGTCAAAAATAAAACAGGCATATTTTTCGTTATCCGATATAAAAATTAATCTGCGACCACTAAAGCAAAACTCTACCCTACTGCTTAGCCCGTTTTGAAACAGTTTTAAATGTTTAATAACGTTTTCTAAAGTTGGCTCACAAGTTATAGCTTTGCGTTTTACTATGCTTTCAACAATCTCAACGGGGAGCTTTTCAAGTGAGAGCTTATCTAAATCATATGCTTTTGTATATAAATTTAATTGTTCGCTCGCAAAATTTAAAGCGCTGTCTAAGCTCTCAAAATTATCTTGTATTAAAACTTTTGCGCTTTCTGTTGCACTGCTTGAAATTATGCGAACATATCCATTTTGTGTAAATATTTCAGCAGTGTATAAATTAAGGTAAGACTCTTTCTTTAAGCGCAATATTTGTGGGGTGTTATCAGCGTTTTTCAAACTACAAACTGCATCAGTTAAACAATTTGCCATTTCATCTGTTGATAATCCCTTTAAAAAAGGCATTTTATTTAAGCGCTGTAAAATGTTTTGATAAACGGCATCGCTTTTGTTTGTTTCTTCAAACGTAATAGGTAACAAAAGCCAAAATAACATCTCATCATCTATATTTTCAATAACATTAAAAGGTACGTTTGGAGCAAGCACTTCTTTGCCATTAAATAGATATTCAACATATGCGCAGTGAAAAATAATTTCAATATTATGCTCGCCTATATTTATGTTATTGCCATGTGGTGTTTTGTAGCTATTGGTTTTAGTGTCATAACCGAGGTAGCCCTCAACCCAAGTGAGGGAGTGTGCAAATTCATCAGCTAAAATTTGACGCAAAGTAGTAAAATTTGAGGTTTGCTCGTGTTCGGAGTTTCGCAAGTTGCCACCTGCTTGCATGCTTTGCGCATAAGGAAAAGCCGCATAAAAGAAATAGCGGAAAAAAGCACGCTCGCCTTGCATGGTTTCATGGTTTTGTGCGCTGTAATAAAAGTCCTCATCATACGCTTTTTGAATTTTTTGTGCCTTTAGGCTATTTGTGGAAAGTTCTATTATTGTATCTCTAAGCCAAACATCTTCATTTTTTTGGCAGTAATTAATTAGGTGCTCAAGGCGATAATACGCAGTGTTTTTTCCAGTCCATATATTAAGCACTCTTTGCTCAACAAATTTTTGGTTTGTCATAGCTTTTTTAATGTCATCTTTTGCAAAAAACTCATCTAAAAGTTTGTATCTGTTTTCATCATCTAGTTTCAAAAGTGATACAAAAAATGGTGTTATTTGTTGCAATATTTCTTTTAAATTTAAATTGTCGCCTGAGCTTTCGCTTAGGTTTTCACATGAAAGTTCATCTACTTTAGGTGCAATTAGCTCAGGGCAGTGCTCTATAACAATATCTCGCAAGCGCCCATACCACAACTTATTTTTACCCATAGTTGCGCTCTGTAGGTTTAGCTTGCCCCAAAGTATCAAATAGGCTTGTTTTGGCAAATTTGCAGTAGAAAAAAAGTAGTTGAGCATTTCAAGTGAGGAAACGTGCCTAGGCAAAGCGTTATAGTCCTCTAAGTAAGATTTATTATTTGGAATTTTATCGTTCAAATAAGCACTAACGTATCTACCAATTAACATGCCCATGCTGTGCGCTATGTTATCATTCCAAACGTTTGCACTGATAAGCTGGTTAAAAGCTGTAAAATCTTCAAAACTTTTCATTATGGCATAGTGAGTGTTGTTTTTAATACGCCTTGCACCGCCGTAAGAATTTATAAAGGCTGAAATTTCATCAAATCCATCAAATGTAAAATCAACGTTAATATTATGTGGTGTAGGGTTTCTCTCGCTAACTTTTATTAAGCAATAAATTAAAGGTAAAAGTTCCAAAAATGCTTTGTTTTTGTTGTTTTGTGCAAAAGCTTCATTGAGCGTTTGCACAAGAGCAACGATAAAACCTTTTTCTTTATAAACTCCTAAGAAAACAGGTGAGTTTATGTATTTAATCCACACGTTTTGGTCTTTTATTTTCTTTTCAAAATACAACTTTTTAAACTCAAGCATAGCCTCGCAATTAATATAATGTGCGTCGGCTGTATTAATAAAATCAAGTTGTATAAGTGGCTTTGGCTCTTGTTCTTTTGCGGTTTCTTGTTCACTGTATTGGTTGCTGTTAGTTGTTTGCTCTGTTTCTAGTTCAGTTTCTTGGTGTTCATTTGTTTGGGTGTTGCTTTCTTGTGTTTCTTCATTTTTTTCAGTTAGAGTTGTTTCTTTTAGTTTTATTATATTTTCACTAAAAAATTCTTTGTTTTCAGCAAGTACAAGTGCTTTTTCGTAAGCATTGCGCAACTCTAAAAATTCGCTCATTTGCTCGTCGGGGTCAATATCACGTGCAAGTTTTGCATAAGCACGCTTAATATCTCTTTCATTATCGGTGGGGCCTATATGTAAAATTTCCCAAATAGTCATTAATTATTCCTCTGTATCAAATCTCAAAGATGGGTTTAAGTTATATTTTAATAGTTCAATTTCATTTTGAATTTCTTCCCTTGTTTGCCTGTGTTCACTGTGGTTTGCTTTTAAAATAGATTGCTCTAGTTGCCTATAAAGTGCTTGAATAATGTCCCTGTCATTTTCAGTTGTTTCAAAGTATAGTCTTTCCAAAGTGGCAAAAATTAACATATCAATTTCGCCACCTGGGTTTTGTTTTTCAAGATGAGCTATTTCTTTTAGTTTTTCAGCAATTTCACTTTCAGAAAGTTTTAAGTGTGGGTTTAATATAAGCGTTTCTTTGCTATCGCCACCACAGGATACAGCTTTAACTTGCAAAATGCCATCTATTGTATATGTAAAAGTAACCCTTACCCATGAATGTCCAGCAGGTGCAGGCGGTACTTCAACAACAATTTTGCCGAGTTTTAGGTTTTCGTCTTCATACATATTTTCGCCTTGGCATATAGTGCAGTGAACAGAACTTTGGCCGTCATAAACTGTGTAATATGTATGCGTTACAGAGCTTGGCAAAACACTACAGCGCGATATAAGCATGGACATTAGCGGACGTTTAGGGTTCTTTGCATTATGCACGCCTATCCCAAGAGAAAAAGGGCACACGTCTGTCATAAAAACATCTTTAATTTCTTTGTTTTTTATACCGCAACACAAACCAAGCCCCATTGCTACCATGTGTTCTGCTTTTTCACTCGTTTTTGGGCGAACACCAAATATATTCTCTAAAAAATCAACAAATACTGTTAACTGCGAGCTGCCACCAACTAAAACTATGTCTGTTATTTCTTTAATTGAAATTTTGCTTAAACTAACAGCTTTTACTATACATTCTTTAACACGCAAAAAAAGCGTTGCACAAAGCTCGGCCATTACAGCGTTATTTAAAGATACTTGTTTATCACCAATGCCAAGCCAAACGGTGTCAGTATTAGCAAGTGCTATTTTAGCCTCCTCACAACTGCGGTACAAGCTAGCGATTTGCTGTGTGGAAAATTTTTTTTCAGTGGTATTTGTTTTTTCAAAAAAATAGTTAGCTATTGCGCTATCTATATCTTTGCCACCTAAGTGGTTGTCGCCACTTATAGCGAGTATCTCTACCATTTCTTCAAAGCAATCAACTATGCTAACGTCTAAAGTGCCACCACCAAAATCTATAACTAATAGCTTGCCCTCTTGTATATTGTTATTGTTGCGGTGGTATAAGGCAGCAGCGGAGGGTTCATTGATAAGCCTGTTAGCTTTTAAACCAGCAAGAGATGCAGCGAGTTTTGTTGCACTGCGCTGGTTGTCGTTAAAATAAGCTGGTACACTTATAATAGCTTCTGTAATGGCCTCGCCTAAATAACTTTCAGCATCGGCTTTTAGCTGTTTTAAAACCAAGGCTGAAAGCTCGTGAGCTTTCATTTGTTTATTGTGTAAAGTATATTCGTGTTCTGTGCCCATATGCTGTTTGAAATATGCAGCACTGTTTTGTGGGTGTGTTATAAGGCGCTCTCTTGCAATGTCGCCAACTAAAAAATTATCATCTAAAAAACTAACAGCGCTTTTTGTCATATAATTATTTAACTTGTTTGGGATAAGTACAATTTCATTGTTTTTATATGCAGTAACAAGTGAATTTGTAGTGCCTAAATCTATGCCTATTAATGCCATTTTATTAAAACCTTTCTTGTGTGAAAAAGTAGTTATACCAATGCGCTAAAAATATGATATTCATGTTAAAATTTATTTTATTATACCATATTTATGAGCGTGCGCAACTGTAAAAACTGTATGTACTATAATACGACAAAAGCTGTTATAAACTATTTATTTGAAAAACTTTGTTAATCATTAAATATATTTATATGTTATAACACTTGCAACTATTGCTATTAGCGTTTATAATATAAGAGAAGTATTTTAAACTGCCCGATTATGCGCTTTTATGTTGCCTTGGATATTTTGGGTAGATAGAAAGGTATTAAATGATATTAGCAATTGATATAGGAAACACAACTATAGCTCTGGGTGGTATGCGTGATGGCGAGCTATGTTTTGTTGTCCATGTAGAAACAATGCGTGACGCAACAATTGCACATTATCGTGCAGAGTTAGCACGTGTTTTTGCAAAAAGACGTAACCCTGAAAAACCCTTGCGTTTTCATGGTATAGTATTAAGTAGCGTTGTACCAGAGCTTACCAAAACAATTGAAATATGCGCACAGGAATACACAAAGCATAAGCCGTTAATCATTAGCCCAAATATACGAACAGGGCTTACTATGGGTGTTAAAAACCCAGAAGCTGTTGGTAAAGATAGGCTTGCAGATGCCGCTTATGCCGCAGAGAAATTTCCGTTACCAGTAGTTACAGTGGATCTTGGCACTGCAACTACATTTAATGTTATCGACGAAAATCGCGTTTTTTGTGGAGGTGCAATCTGTCCTGGTGTTACCACTGGTTTGCGTGCGCTTGGCGAGCGTTGCTCACAGTTGCCACGTGCTCGCCTTGCTACACCAACAGCAGCAATTGGCACAGATACAACAGAAAGCATGCTTTCTGGCTCTATTATAGGTGCTGCGGCACTTATTGATGGTATGGTTACACGCTTTGAGCAAGAATTAGGCAAACCGTGCTCGTTAGTTGTTACTGGCGGGCTTGCAAAGTATGTTTTACCACATTGCCACCACAAACTAGAGTATGATGCGCAGCTTATGATGAAAGGCCTTGCATTTATTTACGAGCTAAATTGTAAAAAATGAAAAAACGAGTTGTGTTTTAAAATACAACTCGTTTTTAATTGATATATAAACCACCAGCTCTGCTGGTGGATAAAAGCTTATAGCTATGGACAAAAAAGAAACTCCCCTATATATTAAAGTTAA
>CAYJKG010000052.1:0-17273 GCA_964370685.1 uncultured Faecalibacterium sp. | reverse complement strand
AGTCAAGTAGTATATCTAAAATATCATCACGCACAACAGGGTCAAGTCCGCTTGTTGCTTCATCTAAAATCATCAAATTTGCATTGTGTGAAAACGCCACAATAATTGATAACTTCATTTTCATACCTTTTGAAAAATCTTTAATTTTTTTATCTTTTGGCAAATCAAAATTAGCGGTCATGGAAAAATATTTTTCTTCGTTCCAATTCGAATAAATACTTTTAAGCACGTTGTTTAAAGTTTGAACAGTTAAAACATCAGGGAAGTTACTTCCGTCAAAAACCACGGCAAGTTTGCTTTTATCTTCTACTGATACAGTGGCCTCACTTGAAAACATGGAAACATTACCGCTGTCACTTTTTATAACATTAGTAATGCTTTTAATTATAGTGCTTTTACCTGCACCGTTTTCTCCGATTAAACCGACAATTGAACCATAAGGCACAGAGAACGAAATATTATCTAATGTGAAATCTTTGTACTTTTTTGTTAGCCCTTTTACAGCCAAAATATTACTGCTCATTTTAATCCTCCTGATATAAAAGTGTTAATAACTCGGAGAGATTTTCGAGGTTTATTCCGCTCTCTCTTGCAATTTCTATTGCCTCTGTAAATTTTTTTTCTATCTTTTTTTGTTGTTCTTCAAGGTAAAAATCTTGGTTTTGCACTGAAACATAACAGCCTTTGCCGGCTGTTGTTTCAATAAAGCCTTCCTCTTGTAAAATCGTATATGCTTTCTGAACAGTCAGCACACTTATTTGTAGAGATTTTGCTAGCGCCCTAACAGATGGAATAGCCTCACCAGCATTTAGCTCACTACTCATAATAGCACTTTTTATTTGTGAGGCTACTTGCTCATATAGTGGGCGGCTTGATTTATTGCTAACTATAATTTCCAATGTGTCACCACCTTCGTGTGTTTTAGTGTTATGTATCAACAAGTACAGTATATAACAGAAAAACACGCTTGTCAAGTGCTTTATTCTCTGTGTATGCCTGTAAAGCTTTATAATTTTGTTTAAAAAGCAAAAAATTACCTAGGTATGGTTTTTCTGTGACTTTTTTTACTTCGTTTAAAAAAAATGCGAAAAATCTATACCTATATCAGTAAAATGTGTTATAATGATATCATTAAAAATTAAACATATTTTTCACAGAGGAGATTAATTAATGAATTTGCCAAATAAATTAACGGTTTTACGCATGTTGCTTGTGCCTGTGTTTATGGTTTTTGTTAGCTTAACGCAATATGGTGCTACTGGTTATAATAGCACTTGGTACTTAATTGCTGGCTTAGTTTTTGCGGTGGCAGCTTTAACAGATTTTTTCGACGGATATCTTGCACGTAAAAATAACATGGTAACCGATTTTGGTAAATTTTTAGACCCACTAGCGGATAAACTATTAACAACAGTTGCGTTTTTATTTATGATGCGAGATGGTGTCTGTTCGCCTTGGGTGGTATCAATTATACTAGCTAGAGAATTTGCTGTTTCTGGTTTGCGCATGGTTGCAGCAAGTGCAAAGGATGGCAAAGTTATAGCCGCAAATATGTGGGGCAAGGTTAAAACAGTTTTGCAAATGGTAAGCATTATTTTTTATTATTTTGTGGCAGCATTTGCAAGTAGTTCAGATATAGGCACAGTTAGCTTAATAACACAAGCACTATGTTGGCTTGTTGCTGTTGTAACATTTCTTTCAGGTGCGATATACCTTTGGGATAACCGCTCATTTATTAATACAGCAAAGTAAAATAATAAAAAATAAGATAATAAAAAAGGCTACACCAAGCTCTTTGATATGCCCTCTTGTGGGATTATATCATTTTGCAGGGTATAGCCTTTTTATATTTGTTTGTGCAATTTAATTATAGCTCATTTATTAAATCTTCAAATTCTTTGTTACCTCTGATAAACTCATATTCGTTAGAGGTTTTTAATTCTCTTAAAATGGGTATTAAAAGCGTTTCTGTAGTTGCTGTAGAAAAATCACTGGATATTTTGTCGTAAAGAATATTGTTTGATAAAGCTGGGTTTTCTTTAATTATAGGTAAGTATTCTTTTAATATTTTTAAGCAAGTATCAATGTCTTTAAGTTTTGTTGAAAGTTCGAGCCTTGCAGTATAAGCAGTCCAACTAACTGGAGAAAATTCTTTTGTAAAGTTATAATATAGCTCTGCAAGAAATTCAGCTTTTTTAATATCACTATCTTTAATAGCGAAATCCGTCAAGCACATTAATGAAATTTGTATATCAGCTGAAGCGGCTAGTAATTGTTGTTGCCAAAGTTTAGCCGCTTCTAAGTTTTTACCCTGTTTAGTATAAAGCGTAGCAAGTTGGCTATTTTTGTTAATTGTTGTGGTGCTTATGCTATTTATCAAATCTTCAGCTAATTCGTAGTTTTTTTGCTCCATACTTCTAACGATTAGCATGGAAACTGCAAGCTCTCTAATTTGTTGCACTTCACTTTTGGATAAACGTTTATATAATGTTTCTATTTGTTCCATATACTTTTCGTATTCAGAAACACCGTAAATGTGTAATGCACCGTTTAAATAAGGGACAACAGCTGCTATAAGCTTTTCACAAGTAGGGTATTGCGAAATTTTGTCCATAGCTATTTCAAACGCTTTTTCATAACCTTGTTCTTTAACTAAGGGGTCTAGGCTATTTGCAAAGTTATATATTTCAACATCGGATAAATCTTCGTTGAAAGAAAGCAAATTGTTTAAATCTGTTTTAAGTAGTCGTGCTAAAGCTGGCAAAAGAGTAATGTCAGGGTAAGAATTGCCTTTTTCCCACTTATTTACAGCTGGAGTGCTAATGTTTAAATATTCGGCTACTTGTTCCTGTGTTAAGCCTAGCTCTTTACGCTTTTTAGTAATAGTTTCATTTATTTTCATTTTGCATGCCTCCTAAAATGCTATATTCTTTTTGTTTTTTAGCCATGGTTAAATTCTATAACTTATTATAGCACGTAAAATATTTGTTTTCCATTGAACATAATTTAAATAAATGGTGCATAAAGTTAACTGCAAGTTAAAAAAAGTGAATAGCTACACTAAAAAACTATTGTTTAAGTGTAACTATTCACTTTTTATTTTTAAATTTTCACAATAGCTAGTTAAAAACGAGACAATTGAAAGTAAAATAATAATATATATTTTTTAATTTACAGCAATGGTATGCCAGCTTCTGTGCATGCTTTAACAGTTGCTTCGTCCCAAATGCTTGCTTGCACTTCGCCAATATGCACGCTACCTAGTAGCAACATGCAAAGGCGGCTTTGACCAATACCACCACCAATACTGTATGGTAATTCACCAGCAAGTAATGCTTTATGGTAAGGCATTTCTCGGCGGTCATCACAACCAGCAATGGTTAACTGTGCATCTAAACTTTCAGGGCTAACACGTATACCCATGCTGCTTATTTCGTAGCTGCATTGTAGTGGCTCGTTCCAAAATAAAATATCACCGTTTAAGCTCCAATCATCATAGTCAGGTGCACGGCCGTCATGTGGTGCGCCACTTTTTAGTTTGCCACCAATTTGCATTAAAAATGTTGTGCCGTGTTCTTTAACGTATGCGTTTTCACGTTCTTTACCTGTTAGGTTTGGGTATAAATCTTCAAGCTCTTGTGCGGTAATAAATGAAACTTCGGAGGAGTGTAAAGGTAAACGTTCAAGCTGTGGAAACATTGCACGCAAAATTAGCTCAGTTGCGCAAATTGAGGCAACTATACCACGTACTGCTGTTTTTAAAGTTTCTACTGTGCGTTCTTCTTTAAGTATCACGCGCTCCCAATCCCATTGGTCAACATATGCAGAGTGCAGGTTATCTAGCACTTCATCACGGCGTATAGCATTCATATCGCAGTACAAACCTTTACCAACTTTAAAGCCATATTCATGCAGTGCAAAGCGTTTCCACTTAGCGAGCGATTGCGCAACTTGCGCCTCCTTGCCGGAATCTGGTATATCAAAAGTAACTTTGCGTTCAATACCGTTTAAATCATCGTTTAAACCAGTTGCAGCCTCTAAAAATAAAGGTGCAGAAACACGATGCAAATGCAAAGTAGAGCAAAGCGAATCAGCAAATAAACGTTTAATTGTGCCTATTGCACGTTGTGTGTCGTAAAGGCTTAAAGCGGGGGAGTAATCTTTTGGTACAATAATTGAGCTCATGATAAAACCCTTTCTCTGTTTGTAATAGTTAGATTTGTAATATATAAATAAAATATTTCTATTAGGTAAAAACTAAAGTTTACCAATATTTAATTTTGGTGTTTTTGTCGTTAAAATGTTTTTTACTTACCACTTGCGCCGTAGTTTGCAAGCACACGGGCGCTTGGGTCATCAACGTTGCAACCAGGCCATGCTTTGTTTGGCATCCAATAATCAACAATAGTTGTGGCTTGGTCAAGGTAATATTTTTCAAAAGTTTCTCTATAAAATAGGCTTTCTTTTGTAAAAGGTATGCAGTGTGAGGAATAGCAAGCTCGTTTTAGGTGGTAATCTTCATCTGAATATTGGCTTTGTGTATATTCTTTAATATCGTCTACCATGCTATGGCCAACTGCGTCAGAAAAAGCAGCTTTTTGTCGCCATAAAATTTCCTCTGGTAGCCAGTCGCCCTCAAAAGCTTTGCGCAATAAGTATTTGCCCATGTCGTAGCTATTGGTTTTTTTAGCAGGGTCTATGGCCATAACATAACGCACAAAGTCTAAATCGCCAAATGGCACACGTGCCTCTATGCTGTTAACAGAAATGCTTCTGTCAGCACGTAGCACGTCATACATAAATAACTCACGTATGCGTTTTTGGCTCTCTTGCTGAAAAGCCGCGCCACTAGGTGCAAAATCGGTATATTTGTAGCCAAATAATTCGTCAGATATTTCGCCAGTTAGCAAAACACGCACATCTGTTTGCTCATGTATAGCCTTGCATAATAGGTACATGCCCATGCTCGCACGTATAGTTGTTATATCCCAAGTGCCAAGCATGCGTATAACTTCATCTAAGTTATCTAAAACATCTTGTTTTGTCATGTAAATTTCGGTGTGGTCACTGCCTATATAATCAGCTACTTGTTTTGCATATTTTAAATCTATGGCGTCTGTTTCCATGCCAATGGCAAAAGTGCGTATTGGTTTTTTAAGTTTTTTAGCTGCAATAGCACACACTAGTGAGGAATCCAGCCCACCAGAAAGTAAAAAGCCAACAGGTGCATCAGCATCAAGCCTTTTTTCAACACCTGCGATTAATTTCTCACGTATATTGGTGAGTATTGTGTCCATATCATCTGCGTGTGGTGCAGGTACATCGGCTATATCTTCGTAACGCACAAAACGTCCATCGCAATAATAACTACCAATTGGAAACGGTTTTATATCATCGCACCAACCAATTAAGTTTTGCATTTCAGAGGCAAAGGCAATTTTGCCTTGGCTTTTTGAGTAGCCATAAAATAGTGGGCGTATGCCTATTGGGTCACGTGCGGCTATTAGTTGATCCTTGCGTGAATCGTAAATTATCATAGCAAACTCAGCATCCAAATGCCTAAACATATCTAGACCATATTCGTAATAAAGTGGTAGTATAATTTCACAATCACAATCAGAGTGGAAGCGATACCCACGGCGCTTTAAAATTTCTTTTTCAAACCTAAAGCCGTATAACTCGCCATTACAAACTACACAGTCCGACCCACGATAAAAAGGCTGCATTCCGTCAGGTGTAAGCCCCATTATAGCAAGGCGGCCAAAACCTAACATGCCGTATTTACCGCTAACTACTGATTGCGCATCTGGCCCACGGCTAACAGTGCGCATCATGTAATCTTTAAAAGTTTGTTCGTTTAAATCTGTACCAGTATAACCCATTATAAAACACATAACTTTAGCCCCTTTCGAATTTCCACCTTGATTTGTGGAAACATTATAAAAATAAAATGCGGCAACAATGTCCTAATTTTAGGACGAATCGCTGCCGCATCCGTGGTGCCACCTAAATTACCGATGCCTAGCTTTGCATCAGTCACTCTTTTCATGCTCTCCTCGTTGAAAGCACTGCCACTATAACGTATGGCTTACGGCGTACCTACTGCCTAAAATTAGGGTTCAGCTTGCGGCTCATGGGGGTTCTTTCGTGTTTTGTTCTCGCATGGTTCACAGCACCCCATGCTCTCTGAGCAGAAACTTAAAACATTACTTTTCCCAATCAATGCCTTTTTTTGATAAATAAAGTTTATCACGTAATAATAATGCTGTCAATATATTTTTTAAATATTTGTGCAGTTTTTATATTTAAAATTAAAGTTGGCACTAAAAAAACTTTTTACTAGCTCTCAGTGTAGATATGTGGTATAATAATCTAAGCTATATTTTATTATGTTTTTATTAAAAAGTTTCTAATTTAAAAATACTTTTTAATATATTTAATACAAGGAGATTACTATGCAAATATTTAACACCTTAACACGTAAAAAAGAGGATTTTATCCCACAAAAAAAAGGCGAGTATAGCGTTTATGTTTGTGGGCCAACTGTTTATAATTTTATCCATATAGGTAACGCGCGCCCACTTATTGTTTTTGATGTGTTGCGCCGTTATTTAGAATATGCAGGCAACAAGGTAAATTATGTTTCAAATATAACTGATATAGACGATAAACTTATACAAATAGGCATTGAAGAAGGTACTTCAATGGGTGAGGTTGCAAAACGTTTTGAAGGCGAATATATAAAAGATGCAGAAAATTTAAACTGCAAAGCTCCAACAATGCAACCACGTGCAACAGAGCATATTGATGAAATTTTAGAAATAGTTGCAGACCTTATTGCTAAAGGCCATGCTTATGTTGCAAAAAATGGCGATGTTTATTTTAGAGTTAAAAGCTATGATAACTATGGCAAACTTAGCCACTTAAATTTAGATGACCTTGAAAGCGGCAACCGTTCATTACGTAGCCAAATGACGGATGATTTAAAAGAAGATAATGCAGATTTTGCTATATGGAAAGCCGCAAAAGAGGGCGAACCAGCTTGGGAAAGTCCATATGGCATGGGGCGACCAGGCTGGCATATAGAGTGTAGTGCAATGTGCCGCACACATATTGGTGAAACTTTAGATTTGCACTGTGGCGGGCAGGATTTAATCTTCCCCCATCATGAAAACGAAATTGCTCAAAGCGAATGTGCAACAGGCGCAAGTTTTGCAAACTATTGGATGCACAATGGCTTTATAAATGTTGATAACCAAAAAATGTCTAAAAGTTTGCATAACTTTTTTACAGTGCGTGACGTTGCAAATGTTTACGGCTATGAGCCAATACGTTATTTTATGCTAACAGCAGGCTACCGTATGCCACTTAACTATACACCAGATTTACTAGAAAGTTGCAAAAACAGCCTAGAGCGCATTTACACTTGCCGTGAGAACATTGATTTTACACTTTCAAACGGTAATTTTGGTACAGAAAACACACTAGAAACTGCATGCAAAAAAGCGAAAGAAAAATTTTGCATAGCTATGGAGGACGATTTAAACACGCCTGACGCACTAGCAGCAATTTTTGATTTTGTAAAAGAAATTAACCTTGGTTTACAAAACTCAGATAAACAAACACTTGAAAAAGTAGCAGCTATGTTTGATGAGCTAACAGGTGTTTTAGGTTTATTATATAACCGCAAAACAGATGAAACTCCAGCTGAGGTTTTAGCATTAGTTGAAGAACGTGCAACTGCTAAAGCAAACAAAGATTGGGGCGCAGCAGATGCAATACGTGATAAGCTAACAGCATTAGGCTGGGCAATTAAAGATACAGCCCAAGGCCCACAATTAACAAAACTAGATTAAAAAATAATACTAGGTTGTTTTAATTTATGGCAAATTAAAACAACCTAGTATTAAAATTGCAGGAGAAAAATATGCAAAAAAGTAGTGTGAATTTTTTGTTGCCACAAACAGCACAAAAACAGCAAAAACATTTATTAATAGCAATATTATTTCTGGGTTTCATAGTAAGGCTTGGCCTTGCAGTAGTCACAGAGGGGTACCACTACGACACAAGTTGTTTTTTTGCTTGGGGTTACAGAATAGCAGAAATTGGTCCATCTAATTTTTATGCAGAAGATTATTTTTGCGATTATCCACCAGGATATATGTATATCTTAACCTTGATAGCGCAGGTATTAAATTTATTTGAAATTAATTACACAGAACAATCAGCGCGTTTTGTTTTAACGTTTATACCAAGTTTAATGGATATGTGCTTAACATACCTTGTTTATCTAATTGCAGAGAAAAACTCAACAGCTAAATTAGCTTTGCGTTTTGCAGCATTTATGGCTTTTTGCCCTGCATTTTTATATGGCACAGCCGTTTGGAAGCAAATTGATGGGGTTATAGCATTGTTTGTTTTAGCTTGTTTTTATGCACTTTCAAATAAAAGTTATTTGCTTGCAGCATTATTTTATGGCATATCTTTAGCTGTAAAACCACAAGCTTTAATACTTGGTCCAGTACTGGCTATAGGTTTTTTATACCCATTAATCACAGCAAAACAAACAAAAGAACGTATAATTGCAATCAAAAATGGCGCACTTGGTGTTTTGGTGGCAATTGCACCAGCTGTAATTACAGGTATACCTTTTTTTGGTATTAAAGATATCATACCATCACTCTATGAAAAATATTTTACAACTGTTTCAAGTAGCCCATATGCAACGATAAATGCCTTTAATTTTATGGCGGCAATGGGTGGTAACTGGGTATCACAAACAAGTAGTTTTAATTTAAAAATATTTGGCTTTGATATTCCACTTTTCTTAACTTGGGAACAAATGGGAAATTTGTTTATAGTTTTATTGACAGTAGCTTTAATAATACTTGCAATAAAAGGCGCTAAAAATGGTCGTTTTTCAGTTTTATTATTTTCAGCTTTTTATATGATAGGTATTTTCACATTTGCTTGCCGTATGAGAGAGCGCTATTTGTTGCTTGGTATAGTGCTACTTATCGGTGCAGCGGCACAATATGCAAGCCCTCGCTTGTTTGCATTAGCAAGTGCCTTTTCATTAACGGCGCTTATAAATATGGCTGTTGTTTATTCTGTTTTAGATACAGATGATAACTTTTTAACAAGTGCAACTAGTGTTACAATAATGCAAAGTACAGGTTTAATAGTAACAATTTTATTTGGTATTTTGTGTTTTGAAATTTGGAAAATTTGTAAAGGCGAAGAAATAAAAACTTTTGATAAAAAAGTACTTGATAGCACAGTACAAACTACACTAAATAAGCCAAAGGAACAACCAAAATGGAGCAAAAAAGAAATTGTATTTGTAGTTAGTTTAACAGCACTGGTTGCAATATTAAGTTTTAGTTACCTTGGCGATTTAACAGCACCACAAAACGTAATGCGTGTAACAGATGGCACATATACAGAGAGTGTGGCGGTTAGTGGCGAGGCAACTAAAATGTGGATATACACTGGCGTTGTCAAGCACGATGCAACTTTAAGCGTAACAGATGAGCAAGGTGCAGAAGTTTTAAATGTATCTCTTGCACAAGGTGGATTGTTTCAATGGTTGATACACGATATCACAAGCTCTAGTTTATATAACGTAACAGTAAAAAATGCAGAAATTATGGAAATTGGTTTTAGAGATGCAAGTGGTAATCTGCTAGAACTAACACCAGTAGGCTCTATTACAAACGGTACAGTTTCAGAGGGTGGTGCGTTTGAGGATAGACTAGGCGGTATGTTTGATGAACAAGTACTTATACCGCAAACGGCAAGCCAATTAAATAGTTTCTATTTTGATGAAATTTATCACGCTCGCACAGCATATGAATCCTTAGAGCATCTGCAAATTTATGAAACAACTCACCCACCAATGGGCAAAAACTTTATAGCAATGGGTATTGCCATTTTTGGCATGACAGGCTTTGGTTGGCGTTTTGCAGGTACATTGTTTGGTGTGCTTTTAGTTCCGCTACTTTATTTGTTTACAAGGCGTTTAACACGTAGCGCAAAACTAGCGGGTTTTACAGCTATTTTAATTTCAGTCGATTTTATGCGCTTTTCGCAAACACGCATTGCAACTATTGATACGTATGCAGCGTTTTTCATTTTAGCCTCTGCGCTATGCATGCTTTGGTATACTCAAAAAATGCTTAATGATGGTGTGCAAAAAGCATGGTTGCCTATGGCTCTTTGCGGTTTAGCTTTTGGTTTTGGTGTTGCGTGTAAGTGGACAGGGCTTTATGCGGGCATAGGTTTAGCCACTGTTTATTTTGCGGTTTTATATCAACGTTATTGCCAATATAAATCAAGTATTGAAATTGCAAAGGCACCACAAAAACCTAAAATGACACAACCAGCAAAACAAAAGAAAAAACAAAAGAAAGGCAACGACAAAGTTGTTTTGAATGAAAGTTCAACTACAGGCAAATCTTATGGAATTATAACTGCGTTAGATATGCAAGATTATAAAAAAGAGTTTATTTTTGCGATTGTCGGCGGCGTAATGTTTTTTGTAATTGTTCCGTTTATAATATATGTTGCAAGCTATTTACCCTATAGATTACACGACCCTAATTTTGGCTTAACCGAATGGTGGAACAATCAATTGAGCATGTTTAATTACCACTCAGAGCTAGATGCAACACACCCATTTTCATCAGTTTGGTATTCATGGCCATTTACATTGCGCCCCGTTTGGTACTATATGGGCAGTGGAGTTGCCGAGGGTATGTATGCAAGCATAGCAGGTTTATTTAACCCAATAGTAGTTTGGGCGGGTATAGCTGCGTGGTTGCGTCTTTGTTATAAAGCAATCATTGGTAAAAGTACAAAGCAAGATATACTTATCATAATATTTTTCCTTAGTCAGTTCTTGCCTTGGATGCTTGTTACACGTTGCACGTTCCTTTATCATTACTTCCCTTGCCTTGTATTTACAATTGTGCCTATTGCTTTATGGTTGCAAGATATATCTAAAACAGATAAAAAATTTGCAAACTTCTTAGGTATAGGCGTATTAACGTTATCAACAGCGTTCTTTATTTGGTTTTATCCAGTGCTTTCAGGTTTGCCAGTTGGTGAAACATGGGCAAAAAGTTTGCATATTTTAGATAGCTTTGGCTTTTATATTTTTAGTTAAAGTTAGCGTATGTAAGGTTTTGTTTGCTGCGCAATTGGTGAGAGTAATTTATTAATAAATTAAATTTAATAAAATAAAAAAACTTGCAGTGGAGTTTAGTTAACTCTGCTGCAAGTTTTTTGCTGTTTAAAAATCTATGTTAAAATAATATTATTTTTTAGGGTTTTTCTTTTTGCCACGCATGCTGTGATTTAAGATTTGTTTGCGTATACGTAAGTTTTCAGGTGTAACTTCAAGTAGTTCGTCTTGTGCTAAAAACTCTAGGCAAGCCTCTAGGCTTAGTGGTGTAACTGGTACAAGGCGCAAAGCATCATCAGAGCCAGATGCACGTGTGTTAGAAAGATGTTTTGTTTTGCAAACGTTAACGTCTATATCATCACCAGTTGGTGTAGAACCAACTATCATACCTTCGTAAACTTTTGTGCCAGGTGTAACAATTAATGTGCCACGTGCTTGAGCATTAAACAAACCATAAGCAACTGCATCGCCTGTTTCAAAGCTGATTAACGAGCCTGTTGAACGTGTTGTTATCATGCCTGTCCATTCAGCGTAGCCATCAAAAATTGTGTTTAGGATACCCTCGCCATGTGTATCTGTTAAAAATACGTTGCGGTAGCCAAAAAGACCACGGCTAGGCATGCGGAATTCTATACGTGTACGTGTTTCGCCAAGAGGTTGCATTTGTTGCAAAATTGCACGGCGAGAACCTAGCTCTGTCATAACTGCACCTTGGTATTCAATAGGCACATCAATAACAACAACTTCCATAGGTTCGTATGTTTTGCCGTCAATAACTTTTGTCAAAACTTGTGGTGGGGAAACTTGTAACTCATAACCCTCGCGGCGCATTGTTTCTATTAATATAGAAAGATGCATTTCGCCACGACCCATAACACGGAAACTATCAGATGTTGCGGAGTCCTCAACTTTTAGAGCAACGTCCTTTAGCAATTCTTTGTGTAGGCGGTCACGGATTTGACGGCTAGTAACATATTTGCCCTCACGGCCTGCAAATGGGCTATCGTTAACTGCAAAGGTCATTTCAACAGTTGGGTCATTAATTTTTAAAAATGGTAAAGCCTCAACATTGTTAGATGCACAAATGGTGTTACCAATTGTGATATCAGGCAAGCCAGAAAAAGCAACTATATCACCAGCGCTAATTGTATCACAAGGTACACGGCCATTAGCTTGGAAATCATAAAGTTTTGTCAAACGGCCTTTCATGCGAACGTTTTCGTCATGCCAGTCGCATGCGATAACTTCTGTGCCAACTTTTAAAGTGCCGTTAGTAATGCGGCCAACACCTATACGGCCAACGAACTCGTTGTAATCAACGCTAGAGCATAGCATCTGGAAAGGCGCATCAGGGTCGCCCTCTGGTGGAGTAACTGTATCTAAAATTGTATCAAAAAGTGGTATTAAATCAGTGCCTAAAACATCAGCATCAAGGCTAGCTGTACCCTCACGGCCACAGCAGAAAAGCATTGGGCAATCGAGCTGTTCGTCAGTTGCGCCAAGCTCCATTAATAAAAATAGAACTTCGTCAATAACTTCTTTAATGCGTGCGTCAGGGCGGTCAACTTTGTTTATAGCAACAACAAGGCTTAAGTGTTGTTGTAATGCTTTTTGCAAAACAAAGCGTGTTTGTGGCATGCAACCTTCAGCTGCATCAACCAAAAGCAAAACACCGTTAACCATTTTTAGAACACGTTCAACCTCACCGCCAAAATCGGCGTGTCCAGGGGTGTCAACAATGTTGATTTTTACATCTTTATATTGGCAAGAACAGTTTTTTGCTAAAATTGTGATACCACGTTCACGCTCGATGTCGCCACTATCCATAACACGTTCAGCAACAACTTGGTTATCACGGAAAGCGCCACTTTGGCGAAGCATAGCGTCCACAAGCGTTGTTTTGCCGTGGTCAACGTGGGCGATGATGGCAATATTGCGCAAATCATTACGGAGCATAAAATAAACCTCACTATATCGTTGTTAAAATTTAACACATAAATTCATTAATTATCATATTTATATGTGTGCCCAGTAATAGGCAACCTATATAGTTTAAAACAAATAAAGCTTTTTGTCAAGATTTCACAAAAGAAAATTATAAATTTCAGCGTTTTAACGGATTAAAAATTGCCAAAACTCGTTAAAGTAACACCTTTGCATAACAAGAGGAGTTATTTGAGTTTTGGCAATTTTGTTTAATTAAAATAAACCAGTAATTTTACCCTCGGCATCAACATCTATGCCTAAAGCCGCAGGTTTTTTAGGTAGGCCTGGCATTGTCATAATATCGCCACAAAGCACAACTATAAAACCAGCACCAGCTGAAAGCCTAGCCTCACGCACGTTCATAGTAAAGCCTGTTGGTGCGCCTTGTAAAGCCATGTTATCGCTAAAGCTATATTGTGTTTTAGCAATGCAAATTGGCAAGTTACCAAAGCCCATTTCTGTAAATTTAGCTAGAGATTTCTTCGCTACTGGGCTGTAGTTCACACCATCAGCGCCGTATAATTTTGTGGCAACAGCCTCAATTTTTGTTGCGAGTGCGTCGCTTAGCTCATAAGGGTGGTTAATTGTAGTAGGGTTCATAGCGTTTAGCACGTCTTGTGCAAGCTCTAAACCGCCCTCGCCACCTTTTGCAAAAACCTCACATAAGGAACATTTAACGCCTAGTTTTTCGCAGTGTTCACGCACAAAAGATTGCTCTTCAGATGTGTCAGTAGGGAACGCATTTATTGTAACCACAAGGTTTAAACCAAATTTGTTTTTTAGGTTATCAATGTGTCTATCTAAATTCGCAATGCCCTTTTTTAATGCTTCAAGGTTAGGCGTGTTTAAATCAGCCTTTGCAACACCGCCGTGGCTTTTTAGTGCACGAATAGTTGCAACAAGTACAACAGCCTCAGGTGATATACCAGCTGCACGACATTTTATATCAAGAAATTTTTCAGCACCAAGGTCAGCGCCAAAACCAGCCTCTGTAACAACATAATCAGCTAAAGAAAGGCTAAGTTTTGTTGCCATAACGCTATTGCAGCCATGTGCAATATTTGCAAAAGGACCACCGTGTATAATGGCAGGATTATTCTCAAGTGTTTGCACTAAGTTTGGCGCAATTGCATCTTTTAAAAGTGCTGTCATAGCGCCTTGTGCACCAATTTGTTTTACAGTAACTGGCATATCGTCATAGGTGTATGCGCATACAATATTAGAAAGACGCTCTTTAAGGTCGCTAAGGCTAGTAGCTAGGCAGAACAAAGCCATAATTTCACTAGCTACTGTTATATCAAAGCCGTCCTCACGTGGTGTGCCATTAATTTTGCCACCTAAACCATCTAAAATAAAGCGTAATTGCCTATCGTTCATATCCATGCAACGTTTCCATGTAATGCGGCGAGGGTCTATATTTAGCTCATTGCCTTGTTGTATGTGGTTATCAATAAGCGCCGCTAAAAGGTTGTTTGCTGTGCCTATTGCGTGTAAATCACCAGTAAAGTGTAGGTTGATATCCTCCATAGGCACAACTTGTGCATAGCCACCGCCAGCCGCACCACCTTTTATGCCAAAAACAGGGCCAAGGCTAGGCTCACGCAAACAAAGCATTGTTTTTTTATCAAGCTTGCAAAGCGCATCTGCAAGGCCTGTGCTAACTGTTGTTTTGCCTTCACCAGCAGGTGTTGGGCTAATAGCTGTTACAAGTATAAGTTTGCCTTGTTTTGCAGCGTTAATAGCTTTTGGGTCAATTTTAGCTTTTGTGTGGCCATATGGCAAAACGTGCTCTGTCGCAAGGCCAAGTGAACTTGCAATTTCGGTAATTGGTTTTAAGGTTGCACTTTGAGCAATTTCTATATCACTTTTCATTGTTAAAACTCCTAATAAAAAAACAAAAAAGGCAACCTGCTATAATGCAAGGTTGCCCAGACGGTCGGCTTAAAAGTGTTCCGCTGCCCTGTGGTGCTCCACAAATCCGTCAGCAAATCGGAAACCTATATCGTAATACTAGCATAGCGAAAGTCGTTTGTCAAGCACAAACTTTTAGTTTTGAAAAATACACAATTTTAAGATAAAAAAAGTGTGAATTATACAAATGTTGCAAAAATATTCTTGAAAAAGGTCAATGGTATGATATACTAAAAGGGAAGGAGAGCTGTATTGCAAAAGGAGGTATATTACATGGGGAAGATAGCAGGTAAAGTTGTAAGGCGCACATTTATAGCTGCGTTTTTGTTAAGCTTACAGGTTGCATGGCTGTTTGTGGTTTATCAATCATTGTTAGAATATGCCTCGTGGATAAACTTTTTCTTTACGCTGATAAGTTTTTCACTGGCAATTAGTATTGTTCGTAAAGATTGCAATCCATCATATACTATTAGTTGGGTTTTGCTAATTGGTTTTTTACCATTTTTTGGCGGGTTAATGTACTTAGTTTTTGGTGATAAACGCCCCTCAAAAGAAATGCGAAAACGTATGGAAGAACAACAATCAATGCATAAGATAGAAGCTGAACAAAGCGAAAGTGAAGTTAGAGATATCAATGCTTTGATGTCCGAGCGTAAGCAATCTACAAGTGCGTATATCAGACACTTTGGTGGTTGCCCACCTTGGAAAAATACTGCTGCAAAATACTATGCCTTGGGTGATGATATGTTTGCTGCGGTTGTAGAAGATTTAAAAAAAGCCAAAAAATTTATTTTTATAGAATTTTATATTGTTTCTGAGGGTAAATTATGGCAAAACATATATGATATATTAAAACAAAAAGCGCATGATGGATTAGACGTAAGGTTTGTTTATGACGATGTGGGAAGTATACAAGCTTTGCCCGATAATTTTGTAGATGACCTAAGAACAAATGGCATTAAGTGCTTTCCGTTTAATCCAGTTAGCCCTTTTTTATCTATGGTTATAAATCACCGTGACCATCGTAAAATAATTGTAATTGATGGTATTATAGCTTATAATGGCGGTAGTAACCTTGCAGATGAATATATTAATCAAAAAATGCGTTTCGGACACTGGAAAGACACAGGTGTGCGTTTAGAGGGGGCAGCAGTTTGGAATTTTACTGTTATGTTTTTAAATTTATGGAACTCATTTTGTCGCACAGAGAATTGTTATGATTTATTTAGGCCAGATGCAGAGCTAATTAAAACTATACAAACTGATGGTGTAGTGCAGCCTTATTTTGACTCACCACTTGATGATGAAGAACTAGCTGAGAACGTGTACCTTGACATAATAGGGCAAGCAAAAAAATATCTTTATATTTTTACGCCGTATTTAATAATAGGACATGGCATGTTAAATGCACTATGTCTTGCAGCAAAGCGTGGTGTTGATGTGCGCATAGTTACGCCAGATATACCTGATAAAAAACTGGTGTTTAGGTTAACGCGCTCGTATTATCCACCTTTATTAAAAGCTGGCGTTAAGATATACCAATACACCCCAGGTTTTATACATGCGAAAAGTTACGTTTGTGATGATAACATGGCAGTAGTTGGTACAATAAATATGGATTACCGCAGTTTATATTTACAATTTGAGTGTGGCACGTTGCTTATGTATAATAGTCAAATTAAAGAAATAAAAAAAGATGCACTAGCTATATTTGAAAAAAGCAGGGTTATAACAATGGAGGATTGCCACGATACAGTTACAGGTAGTTTAATAGATGACCTTTTACGTGCAGCAAGCCCGATGATGTAAAGTTTAATATCCTTTTTTTATAAAATTGTTGTCGATTAAAGTACTCAATGTCATTTTCTGGTGTAAAAATGTGTGTATATAACCATCGTGTAAATATCTTAACAATCAATTAAATAATTCAATAAAAAGCTAAAACAAGTACCGCCTAACTAAAATATAATTGGTTAGGCGGTACGCTTATTGGTTTACCCAAAAATAGATACAACTGAAAAAACCGCTCTTGCAAAAGCAAAAACGGTTTTGATTTAATGATATCTTGGCTTACTACTATGCCTAAAATAGATGCACTTTAAAAATTAAGAACAAAACAAAAAAGAATACCGCTCGACCCAAACAAATTGGGTTAAGCGGTACGCTTACGGAAAGATGGGGATTCGAACCC
>CAYJKG010000051.1:0-18966 GCA_964370685.1 uncultured Faecalibacterium sp. | reverse complement strand
TGTAAAACAAAAAACATACCGCTCAACCCAATAAATCGGGTTAAGCGGTACGCTTAAGCTACTAAGGTGATTTGAACACCCGACCTACTGATTACGAATCAGTTGCTCTACCAACTGAGCTATAGTAGCAATTTTACATTATACAGTACGCTAATAATTGTACCATATTTTTTTTACTTTGAAAAGTGTTTTTTCAATAATATTGACATAAAAATACACTAATGTAAAATAGATTGTTGTAGAATGCTCATTGTTTTTGTTTTGCGCAATAGCAGAATATATAGGATAAAAATAGTTTACTCGCCAACTATATTTGTTAGTTTGCCTATGCCTTCAATTTCGCAAATAATTTCATCACCAATGTTTAGCCATTTTGGTGGAGTAAATCCCATACCAACACCAGCAGGTGTACCTGTTGCGATTATTGTGCCTTGTTTTAATGTCATCCCTTGTGAGAGCTCACTTATTGCCTCAGGTATTGTGGTTAAAAATAAAGAAGTGTTGCTATTTTGGCGCAATTCTCCATTAACATAACTGCGTACATTAATAGCAAGAGGGTGAGTAAATTCATCTTTTGTTACTATGCACGGACCAAGCGGCGCAAAACCATCTAAACTTTTGCCAAAAAACCACTGATTATGCGCTGATTGTACATTGCGTGCACTAACATCATTCATAATAGTGTAGCCAAAAATGTGCTCGTTTGCATTTTCTTCTTTAATTTTATAAGCTGTTTTATTTAGCACAACTGCAAGCTCAACTTCGTAATCTAGACTTTCAACTATATCAGTATGTGCAGGGATTTGCGCGCCGTTTGCGGTTGCTTTATTAACATGTTTTGCAAAATAAACAGTTTTGGTGCGTTTAAAGTTTAATGCCCCACCTTTAAATTTTTCAGATTCTTTTGCATGGTCTGCATAATTTACTCCAAGGCAAATGATATCTTGTGCGGGGTACTCAATAGGTGCACAAAGTGTTAAATCACAAAGCGGTATAGCTCCTGTTTTAGGTGCTGTTTGCAAGGTATTTAACTCATCGTCAGTAATGCTTTCTAAAAGCTCGTTCATATTTGAATAATTTGGCAGAGCATAAACAAAATCAGTATTTTTATAGCCTATAAAAACACCTTTGTTCTCACCATATATAGCTGTGTAAAAGCGCATAAAACCTCCTAGTTTTGTTGTTGATAATAATATACATTTTTAATATTATCACAATTTGCAATCTTTTACAACAAAAAAAGTTGTGGGTTTGTATTTTGTATTTTATTATCGACAAATTTATTATAATTTTTATAGCTAATGTATGTTAAAATATTATGTCTAAAAATAATTCTAAACGGAGGATTACATCAAAATGGTACAAAAGGAAATAAAATACTTGCAAAACACTAAAAAAATAAGACGTGTTTATACACAGGAATTTTGCCCATTAGCAGGTGCAGAAAATTCTATTTTTTACCGTCCGCAAGTTGAAGTTTTGCGAATGTTAACAGCGGGTGAGGCTTGGTGTTGCCAGCAAAGTGAAGATTGGATAATACAAGTGTTAGTACCTATAGTTGCAAATGTGAGCATTGCAGCAGCATTTAGGGATTTTATAAGTGATATGAGCGCACAAAGAGCTTGCATAATTATGCCCCCAGTTGGTTTTACAAATACAAAACAAAATTTACTTAACGATTTATTATTAAAATTGATTGAATTGGCATGGCGGCGTGCTCCACATAACAATGTTTGGGCAGTGATTGAATACAAGAGCACGGCGTTTGAATTGTTAGATGTTTATTTTAAATGTGGTTTTGAACTTGTCGCTTTGCGTCCTATGATAGGGGTTACACCTTGCTATGTTTTATGCAAAAGTGCACCTAGAGCACAACTTGAAAGTCAAGAGCTAAAGGTGCAAAATATATATGAAAAATATGGAGAAAAATTATTAATTCAAACATCGGAAACAACAAGGTTAGCTTTATTACTTGGGCGAGGTTGGGTAGCAAAAGGTGTAGAAAAAACTGCGAATGAGGCATTTTTTACACTTTATAATGCAAAATATATTAAAGCTTAAAAATTTAGTTTTTTGCCTAGTTCGGCGGTTATTCTATCAATTTCAGCAAAATTAATGGCAGGCTTATAGTAGCTTTCAATAACATCGTGGCATGCTTTTGCTTTTTGTAATAAAATAAAGCTTTCTTCTAAAAGTTCGTTAGTTGCTTTTTTGTTAAAGCGCAAACGTGTGCGATAGCTACTGTATATATCATTATCAATGAAACGCTTTGCATGTATATTTTTTTGCCCTGCTATGTCTACAGTGTGCCATGAGTTGCTTGTTAAAATTGCAAGGTTTAAACTAGGTATAAAAATATGGTCAATTTTATCTTCAGGGTGTACAGCACATGGGCATGTGATAATTTCGTAACCAGCAGAAAGTGCACGTGCACGTATTTGTTTTAACATAACACTGCTAACTGCACCGTATTCATCATGTATAACTTTTATGCGCTCTGCTAAAAGTGGTATATTATCTTTAAAAAACACTATACCCTTTGGGGTTATACCACTTAAAAAACGTATTTGTTCACTACCCTTACTATTTTGCTTGCGAAACTCTTTATCACAAAAGCGCTTTGTGTAATCGCTACATTTTTCAGTATTTGTAGCACAGCTAACGGCTCTACGGCTATCCAATAAAAGCCCAGCAACTGAGGAAATATACCGTACTATCCTTAACCTAAAACAACGATAAGCAGTGTTTTCAGCTTTTATATCATTAGCATTTCTTTGCAAAAGTTTATTATCCATAGTGTGAAAAAGACTTAATACTTCCTCAACTGCACCAGGGGCTTCTGGCTCAATAGCATGTGGGGCAGTAGCATCAACTATAGCGATGTTTTGCTTTTTAAATATAACACCATCTAGGCTGTCGGGGTCGCTAGCACAGTGTATACGCTCTATATCCTCGCTCGACATTTCGCCAAGGCGTTTCATCATGGTGGATTTACCACAACCAGGCCCGCTTTTTATCAAAATAGGGTGTATATTATCTTCCTTTAAAAGTGTGTCGAAGTAACCTTTAAAACCTAAAGGTGTGGTAGTACCGAGAAAAAAATCAACGGCTTTAATATTGGTTTCGTTCATACAAAACTCCTTTCTTTAACTTATTCTATGCTAAAAAGAAGTTTTTTGATAATAAAAAAAATTTTAATAGCAAAAAGCTGAAACATCAACCGGTAGTTAATTGTTTCAGCTTTTTGATTTTTAAGGTCATTTAGATAGGTTCTTAAAGTTTACGTTGAAATTTATTAAAATAATCATAAGTTTAGTTATAAATTCTTTACTTATAGTCTAGTAATCATAGTTAATTGTTGGTTAAAGTTTCATAAACTAGTTTTAGTTTTTCATAAGTTCGTATTTTGCTTTTTGCTTTGTTGATAAAGTTTTTATAATCATGATAATTTGTGTTTGGGTTTAAGTGTAAGAAATCTTTAGAGCAAATAAATTCAAATTTCTGATAAAATACTTTAAATGAATGATTTATCATTTTAACAAGATTTTGCTCTTCAAAAGGATCTACAAATTTTTCGATTGCATATTCAGCTGGGATTAAATAGGTATCATTTGGTGCTGGTGTAGTTACTTGGTTTTGTATATCTTCAGCAGAAATGACATTTATGTTTGATAAATCAGAAAGTAAGTTGTAGTAATCTTGTTTAGATAAATTATCAAGGTCGTATTTATCCTTTAAATCTGTTATATCCTTGGGAGTAAGTGTATTATTGCCGTTTGCTAACCAATTGATACTTTTGTAAGTGGCTATGGGATGTGTGTAGCCAAACAAAGATGCAATTAAAACAGCTAAATGGGTATCATCTTTAATTGTTGTGCTTGTTGTAGCTGTGTTCATCTCAAATATGCTACATGAGCCATATTGCGACTGTTGTTTGGTATATGCGTTTGCGATATCAAGATCAAAATTATGTTTTTCTTGCGCTGGTGGTTCTGCTTGCTGATACATATAATCATTAGCAGTAGTATTACTAATAAGTAATGGGTCAGGGCTTAACATCTCGTTCACCTCCATATAAAATTGTTATTCAGTAATGTTTAAAAAGTACAAATTATCATTGGTATATGCAAAAAAAACGATATTTTCACATATACCGTATAATACTTTTATCTAATATTATAATACTAAAATTATTTAACAATGTAAATACTTTTTTGTGAAAAATATTGGAAAATTTACAAAAATATCATTTTTAGCAGAAAAATATAACTATAAAAGCAAGTAATTTAAACTAACTTGAAGATTTTAATTTATTACTGTAAATTTTATTAGTTCATTCAGGTTTTATTATTTTTGTTGTTGTAATTTTGAGGCTAAGCTCAAATAGCCACTATGGGCAGTATTGCAAAAATTATAAAAACTGAGTGTAGTTTAGTTATAATTTTTTCTTTTTATAATATATAAAAATTGTAAGAGATATAAACAAAAGCAGTAGGATTTATTTTTATAAATCCTACTGCTGCATTTTTATATTTGATTGTTAGAGCAAGCTATTTTTTCGCCAAGTTTTACTTTGGTTTCGATTTCATCTTTAGTGAAATTTGAAATATCTGCATCAATACTAATTTTTTCCTTTGCATATAATTGTATAATTGTTGAACCGCCATACTCAAAAAAACCTTTTTCTTCAAACTGTTTAAAGGTTCCAGATTTTTTATGGTTTGTAATTTTACCAACTAACATAGCACCAACTTCAATTTGTGCAATAACTCCATAAGCGTCAGTATCTAAAATAGTTATGTTGCGAGAATTTTCAAAAAAATTGTGATTACTACCATTTATTGGGCGTACAGTGTGTAAACTGCCGTTTATATGTAAATTTTCAATTATACGGCCATTAGTATTATATATGTATCTGTGATAATCAGTTAAAGTAAGCCTATACATTAAACAAGTACCACCCTTAAAAAAAACTTTATATTTACTGTTTTTTAGTAACTCTGCTAAGCTATATGTACGGCCTTTTATATTAAGTTTTAAGTTTTCGTCTATTTTGTAGCAGCTTAAAAGACCATCACAAGGAGATATTACATCAGTAGGATTACAATTTATTTTTCGGTTTTCGATTCTTGTAAAAAAATCATTAAAGCTTGTAAACTCTTTTTTCACGCAATGGCTTAAATCTATATTATAATCTTTAATAAATTTTTGCGCTTTATTTTTTGAAAAAGCCGTAGAGTAATATTTGCCGGTTAAATAAGAGTACCAATTTGCTGAAAAAATTAATTTTAAGAGAATCCTTCCGATAAAAGTGGTATATAAAAAAATAAGTTTCTTTTCAGATGGTGCTTGCTCTGTACACAATATTTTTTTTTCACGGTGATAATATTTTCTGCTCATATTAAACCTTTGTTGTAAATTATTATAGCTTAGCGAAATATATGCAAAATGAGTTTCATTTGTATTTATATGAATAATACTTTTTCGTTTAAAAACAAGTTATACTATCAAAATACCAAGGGCGGTTATAACTGCTATTAAAGATAAAACAATATAAAAAACGCCTTTGGGTTTTGGTATCTTAACATCAGCAACAAAGGCAATTGTCATTACTACAAATAAAATAGTTATATATTCTAATTTTAATATATTTGGTAAAAGCCTATGCAAAAGGTAATAGACAGGTAAGATTAATGCAGAATAGGTAACGGGCAGACCTTGAAAAAATTTTGATGAGTTTTCATCATTTGTCGAAATATTAAACCATGCTAAGCGTATTACACCTGCTATGGCATATAATATGCCAATAAACCCCAAATTTCCCAGAACTGCAAAGGCTATAACACAAGGGAAAGCTAAAAATAAAATACAATCGGCTAATGAATCTAGTTGCACACCGAAATCTTTTGCCCTTTGTGTGCGCTTGCATTTGCGTGCAATTACACCATCAAAAAGATCGCATATACCGCAAACAATTAGCGATAAAAAAGCAAAATTATAAAGATTTTGCATGCTAAAATATATGCCAGTAATGGCAAAAGCAATACCAACATACGTTAGTATAACGGATTTATTATATTCGCCTATCATAAAAAAATCTCCATTTTATTTTAAAGGTTTTTGCGTATTTTTAATGTAAATAAAATCATGTTAACAGCAAGATGTGTAAATCCTCCAGTAAAAATATAAAAAATCGTATTAAATACAGAGATATCTGTTATAAAATACATTAATATACCAATGCCAATTATAGAATCAAATTGATCTATCAGGAAAAAAATTTTTCCGATATAAGAATTTTCAGTTTTGCCTGGTGTAATTTTAAATCGCCTTTTAATAAAACTATTTGGTAGTTCAAACAGTACATATACAAAGCCAAGCACTGCGCCAAGTATTATATTATAAACAGGAGTGTTTTCGTTGATATTGTAAAAATCATTAAAGCTATTAAGGTTAAAGTAATTACATATAAATCCCCACAGCAGTTGCATAATACTTGTTAATACAATCATAAAAACAAAGCCTATCCATGTTTTGTTTTTACCTAAAATAGGTTCGTTATCTTTATATTTTAGGTTGTTATCCATAGGGTGAGCGTTGTTTTTATATAAATTTGTTTTTGTAAATAGCATATTTGCTATACCGCCTAGTATAACTGGCATAATTGTAGTGTAAATTTTTATCATAATAATTTTGGTGTTAATATTAAGCCTTGCGCAATAAAAAAGCCTATTCCAAAAGCTAAAACGGTTGCGGCGGCAATATCCTTTACTATTTTTATTTTATTATTGAAATCGTTAGTTGTATAATCGCACAAATGTTCAATTGCTGTGTTGGCAAATTCTGCTCCGAAAACCGCAAAAGCAGTAATAAAAAATATAGAAAGCTCTAATAATGTGCTTTTTAAAATGATATTGGCAATAAAAAAAATTACAGCTATAATTGTATAATAAATAAAATTTTTTTCAGTAGTGTAAGCATACTTAAAGCCTATTATGGCACACTTAATGCTCTCTAAAAACGTTTTGTTCTTCATTAACTTGTCCTTTGAAATAATAAATTTGTATATCGTTATTTATTATACCACATAATTGTTAAAATTAAAAATTAGTTTTAAGCATATAGAATAAGATTTGTAAAACTTAAAAAGAGGTTATAAAAACAAAAAAGCACTGAACTCAAGAAATGAATACAGCACTTTATAAGTGCGAGAGAAGGGATTTGAACCCTCAAGGTTGCCCACATGCACCTCAAGCATGCGCGTCTGCCAGTTTCGCCACCCTCGCTTATTAAATTTTACAAACCAAATAACTTTGCCATAGTATAATACCATAGCCAGTGAAAGGTGTCAACACTTTTAATAGTTTTTTTGAAATGTTTTTTATGTTTTTTTAATAATAAGAATATGTTAAAGTGCAATGATAAAATAATTATTGTGTTTTTACTTGCTTGATATTGACTAGCTTTTTTTATATAAATATGATAAAATAGGCAAGCATTAAAATAAATGCAGTAACAAAAAACGAGTGGATTTTATTAATGATAATAAAATTAACAAATAAAAAATATTTATGAGTTTAATGCGATAAAAACACTTTTAAAATACTTATTATTGCAAACAAGGAGAAATATCATGTTGATGCTTTTGGCAATACAGCAAGAAGTGCAGTACCATAAAAATAAAATAGATATAGATGAAAATATCATTTATAAAATAGCACAAGGCGATAAAAGCGCTTTTGAGAAGCTTTATTATTTAACAGATAAGGCAGTGTTTGGTTTTGCTTTATCAATTGTAAAAAATAAATATGATGCTGAGGATATTATGCAAGACACATACTTGCAAATAAGGAGATATGCAGGCAGCTATAAAGCACAAAATACACCAATGGCTTGGATATTAACTATTACAAAACATTTGGCATTTGCAAAGTTAAAACAACCCTCAAATACTCAAGTAGATATTGAAACACAATTTTCGCTAGCTGATAGTGCAAATACTGTCGAAGAAATTGAAAACTCAATTGTGCTAAAAACATTGTTAAACACACTAACAGATGAAGAGCGTCGAGTGGTAATCTTGCATGCACAAACAGGCATGAAACACAGGGAAATTGCAGATATTTTATCTTTGCCGCTTTCGACAGTGTTATCTCGCTATAACCGAGCACTTAAAAAAATGAACAGTGCCCTAAAAGATTAGTAATGTAAAAACAAACAAAGGGAGAGTTTTTATGAATAAAAATGAAATAGAGCACAAAATTAATCGTGCTATAAGTGCAGCGACACCTGATGTTTCAAAGGTAGTATTTGCTGAAGATGCAGTATCAAACAAAGAGATAATTTTTATGCAAGCACCAGCTAAAAAATCTAACGCTATATTTTTTGTCGGCTTAGCGGCGGCGGCTTGTGTTATGCTTGCCGTGGGTGTTTTGGGATACCAAAATAATTTTATGGAATACTCAGTTGTGCAAATTGATGTTAACCCTAGTGTAAGTCTTTCATTAAATAAGGGTGATAAAGTTTTGAGTGCTAAAGCAGTTAATGACGATGGTGCTGAAATTTTAAGTGATTTAGACCTTAAAAATATGGAGCTTAACACAGCTGTGGAAACAATAATGCAGAGTTTTGTAGATGAAGGTTATGTTAATGCAGAAAAAAATGCAGTACTTATAACGGTAGAAAACAATGAAGAAAGTGCAGCAAGTGCAATACAAAAACAAGTTTCGAGCACTATTGAAGATGCTTTGATAAAAGATGAAATTGTGCCAGAGATTTTAGCTCAAAGTACATCTAAAAACCAAAGCTCTAGTGTAGAACAATTTGCACAGCAACACGGTATTTCATACAGCAAAGCTTTGCTAATTTTGCAACTTGCACAACTAGATAAAACTTTGAGTGCAAGCCAGATGGCACAAATGACTATTGATGAAATTGATGATTATTATGATGCATATTTTGACAATATTGAGGAAAAATATGAAGATGATGACGCTATAGAAGATAGATTCGAAGAACTTGAAGATTGGCTTGATGATGTAGAAGATGATACGGATGACGATGATACTGATGATGATAACGATGATGATTTTGAAGATGCAATGGATGCATTAGATGATATGCATGATGATGTAGACGATAATGACGATGATGACAACGACGACAACGACGATGATATCGATGATGACGTATACGACGATGATGATAATGACAACGATGATGATAATGACGATGATAACGACGACGATGATGATAACGACGACGATGATGATAATGATGATGATAACGACGACGATGATGATGATAACGATGACGACGACGATTAATCGAAATGGAATAAGCAAAAATTAAGGAGAAACTGGTGGATTTATTAAAAGCCAAAGAGCGTATAGAAGAGCTGCGAAAAGATATAAAAGAAAATAATCGTTTATATTATGAGGAAGATGCTCCAATTTTAGAAGATTATGACTACGACATGATGCAAAGAGAGTTGAGAACACTAGAAAAAGAATTTCCTGAACTTGCAATTGAAACTTCACCAACACAAAATGTAGGAGGGCTAGCTAACCGTAATTTTAAAAAAGTTACGCATACAGTTAAAATGGAAAGCTTGCTTGATGCTTTTTCAGATGAAGAGCTTTATGATTTTGATAGGCGAGTACGTGAAAGTGCAGCAGATGTTGAATATGTGGTAGAAGTTAAAATAGATGGTCTTTCTTGCAGCTTAGAGTATGAAAATGGCGAGTTAGTGCGTGCTTCAACAAGGGGTGATGGCTTTGTTGGTGAGGATGTTACAGCCAATGTTTTAAAAATTAAAGATGTTCCTAAAAAACTGAAAAATGCACCAGAATTTTTAGAAGTACGTGGTGAGGTTTATATGCCACATTCTGCTTTTGAGCGCCTTTGTGCTGAGCAAGAAAACAGAGGAGAAGCACCTGCCAAAAACCCTAGAAATGCAGCAGCTGGTTCTTTGCGGCAAAAGGATGCAAAGGTAACAGCTACACGAGGGCTTTCAATTTTTATTTTTAATATACAGCAAATTAGGGGTGAAACACTTAAAAGCCACACTGAGAGTTTGGAATACTTAAAAAAATTAGGTTTACCTGTTTCTCCCAAATATGTATTAGTAAAAACAATGGCACAGGCTATTGAACATATAAGGCAAATTGGCGAAAATCGTAGTGAACTACATTTTGATATGGATGGTGCGGTTGTAAAGCTAAATAACTTTGAACAACGCAGTGTTTTGGGTTCAACAAATAAATTTCCGCGTTGGGCTGTTGCTTTTAAATATCCGCCAGAAATAAAAGAAACAAAATTATTAGAGGTTGATATTTCTGTAGGTCGCACAGGTGTTTTAACACCAACTGCTGTTTTTGAACCTGTGCAATTAGCTGGAACAACAGTTGCGCGCGCTATTTTGCATAATGAGGAGTTTATAAACGATTTAGCTTTACGCATTGGTGACACTATTCAGGTGCGAAAAGCAGGTGATATAATACCTGAGGTTATAGCAGTTACAAAGCATGAGGAAAATTCGGAGTTATATGTTATGCCTGAACTTTGCCCATCCTGCGGTGAAAAAGCTGTACACTTAAAGGACGAAGCAGCGTTGCGCTGTGTTAACCCTGAATGTCCAGCACAAGCACTGCGAAATATTATACATTTTGCAAGCAGAAAAGCAATGAATATAGATGGTCTAGGAGAGGCTATTTGCACACAACTTGTTGAAAAAGAGCTTGTACATTCGGTAGCGGATATTTACACATTAACTTTGGAGCAATTATTAACACTGGAAAAATTTAAGGAAAAAAGTGCGAATAATCTTTTAGCAGCAATAGAACTTTCTAAAAATAATAATTTGGATAAACTTATTTTTGGGTTAGGTATACGCAATATAGGTGAAAAAGCTGCTATGCTTTTAGCGGAACAGTTTGGTAATATTGAAACATTAGCAAAAGCAAGTGTAGAAGAAATAGTGGTTATCGAGGGCTTTGGTGATGTTATGGCACAAAGTGTTAATTTGTTTTTTACAAAAGATGGCACAGCTGATTTAATATCACGTCTAAAACAAAGTGGTGTAAATATGTCTTACATTGGCGAAGCAAAAACCACTAAACTCGCAGGTAAGATAATAGTTGTAACGGGTACATTACCCACATTATCACGTGGTGACGCAGAGGCGTTAATCGTTAAAAATGGCGGCAAAGCAAGCGGTTCAGTTTCTAAAAAGACCTCCTATGTATTAGCGGGTGAGGCGGCTGGTTCAAAATTAACAAAAGCTCAAACTTTGGGAGTGCCTGTTTTGGATGAAGAAGCTTTTTTTGCCTTGATAACATAATTTGTTAAATTTCAAGTATTTAGAGTTAATAAAAACGGGATATCAGGAAATTAAAATTGCACCGACCCCTCCAAAAGCTAGATTTTACGTCTAGCTTTTGGGGAGCGGTGCAATTTTCCTATAGCCCGTTTTTATTATTAAGTTAATCTCTTTTACTAATATAATGCATAGCCATGCTAGCAGCAAGTGCACCGTCCGCTGCAGCTGTCACAACTTGCCTAAGTTTAGAATTGCGCACATCTCCAGCGGCAAAAATACCTTTAATGCTTGTGTTTAAATCGCAATCTGTAATAATTTGCAAAGTTTCAGAAAGCTCTAATAAATCTTTGACAAAATCACTTCTTGGAATTATGCCTATAGCTACAAAAATACCATCTACATCTAAGCTTTTTAAATCGTTAGTATCACTATTTCTAAGTTCAACACAATTTAAACGTTTTTCTCCAGTTAATGAATTTATTAAAGCATTAGGTATAGTTTCAATCTTAACATTTGCAACTAGTTTGTCTTGTAGTATTTTATCAGCTGTTAAATCGCTTTTTCTGTAAGCTAAATATACCTTTTTTGCATAGTTTGATAAAACCAATGCGTCTGTAACAGCAGTGTTACCGCCACCGTAAACCATTACAATTTTATCCTTATAAAAAGCGCCATCACAAGTTGCACAATAGTGCACACCTCTGCCAGCAAATTTTTCTTCATTTTTTATTGAAAGTTTTCTGGGAGAAGCGCCAGTGCAAATAATAACACTTTTTGCATTTGTAATTTCACCAGATTCATTAGTGAGAATAAACACATCAGTTGTTTTATTTATCGATGCTATTTTTTCGTATCTTGTTTGCATGCCAGCTTTAGTAGCTTGTGTGTTCATGGCTTGCATTAATTCGTTACCATCTACGCCATCTGCAAAACCAGGATAGTTTTCAATAAGTTCTACTGTGGCTGTTTGCCCACCTGGGAAAAACTCTTCAAACAAAACGGTGCTTAAGTTTGCTCTAGCTGCATATATTCCAGCAGTAAGTCCAGCTGCACCTCCGCCGATAATTGCAATATCAATAATATCGCTCATAATTTTGCGCTCCTTTTCTATTTACATCATTTTCAATAAGATGTAAACTAACGATTAAAATAATAGTTTATTTCATCATTTCCTCTATTTGAGCTTTTGTAGCTTTGGCTATAATTCTGTTTTTTACATCTCCATTTTCTAGGAGTAAAAGCGTGGGATATGTTTCTACCTCGTATTTGCTACGAAGCTCTTCTTCGTCGTCTACATTTATTTTTGCTATAATAAAATCAGGGTTTTCCTTTGCTATTATATCAATTAATGGGGACATTAGTTTGCAGTAGCCACACCAATCAGCCCAAAAATAAGCAATAGCTTTTGGTTTACTTGAAATACTTTCCTCAAAATTGTTTTTGTTTACATTAAGCAATGCCATAACATTACCACCTTTCTTGATTATGTTTTAAATAATAATGATATTCGCTAATCGATAATAATTATTATTATGATTTAATTATAGCTTGTTTTTATATTTTTTCAATAAAAAATTATAATTTTTACATATTGTTAACTATTATTGTCAGAATTAACGTAGATATAAACATTTGGCACTATTAAATATACAATAAAACTAATTGTAACTTTAAAATATAGTTAGATTAAGATTATGTAAAAATAAAAAAATCCCACTGCACTTGAAGTGTGGTGGGATTTTTATAAGTGTAAAAATCTCTGACCAGCCTCAAAGCACAAATACTGTGTTTTGAGGCTGGCTCGGATTGCATTTATCTGGCTAGGTTAAATTAGGTTCATATTTTTCTAAGCTACCTTTACATTTGCTTTTTGCTGTATACATAGCTTTGTCAGCAAAATTAAGACATTTTTGTAAAGATTGGTGTTGCTCTGGGTAAAGAGCATAGCCAATAGATGCACTTACTTTGTGCTGTGTGTCAGCTGGGGTAGTAATATATGTATTGGTGAATTTTTCTTGGATTGTTTCAAGGAGTAGTTCTAACTGGTAATAATCTTCTGTTCCATAAAGTATCATTGCAAACTCGTCGCCACTTAAACGTGCACATATTTTTTGTTCATGTTCACAGCTACTAAGCACGTTAGCAGCTGCACAAATAAATTTATCTCCTGTAGCATGCCCCCAAGTGTCGTTAACATATTTTAAATTATCGAGGTCGAACATAACAACCACTGCTTTTTTTAGTTTATTTGGGCGTTGTGTTAGCGCTCTTAATTGTTCAAAAAAAGCACGTTTTCCGTATAATCCTGTGAGGTAATCGTGATCTCTTTCTTTTATGATTTTGCTTTTTTCATTGATTTCATTGGTAGAATCAATAATTAACCCCCAATCACTTTCGCCATCTTGATAACGTATGATTTTTAAAAAGTGATTACCTGATTCAGTTGTAAGTATAAAAACATTGTTTTCGATAGGGTGGGGACGTGACATTATTTCTTCTACATAAGAGAGGAAATCAGCGGAATTTTTTGTATATAGTTTAAGTTGATCATTGTCGATTTGTAAAATTTTTGACAATTTTCCAGTGGTGATAACAGTGTTAGCCTTGCATTCGTACATGGCTATAGGCATGTTTATGTGTTCAAAAATGGTAGAAAATTTTCTGGATGATTCTACTACTCGTTTTACCATGAAATTTACGTTGTTGCTAAGCGCAGCAAATTCTGGTAAGCCAGTAACATTCATTTTATACTCTAAATCACCGTTGGCAATCAGTTCAATGCCTTTTTCTAGTTCTAAAAATCCACGAAGAACAACTTGATCAAGTAATACATAAATGAGAACGATGAGCAATAGTGCTAAAGCAAATGAAATTGTAAAAATGAAACATATGCTTAATAATGTGGAATCGTAAATTGAGGAGTAATCTTGATAATAGCCTATAAAAATATTTGGTGATTGTTGCAAAAGTAGCACATGGCCATGCTTTCCGTCGATAGTGGCGTTTTGCGTAAAGCCTGCATCACTAGTTTCAAAAGAGGAGAGGCCAATGTCATCAATGTTATGCCCGCTAATTGCTTGATTTGTGCTACTAATAATCTCGCCACTTGTATGTTCTACAGCAAAAAATGTAGTGTTCACTGAATGCGTAAGCCTAGAAAAAACATAAGATAACTCTGTAGCTTTCATAGCCTCTAAAAGGCGCAATGGCTCTATGCCAATTTGTACAATGTGCTGTCTATCTTCGCTCCAAACAGCTACATATTGCATTTCTTTACCTTCGGCAGTGTTAGGCGTTACATCTTGAGCTAGTTCTAGATCATAATCATCTAACAAGGGTGTAAAAAAGTGCATTTGATCACCAGAGTCCATTGTAAATCCATAGTAATCTGGTACAGTGCCACTATAAATTTCGCCTGCTGGAGTGAATAGATGAATTTCGTCGATTTGTAATAATTCGGTGATATGCTCTAATTGGTCTATATCATAAATAATGTCGGGGTTGTATTGTAACATGTATGCAGTAGCTTTAGCACGAATTAAAAAGTCTGATTTTAATGCTTCTTGCAATTGTTGTGCGTAATCATCATTTTCAGCCAAAATAGTTACTATTTGTTCAATTTGAGCAGAGGCTTCATTGTGAAATTCTGTGTAAGTTGAATGAAGCATAGAATATGAGCCTAAAGATATAAGTATAACTGTAATCACAAAAACTATAATTATTAACCTTGTAACTATATATTTTTTCATGTTATTTAATCACCTCCTGTCGGTTTATTTTTATGTAGTATTCTCTTACTCTAATATACCATAATTACTGCTGATAGGTCAAGTAAAAAGTGTGATATTTAGCTGTATTTGTTTTGCTTTTTTGATTGACCTATGAAAGAGCAAAGCTAATAATAAAATATAAAGTTACAACTTTAATTTAATAAACTTGTATTGATAAATGTATAAAATAGCATATAATTAATAGTTTGATTGAGACACAGAAGAAAGTTATTTATAAATAGCTTTTATAAAGATTTAAAATGTATGCTTTTAATATTTGCTTATCTAGTTTAGATAATTATTAATTTTTGTGAAAATATATTACTAAATTTTGCATTAATTTTAAATATTTTTTTAATTGAATTTAATGTGCAATAATTATTAATGTTTAAAAATTGCACATTTAGATGCTTTGCTTGTGAGTTAAATTAAAAAATATATTAACAAAAAAATATGCGTGATTAATTTATTTGTTTTGCAAAAATAACGTTTTAAAGGCGAAAAATAGAGATATCGAATTTTATTGTAATAGATTTTATATGCTGAAATGACTTTGTTAAAAATGGCATATAACGGTATAAATTGTATATATACAGCGCACACTTTTCCGTGTTATAATACGTTTTGTCGAGAGGTTATGTTTTTGTATAAAAATAACCAAAATAAATATATAACAGCAAAACATTTATACTTTGTGTTACTAATGAAAGGGTTTCGCTTATGGGAAAAGTTAAAACTGCAGGTGTCCAGTTGGGGCTAGACAAAAAGAGAACATTTAAGCAAAAATTTATCAAAGTTTTTTCGCGCGATTATCAATTATACTTATTAGCGTTACCTGCTATTATATACGTAGTTATATTTTTGTATGGGCCAATGTATGGTTTGCAAATAGCTTTTAAAGATTATAAAGCAGGCCTTGGCATAGAGGCAAGCCCTTGGAATAATTTTGAACATTTCAAGCGCTTTTTTGAATCGCCTCAAATATGGGATTTGCTCTATAATACAATATTCCTTAGTGCATACGCTCTTATAGCATCGTTCCCAGCACCTATTATATTAGCTTTACTTATGAATCAATGTGGAAATAAAAAATTTCGCAAATTCACACAGACAGTTATTTATGCCCCTCACTTTATATCGGTTGTTGTTTTGTGCGGTATGATAACAGTTTTTTTCTCTTATAACAGTGGCATTGTAAACTCTTTCTTAGAACTATTCGGAATGGAAAAATACTTCTTTTTAGGCGACCAAGATTTCTTCCCAGATTTATATGTATGGTCTGGTGTGTGGCAAAACGCAGGCTGGGGCACTATTATATACCTTGCATCACTTGGTGCTATTAGCCCAGAGCAATACGAAGCAGCAAAAATTGACGGTGCAAACAAATGGCACTTATTAACCCGTATAGACTTACCAAACTTATTGCCTACAATTATAACTATGTTAATTTTGGATATAGGCAAATTCTTAAATGTTGGTTTCCAAAAAGTTTTCCTACTACAAAACCCAACAAATACAGGTGTTTCAGAAATTATATCCACATATGTTTATAAAATAGGTTTAGAGCAAGCACAGTTTGACTACGCAGCAGCTATAGGGCTTTTCAACAATGTAATTAATATTATATTGATAGTATCTGCAAACTATATTTGCAAAAAAATAAGTAAAACAAGTTTGTGGTAAGAAGGAGAGCTAAACGTGAATAATACAAAAAAAATAAAATCTTCAAAAGAAGATATGATTTTCGATATTTTGAACTATATATTTTTAGGGTGCTTCTTAGTTATCATCATCTATCCACTATACTTTGTTGTAATTGCATCAATTTCAGAACCCATAGATGTTTTAAATGGTAATGTTATTTTTTACCCTGTTGGCTTTAGTTTAGAGGGCTACGCAAGGATATTTGAGGACATAACTATTTGGCGTGGCTATTTAAACACAATAATATATACAGTTTTAGCTACTATATTAAATGTGTTTTTAACACTAGGTATTGCGTATCCACTTTCTCGTTCATATTTTTCAGGACGTAAAATCTTGTTGTTCTTTTTAATGTTTACAATGTATTTCCAGGGCGGTATGATACCAACATATATGTTAGTATCTGACCTTGGCCTTCGCAATACAGTTGCAGTTATGGTAATTATGGGTGCAGTTAATGTATTTAACGTTATAATTACTCGTACTTTCCTTGAAAGCAATATTCCAAGTACATTGGAAGAAGCCGCGACAATAGATGGTTGCTCACAAATACGTTTCTTTTCACGCATGGTTTTACCGCTTTCAGGTTCTATAGTCGCTGTTTTAATTTTATATTATGGCATAGCTCACTGGAATGACTACATGACAGCACTTCTTTACTTAACAGATGAAGAAATGTATCCATTGCAAATGATTATACGTGATATCTTGATTACAGCATCTAGCGAGGCTGAATCTATGGACCCAAGCATGCAAGAATCTTTAATGGAGCGTGTAGCTATAGCTGAATCAGTTAAATATGGTGTTATTATTATCTCTAGTATACCAGTATTAATTATATATCCATTCTTACAAGATTACTTCACAAAATCGGTTTTAGTTGGTTCTGTAAAAGGTTAATATTAAAGTTTTAGTATTAACTATTTTATATAATAAAAATAAAAGGAGAATACACATGAAAAAAATTAATCGTCGCAATTTCTTAAAAGTAGCAGGTGCTACAAGTGGCACAGCTTTACTAGCAGCGTGTGGTGGCGAAAGTAGTTCGACCGCAGCGTCTTCAAGCACAGCATCTACCACAGGTGGTGGTGAGGCGACTGGAGAGTTTTTCCCACTAGCTGAAAGCGTTAAAGTATCCATAGCACACAGAGGCAACACGGCATTTTTGCCACATGATGATATGGAACTTTTTAAAGTTGTTAATGAAATGACTAACGTTGAAGTTGACTGGATTGACTGGGTTGGCGAAAGCGGAAACGAAAAACGCAATTTAGCATTTGCAAGTAACGATTTGCCAGATGCACTATTTGGTAGCTGGGTTGTTGAAACACGTGACGTTGTTACATATGGCGAAGAGGGTTTCCTTGTAGACTTTTTACCATACATTGAAAGTGGCGCTATGCCAAACCTTGCAGCAGCTATTGAAAAACGCCCAACTATTAAAACTGCAAATATTACACCAAGTGGTAAATTGTTTTTACTACCTAACATTAACACAACAGAGCCAGTGCCTATAACTTCTGAGGCTATGTATATTAACGAAACATGGCTAGGTAAAGTGGGCAAAGAAATGCCAACAACTACTGAGGAATTTTACGAAGTTTTAAAAGCGTTTAAAGCTATGCCTGAACTTGCAGGTAGCAATGATATGATACCACTTAGCTTCCGCTTTGGCGATGGCAATGCCGGTGAAACTATGATAGCTGGTTGGTTTGGCTTGAGTTATGACGGCAACAATAACCCTAATGTGCGTGATGATGGCACAGTAGTGTGGACAGCAGCAGAACCAGAATACAAAGATTTCTTAAACTATATGCACAAACTATATAGCGAAGATTTAGTTGATAAAGAAATTTTCACAATGATGGATTCAGCTCCATATCTAGCAAAAATAAACAATCCTGAACCTTTTGTTGGCGCCCACTGCCAATGGAGTGCGTATGATACTAACAACGAAATAACAACAGGTGATGTTTACGTGCCATTAGCACCTTTAAAATCAGATAATGGCAAAGACCCAGTTGTTCAAATGCGTGTTCGTGCAGATAACGGCACCCCAGGTTTTGCTATTAGCGCAAAATCAAAGAATATAGATTTGATGATTAAATGGATAGATTTATTCTATGATGTTGATATGAGCCGTATGTCTTTATATGGTGGCGATAAATACCT
>CAYJKG010000050.1:0-19827 GCA_964370685.1 uncultured Faecalibacterium sp. | reverse complement strand
CTAGCTTGCCAGTAATGTGTATGTTCCCATTTGCACAAAAGCATTTTGTCAGAGGTGTTATGTCTGGCGCTGTTAAAGGCTAAAGATATTTTGCTATAATTTTAACATGTAAACTATTTTAAATCACAATATTATATAAGGAGAATTCTTATGAAAAAAATTACACGTCGTCAATTCTTACAAACCGCTAGCATTGCTTGTGGCACTGCTACTCTAGCCGCTTGTGGTGCAGATTCTTCTACTGCTGCTAGCTCAGACGCTGCTACTAACGGGGATTCTGTGAGCAGTGACATCGTCACACCTGCTGGCGAGTACCCAATAGTAACAGAGCCTGTAACACTAACTATAATGGCAGCACAGCATGCTTTAGTTGAAGATATGGAAACAAATGCTTTCACAAAATTTTTAGAAGAAAAAACAGGTGTTCATATTGATTGGCAAACAGTTGCAGAATCAAATGCAACTGAAAAATTGAATGTAATGCTTTCCACTGGTAGCAATTTACCTGATATATTCTTAGGGTTTAAAATTGAAATGACACAGCAAATTGTTATGGGTGAAGAACAAGGCTTATTTGTTAACCTAGAACCATATTTTGAAGAGTACGCACCAAACTTGATTGAAATGTACGCGTCTGTTGATAACTTGCAAAGTATGTGCACTACACCATCTGGTGGCATATATGGCGTTGCTGGTTTAGAGGAAGCTTTTCATGTTAAATATCCTGCGAAGGCATGGATACAACAAAGCCGTTTAGATGCTATGGGTGCAGAACTACCTACTACTATAGATGAATTTACTGCGCTATTACGTGAAATAAAAAGTGCGGATCCTGACAGTATTCCGTTTACAGCGGCAACTACTGGTTATGGAACTAACGTAGTTCCGTTTATTATGTCTGCTTTTCTTGAGTATTACGAAGTAACTGGGGTTTCAACAGATATTCCTTTTACTGTTATTGATGGAAAAATCGAGGCTGCTTTCACACAAGATCAATTTAAAGATGGTTTGATGTATTTAAATAGTCTAATGAAAGATGGACTACTTGACACAGGCGCATTAACACAAGACCAAAAACAGCTTAAAACACTTACTGGAAACACGGATAACATTGTTGGTGTTGTATGTGCTGGTGCTCCGCTTGCTGCTGTTAGTGGTGTAGCAACAGCTATGGATTGGACAGCTTTAAAGCCGTTAGTTGGCCCTTCTGGCAATTCATATACACGGTATATCCCAATTGCTCCTATATCTGGACGTTTTATTGTTACCAAAGAATGTGAAAACGTAGAAGTTGCTGTGCGATGGATGGATTACTTTTTATCTACAGAAGGAACACTTAGCTCAATGATAGGCGCAGAAGGTGTAAACTGGGTGTTCAATACTGATGACTCCCGCCTTGGTATTAACGGATTACCTGCAACGTACGAACGTTTAACACCATATGGTGAAATGCAAAATGTAAACTGGGAAAAAATGGCTCCTGTTAATCTGCATGACAGCTTGCGCAATGGCATGCTCGCAGTTGGTGGTTCTGAGGATATGGAATCTAAACTATATAAAGAAACACAAGAACGTTATGAACCTATAAATAACGATAAATTTATTTTGCCCGTTACTATAGGAGAAGATGTTATGGCAGAGTTTGTTGACATCACAACCGCGTTAGAAACTTACCTAACACAAACCACAGCTGAATTTATTGTTGGTTCTCGCAGTTTTGATGATTGGGATAAACACATTAGCACATTAGATAAAATGGGCGTATCTCGACTTATTGAAATCATGAATGAAACATATTCAGCACAATATGGCACATTAGGCTTAGCATAAAAGGTAGGCAATACATAAAACAGTAAAAGGTTTCGGTTTAACCGTATGTGTTAGAAAACAGGTAGGATGCATATGTAACTTACTTGTTTTTTATATTTTATAATATATTAGTGAAGAAAGGTTTTTTCAAATGCAACAACATCAAATTTTTATTTCCCCTTTAGGTGATGACTGTGCCACTGGGACTATACAAGCACCTGTAAAAACCTTACAAAAAGCCAAGGAAATAGTGCGCACAATACCAAAAGGAAACATAACAGTGTTTTTGCGTGGTGGCATTTATCCAGTGAATGAAACAGTAGTTTTTAATCTCGCTGATGGTGGCAACGATGAAAAGATTGTTACTTACACAGCTTATGAGGACGAAACACCTTGTTTTTGGTCTGGTGCAGTTATATCGCAGTGGGAAAAAGTAGAGGAAGAAATTTGTGATTTGCCAGAATGTGCAGTAGGCAAGATTTATAAAGCTCCTTTTCCTAAAAGTGCCTCTAAAATTTTGACACTGTTTTCGGACAGTGATTGCCTGACACGATGCCATAGTGAAATGACATTGCCCACAAAAAATATAGAATATGAGAGAGCAGATAGCTTAAATGTTGTTAATGAAAAGGATCGCCCGCTTTTAAGGCGAGTGGATTTCCCAAAAGGATTAATTAAACAGCGTGATAACATGCAAGATGTTGAATTGCGTTTTATGCCTGTGCCATGGACTATGAACTTGTTACCCATAGCAAGTGTAGACGAGGAAAACGGCGTTGCAACCTTAGCTGTTGAGGCAACAACACCACTTTGCGCAAAACCTGATGGTATGCGTGTGGAAAATGATATTATGTATTTGCAAAAAGAGGGGTGGTTTTGTGCCAACCAAAAAACACGTACACTTTATTATTTTGGCGACCCTACTGGTCAAGAAATATGGACACCCACTGTAATAGAATACATACGTGTTGAAGGTGAAATTGATGTACAAGGTGCTATAGACATACCAGTTTGCAACTTGCATTTTAAAGGCATTGCCTTCCGTGGTGGTATGCGTGACACGACAATTGACGGCTACAAAGGCAGCGGAATACAGCACGACTGGGAAATGTATGATAAATCAAATGCAATGATACGTTTTAGGGGAGCGCAAGATTGTTCGCTTTCACATTGCCGTATTTATGATACAAGCTCAACCGCATTGCGTCTGGATTTACACTGCCAAAATATTTTAATCGAAAATAATTTATTTGATAATATAGGCAACATGGGTATTTTATTGTGTGGTTATGGCCCAGGTACTAAAGATGTTAACCACAGTAATATTATACACAATAACATTATAACTCGATGTGGTACAGAAATTTGGCACGGACACGCAATTTTTGTTTGGCAGAGTGGCAAAAATAAAATCACACATAACCGCATACACCACACCGCGCGCAAGGGTATTGGCATTTGTGGTGTGCGAATTACAATTTTGCGACACCCAGAACATTTATTTGATGAGGCTGTTAAAACTATACGTTGGGCAGAGATAAATGCGAGTTTTCCACATGCTGAAGATGTTTATGATAATTATCAGCCATATTTGCACTCGCGCAATAATTTAATAGCATACAATGAGGTGTTTAAAGCACTTGAAAAAATAGGAGATGGTGCAGTTCTTAACGTTTCAGGTGCAGGTGCTGGAAATATAATGCAAAATAATTATGTTCACCACATTAGTACGTATCTTGCTACTAGCGTTATGCGCACAGATGACTGGCAAAGAGATACATTGTTTGAAAATAATATCATTTACAAAGCAAATGTGTCAGCTATAACACGTAAGGGTTTTAACCACCTTGTGAATAATATTATGGTAGACGCCAATTGCAAAAATGGTTATCTGCGTTTTGCTTCATATCCATATGAACAGGCTCATTTTGGTTCACTAATTTGCAAAAATGTGTGTTATGACACTGGTGACGAGATGCAAGTTTTAGGTAAAGGGTATCTTATTTCTGACGGTGCAACTTACCCTGAAAATTGTAAAAATAGTGATAACATTTATTTTTGTAAAAACAATGAAAAACCTCAGCAAAGCGATTTTATGCCTAAAAATGCACAGGAATTCAAATGTTTAGATCCTATGTTTGAGGATATTGCTAACGAGAATTTTAAGTTTAAAAATGGCTCACCTGCATTAAAAATGGGTATTAAATCTTTAGATGTTACCGAAATGGGGTTGACGGATAAATATCCACAAAAATATAAAAAAATAGAATACGTGCAAGATCTTAGCGTGGATACTTATGAGCGTGGAAAAAATCCAGATAAACAAAATTATGGTTGGTGGTAATTAATGATTATATATGCTTTACAGCTTAATTAAAAACCTAAAAGAAAAACACGCAAATTAAACTAATTGTTTCAGCAGTACACTGCGCTGAGAAAGAGAGATTTAAACATGAACAAGCAGAAAAATGTTTTATTTATTTTAGCAGATGATCAAAGGTTTAATACCATACATTCACTTGGAAACAACTGTATAAAAACTCCTAATATAGATGCTCTGGTTGCGCGTGGAACCACGTTCACACAGGCGCATATACCTTGTGGCACTTCTGGTGCAGTTTGTATGCCAAGCCGTGCTATGCTTAACACAGGTCGCACTTTATTTCATATCGATGGTGAGGGACAGTGCATACCACCAGAACATACTATGATGCCCGAAACTTTTAAAACTAACGGTTATGATTGTTTTGGCACTGGCAAATGGCACAATGGACCTCCGGCTTTTAGTCGTGGTTTTACTTGTGGCGAAAATATTTTCTTTGGCGGGATGTGGGATCATTGGAACGTACCAACATGTAAATTTGACCCAACTGGAGAATACGACAACGTTATTGATTTTGTGACGAATTTTTCACTAAATAACGTGCCTACAAAAGTTAATTGCGATGCATTCAACCCAGGTAAACACTCTAGTGAATTATTAACGGATAGCGCTATAAAATATTTAAAAACACGTGAAGATACTAACCCATTTTATTTATATTTATCCTACCTTGCTCCTCACGACCCGCGCACAATGCCAGAACATTTTAAAAACATGTATAATCCTGATGATATTGTTTTACCAGAAAACTGCACTACTGAACATCCATTTTTATTTGGCGTTGAAAACATCAGGGACGAAAAATTATGCCCATACCCACGCACAGAAGCCTCGTTAAAAAAGGAACTAGCGGAGTATTATGGCATGATAACACATCTGGACTATGAAATAGGCCGTGTACTAGCTGAATTAAAAACTCAAAATTTGCTTGAGGAGACTATAGTTGTTTTTACAGCAGATAACGGACTTGCTATTGGAAGCCATGCTCTAATGGGAAAGCAGAACCACTATGAAGAAAGTGTGCGTGTTCCACTTATTTTTGCAGGACCTGATATACCACAAAACAAAAAAGTGGACAAATATGTTTATCTATTAGATATATTCCCAACTTTATGTGAGATGGCAGATCTTGAAATACCTAGTTCTGTTGAAGGGAAAAGTTTTTGTGCAATGTTTGCAGACGATAAATTTGTAATCCGTGATAGTTTATATTTTGTTTACAATGACATGCTACGCTCAGTTAAAAAAGACGGCTTTAAATTGATAGAATATTGCAACACAGCTACGCAAACACAGTTATTTAATGTAGTAGATGATCCATTTGAAATGAAAAATCTAGCACAAACTATGCCAGAACAAGTTGCAAAATTACGCAAAGAATTACAAATATATCGCAAAAACTGGGAGGATACTACACATCGTTATAGCGACAGTTACTGGAAAGCGTATGATCAAAAGATGTAAAATGGAAATGAATAACATTGATTAGATATATACAGAATAGTAACTGTTATAGATTGTGATATAAAGTAAATTAATATTTTTTTGAATAAGCTGGTTAAAATTGCTTTATAGCATAACAATTAATTATTATGTTGCCAGAGTAACATGAAATTAAAAAAAGATTGTTGAAAATTTCCAAAATAAAAAGAGAAACAACTTCTCCGAAAAGGATAGTGGTTTCTCTTTTTTTGTTGAAAAAATAGTGTTCTCAAAAAATCAGTTACAGTATTTTCATTGGCGTAAATCTAAGCAGTTTTTTACATTTTTCTACGCTGTAATTTTTATCAGTAGATAAAATGTCAACAAATGGTGATGTTATGCCAGCTTTTATGCCAGTATCTAAAAAACCGTTTCGAGTGTAAAAAGCTAGTCGTTTTACACGTTGTTCATAATTTGCAGCACTAGTGTCCATTGTTTCTATAAAAAGCGTTATGGGTTTGTTTGAGTGTTTTTGTATTAAGTGTTGTAGCAGTTTTGTGCCATATCCTTTAGAATGTATTTCGTCGTTTACAGCGAGATAAAACACAAATAGAGTGTCTTTGGTTTCTATCGTGAATAAAATACCGACAAATAAATCCTTATCATAAAAAGCTGAAAAATTGTAATTTTTAAACTTTGTAATAATATTTAATAACCACATTGGCATTAGTTCTTCTTTGGGAAAAACTCTTTGCATAAATAATTCGATTTCGTTATAATTGCTCAATTTTTTTGTTACTGCTCTCTCTGTTAAAATCATGTTAATCTCCTTGATAAAATTGATATGTTGTGCGATATATATATTATATAGTATAGAGTAACTCTATACACAATAGTAAATTTGAATTATTTTAAATTTTTTTATCAAATATGTGCTTTGTTGATTTTAAAAAATAAAAAAGCAAGGATTTCAAACTGGTTTTCAGTGTAAAATCCTTGCTTTAGGTTAGTATTTGCTTGTGCAGTTAACAAACAGTGCAAGTATAAATTTAAGTGGTGAAAAAAGGTATGTCGTATTTTATCACTAAGCTATAGTTTGGGTCTTGTGTTTGTATTGCAGTTGAAATAATATCATAAAGCTTTTGTTGATTTTCTTGCTCTAAATATTTTTGCGTAATAATTATATCCATATATACTATTGCGGCAGTGGCACTTTGAACTATGCGCAAATCATGAAAAGATAAAGCATCATCAAAACTGGTTATTGTTTTAAAAACTAATTTTTTGAGATCATTTTCAGTTTTGTTATAAATTGAAACAGGGTCAATATGAACAGTTGCGTTTAAATTAAATTCTTCTAAAAGTTTGGCTTCTATTCTATCGCTTATCATATGGGCAGTATTTAGTTTGTACTCATCAGATATTTCTATATGCACTGTTGCAAATTTACCATTAGGACCATAATCATGTATAACAAGATCATGTGTACCTAAAACAGGTTGAAAATCATTTATAACTGCTGTTACTTCATCGGTTAGCTCTTTATTTGCTGGTGTGCCTAAAATTGGATTTACTGTGTCCTTTATTACATCAAAACCAGATTTCAAAATAAAAATAGCAACGAGTATGCCAATATATCCGTCTATCGCAAAAGGTAAAAAATAGCCAAGTATTATAGAAATAATAACTGCACATGTTGCTACAACATCGTTCATGCTATCAGTGGCAGTGGCTATCAGTGCAGATGAATTTATTTTTTTGCCTATGTTGCGATTAAATATGCTTTGGTATATTTTTACAAAAACCGAAATAATAAGTAAAACTACGGTTGTTATAGTAGCACTAGTGGGTGAGGGAGTTACTATTTTTTCATAAGATGCTTGAACTAACTCAATACCAACTAGCATAATCATTATAGCAACAACTAATGCGGAAAGATATTCAAATCGCCCGTGGCCAAAAGGGTGTTCCATATCAGCAGGTTTACCACTAAGTTTAAAACCTATTGCAGTTACCACAGAGGAGGCCGCATCAGAAAGATTATTAAAAGCATCAGCGGTAACAGCTATGCTATTTATTAAAAGACCTACAATAAGCTTTAGAATAAATAGTAGCACGTTGCTAACAATGCCAAAAAACGCACATAGATAACCATAACTTTTGCGTGTTTTAGGATTTTTGAGATTTTGACTATCTTTAATAAATATCTTTATAAGTAAAGCTTGCATTAAATCCTCCTAAAAATGTAGTTATAGTTAAACCGAGTATTATCTGCTATATAAAACAAGGCAGAGTGGCACTAGTTTGCTTTAAACTTGTTTTGTCGTAAGCTCATCCTCTCGTTTTTTAAGTGTTTTTGGAACAATAACTGCAAAAGTACAAATGGTTACTATGCCAGAGGTTATGTCAGCAATTGGTTCTGCTACAAAAACTGCAAAAACTTTATCTTCAAAAAACATAGGTAAAATAAATATTAAAGGTATTAGCAAAATCAACTTACGCAAAGCCGCTAAAAATAATGAAGCTTTCGCTTGGCCTAAAGCTAAAAATGTTTGTTGACATGCTATTTGCGCGCCTAGCATAAACACACCAACCATGTATATTCGTAATGCATTTGTTGTAAATGCTATAAGTTCAGGGTCATTGTTGAAAAGGCGAATAAACATTTGCGGCACAGTGAGAAACATAACCCACATTATTACCGAAAACGTAATGCTAGTAATAAACTGTATTTTAAAAGTTTTTCGCACTCTATCCATTTTGCCAGCGCCAAAGTTGTAACTTATTATTGGCTGTGAGCCTTGTGATATACCTACTAAGGGTAAAAAACACATCTGCGCTGCACTTGCGATTATTGTCATAGCTCCAACAGCGAGATCGCCGCCGTAGCGTTGTAAAGAACTATTAAAAGAAATATTAAGCAAACTTTCTGTAGAAGACATTACAAAGGATGAAAGCCCTAAAGCCATTACGGGTAATAATATTTTTGATGATATAACTAAGTTTTTAGTCCTTAACTTTAGTAGGCTTTTTTTCCCAAATAAAAACATTAAAACCCAAAGGGCGGATACAGCTTGCGAAACTATTGTTGCAGTTGCTGCACCTTTAACACCCATATTAAAACCAAAGATGAAAATAGGGTCAAGAATGATATTTAAAATAGCGCCTATTAAAACGGTTGTCATACCATATTTTGCAAACCCTTGTGTGTTGATAAACGGGTTTAGCCCTAAAGTTAATTGAACAAAAACAGTGCCTATTACATATATATTTAAGTAATCCCATGCGTAGTCTATAATTTGCTCACTAGCGCCAAAAACAAAAAGTAAATCACGGCCAAATAAAATAAAAAAACCGGTTAAAATTGCTGCTGTTATTAAAAGCGCAGCAACACAGTTGCCAAGTATTTGCTCGGCTTTATTTTTATCGCCCTCACCCATGTGTATTGCTGCTTTTGGCGCGCCACCCATGCCAAAAAGTCCAGCAAAAGCAGATATTATCATAATAACAGGAAAACAAACGCCAAGCCCTGCAAGTGCTAACGAGCCGCTACCAGGGATATTTCCTATGTAAATGCGGTCTACTATATTGTATAGCATGTTAACAAGTTGAGAAAGAACTGTAGGTACGGCTAAGCGTACCATCAATTTGCCTATAGGTTCTATACCTAGTGGGCTAGTCGCAGCGTTTTTATTATTCATGATTTTCCTCTTGGTTATTATATAAGTTATATTCAAACAAGTAAATTGTATCACAAAACAAAGTGTTAAACAATAATTATTCATATTTAAATTTTTACTTGCCTGTTTAGCTAAAATATAGTATTATTAAATGTGCAGAACTATTACCAAATAAGGAGGAAATTCAAATGACAAGCGAAAATATAAAAAACCTCCTTGGAGGGTCTATATATCAGCGTGCGCTGAGTTATTATCAACGTGGACGCGTGCATAACTATGAAGAGATTGAAAGTGCACCAGAGATTTTATATATTACTGCTAATGTAACAGGTACACAAACTTATGATACTTGTGCTTGGATAAATAGCAAAGATTTTTCGTTTAGATCAGCAAGTTGCGATTGTGCTTTTAACGAGCAGGGCTATGGCGAGCCGTGCAAACATATAGGTGCACTACTTTTTAAATTTAACGAGCTACACGAGTTTACACCAAAACAAAATTTAGAAAATTTAATGGCTGAAAAATCAATAGTAACAGCGGCTACATTGCCTGAAACGAAGCAAGTAGAAACTAGTAATTACCACCGTAGAGTTGAAGAACTTTTTGGCAACAAATGGAAAGCTCCAGAGGCAGAATCTGACAAAAATGCTTCTATTTTACTTGAGCGTTACACAAGTAAACCTGTTAGCAAAGCTTTGGAAATTGCACAATCTGCAAAAACACAAATAGGTGATATTAGCCTTTTGGTGGAGTTTTCGCCAGATCCTTTTAGGCGAGATGTAGCACCTGAAATACGCATAAAAATAGGTAATGGAAGACGTTTTTATATAGTTAAAGATATAATTGCAATGCTTAGTGATATTGATGAAAAAAATTATGTTTCATATGGTAAGCAATTGGCTTTTACACACAGTTTAGAAACTTTTGATGAGTTTTCGCAGCGTTTGCTAAAGATACTATACAAACAGCGGTCTTTTTATGATTATGCAAAAGAAAACAAGCGTGGTTATAACCGATACTCTAGCTACAATCCACGTGTTGGCTCATTAGCGATAGCACCACCTATTTGTGATGAAATATATAACTTGCATTTTGAAAAAGGCGAGATATATATTTATAATTTACCAAGAACACCTTTTAAATTAACATTACAAGCAGTTTTAAAAAAAGGTGGGGCAACGCTTTCGGTTTCGCCACGAGTAAATTGGTTTTATGGTGAGGATTATATTTATACATTTGATGATGAAAATATTTGGCGCTTAGATAAAAACCTATTTAATCAAGTTGTAAATGTGCTTGAAACATTAACTAAAGAGGTGTTTTTTACCACAGCAGATGTATCGAAATTTTGCTCGTATGTTTTACCAGAAATACGCTCGCAAGTGGTTTTAGATGACCCAGATGAGATTTTGATTAGTCAGATACCACTTACACCTATTGTGCAATATTACATAGATGCACCTAATTATAGAAATATAACAGCGTATCCTGTGTTTTTATATGGCGAGGATAAAGTTAGCCCTCTTGAGCAAGTTTCAACAACGTTTATGCGTGATAAACGCAGTGAGGAGCAAACAATTGCCTTGCTAGCACACTATATGCACCACACAAAAAACGAGCACAATAGTTGTTTTTTTAGTGTGCAGGAAGATGATGATATTTACCGCTTTTTTGAGGAAGCATTACCTGATATGCTCGCTACTGGTGAAGTATATATGAGTGATGTTTTCCGCAAAATGCAAGCACCACAGCCTAGTATAAAAGTTGGAATATCTGTTGCAAATAGTGTGCTTGATTTAAAAATTGATACCGGTGAATTTCCCGTAGAAGAGTTAAAAGCACTACTTGCAACTTTGCGTAGCAAAAAGAAGTATCACCGCTTAAAAGATGGTCGCTTACTAAAAACAGATAATTCGATGAATGTGCTGGAGGAACTAAGCGAAACATTAAGCTTAGCAGGTGCAGATATAGGCGAGGGGGATTTCACCTTGCCACTTTATCGTGCACCAAGTTTAGATAAGGCTTTTTCAGGGCAAGATGGCTTTGAATTTCGAAGAGATGAAGCGTTTCGCCAAATTAGCCGCAATTTTCGTTCAGTAGCAGATAACGAATATGCCTTACCAAAAAGTTTGCAAAAAGTTTTGCGTAAGTATCAGCGCACTGGTTACAGATGGTTGCGCACACTAGACGCATACGGAATGGGTGGCATACTTGCGGATGACATGGGTCTTGGTAAAACTTTGCAAGTGTTAGCATATTTGTTATCACTTAAAGAAAAAGGCGAAAAAAGCCCATCTTTAATTGTTTGCCCAGCCTCGCTTTTGCTCAACTGGGTAGAGGAAGCTCAAAAATTTACACCAGAGTTACAAGTATTAGCAATAGATGGTAATGCACACACGAGAGCAGAGCTTGTGTTTAGTTTTGCAAAAGTTGATGTAGTTGTGACAAGTTATGATTATTTGCGTAGAGATGTTGAACTTTACGAAGATTTTGATTTCCATGCTTGTATTATAGATGAAGCGCAGGCTATAAAAAACCACAACACACAAAAATATAAAGCTGTGTGCAAGGTTAAAAGTGAAGTGCGTTTTGCACTAACAGGTACACCTATTGAAAACCGTTTAAGCGAACTTTGGAGTGTTTTTTCATTCCTAATGCCAGGGTATTTATACCCGTATGCTATTTTTAGAGAAGAGTTTGAGCGCCCAATAGTGCAACAACAAGATGCAAACATAATACAGCGTTTAAACCACATAACTTCACCATTTATTTTAAGGCGCATGAAAATTGATGTTTTAAAAGAGCTACCTCCCAAAATAGAAAATTTATACCATGTTTTTTTTACACAAGAACAAAAGAAACTTTATCAAGCCTCTGTGCTTGAGGCAAAAGAGCGATTGAGCACTCTAAAAGCAGAGGATAGAATACAAGTTTTTGCAGTGCTGACAAAATTGCGTCAAATTTGTTGTGACCCACGCCTTAATATAGAAAACTGGCAGGGTGGTAGTGCAAAGCTTGATGCATGTGCAGAGCTTATATCCTCGGCGGTGGATGCAGGGCATAAGGTGCTTTTATTTAGCCAGTTTACCTCTATGCTTGATTTACTTGCTGTGCGCTTGGATGAAATAGGTGTAACACATTTTACTTTGCAAGGCTCTACACCTAAACCGCGCCGTGCTCAACTTGTACATGCTTTTAATGATGGTGAGGCAGATGTGTTTTTAATTTCGTTAAAAGCTGGTGGCACAGGCTTAAACCTAACAGCTGCAGATATAGTTATACACTATGACCCATGGTGGAACGTAGCTGCTCAAAACCAAGCAACAGATAGAGCGTATCGCATAGGCCAGCAAAATACAGTGCAAGTTTATAAGCTAATAATGCAAGGTAGTATAGAAGAAAAAATAATGGAAATGCAAATAGCAAAACAAGACCTTGCCAATATAATAACAGGTAACGAGGGGGCTATGCTTAGCATGAGCCCAAGTGATATATTGGCATTACTTGATGAATAACTAACAAGGAGGCAATATGCAACCAAAAAAACTAATTGAAATAATGGCAACAGCTGAAAGATTAAAAGATAATACAAGACATTGTATAACCAGTAAAGGACGCAAGGAGAGCGTGGCAGAGCACAGCTGGAGATTAACTTTAATGGCTATGTTTATGAAGGATGAATACCCTGATATTGATATGCTAAAATTGCTTAAAATGTGTGTTATACATGATATAGGGGAGTGTTTTACGGGTGATGTGCCATCTTTTGAAAAAACAGATGCTCACAGAATAGCTGAAGATAAAATGCTTAAAGAGTGGGTATCATCACTGCCAGCACCATACAATAAAGATTTTGCTGAGCTATATGAAGAAATGGAGCAAAAACAAACACAGGAAGCGAAGCTATACAAAGCATTAGATAATATGGAGGCGGTTGTTCAACATAACGAAGCACCAATTGAAAGCTGGTTGCCGTTAGAGTATGAACTGCAATTAACTTACGGTAAAGAAAACGTGCAATTTTCAGAGTATACACGTGCACTACATGCACAGTTAAACGAAGACACACGTGAAAAAATAAACAGTAGCAAACAATAAGAAAGGGTTATACCATGCCAGTATTTGATATGCCACTACCCCAATTGCGAGAGTACAAAGGTTCTACTCCAAAACCAACAGATTTTGACACTTATTGGGAAAAAGCTCTTAGTGAATTAGACGAAACAGCGCCTATGCCAAAGTTAGAAATAGCGAAATTTTCTGCTAGAAATGCAGATTGCTTTGATTTAACTTTTACAGGTGTACGTGGTGCAAAGGTATATGCACAGTATTTGCGCCCTAAAACAAAAGGGCCACACCCTTGTGTTTTGCAATTTCATGGTTATGGCGGTCAAGCAGGTAACTGGAGCGAAAAGCTAGCCATGGTTAGTGAGGGTTACTGCGTGGCAGCGCTTGATGTACGTGGACAAGCAGGTAAAAGTGTTGATAGCTGTACATATTTAGGTGATACACGTTTTGGGCATATTATACGTGGGCTTGAAAACGATGACCCACAAGATTTATTTTTTCGCCATGTATTTTTAGATACAGTGCAACTTGCAAGAGTGGTTTCAAGCTTTGATGAAGTTGATGAAAATCGCCTTGCATGTAAAGGTGGTAGCCAAGGCGGTGCACTTGCAATTGTATGTGCAGCTTTGCATGATAACATTAAGTTAACTGTTTCGCAACATCCTTTTTTATCTGATTATAAACGTGTTTGGCACTTGGATTTACCATCACGCCCATATGCAGAAATTTATGAGTATTTTTCACGCTTTGACCCTTGCCACGAGCGTGAAGATGAAATTTTTAGGAAACTAGGTTATATTGATATACAAAATCTTGCTGAGCGTATAAAAACACCAGTGCTTTTTGGTATAGGTTTAACAGATAACGTTTGTCCACCATCTAGCCAGTTTGCAGTTTATAACAAACTAGGCGGTGAGACAAAACTACATATTTATCATGATTTTGGGCATGTATTATTCCCAGGCTGGGCGGATAAAATACATGAGTTTTTACAAGAACTGTAGTACATTTTTGATATCATTTATATTAAACCACGAAGAGAGTGTACTTATTAAAAAAGGCGCTTGATGTTTTGACATCAAGCGCCTTTAAATTGTTTTAATCATCAAGCATTTTTGAAATTTGCTTTAATAAAAAGGTAGAAAGTGTTTGCTGAGCAGCTTTTTTTAACGGTGGTTGAGCTTTTTTGGTCTCATTACTTTGTGGCGTAGAGTTTAAATTAAACTTTGCGAAAAAGTTCTCTGCTTTGTCATTTTCTTCTGGTTTTTGTGGAGTTTCATATGTATAGGTAGGTGTTGTTTTTTTAGTTTTTGGTGTTTTAGGAAAAGTATCCATCTTAACACCGAGGGTTTCAATGTTTTTTTCAGCATTTTCAAGAGTTTTTGCAAGTAGCTGTGTTGATTGTTGCATTTGCATCATAGATTCTAAAATGCGTTCTTCTAGCGATGATAAATCGGCTTTAATAGCGTCAATATCTCCAACCATAGAGGCGGCGCTTTCTTTCATTTTATCTTTCATTATAGCGTTTTGCAAAACAAAGCGTTTACGCTCTTTTTCAATTTCGGCCTCTGCGTCTGTTTGAGTTTTTTTAACAAGTTCATCGGCTTTTTCAATGTGTAAATCTTTTTCGCATAGTTCTTGTGTAAGTTCTTGGTTGTTCTTACGCAACAAAACAGCGTCTTCTTCTCTTGCGAAAAGACGTTCTTTGAAATCTCTCTCGCTAGCTTTTGTTATTTGCAATTCCTCAGCTAGGTTATTTAATTTTTCCTCTTGTTGTGCAAAATTTGTTTTATGTGTTTCAATTGCACGTTCTAAAGCTGAAATTTCAGATTGTTTTTCAAGCAAAGCTTCTTTGCTTACAGTTTGTTGCTCTTTTAAAGTATTTAGTTCTTGCTCTAAAAGTTCGCGCGCTTGTAAGGTTTGCTTTTCTTTTTCTTGAGCTTGCTTGCTTTGTTCTTCAATCCAGCTTAGAACATCTGCTTTTTTAAAGCCGAGCACGCTCGTTTGAAAACCGATGTTTTTATCTTCCATTATTGTCCCTTTTATTATTCATCACGCTTATTTAACATGTTCATGATATCAGTAAAGTAAGAATCATCATCAGAGTTAGCAGTGCTAAATCCGTTTGATCTGTCTGTGGTTTGTGCAGATTGTGATTTATCTGAGGCAAACATTGGGCTTGGAGTAGGTGCATTGTTTAGGGTGTCTTGCTTTGTTGGCATAATTGGTTCTGCAACTTTATCAAAACCGGTTGCTATTAATGTTATGCGCATTTCATCAGCAAGGTCAGCGTCAAAAGCGGTACCCCAAATTATATTTGCATCTGGGTGTGCGCTATCGCTAATTAATGTAGCTGCTTGCTCAACTTCATCAAGGCCGATGTCAGGGCTTGAAACAATGTTTATTATAACACCACGTGCGCCAGAAATGCTTGTTTCCAAAAGTGGGCTAGAAATAGCTGCTTTAGCTGCATTTTCTGCTTTGCCAGCACCTTTTGCAGAGCCAACGCCCATGTGTGCATAGCCAGCGTTTGTCATAATTGAGCAAACGTCAGCAAAGTCAAGGTTAATGAAAGATTGCACGTTAATAAGTGCTGATATGGATTCAACACCTTGGCGCAAAACATTATCCGCGGCTTCAAAAGCATTCATCATAGTGATTTTTTCTTGGCTGATTAATTTTAAACGCTCGTTAGGAATAACAATCAAGCTATCAACATGTTGTAATAAAGCTGAAATGCCTTGGTCTGCAAGACCCATTTTGCGCTTACCTTCAAAAGAAAAAGGTTTTGTAACTATACCAACTGTAAGTATACCAAGGTCACGTGCAACCTCAGCTACAACTGGCGCTGCACCTGTGCCTGTGCCGCCACCCATACCAGCAGTAATAAATACCATTTGTGAGCCTTTAAGAGCGTTTGCAATTTCGTCTTTGCTCTCTTCAGCGGCTGCTCTGCCTTTTTCAGGGTCAGCACCAGCTCCACGGCCTTTTGTTATTTTTTGCCCTAGTTGGGTTTTTAAAGTTGCGCTATTTTTTGAAAGCGCTTGTGCATCTGTATTCATAGCAAGGAACTCAACCCCTTGCAAGCCAGCAATAACCATGCGGTTAACAGCATTGCCGCCGCCGCCGCCAACACCTACAACTTTTATCGTAGTTACGTTTTCTTCCAATTCTTCTTCAAGCATAAAGGCCATGACAAATCCCCCTTGATTTTAAAAATATATTAATTCTACCTTATTTTTGGTATAAATAAGGTACACTTCTCATAAGTATATAGATATATCCTATCATTTTTTCGAGCTAAAATCAAGATTATTTTGTCATTTCATAAGAATTTTTATTAATTTTTCCACCTAAATTATAAAAGGTTTTAACGATATCTTCATAACCTCTACCAATAAAGTGTATATTTTCTATATTTGTTTGCCCTTGAGCACCAAGCGCAGCTATAATTAATGCTGCTCCGCCACGTAAATCAGAGGCAAAAACATTTGCACCATTTAAGTCTTCGTTAGCATATATTGCTAAGGTACGTCCATTAACACAGGTTTTTGCGTCCATGGTTCTAAAACTTGCCTCGCATGCGAAGCGATTTTCAAAAACCTGATCTTTAATATAACTAGAACTTTTAGCACAAAGTAATGCAGCTGCTAGTAAAGGTGCCGCATCTGTAGGAAATTCTGGATACACACCCGCTACAATTTGCCCTATGCCGTTTAGTTTTTCAAAGCGTGAAACCACCGCAGAGTTTTCATCGCTTTTAATGCAGCACCCAGCGCGTGAGAGTGCATTTAATACAGGTAAATAAGTTTTAGGTGCACAGTTAGTTATTTTAACCTCGCCGCTAGTTGCTGCAACCGCGCATGCAATTGTTGCAGCAAAAATACGGTCAGGCATGGCTGTATACGTTGCACCACAAAGCTCATCAACACCTTCAATAGTGATGTTTTGTTTACCAGCACCTTTTATTTTTGCACCACAAACATTTAAAAAATTAGCAAGATCAATTATTTCTGGTTCACGTGCTACACCACGCAAAATTGTTTGCCCTTTTGCTAAAACAGCCGCCATTATTAAAGTTTCTGTTGCACCAACGCTAGGATATCGCAAAGTAAAATCAACCCCATGTAAACCATTAGGTGTTTTTAAAACAAGTGACTTTGGGTGTTGTTCAATAATTGCACCCATGGAAAGTAAACCATCTAGGTGAATATCAATAGGGCGCATTCCTATATTACACCCGCCGGGCATACCGGCTTTTACTTTACCAAAACGGCTTAGCATTGGTGCTAAAAAAAGCACAGAAGCACGCATTTGTTCGCTCAAAAAAGATGGTAATTCGTAATTTGTGATTTCTCGCGGCACAATTATAACCTCGTTATTTGCACGCTTTGCCAAAAAACCAAAATAATTTAATATATTAGTGCTAATTACAACGTCTGATAGCATAGGAACTTTTAAAAATCGTACAACGTCTTTGCATAGTACCGAGGCGGCAAGCAGTGGTAGTATGCTGTTTTTGGCACTGGGTACTTCCACAGTACCAAAAAGGGGACAACCACCTTGTATAGTTATTATTTCACGCATAAAAAACCCTCCATTTTGCATTTCGTTTACCTAAACTATGCAAAAAAGAGGAATAATGTGATTTTTAACTCTCAAAAAGCCTATTTTAATAATTAATATAGCGTTTTTTATATTGCCTAGATAGTATACACATTTGCTGTTATTATAAAACAAATTAATATTTTTGAAATGACAAAGCTTTTACTAAGCAAAAATTAAAAGTTATTGCGTACCCCTACGTGAAATTGAAAGTATTATGCCCATTTGCCCAAGTAGCATAACTAAGCTTGTGCCTCCTGAGGAAAAAAACGGTAAACTTATACCAGTGTTTGGTATGCTGTTTGTAACAACGGCGATATTAAGCACTGCTTGCAATGTAACTTGAACTATAAAACCAACTACTATTAAAGCTCCAAATTTATCAGCAGCGCGCACTGCAATTGTAATACCTCGCAAAAGTAAAAGCACAAATAAAAGTATAACTATAACTGCACCAATAAAACCAAGCTCTTCGCATATTATAGAAAAAATAAAATCGTTTTGTGGTTCAGGAACATATAAATGCTTTTGGCGGCTATTGCCAAGGCCAAGGCCTGTTGCACCGCCAGAACCTATTGCATAAAGGCTTTGTATGGTTTGGTGGCCATCGCCTAGGGGGTCAGCAAAGGGATCTATCCATGAGGATAATCTATCCGTAGCATAGGGGACTAAATCTGGCATGGCAATAACCACAGCACCTATTGCTGCAATACCACCAGTTGCAGCTATTACAAACCATTTTAAACCAGTGCCACCAACAAACATGAGCACTGCACCTATACCTAAAATGAGCATAGTGCCTGAAAGATGCGGCTCTAAAAGCATGAGCACAGCAACAACGCAGAGCACAATTACAAATGGCAAAACACCCACTGAGAAGTTTTTCATCTTTGCATGATTAAGAGATATTATATGTGAAAATAAAATAACTATTGCAAACTTTGCAATCTCGCTGGGTTGTATTGTGCCAAGGCCTGGTATAACTATCCAGCGTTTACAGCCGTTATATTCAGGCATAAAAAGAACTACCACTAATAACACAAGTGAAATACCCATTAACGGCCATGCAAGTTTGTGAAAAATATGGTAATCCACACAACTAGCCACCCACATGCCTAGCAAACCCACCGCTGCAAAAAGTAGTTGTGGGCGTATATATGCATACGCATCCTCCCAGCGGTAAACACCCACCGCATAACTTGCACTAAAAAGCATAATTAAACCAAAACTAGTTAAAATCAACACTAAAATTAACAAAGGCAAATCTAGTGGTGCTAAACCTTTTGTTAATAGTTTTAATTTTTTAGCGGGTTTTGCCTGCAATATTTCTTTAGTTGTTAATCGCTTTGTTTTTGCATACATAAAAACACCCCCTCTTTTGAGTTTATGCAAAAGAGAGGGTGTTTAGACATTGCTTTATTTTAATAGTGTATTATTCTACACCACGTAGCCTTTCAACTATGGATTGCTTTGCTAAAATTTTATATAATATCATAGGCAAGATAACACCTATAAAAATAAAAACAGGCAAGCTTATGGCAATAGGCAAAATTGTAAAGTTTGCCTCGTAAAACCAAAGTATAGAGCCAAAAACATCTTGTGTTATAGGCGCAACTATAATTGTTAAAACAGTTGTAATTAAAATAGTGGTAATTATATAACTTAAACTTTCAAAAATTAGCATATTTTTAAGCTGTTTGCCTGTCATCCCTATGCTTTGCAACATTGCAAACTCTTGTTTTCTGGTGATGATAGAAGTTAAAATTACATTAAAAAAGTTGAGAATGCATATAAAACCTATAATAGAGCTAAAAAATAAACCTACAAGTAAAAACATATTCTTAAAGATTTCAAACTCCG
>CAYJKG010000049.1:0-19985 GCA_964370685.1 uncultured Faecalibacterium sp. | reverse complement strand
TACAAGTCGGTGACTTTGAGGATATGAACGCTCAAAGTGATAACGGTAAAATCGCAGAAGAAATACTTAAAGAATACATGCGAGAATTTCAGCAAAGAAACCCTACACTACATGTGTTTTCAGCACATCTTCACATGGACGAAGCAACGCCACATTTGCACATTGATTTTATCCCCTACACAAAAGGAAACAAACGTGGGTTAGATACAAAAACCACTCTCAAAGGTGCGTTAAATCAGTTAGGTTTTAATGGTGGAACTAAAAGCAGCACAGAGCTTATCCAGTGGCAAGATTCTGAAAAAGAGATTGTAGCAAAACTTATGCTTGAACATGGCATTGAGTGGGAGAAAAAAGGTGGTGGCAAAAAGCAACTGCCGATAGAAACATACAAAGCAGAACAAAAAGCTTTAGAAGTTGAAGAACTCGATAAAGAAATTTATGAAAAAATGGTTGTAGTTGAAAATCTTGTGGCTAAAAGTGATATGCTCCACGAGGAAGTTTATGATAGACAACAAGAAGTTAATTTTTTGAAGAACACAGAATTTGAAACCAAAAATTTAATCAAAAAGTTAAATGAAGAAGCTGATGAAGTTGAAGACGAACTTTATAAAAAGACAGAGAAATCTAAGAAGATTGATGATTCCATTCAATCACTCACTAAAGACAAAAAACGCATAAATGCAACTATTGCAGATTTAGAAGATAATCCTAAGTGGCAACTTCCAGAAGCTCAAATTTTAACGACAGCAAGTACTTACAAAGATAAAAAGGCTATGCCAGTTGTACGAAGGCTTAAGGAGTTTGTCAAGTCGTTGCTAATAGAACATATTAACCTTAAAAACACTTATAACAGCCTTCTGGAGCGTTTTAACAATGTAAAATCGGAGCTAAGTACAGCAAATAATATAATTAGAAAGTATGCTAGTATTATTTCTGAAAAAGATGTGGAAGTTGAGCGTATGGACATACTCAACAAGGCTTTAGGTAGAGGGAATGTAAATAAAATCATCAGAGATTATAGGCAAGAACAACTTCATAAAGAAAAAGAAGAACAACTGCCTAAACCAAAAGAAGTACAAAAAACTACAACAAAGAAAAAACGTGATTATGAGAGGTAAAAATTATGAAAGAACTAGAAAAGGAAATATTTGATAAAAGTAATGGCTTGTGGTATACGTTAGCAGATGACGGTATGTATTACCCAAATTTAGAGCTACCAAAGGAAGAAAATGTTTGGATAGGCAAATATGGTTTATTGCGTGAAAGGTACTTAAAGGAGCACAAAAAGGCTTTGTACATGAGCTTGTATTTATCTGGTGAATTAAACAAACACTTGGTAGATGTGAACGAACAAGCCCAAAAGCAAGTGGATTTAATTGTAACGCAGATGGCAAAAACAGAGGGTTGCAATGAGGAGCTTAAAATGAAAGACCAAATGCGTTGGGTAGGACTTATGAATAACTATAAGGCTTGTGCGGAGGAGATTGTTTTTAAGGAATTGATTTATAATTAAAATTAAAAACGTGCATAAACTACTTGCATTCTAACACAAAATGTGATAGTATCAGTGATATAAGATATTAACACTGATAGAAAGGTGATAGAATGAAGTTTATTGAAAATGAAATAACTGAGTTTAAAGAAATTTACACAAATGATATAAAAAAAGAAGTTGTTGCTTTTTTAAATACTAATGGTGGGTACATTTACATTGGCATTGATGATAGTGGAAACATTAAAGGCATAGATGATGTTGATGATACAATACTTAAATTAACAAATTCATTAAGAGATAGCATAAGGCCAGATGCTATGATGTTTGTACAAACCGAAATATTAAATGTTGAAGATAAATACATTATTAAAATTACCATAAGTGAAGGAACAAGAAAACCGTATTATTTAATTGAAAAAGGAATTAAATCTTCTGGTGTTTATGTAAGGCAAGGCAGTTCAAAAGCACAAGCATCAGAAGACTCCATAAAAAATATGATAAAAATATCTGATGGAGATTCTTTTGAGAATAATCGTTCACTAGACCAAAATTTAACGTTTGATGCGTTTTCAAAAGAGATGCAAGCTAGAAATCTCGAATTCGCCGAAGTGCAAAAGAAAAACCTTGGTATATTAAGCAATGATGATATGTTTACTAATTTAGCTCTCATAACTTCAGACCAGTGTAAGCATACTATTAAGCTAGCTTTTTTTCAAGGTAGTGATAAATCTATATTCAGGGATAGAAAAGAATTTACAGGCTCTGTTTTTTTACAATTAAGCGAAGCCTATAAGGGCATAGATTTTTATAATAGAACAAGAGCTACGTTTGATGAATTGTATAGAATTGATAGGCGTGATTATCCAGAAGATGCAATTAGAGAAGCTTTGCTAAATGCAATTATCCATAGAGATTATAGTTTTAGTGGTAGTATTTCTATAAACATATATTCTGATAAAATTGAAATAATTTCACTGGGTGGGCTTGTATCAGGCTTATCAATAGAAGCCGTTATGCTTGGCGCTTCTCAGTCACGAAACGAGAAACTTGCAGCTATATTTTATCGTATGAAGTTGATTGAATCTTATGGAATAGGAATAAGTAAAATTATGAGCTCCTACAAAGATAGTGTTAGGAAACCAACGTTTGAGAACGCAACAGGTGCATTCAAAGTTACACTGCCTAACTTAAATGCTGTAACAATAACGTATACAGAAACACAAAGCAAGGTTATACGCTATATAGAAGAAAACGAAAGCATCACAAGGGCAGAGATTGAAGGGCTTTTAAATGTAAAACTCACAAGAGCAAATAATATAATTAAAGAAATGCTGGAGCTTAACATTATTAAAAAAATCGGCGAAGGAAAAAACACGAAATATATATTGCGTGTTTGAAAATGAGATGTATGGGTAACTATAAAGCTAGTGCGGAGAGGTTGCTTATATTAATATTAAAAGTATCGATGAATACAGCTATTGCTTTTGTCAAACAGATAAAGTGCATAACTAAAACCATCGATGCTTTTTTGTTTTTTGTGGAAGATAATGATTGATTTTATTTTTTTAACCATGTTTTTGTTATGGTGCATTTACAAATGTTCAATAAAATTATTTCAAATGTTTGGTTTTTGTGGTAAAATATCAACATGATTATTAAATTTGTTTAATAATAGTGAAAATTGGAAAGTAATTTGCGGTGTAATTGTTTAAAAAAGATTTTGATTGGAGAGGGAGTGCGCACATGATTAAAATTGCAATATGTGATGATGAAGAAATTGATGCAGAAAATGTTAAAGGCAAACTAAATGAAATTTTGACTGCACAAAATATATTATCTGAAACACAAACATTTTTACATGCAAGAGATTTATTAGTGTGCGACGATTTGCAGACATTCGATTTGATTTTTTTGGATATAGATATGCCAGAAGTGGATGGAATATCGCTAGCAAAAGACATTAGAGATAAAAAACATAAATGTAAGATAATATTTATAACAAACCATGAAGAAATGGTTTATGAAACTTTTAAATATGAACCATTTCGATTTATTCGTAAATATAAAATCGATGAAGAACTTGAAGAAGCAGTTGTATCTATATTAAAAAACCACTTTAATTCAAGTGAAAAAATTATTTTTGAAACCAAAAGTGGCAAAATTAAAATTTCAGTTGATGATATTCTTTATTTTGAAGTTCAAGGACACAGCGTAATATGTGTTACATTAAAAAATAAATATACTTTAAAAGAGCCACTTTTTAAAATCAAAAAACAATTGAACGAAGAAACTTTTTTGTTAGTGCATAAATCATATCTTGTAAATTCATTACATATGTTTTCAGTTGAACAAACAGATATCGTGTTAAAGAATATCGATATACGTATACCGTTAAGCAAACATAGGAGAAAAGATATAAAAAAGCAATTTATAAGTATAATGGAGGATCTATGATTGTTTTTGAACAGCTTGCAAATGTTTTTGATAGCTTTGTATTTTTTTATTTTATATATAAAAGTGAAACAACCAAGCATAATACATTAGCAAACGTTTTTGGTTTTGCAATATATTTAATTGCGATTGTTTCTTCTATTAATATTTTAAATGTATTACAAATATTTGATTCTTATGGAATAATTGTATATACAATTATAAACTTTGCATTTATGTTGTTTTATTTTCATGGCGCTTGGCAAAGGAAATTATTAATTTCTTTTTTGCCAGTAGCTTTAAGTTTGGTTAGCAGTTTAATTGTAAGTGCGACATTACCGCTCTTTATAGAAATACAAATATTGCAAATCATGTCATCGTCTGATAAAACTCGTGTTATAGCAATTGTTTTTGCAAAATCATTGCAATTGCTACTAATACTATTTGCTCTAAAAGTAATGAAAAAGAATTTTCATAAGCTTTCAAGAAAGGTGTGGCTTGGTTTTGCTATTGTGTTTTTTATTACAGCATTATGCGCTGTTTTTGCATATGAATTAATGCTGTCAAAAAATGTTAACTATAATACTACACTCTTTTTAGGAGTTTGCATCTGTTTAGTGCTTATAAATATTGCAGTGTTTTGTTTTTTTGCTTTATTTGTTAAATTTTCCAATCAAATACACGCTCTTAACCTTAACAAAACTTTGATTTTAGAAGAAGTTAAATCTTATGAAAAAATAGACGAAATATATTCTGAAATGAGAAAATTTCGTCACGATATAAAACACCAGCACAATGTAGTTTTAAGTTTAATAGCTAATAAAGAATATAACGAAGCTGAAAGCTATTTAAAAAAAGCAGAAGAAAATTTTCAAGTTCAAAATAATTTTTTAGTGAGTAAAAACAAAGCACTAAACGCTACAATGAATATGTTTATAAGCAAAAGCAAAGAATGTGGAATTAAATTCGATTATGACATAAAAACTTTAGATATTGGGAAAATTGATGATTATGATATATGCTCTATAATTTCAAATTTGCTAAATAATGCATTTGAAGCAAGTAATGTTGGTGAAACAGTTTTTATTAAAATATTTAATAAAAACAATTATATGTTTTTACATGTTAAAAATAATATCCAAAATTCAGTATTACAAGGAAACCCTAATTTGAAAACCACAAAAAGCAATCTTGATTTGCATGGTTTTGGTATTCCAAGTGTAAGATATATAGCAAACAAATATGATGGGGCGGTAGATTTTTTTGAAGATAATAATATTTTTTGTGTCAAAATTTGCTTGAAAATTACAAATTGTTTAAAAAAGCAATAAAACAATGTTGATGCATGTTTGTGGTATTTTCTTCCTGTTAATGAGCTATACTTCACTTTCAAAATTTCCATAATTTCCCTGAAAATGCCCAGTTACGCAAAAAAATGCCCAGTTGTGCAAAACTGTTGACATTATTAAATTCAAGATGTTACACTAAACTCACCAACAACAGGAAGTGGAGTAGATGGAGACGACTACTCTTTGATCAATGGCGTTTATACTAGTGCTACGCGAATAACAGAAGAAATGTTTAACCTCTTTATAACATATAGGTAAGTTAAAATCTTATTTCGAAAAAACAATTAGCATTTTTATTAATTGAACATACAAGTTAAAAAGGTGATGTGTTATGCATAATATAAAAAACTTACTCATATTATGTGCCTTGGTTATATGTTTTATAGGTTGTGGCGAAAATATCGAAACAGCTCAAAGCCAAAACCCAGCTTTGGTAGAATCTTCTGGGCTTATTTCTGACATGTCGGTTTCTAATAATGATGTGCTTGCAGGCAATTTAGGAATAACAAAAAGCAATATTACTATAACTGCATCAATACCATCTTTGACACCTCAATATGATTATTTGCGAGTGAACATAAGCAATAACAGCGAATTTGATTTCACTTTCGCACCTTCACTGAAGATTTATGAAAAAACAGGTGATGAGTATGTGTTTATCAGTGATATTATAAGCAATAATAATATGTTCACAGTAAATGCTGGAACAACAAATTATAGACTTATATATTTAGGGGAAATAATGACAAATGACTTGCTTGATAAAGGGAGTTATAAGTTAGAAATACCTATAAATTACAATGAATGTATTGATGTTGAATTTGAAGTTTCAGAAGATTATATACAGTTAGATACTGGGATTTCTATCAAAACAGAAAAAGATATTTACAACATTGGTAGCGATGAAAATTTCACTTACACAATAATTAATAATTCTGATGAAGATATAAGCGCAACATTAACTATAAATGTATCAAAGTTTGTAAATGGTGAATGGGTGAATATTAAGTGCTCAAGTGAATATTTTGAAGTGCATTATTACGCAGGTTTAAACGCACAAACATGTAAAGCTAATAGTGAATTTAAACAAGAATTTGCTCTACCCTTAGCTGAAATGCTTGATGCAAAACTTAGCAGAGATTTATATAGAATAGAAAAAGAAATAAACATGAATTGGTATTATTACGAGTTTGAAATAAACTAACGATTTATTGACAATAAGGACAATGAGTACGCACATTATTTGTAAAACTAGTGCCAATTTAAAAGCAGGCGAAAATATGATGGAAATTGCAACAAAAATTATTAATGTTTTATCTTTAAGAAATAAGGTGTTTCCGATGTGGTAAAAATATAATAGAATCAAAGTCATTTAGCATTAAAATTAATAATAGTGTTTTTGAAAAAAAGTACAATTGTCGTAATAATCAAAAGAAGAAACAGACAAAATGTGTTTTAATGTAATATTTTTGTGTATTATAGAAATCTTCTAACGATAAAGTTTGCACATAATTATTTAGAATGGTTTTTACTCATTTTTTGTTGTCTTTTTTCTTTTTAATTGAATTTTACAACAAAAAATGAAGAAAAATTAGTTTTATATCAACAAAAAGCCTTTGTATTTACTGTGTTTTTTCAGTTTTACAATCAGCTAATTAACATTTTTAAGGATTAAATAATGAAAATTTCAAATTTTAATAGCAATACTATTAGTTACAAAAAAAATATTTTGCACAATGAGGATAACGATACTTTCAATTTGGCTGATACTAGTGTGTCAAAAGCAGAAAAGAACTTTACTAGCAACGCTAAAACTTCTCAAAATATACCAGATGATGTTCAGCTTAAAACATTTATAAATGGTTTAGATACAAATAGTAACGAATTAGATTTAACCAATACTATTAACTGGAATTCAAGCGGTAACAGTAAAATTACATACGAACAAATTGCAATTTTAAAAAGCAAATATGACATTAATAATTTATCAGGACAAGATTATTACAACTTGTTAGCAGATTTAACTAACATGGATATAATTTCTGGACAAGACTTAAAAAACCAAATACTAACACCTGGGATAGAAGGCATTACACCTTATAATCAGCTAACACAAACAACAGTAAACTCTAAAAATACTTTTACAATTTTAGATGCGATAAGTAACACATATAAAAATTTAAAAGATACTTTTAATGTTGTTGGCTCAAAAGAATATCTTTCATTAAATGCAAATATAAATTATCAAGATTATTCCAACTATTTACAAACAGCAAGCGAAACAATAGCGAGCTATGAAAAAATTAGCAATATTATAGCATTGATAAAATAGGAACAATTTGCTGTAAAAAAACAGCAGAAAAACAATCAAATCAACAAACAAGCTGTAGCGAAAAAATGCTATAGCTTGTTTGTTATTATTTTTTGAAAACAAAGATTGATGATAAAGTTGAGCACATTATTTGAAGTAACAATGAAGTTTATGTCTAAAAAGAATGGACTTGTTGAAATGTGATCTAATGCAAGTTGCGCTATTATTATCACAAAAAATGCAGAAGATTTTGGCGTGCATAACGTACCAAATTGACACAAACTGCTACGAATACCAGCTTTTGCGTTTTTGTACTTGCTAGGGTATTTAGAAAAAAACGATGCAAACAGTTTGAGACAAATAGTAAAATTAATTGTATTTTTAAAACGAGCAATTATATAAGTTATAACATAGAAAGTGAAATACTGATAATTTGAGAACTAAAACATTAATAATATCGGAAGTAAAAAGTTGATAATTTCGGAAGTTTGAGTTATAATATAATCATAACAATATAAGGAGTGGTTAAAATCAACAAACAATACAAAGCAAGAATAGCCGATAAAATATTGAAAGAACGCCTAGAAACTACTGGAGCAGTGTTAATAGAGGGCGCAAAATGGTGTGGCAAAACAAGAACAGCTATGGAAAGTTCAAAAAGCCAACTATTTATGCAAGACCCTGATAAAAGGCTGTCTTACCAACAAGCGGCTGATACAAAACCATCGCTACTCTTAAATGGTGAAACCCCCAGGCTTTTAGATGAATGGCAAACTGCACCAGTGCTTTGGGATGCGGTTAGGTATGCAGTTGATATGCGTGGAGAGGTTGGGCAGTTTATTTTAACTGGTTCGGCTGTACCACGTGATAATGTTGTGGCACACACAGGGACAGGGCGCATTTCTCGTATGATGATGCGACCTATGAGCCTTTTTGAATCTAAAGAATCAAACGGAAGTATTTCTTTAAATGATTTATTCAATGGTGTGGCTGAAATAGAAGCTATGAGCGATTTAACCTTAGAGCAAATTGCTTTGGCTATTGTGCGAGGTGGTTGGCCTGCATCAGTTGGGCAAAGCGAAAAAGTGGCACTTCGGCACGCTATTGATTATGTTGAAGCTGTTATAAATCACGATGTATCAGAAATTGATGATATACAAAAAAATCCTGCTAGAGTAAGGGCGTTAATGCGTTCTCTTGCAAGGAATATTTCAACACTTGCCACAATTAAAACTTTACATGATGACATCGCCAGCGGTGACACAGGCGATAGCTTATCAGAAAAAAGTATTAGTTTGTATTTATCTGCACTTGATAGAATTTTCGTAACAGATAATATTTTAGCGTGGAATCCAGCCTTGCGTTCAAAATCGGCTATTAGAACATCTCCCAAAAGGCAATTTGTAGACCCATCAATTGCAACAGCAGTTATGAGGTTAACACCAGAAAGACTTTTTGATGATTTTAATTATTTTGGTTTTCTATTTGAAGCCTTGTGTGCAAGGGATTTAAAAGTTTATGCTGATGCAATAGATGGGCAAATTTTTCACTTTCGAGATTCAAGTGGCCTTGAATGCGATGCTGTTATCGCATTAAATGATGGTAGGTGGGCAGCGGTAGAGGTAAAGTTAGGCTCAAAGCAAATGGATGAAGCAGCTGAACACTTGATAAAGGTAAAAAACAAAATAAATATAGAAAAAATGAAAGAACCAGCTTTTTTGATGATTTTAACTGGCGGAGATTTAGCCTACCGCAGAAGTGATGGAGTTTTTGTAGTGCCAATAGGTTGCTTGAAAGATTGATTTACGTATATACTGTATATTTATGCAATAGAATTAAATGTTTGATTTTTTGTGATACTACTGTGATACTATAAACTTGACATACTGAAAATTTGATGTATAATCAGATTAATAAAGCAAATAAAACGCTTTTAAATAGATACAAAAGTATCTAAAATATAGTACAACTTAGCGAAATGGAGTAGCACTCTACGGTTTACACATGGTATAATTATACAAAATATTATAGCGAAACGCACACAATATGCAATATTGTGTGCGTTTTATGCATTTCAATGAATATTTATGCAAGAATGTTTTTTTAAAAAACGGCAACTGATAACATTTTGATAACATAATTTTTATTGCATTATCATTAAAGCGATTATAATTTATAATTATCTTTTGAAAAATACCAGTCTTTAAGCACGTTTACTGTATCTGGTTGGCAACCTCTCACACGAAACTCAAATAAATTATCTGTGCCTTGCCAGTTATTGTTTATAACTTTGTTATAAATGCTATGGTCCTTATTATCAAGATACGTAGTTTGTATGTATGGATACTTGCTATAAGGGCTATTTTTGCTTTGCCAGTCTATGTCAACTGGTTTTAGCGTGATAGCATTTTTTAGCAAACCATATCCATGTTGCCACCATCTAGAGCGCCATAAAAAGCTCCAATCTGTGGCAATTACACCGTATAAACAATTAATAAAACTGTTATCGTAAATCTGATTATCTTGTCCGCCATTGATGAAAATCGCCCATGTGCACGCTTCGATTACATTGTCATAAATGCGCATACCAGAGGCAATGTCATCTATATAAATAGCGATGTTATGGCTAGTTTTATCACCATATTTACCTATGTGATGTATGTAATTGTTACGCACTACTGTGCCACGCATAAGTACATCACGTCCAGAATACATGGCCGAGGCATCTGTTGCTTGTAAATCGACATGGTGTATGTTATTAAATTCAACTACGTTATCGTTGCCTTGCCACCAAATAGAGTTATTTGGTGCATTGCAAAGTTCATTGCACGATGCAAAATTGCCAACACCCCAAAGTTTTATGCCCGTAGGTGAGCTGGCATTTGCTTGATATCTCTCAAAATAGCACGCATGTACAAAGTTATACGCAGGTATTAGCGTATGTCTATTAACCGTGCCAGCCGAAATATCGATTCCTCCGTTTACATCGATAAATGTACAATATTCAAAGCCGTTATGCATGCCAGCTTGAATTTCGTAATCTTGGATTTCACCAACAGAAGAAGGCGTGTTTTTTATATTGCACCTTGAAATTTTGTTGTGATGCCCGCCTTGTATGTTTACTACTTGCCCTAAAGTGTCTTCCATATTTAAGTTTTCAATAGTGATATACTTGGCATTTTGCAAAGTTATCATAGTGTCTGTTAAGGTAGAAACAGATATTTTTGTTTTTTCGCTTGACATATCAGTATTTTCAAATGGTATTAAATAAAGTTTTTTTACTTTTTTGTCAATATACCACTCGCCAGGAACATCAAGTTCTTGTATTAAATTATATACATATAAACGAGAAAAACTTTGTACTTTTGCCCAGTATAATGCCGAAATATATGAAAAAACCTCGCCATTTTCAGATATGGATTTTATGGGTGAAGTTTGTGAGGCATAGGAAACTCCAGGGTAGCCTAAGTACCAAATATCTTCATCTAAAATGTCTTTGTTCCAGTCTATACCTTTCCATGTTTTCATTCTCTTTGTTAAGGTGTTTGATATAAATGAATACCCACCAAAAGCATTGCGTTCACTTGCTTTTTGATACGAAACGTCTTTTATCATATCTATCCACCAAGTGCGCATAGCTTTACCAGCAAAAGGTATTTTATTTATTTGGCTAAAGCCTGGATATTCACAACCTGATAAATGTTCTTTAGGGTTTGGCCAACGTGCTAAGTCCATTATTTTGCCATTTAAAGATACGGAATAATATGGTTTTTCAACATTTATTCCGCCCGCTTTTAAACGACTTGATACTTCAATGTTTTCTAGCCCAGCACCTTGCGAAAGCCCTTTGAGTAAATCATTGCCTATTTTATCACCTATATCAGCCACATACACTTTGCCTTTTGCACAGTTTTGCAGTTTATCAAGCGTGATATTATCGTCCACAAGTTTAAAATCATTCGCAGTTAAGCTAAACGACCCTGTTAAAACAACTTTTTCGTTTTTATATGCAGTATATTTTACGGGTTTTTCTTTAGAGCCAGAGTCTTGCTCTTGCAGTAAAAACCCTTGGTTTAAAACATATGTTCCACCGCGCAAATTAACAACTACGCCACCATTTTTAACACCTGTTTTGCGTATTTCGTCACGTGCACGCTCAAGGCTTGCAAAAGGCATTTCAAACGTGCCTTTTCCGTTTTTATCATCGCCATTTGTTGCAACAAAAAGCTCTTGACCGTAGTTTATAACCTGCTTTTTAACGCACAAATTAACGCTTGCTGTATGTGAACTATCATGTGACACTGCGCTTATTATGGCATCACCTTCGGCATGTGTTTTAATTTCTCCATTAACAACAGTGGCGATGCTAGTATCACTACTTGTCCAATCTACTCGTCGGTTTGTAACATTAGCTGGTGTTATAATTGCATTTACAATCTTTATTTCATTGGGCTGCATATTTAAAGCTGAAATATAATTTGCTTTTTGAGTTATTAGCGAATCACTTATTTTAATACTTTCAGCTTTGTAGTTGTGCACATTAACAGTGATGGTTTTGCTAGCACCTGTGTGTGACGTTATAGTTGCCGTAGTTGTGCCTGTTTTTGCTACCGGCTGTATAGAGCCACCTTTTGTAATATACGCAACGCTAGTGTCAGCAATGTGATAACTAAATTTATCCGTTGTAGGATATGGTTTTTCTGTTGTTAGCTTATAATTAACAACATTCATTTCATAGGTTTCGTAATAGCCAAGGTTAACAGTATCGTTCTCAAGCTCAAAATCTATGCTTTTTGTGGGGTTTTTCTCGCGTATAATTAACTCATCTAGTGCTAAATATGTGCTTTCTGCCTCATCTCCAGTTTTACTAACAACAAAATCTAAACAATCTATAGATAGCAAGTTTGGGTTTGAAAAAACCAGTACAGTATCCATATAAATCAAAGCACCTTTTTCAGAACTCAAGTTTATTTCTATTTCTCTGAGGTTTTCACGTCTATCCATTGATAAAGTGCGTTTGTTTACACTTGTGTGGTTAACTATGTCGTAAAACATATACTGTGTGCTAGTTTTTCCGTTTTCATAGGTTGAACAAATTTTATTGCCGTGACCTGTTTCCTTTGAGCTAATACTTATGCTGAAATCGCCGCCTGCCTCCACAGCATCCCAAAAATAAAACGAAATCTGCTTTTCTTCAAGTGGCTTTAAAAAAGTGTACTTTAGCTGTGCCCATTGGTTACCGTGCACTGTTTGGGTGTTTATTTTTAAGGATTTTTTATGCAAGAAAGATTTATTAGTATCGCCCCAATCTAGCTTGCCATAAAGTGGCTGCACGGGTAATATTTTATCCTCAAAAATATATGATATTTCATCCTTTAAGTTAAACTTTAAGTTATTTTTAGCAATGTACAATTCATCATATGCTCTTTGTAAATCTTCCGCTTTTGTTTGCGCTGCTTTTTCTAGTTTTGCTTTATAGTCATTCCAAGAGCTTGGTGTGTAATCTTTAGCATTTGCAGTTTTTGTCAAATGTACTAATTTATATATTTTTTGCAGCAAAGCACTAGGTGTGTCAGTAAAATCTTCATGGCTTCTTAGCACAGCACCTGATGCTAAAGTAGCAGTCGCGCGTAGCCTTACCATAACTGTGCCCGCAGGCATTAAATAATCAGAAACTTTTTGAGGATTAGATACACAGGGCTGAAATGTTTCACCATTATTGCAAGAGTATTCGTAAAGCGAAATATCCTCAAATAATGGCACAGCATCCCAACTAAAAGTGTGTTCTTTATCATTTACCACAAAATTGGTTGGTGCTTTTTGTACTTTTATTAAATCTAAAGCGTTATCTACAATAGAAATATCATCTATATAATAATTATGTATATCTTTCTCAGCTATTGCTAAATCTGTTTTGACATAAAAATTATTATAACTTTCTATTTCAAAAATGCCACAAGGTTTGTTATCAATATAAACATGTAACTTGTTTTTTTCAGCGCTAAAATCAAAACTAAAGCAGTGCCAACCTTCTGTGCGCTGTATATTAGTGCTTTTCCAAGTATTTTTACTGAAATTTTTATTACATATTAAATAAAAATTGTTTTTATCAGCTCTACTTGAAAAACCTATATTTATTTGTTCTTTTTTTGCGCCACTAAACCCTACACGTAAAGAATAATTATTAGAATTTAATTTAAGTTCATCATATACCCAAATACTAATAATTTTACCTTTTTGGAGCTTATCAAATTGCTTTGATATTTCGCAACTTTTACGTGATTTTAGCAAATATGCACAAGGCGTTATAGCTAAACTTTTTAGTCCAGAGTGTGAATAATCTTGCGAAAGTGTAAGTGTTTTGCAATTTTTCGTGCAATTAAAATAGGCGATATCTTCTTGCCGTTCCATTTGAATATCAGCGTTATCTGTGTGCGTGAAAGCTTGTTCATTTGATATACTAGCATATGTGTAACCTAAGCTTTCACTAGCTTTAACACGTAATTTTAACGCACCTATAGGTAAATTTATGTTTCCAACATACAAAGGTTTTTGCTTGCAAATTTGATATGTGTTACCGCTGTCTAAAGAGTATTCATAATCAGAAACATTCATGCGTGATTTATCATATACCCAATCAAAAGTATCTAGTTTATCATTAATTATTAGCTTTTGGGGTTTCGGAGCTGGCAGTATAATAGATATATCGTCAACATAAATTGGTACAGGCATTGCAGAATTTGACCATTCAAAGTCTGCAATGCTAAATTTATGGAATTTTGCAAATTCGTTTTCTTTTAGTATTTGACTAGCCAAAAGTTCATTATCTACCTTAAAAGTTAATTTACCTTGTGAGCTCATGTCAAATTCAAATTTATGCCATCCTTTTGTTCTTAAAACACTGTTTCCTGTTAGCATTACATATTCGCCGTTTCCGTTTTCGCAAAAAGCATTATAACCTGCTGAATTTTCTTTCCAACCTATGTATGGTTTATATGCCCAGCTAGATAAATCATCATTACCACTTAAAGTTAATACCGCATTGTGTCTAATGCTTAAATCATCATATATCCATGCACAAAAAACAGCACCTGTAAGTGTTGTGTCAAGCTCGTATTCAAGGTTATAACCGTTTTCGCCACATAAAAGCATTGCACATGAAACACCGTCGTGTGTTATGTTTGTGCTTATTTCAGCAGTGCCACGTGTTATGTTAAAACCTTTTAATGGGTTTTTGTCAAGCTCATCATCTAGTTTTTCAAAGTCAAAAAGTATATTAGTTGTGTCAACCTCTGGAAGTGAATTTAAAGTGTTTTCAATATTCAACTGTGGCTTTTTCATGGTGATACCTCTATTCCAGTTATCGCCCGAACATAGTCAGCATTTTGATTATGTTCGAGCGATTTATAATTACTATAATACTGTTAACCTTTAACAGCACCTATTGTTAAACCTTTAGAAAAATATTTTTGGAAAAATGGGAAAACAAACAACATAGGACCAGCAGAAATAATACACATAGCGTATTTTAAAGATTCGCTAGGTGTGTTTGCTAAAACGACATCAGAAACAATGCCTTGCTGAACAAGTGTCTGCAAGAACGAAGCCTCGCTCATTAACCTTTGTAATAAATATTGCAAAGTGTAGAGGCTTTCATTTGTAATATAAATCATAGATGTAGTGTAGTCGTTCCACTTTGCAACTAGCATCATAAAGCCAAGTGAGGCAAAAACCGGTTTTGAAAGTGGTAAAACAATTTTAAAGAAGATTGTAAATTCACGTGCACCATCAATTTTAGCGGATTCAAAAAGTGCCTCTGGTATGCCTTTAAAGAAAGTTCTAAAAACAAGAGTATTCCATGCGCCGCCAGCAATGCCGGGTAAAATGTAAACTAAAAAACTATCTCTAAAACCATAATATGTAGTGTATACTATATAGTTTGGTATCATGCCAGGTGAAAATAGCATCGTGAAAAATATGTAGCCGGTGATAAAAGTTTTAAACCTAAAGTTGCTACGAGCTAAAGGGTATGCAGCCATGCCAGCACACAAACAACTTAAAACTGTACCAATTACTGATTGCGCTATGGTTACAACATATGCTGTGCCTATTTTATTGCCTTGCTTAAATGCGGATTGATATGCATCTAGTCTAAAACCTTGTGGGATAAGGCTAAAACCACCACCAGAAGTTAAATATGATTCAGTAGTGAAAGAAGCTGAAACAACAAGTAATAAAGGTATTAGAAAAGTTAAGCTTAACAAAACAAAAAATACGTTTATAGCTATATCAACTGTGTTTAATCGTTTTTTCATATTTTTGTTCCTTTCCTAAAACATTGAGTTTTCTGGTGAAATTTTCTTAACAAGGGTATTGGATAAAACCACCATGATTAAACCAGCTATAGATTGAAGCAAACTAACTGAAGCGCCACTTGCATAGTTGCCCTCTGTCAATGCACGGTAAATATAAGTCGGTAAAACGTCTGTTGTTGGGTATAAAACTGCAACGTCACGTGGTATAACATAAAATAAATCAAAGTTGCCGCTAAAGATACTACCTGCGGCCAAAATTGTAAATACGCAAATTAATGGTACTAGGTGAGGTATGGATATAAATAGAGCTTTGTGTAGGCGATTTGCACCGTCTATTTCTGCGGCTTCAAATAGTGATGGATCTATTGCCATTAAAGAGGCAAAATACATCATAGAGCCCATACCGACACCTTTCCAGATATTTACCAAAGTTAGTATACCCGGCCACCAGTTTGGCGTCATGTATGCATCCACACCTTCAAAACCAAAAAATGTAATTATTGAATTTACCCAGCCACTAGTTGGGCTTAAAAGTGCATAAGTAATATAACCAACAACAACCATTGACATAAAGTTTGGGAAAGTGATTATCGTTTGGAAAATTTTTAATGCACGTCTGCTTGTAATTTCAAATAAAAGCAAAGCAATAATGATATTCACAGTTGGTAAAATAATCATAAACCATACACTGTATGAAAGAGTGTTTCTGATTACTCTAAAAAGTGATGTTGAATGAATAAGCCATTCGAAATTTTCCCATAAAACCCATTCGCTTCCCCATACACCTTGACTAAACTTATAATCTTTAAAAGGTATGACAAGGGCTATAATTAAAGGGGTATAATGAAACAAAGCGTATCCTATAATTGCAGGCAAAGCTAAAACTAAAAGTTCCCAGTTACCAACATCTTTCCATATGCTTATTTTTTTGTTAAGTCCTAAATTTTGCTTTTGTTTTGTTTTAAACATTGAATACCCCATCTCTTTCCTGTTAATAATGCATTTGTTTTTTATGATTTTTTTCTTAAAAATAAGGTCTATAGCTTATTTTTGTACTAGTTGATAAATAAATATCTTGGATTTCTATTTTTTTTATGGTAAAATAATGGGTAATTGTAATATTTTGAAGAATAGAGGTTAAAACATGTCGATTATTTATGAAGCAGTTGAACGACCACTTGTTATGGTACTACTAGAAAATATGAATTTTCCCGCACATCTTCATCATTCTTTAGAAATATGTTGTGTAAAAAAAGGCAAATGTGTTGTTATTGTTGATGATAAACCTTATAAACTTACTAAAGGCGATATTATCATCATTGCTCCAAACCAAAAGCACGAAATTATATGCTGTTCTAGTGAGCAAGATTGCAAGTTGTTTTGCGTAATATGTCCTTTAAACGAATGTGGCGAATATTTTTCTTTGCTTTCTAACAGCAAAATGGAAAACCCTTGTTTTAGAAATAAAACTATATCAACGGATGTATATAAAGCTTTAACTAGGATATTTTTTACATTTAGAAATAAACCTCAAATTGCACGTGCGTATCTTCAAGTTGTGCTTGCAAGTTTATTGAGTAAAAAATCATTTACACTAAACGCAAATGAAAATACCGTTAAAAACGATGTAGCTGAAAGTATAATTAAATATATACAAAACAACTTAAACTCTGAGCTTTCTATTGAAATATTATCAAAAGCGGTTGGTATTAACAAATATGATGTTTCACGTTTAATTAACACAACACTTAAAACCAATTTGCCTGCATATGTAAATAGTTTGCGTTTAGAAAAGGCTGCTTATATGCTTTGTAACTCATCGCTGTCTGTCACTGATATTTGCTTGGAATGTGGATATAATTCGTTGAGAAATTTTAACCGCCAGTTTAAAAATATGTTTTGCGTTTCACCACGTAAATATAGAGCAAATACAAAGAAGGCTGTTTAAAAACATTGTTTTTTTATGCAAAATAAATTTATTTTTTATGTTAAAAAATCCCTTATATCAATGTTGCGATATAAGGGATTTTTCATAACATATTATGAGTGTGCTGGTTTATATACGTAATTCCAAGAGGTTATGCCGTTTTCGCTAATAAATGCATCAATTTGTGCTTGATAATCAGCAATAAATTCATCAACACCAGCAGCTTTACGTTCCGCAATCCATTGGTTGTATGTTTCTTCCCATTTATCGCCCATAACACCTGGTTCCATCAATGGCAAATATTCGTTGTCAATTGCTGTTAGGGCTAATATAATAGCATCTGTATTTGATCTATCATAAATAAAGTTAATGAGTGGGTGAATGTATGCGCTAGCTTCCATTTCTTTTTGGTAGTCATAGTAGCCAGGTGCATCAGCTTGTGTTTGGAAGGAGTTCATGCAAGTACCAAGCACCCATTTCCATAGGCCATAAGCATCTTCAGCGGTGCCTTGTGAGCCGTATGGTGTTGTAACTGTACCATCACCATTATCAGTATAGTGTTCACCTTCAATGCCGTAAATAAGTAGTTGATATAATTCAGCGTTTGCATAAAGTGCATCAAGAACCATCATTGCACGTTCTGGGTTTTCTGCGCTATAAGGCACAGCCATACCACCAGTTTGTTTTTCAATCCAATACATGTCGTTTTTGCGTATGGCGACCATATCACGGCCACGTACTGGTTTTTGGTCTTCAGCAGGTGTTGCACTATAAGCATTGTGTGCCCAAACTATTTGATCATCTGCACCCCATGAACCGTCTGGGTTTAGCCAAGTTTGTTTTAGTGATGCTATATCAGAACGGAAATAGCCTTTGTTGTAGAAATCCGCCATGTTTTGATATTTTAGTTTTGCAAAATCAGTAGCGATAGAATCAACAACAGTAAAGGTGTCATCACCTGGGAAGATATTTACGTTTTGAATACCAAGGCTGTTTTTTGCGCCTAGTGTACCTAAAGTTGGGCCACCATATGAGAATGTAAATGACATGTTGTTACGGTAATCAATGCCACCGTAAAGTTTGCCAGCATCTATAATTGGAGGCATAACAAGTGCAAATTCATCGTAAAACGCTTGTATGTTATCAAGTGTTGGGTCTGCGCATGCTGTGTTAGAAACAGCTTGCATGTTGTCTACCCAATCAGCGCCGCCAAGGTCAGCTAATTCCTTAGGCATATAAATAGCAGTAGGGGAGCCTACAATGCCTTGCCAAGCGTAGCAGAAGTACAATTGACCATCTAGGTATCTTGTTGCATCCATAGCAGCTTCGCCACAAGCTGCAACTATATTGCTGCCATATTGAGCAACAAGCTCATCCATAGGCAGTAGATTACCATCGGACATATCTTGGTTAACATCTGTTGCATAGCCAACCCATGCAAGGTCAACAGCTTCGCCACTAGCTAACATTCTGTTAAAGTTATCTTTGTATTCATCACCTGAAACAACCGTAAACTCAACTGTTGTATTTGGAACAACGTCTTTAAGTTTTGTATTGAACTCTGCCCAAACTTTGTCGCTGTCAGCTTGTTTTCCAGGACCAAGTAGCCATATTTTAACAGTTAACTCTTCAAGGTCAGAAGCAGTATCTGTGCTTGTACTTGTGGTATCTGTGCTTGTAGATGTACTTGTTGTACCAGCCTCAGAAGATGAAGTTGCACCACAAGCCGCTAGGCTAGTTGTAACAGCAGTAGCTGTGCATATTTTGATAAAATTTTTGCGTGAAATTCTTTTCATGTTGTAAATCCTCCTTTTATTTAGTGTTTATTTGATAGTCTTATTATAAAACTAATATAGTTAAATTTCTCGACATAACTTGTACAAAACTAGACAATTCTTTGGTTTTCATCAAAATGAATTTCAATTGTGGTGTGATTTTTGTGCACTGTGTATATAAAATGTGTAGAAAAACTAGCAAAGAGGCTATGACGAGTTTTTGTCATAGCCTCTTTTATTCTTTTAGAGTTTAGCAATTAATAAACTTAATATGTAAAAACCATATCTGAAGTTACAGTTATTACATCGCCAACTTTATAAGTTTTGTCATTTGCTGTAAATGTTTGTTCGCCAACAAACTCTGGTATTGTAAACTCTACACC
>CAYJKG010000048.1:0-20328 GCA_964370685.1 uncultured Faecalibacterium sp. | reverse complement strand
AATTGTAAAAATTATCAAGCTTTTCAAATAAAAATAATTCAAATCACGGTATTTGTATTTGAAAAATTAGAAACAGTATCTATTTTATACGTAATCGTGTAATTTTATTGTTTCAATTAAATTCAAAATTAATTAAATAATTTTTTGAAAAAACGTGGATAATTTAAAAATTTTCTGACAATAGGAGTATTGAGAGGATAAATTATTCTCTTATGTATCTTGAAAATTGAATATCCATTCATCAAGCACTTTATTCTTATTGCTGTGATAAACAGTAGCCACAGCAACAGACACGCCAAGACCTCACTTTGTGGGTGAGCGATAAATGTTTAGGTTGCAAGTATTAGCATAGTTAGCTATAGGCGAAAACAGATAAGATGACAATGATACTCCTGTACGCAGCTTCGAGAGTTCCTCGGAGGGGTGAAATTCCCGTGTGTAAATTAACTATTTACAGCTTGATGACTTCCCAATATTACAAATTAATTTGTAATGGCACAAGGGTGTCGAGGACAAATTGTGTGCATAACTCAATTATTACACAGGTGAAGATTAGTGCAATTTAAACTTACTTATTTTTCACCTGTAGATTGAGATTATATGCCTATCAAATAAGTTGCACATGATTAAAAATTTGACAGGATGTAAAAATGTAAAACAAATTTAATAGCATTATTGATGTGATTTTATGTTTAAAAAACATATCAAATTTATTTGAGTTTTGGCAAATGGGCATAGTGGAGGCTTATCAAAATATTGATAGTGATATATCTGCTATAGTTGGTTTGCTTGAATACAGAAGTTAGGAGGCACATAATGATTCAAATAGATGTATATAATTCTATATTTTCAGAATACCCAGATGTAGTAAATGTTGTGGAATTGTGTGAAATGCTTGGCGGTATAAGCCAAAAAACGGCATATCATTTATTGAATAATGGTGAGATAAGCTCATTAAAAGTAGGTAGAGCATATAAAATACCTAAAATAAATGTTTTGGAGTACTTAGGCCTACTACATAATTCTATAAATGAGATTTAATGAAAGCATTTATAGAATTGATATGTATATAGTAATATAGTAAAATAAAGTAGCCAACAATAAAGAAAAGTTGCTACTAGAAAAAGGAGGTAAAAAAATGGTAGCAGGGCATTTACAAGTTAAAAAAGGCTACTTTTATATAGTTATTAGTTATAAAGATGATGCAAATAAATCAAAGACAAAATGGATTGCAACAAAACTGCCAGTAAAAGGTAATAAAAAAAGAGCTGAAAATATGCTTTTAGAAGCAAGGCAATGTTTTGAAGCTGACAATCAATCAGTTGAAGCAGATATTTTATTTTCTGCTTATATGAATAAATGGCTTGAAATGGTGCGAGGTAACATTGAAGAAACTACTTACGCTGGATATGCAAACAATGTAAAAACTAGAATTGTTCCATATTTTAAAAGTCATAAAATTAAATTGAGAGATTTACAGCCAAGGCATATACAAGATTTTTATACCTATGCGATGAATAATTATAATGTCTGCACGAATACTGTGCTTAGATATCATGCAAATATTCGCAAAGCTCTAGCATACGCAGTAAAAACAGATTTGATTATAAGAAACCCAGCAGACCTAATTGATAGACCTAAAAGTAGAAAGTTTGTTGGGAGTTTTTATGATAAGGAAGAAATGAATGATTTATTAGCAGCGGTAAAAGGAAGTAAGATTGAATTAGCAGTTATGCTTGCTGCATTTTACGGATTAAGGCGTTCAGAGGTTTTGGGGTTAAAGTGGGATGCTATAAATTTTGAAAACAACACATTCACTATACAAAATATAGTTACACAGGTAACAGTGGAAGGCGAAAACAAAGTTATAATAAAAAATAGAACGAAAAATAAATCAAGCCATAGAACCTTGCCACTTGTGCCTAAAATCGCAGAATACTTAAAAACTCATTTAGAAAATGAAAAGCAATACAGAAATGTATGTAGGAACTGCTATAACGATAAATACATAGGTTATTTAAACGTGGATAAGATGGGAAATTTATTAAAACCAGATTATATTTCAGGTCGTTTTCGACAAATCTTAGATAAAAACGACTTGAGAAGAATACGTTTTCATGACCTTCGCCATAGCTGTGCTAGCCTTTTATTGTCTAATGGAGTATCAATGAAAGAAATACAAGAATGGTTAGGGCACAGCGATTTTGGCACTACTGCAAACATATATGTTCACCTAGAATTTAGCCAAAAAATAGTGTCAGCAAACACTATGAGTAACCTACTTGCTATATAGAAAAAAACAAACTCTGGAAAAATAAGAGAACTCACAAGAGAACTCGTCTAAAAACAGCAAAAAAATAAGAGCAAAATAACAAGAGGTTTTATAAAGATTTTTAAAAACAAAATAAAAAATGACCTCAAAACGTAAAGTTTTGAAGCCATTTTTATGAGTGCCGGTGATCGGGGTCGAACCGATACGGTATCACTACCACAGGATTTTGAGTCCAGCACGTCTGCCAATTCCATCACACCGGCGTATATGTTGTGCATTAAAATAAGGCACATCAAATAACAAATAATATTATACCAAAACAAAAAAATAAAAGCAATAGGAAAAACAAAAAAATATTAAATATCTTTTTGTTTTTTTGTATGCATGTTTTAATAACATGTGATTAGCGTGCGTTTGCCTATTGCTTTTATCTTATTTTGTTTCATTTAACTTTCAATTTTAGTGGTAATCTAACTTGATAAATCTAATCCGAGTTAAGTGAACAAGTATTATCCGAACTTGCCTCAAAGCACCGTGTTCGCACTAGTATCGATGTTAAACACTTAAACCGAGTGGTGCTATGCTTTTTTGTAAAATATTATTCATGTGTGCGATTAATATGCCATAGTTTGTAAATGGTATGCCTTGTGCTTTCGCACGTTGTAAGCGACGCTGTACAACTTTATTTTGTAGCATACAACCACCACAATGCACTATTAGCGAATAATCACTTAAATCATCAGGAAAATCAACTCCGCTACAAAAATTAAATTCAATTTCCTTTTGTGTGCTTTGTTTTATCCAGCGTGGCAACTTTACAGTACCTATATCATCACATTGGCGGTGGTGTGTGCAACCCTCAACAATTAATACTTTTGCTCCATTTTTTAAATTTTTAACAGCGTTTACACCCACTATCGAATCCGCTAATAAGCCTTTTTGCCTAGCAAATAATATCGAAAAAGAAGTTAATTCAACATCCTCAGGTACCATCTGCGAAACAGCATCAAATGCTTGGCTATCAGTAACAACTATTTTAGGCTTGCTTTTTAAACCATCAAATATACGAGGTAAATCCTCGGTCTGTGTAACAGCTGTAAGTGCATGCATATCTAAAACTTCACGCAAAACTTGTTGCTGTGGTAAAATTATGCGTCCTTTTGGGGCAGCGCTATCTATTGGTGTAACCAAAACTACAAAATCGTCTTTTGTTATTAAATCGCTAATTAAAGGTGACATAACTGTGCTTGGAGGTTGCAATTTTGCTATTTTTTCTCTTAATTCGTTTATGCCTTCACCTGTTTTTGCACTCACAAAAAAACCTTCGGCTTGAGGCTTAACGTTATCTAATACATCAATTTTATTGTAAACAACTATATGTGGTATACTTTGCTCTTTAAATTTTGCAAGCAAATCAAGCTCTGTTTTTTCTAATTGTTCTTTTAATGGACATACTAAAACTGCAATATCAATTTTATCTAAAACTTGCAAAGTTTTTTCTATGCGTTTTTGTCCAAGCTCGCCCTCATCATCAAGCCCTGCTGTATCAATTAGCACAACTGGTCCTAGTGGTAAAATTTCCATGCTTTTATAAACGGGGTCTGTAGTTGTGCCAGCAGTATCTGAAACTATAGCAAGCTCTTGCCCTGTTATGGCATTTATAACGCTTGATTTGCCGGCGTTTCTAAGACCAAAAATACCGATGTGCACCCTGCTTGTTAGTGGTGTGTTATTCATGTTATCCTCCTTTAAAACTTGTAAATTAAATTTTTAAAATTTTAAGTTTATCATAAAATTATATAATGAGCATGTTTATTAAAACCTAAAATCCCTCTCGCCTTGTTTGATTTTTTCTAGCGTTGCTTTTGCTTTATCTTTAACAGTGGGGTTTACAACTTTTTCAATTTCGCTATTAATCATTTTTTGTGCGGCATGTTTAGTAGTTGCACCTGCGTAATCTTCCAAATATTCTTGTAAAGTCATTAAGGCGTTAGGGTGGCAGCAATTTATTATCTGCCCGCTCTTACATAGTTTCATAAACCTATCTCCCGTGCGCCCTTCTCTATAACATGCAGTGCAAAAACTTGGTATATGGTCTAAATCAATTAGCCATTTTACAATTTCGTCAACCGTGCGGTGGTCATCAATGTCAAATTGTGCTGTGTTTTCTATGTTTTTTTCAGGTTCAGCGTATCCGCCAACTGTTGTTTTTGAGCCACCACTAAGTTGAGATATACCAAGTTTGAGCACTTTTTCTCTAGTGGATTGAGATTCTCTAGTGGAAATAATCATACCTGTGTATGGCACAGCTATGCGTGTGATTGCAACTAGTTTTGCAAAAATTTCATCACTTATGGCATTTGTAAAGGTGCTTGGGTCAACGTCATCTGCAGGGCATATGCGTGGCATGCTTATTGTATGTGGGCCAACGCCAAAAGCGGCTTCAAGGTGCTCTGCGTGCATCATTAAACCAGCTAGTTCATATTTATATGTTTCAAGCCCAAACAAAACGCCAAGACCTACATCGTCAATACCAGCTTGCATAGCTCTATCCATGGCCTCAGTGTGGTAGGTATAGTTGTGCTTTGGCCCTGATGGATGTAGCTGTTCGTATGATTTCTGGTGATATGTTTCTTGAAACAGTATGTATGTGCCTATGCCTGCATCTTTTAGCATTTTATATTCTTCCACAGTGGTAGCGGCTATGTTTACATTAACTCTGCGTATTGCTCCGTTTTTGTGCTGTATGCTGTATATAGTTTTAATGCTCTCTAATATATATTCAATTGGGCTATTTTTGGGGTCTTCGCCAGCTTCTAGTGCAAGGCGTTTGTGCCCCATGTCTTGCAAGGCGATAACCTCTTGTTTTATTTCTTCTTGTGTTAGTTTTTTACGTGCGATAGTTTTATTTTTTAAATGATATGGGCAGTAAACACAACCATTTATGCAATAGTTAGAAAGATAAAGTGGAGCAAACAAAACTATGCGGTTACCATAAAATTCTTGTTTTATTTGCATTGCAAGCGCTTGTATAACTTTGTTTTTTTCTTCGATATCACATTCTAGCAAAACGGCTGTTTCTCTATGTGTTAGGCCTTTTTTTAGTTTTGCTTTTGCTATAATTTCATCGATAAGTTGTGCATTGTTTTTATTTTGTTTTGCATATTCTAAAGTTGCGATTATTTCATTGTGATTAATAAATTCCTGAGCAATACTTGATTTTGTATCATATTTATAATTAGTGTTAATCATTGTTATCCTCTTTTCTATCATAGTGGTCACCACGACATAGCACCACTTTGTGTTCAATTTTATCCATGCGCTGCTTGATGTTTTCTATTTCATCAACTGATGTACCATTTTTGTTATCGTATAACAAATAATTACCTTTTATTGTATCTGGTGTTAAGCTTGGCATAATTACATTTGCGCCTGCAAGCATACCGCGCTCCCAGCCATCGCTTGCTACTGTGCCTAGTGCGGTTGTTGCTGGTATTAAAGCAGTGGGTAGTGTAATGCGTGTTAAAGCAAGCATAAACAGTGTCATTTCAGCACTGCCGCCTTTTTCATTTTTAAAAGGAGTACTATGGTGTGGTAAAAATGGTCCTATGCCTACCATATGTGGGCGAAAACTTTGCAAAAGCATCATATCTTCGGCTAGTGTTTCGAAACTTTGGTGTGGCGAGCCGACCATAAATCCGCACCCAACTTGAAAACCTATGTCTTTTAAATCTTGCAAACAGACTAACCTATCTGATAGTTTTTCAGTGGGGTGTAACTTTGAGTAATGTTCGCTATTTGCTGTTTCGTGCCTTAATAAGTAGCGGTTAGCGCCTGCGTTGTATAAATTTTGGTAGCTAGCTTTACTGCGCTCACCTAGAGATAGCGTTATTGCAACATCTGGGTATGTCTTGCGTAAAGTGCTAATTATATCGCATAAAATTTCATCTGTAAAAACTACGTCTTCGCCGCCTTGCATAACAATGGTGCGCAAACCTTTATCGTAGCTTTTTTTAGCACAAAGTAAAATTTGTTCTTTGGTTAGCCTGTATCTAACAGCCTCTTTGTTACCAGCACGTATGCCGCAATAGTAGCAGTTTTTTTTGCAGTAGTTGCTAATTTCAATTAGACCTCGCAAGTAAACCTTGTTTGCATAATATTGTTCACGCATTTGGCGTGCTTTTTCGTAAAGCCATTGTTTATCAATTTGTGAGTGTGCGCTAATAATCTCGACCCATTGTGTTTTAGTTAAAAATTCGCCGTTAATTAATTTGTCAATTGTTTTCATTATTTATCATCATCTGCCTTTGTGTTTGTAAATTGTTTTGAGTAAACTGCCTTTGCGCTAACGTGTGGTAACATGCCAAGCTTACCGCAAAGTGCACTAATAATGTTTTCTGGTGCATCTATCACAACGCTAATTACGCTGATTTTCTTTTTATGGTATGGGATACCCATTCGACCTATAATATATTCGCCATACTGGCTTAGTATATCATTTAATTTTGCTACGGAATCGGGGGTTTCTACAACTATTGCTATACTTGCTAAGCGTGTGTTCATGTTAAAATCACCTCATTGTTTAAATAAAAAATGCACACCTAGAAGGTGTGCACACAACGTCAACAAACAAAACAAATTATTAAAAACTTGTTTTGTGGATATTAATATGTATTGGCAAACCTTCTATTTCAGAAATAGATATTTTCTAAATCTTAAATATCAGAACCTATTTTGTTTATATAAATAATTTTTCTTGATGTCGGGAATAACCCTACCACTTTAGATACATTATCTACTTACATTATACTCCTGTTTTTTGTGTTTTACAAGTATTAATAAAAAATAAAAACACAACCTTATGATTGTGTTTTTATTGAATAAATTTTATTTAAGTTATGTTGTGCTTATTTTTGCAGAAGATAAAAATATGGAAATTAGTTTTAATATATACTGTATAGTGGTTATTTCTTTTTCACTCCAAATACGATGTTGGTTGTTGTCTTCTATACCTAAAATAAGTCTGCTTGAGCCTTTGCCTTTTGTTTGTGTCAATAAGTAAGAATAATCAGGTTGGTACTCATCGTTAGTTTCTTGTGAGTTTTTGTTTAACTCAGTTATAGGGTTGTTATACATTATGCCTTTGCTTTCAAGTTCGGTGAAAAAAGATTGCAGTTGTTCAGCAGGTATATTTTGAAACCTATCTTTTTTTGCGAATTTACTCTCTAAAGCCCATTCAAATGTTAAGCAATACCTTTTACCGTTATCAAAAGTTTGGCAGATGTAGCATCTATCTACATTTAAATGTGTGCCTAATAATCGCATAATAGTGTTCATCGATTTTTCAGTGTTTTTTGATTGATATATCAAATCGAAAATTACTGCTGTTATTTCGGAGTCAAAGTGTGCATTTACTTGCTTGTTAGAGTTATCAACTGTGGTTAGTTGTTTGGTGCTAGAGTTTGCAATTTCATCAGAATAAATAGTGTAGCGATCCTTGCCAGATAATTTAGAGCTATAAAGCGCTTTGTCAGCGCATTTATAAAGTTCTTCATAGGATGAAGCGTGCTTGGGAAAAAGAGCTATGCCTATGCTACCCGAAATTTTATAATCTTTATTTTCGCCAGAGTAGCTATTTTTAAATGCGTCAGAAATGCTTTTTGCTTTTCGCTCAATTACAACTTCGTTAGAAATATCTTTTACAAATACTAAAAATTCATCTCCACCAATGCGCCCAATAACATCTACATTTCTAAAATTGGAGTGTAAATTTTTAGCAATATCACTTAAAGTGATATCTCCAAAATAATGTCCGAGGTCATCATTGACAGATTTGAAATCATCTACATCTATTAGATATAATGCATGTGATGAATTTGGATGAGATATTAACGTTTCTTTAATAATATTTTCGGTAGTTATTTTGTTTAAACAATTTGTGAGTAAATCCGTTTTAGATAAAACTTCAAGTTTTTTTTGTTTGTCTATATCATAGGTTTTACCTATTGAAAATATAGGTAAACCTTCTTTGTTATACATTGTTTTAAAAATAATGCGGTAGTATTTTGTTGTGCCGTTTGGTTGTATAAATCTAACCTCACAAGGTGCAACTACACCTGTTCTTAGGTTTTCTTCAAATTGCAAAAATACTTGTAAATCATCAGGGTACACCATGCCACTATCTACAACATAACTTGGGAAAGGCATTTTTTCAGACGTTAGGCCTAGTATTTCACGCCCTTTACCAAAAAACTGTATAGTTGCCATTTTAACATCGTATATCCAAAACCATTCCTCAGTTAGCTCAGCAACAGAGTTAAACAAAGCTTTATATGTGATATGGTTGTGATTAAGTTCATCAAGCAAAGATACTTCGTCAAAGCCTGCAAGTTGTGAACTTAAATCTTGCATAGTGCTCACAAGTAAATCAGCACCATTTTCATCTTTTATATTTAATTTGTATATGCTGATATGTAGTGGCAATTCTTCACCATTTAGCCTTTTATCTAGCCAGTTAAAATGCACTTCACCTTGTTCAATAGCGGATAAAACATACTCACTAAACGCTAATTTTGAGTTTTTACCATTAGGCTGTTTTTCAGGTGTTAAATTATAAAATGTTTCAAGAAATTCATCTTTAGAATTAAGATTATATAAATCTACAGTATATGCATTACAATAAATGCTTTCAGCGCTTTCGTTTAAAACATTTATACAAACAGGAATATTATCGAGCATAGCAAGTAGTTGCTCAACAGTAAAATTTATTTTGTTGTTAGAGTGTTCTTTGATATTTGCTTTTTTAGCTTTAGTAATATCTTTCAAAACAAAACCTCCTAAGTTAAACATCTACATTTATAATTGAATATCTTTAATTATAACATTTTTTTAATAAAAATTAAAGAGATTGTTGGTGTTTTTTTTATTTATAAATAACTTTTGTTATAGATTTTTTGCAATTGTAATTAAAATCACTATAATAGAACAATAAAAATAAAAAAAGACAGCATTAGCTGTCTTTTTTTAGCGCCCTTTGCCTGACTCGAACAGGCGACCCTCTGATTAACAGTCAGATGCTCTAACCGACTGAGCTAAAAGGGCAAGTTATTAAGTGTTCTTCAGAACAAGAAGTATTATACCACTAGCAAAGCAGATTTTCAAGTCTTTTTTGAAAAAAAATTAAAAAAAAATAAAAAAATAAAATAACGTTCCAGGTTAAATGGTATCTAGCACGAAGGAACGTTATTTTTGCAAAAAAATGTTATAAAATAAATGTTGGTTTTTAAATAGTTAAGACATCATATTATTAGCTGACATATAATCATAAAGCATTTTTCCGTGTTGTTGGCATTCAGTTTGTATATGGTTTAAAACGGCACGATGATTTTCAGCATTAAACTCAAAGATACATGTGTTGTAAAGTCCTGCTAGATATTTTTCGTTTGAGAGGCTATCATTGCATAAAAAAGCATCTTGTTTTTTATTTTTACTTTGTCCTTTTGGATATTGACCTGAAAAAGTAATTTTTCGCTCTTTTTTAGGCTGGATTTTTGGAGATTGCCCTTTATCTACTGCCATAATTAAACTGTGATTTTGGCTTTCTGCTGTGTGTAGTTTTCCAAAAAGGCTTGCAAGTGTAGGGTCTTTAGCGCTTGTAGCATAAGTTTCGTATTTGCCCATACAAAGCTCGGATTGCTTTTTCATGTCTTTCAACAATAATTTTTCTTTAGGTGTTAATGCCATAATAATACTCCATTTCTATATTTTATTTCGGCACAAAATAAAATGCCTTGCGCATAGTATTTGTATAATAAATCATTTTATACGCTTGACAATAAAGAAAAAATTACGTAATCTAAGAATAAACAAATAAATATAGATAACAAAGGAGAATTGCATGCCTATAATAAAATATCTAAGTGACGAAGACATTAACACATTGTTGAAAGATTTTAAGTGGCTACATGCCCACCCTGAGTTTTCATATGAAGAATTTGAAACAACAACATATTTACGAACCGAGCTTGAAAAGGCAAATGTACCAATTTTACCATATGCATTAAAAACAGGTTTAGTAGCTGAAATAACAGGCGTAGCACAAAATGAGTATGCCCCAACGATTGCTTTGCGAGCAGATATAGACGCACTACCTGTGTTAGAAGCATGCGATATACCGCACCGCTCTATATACGAGGGCAAAATGCACGCTTGTGGGCACGATTTACACGCCGCTGTTTTATTAAATGTAGCAAAATGGTTGTGGTTAAACCGTGCTGAGTTTTCAGGCACAGTGCGTTGTATTTTTCAGCCAGCAGAGGAAGCTGGGCTTGGTGTATTAGATGTTTTGGAATATCCAGTTATGCAAGATGTAAGTGCTGTTTATGGTTTGCATACTTCACCACTTTATCCAGTTGGTACTATTGGTTTGCGTGCAGGTGCGGTAACTGCATCAGTAAACCGTTTTGAGATAAAGTTAAAGGGTCGTGGTGTACATGCTGCCTATCCAGAGGATGGCATAGATACAATTGTAATGGCGGCAAATATTGTTACCGCTTTACAAAGCGTAATAAGTAGAAATACCTCACCACATAGTACAGCACTTTTGAGTATAACAGAGCTAAGTGCAGGTAATACATGGAACGTTTTACCACAAACTGCCTATTTGCAAGGTACAGTGCGAACTTTGTGCAATAAAGTTCGTGCTGAAATACCAAAACATATGCACCAAATTATAGATGGAGTTTGTGCAGCTTTTGGTGGCACAGCAGAATTTTTATGGCACGAAGGCCCTAGCGCCACAATGAACAATGCTCAACTTGTTGAGCTGTGTGCAGAGGTTGCAAAAGAAATTGGACAACAAACAGTTGAAGATCCTGCAAGCATGCTAGGTGATGATTTTGCACTTTTGGCAGAACGTGCAAAAGGTGTTTATATACATACTGGTATAGGCGTTGGCGCACCAAACCACAATCCAAGCTTTTATGTAGAAGAAAAATCGCTTGAGTGTTCAGCAGAATTTTTAATAGCGTTAACTTTGCGAACATTAAAGGAGCAAATATAGCTTATAATAAAGGCGGCGTTTCAGATGCAAAAATCTGTGACACCGCCTTTATGTTATTTTGTTGTGTTTGTAGTTTTAGTTTTTTTAGTAAATTTAAACTTAGGCGTTTTTGGCGCTGGCGGTGGGAAATCCTCATGATACTCTGAAAGCATATCATCAAGTCCTCTGCGTTTTAGGCTGATAGTAATTAACTGGCGGAAAATATCGTAAAGTACCGCAAACAGAGGTACGCCGACTATCATGCCAGTAAAGCCCCATATGCCGCCGAAGAATATGATGGAAAACAATACCCAAAAGCTAGAGATACCAGTGCTATCACCTAAAATTTTAGGGCCTATAACGTTGCCATCTAGTTGTTGTAAGGCCAAAACAAATATGCCAAACCAAATTGCTTGTATAGGGTCGTTTATTAAAACAAATAAAGTTGCAGGAATACCGCCAATAAACGGACCAAAAAAAGGAATAATGTTTGTAACACCAATAATAATAGAAAGTAATATAGGGCTAGGGAAACGGAATATAACGCATACAGTGTAGCAAATAATGCCAATAATAAATGAATCGAGTAATTTGCCGTTTATAAAGCCACCAAATTTTTTATCTGCATAATTTAGCTCATACATGAGCAAATCTGCCCATTTCTTTTTTAAAACGCTATATATTAGTAGCTCGCCTTGGCGTGCAAAGCGCCTACGGCTTGCAAGTAAATAAGTAGCAACAAATAAACCAACAAAAAAATTTAATATAGTGCCAACTGCGTTTAAAACGCCAATGCCTATACCGCTAACTATGCTTGTGAGCTGTGGCATAATAGTGTCATTTAAAAAAGTATCTGCCCATGTTGAAATAGCGGAATATCCGTCGGTAATATAACCAAGCAAAACTGGGTCGTTAGCAAAAATTTGTTGTAGCCAATTTATAAATTCTGTTGTTCGTGCGGGCACTATATTAATAAGGTTTGAGATACTTTCGTATAGTTCGGGAATAATAAGTGCAAAAACGGTATAAATAATAGCAATGCAAAGTAAGTAGCTACTAAAAATAGCAAGCCCAACTGAATTTTTTTTGAGTTTTTCAGGCAATACACTTAAAAAAGCACGCTCAAAAGTTGCAACTATTGGTTTTAACAAATAGGCTATTACGGCGCCATATATAAAAGGTGACATAATAATAAAAAGATTGTGTAGTATGTCATTGAACTCATCGTTGCGATATATAATAAAGAAAAAAAGAACACATAAGCAAACAGCGATAAAAAATGCTACAGCTGCATACATATAAGGTTTTTTAGGTTGTAAATTCATATGTCACTCCTTAGAAATTATGTTTTGCTAACTATATTATAAGTATAGCATAAAATTTGTAAAAGTGTGTAAATTTTTAAAAAATACTTGCGATAAAGCTTATCATATGGTTTACTAATAGTCGAGATATAATATATAAAATAATTTTCAGTTTTAGGAGGTTTTTTATTATGGCAAAGGCTGTATATCCAGGTAGTTTTGATCCAGTTACTCGTGGGCATATGGATATAATTTTACGCTCAGCAAAAATAATGGAACATTTAACTGTTGCAGTGCTTAATAATAGTGCGAAAAATCCGCTGTTTTCTGTGGAAGAACGCATAGAACTTTTAAAAGCTTCTTGCGAGAATATACCAAATGTTAGTATTGAAAGTTTTGATGGTCTGACTGTGGATTTTGCGAAGTCTAAAGGTGCAAAAGTGTTAGTGCGTGGTTTGCGTGCTGTTTCGGATTTTGAAATAGAATTGCAACTTGCGCAAACTAATCATGCACTAATGCCAGATATTGATACTATGTTTTTTACAACTGATATTAAATGGAGCTATCTTTCATCGACGATTGTTAAAGAGGCTGCACGCTATGGCAGCGATGTTGAGCAGTTTGTGTACCCACATGTAAGTGAGGCCTTAAAACAAAAATTCAATAAAAAATAAAAAGGGGAAACAATGCCCATAAAACGTTTGGTGCTTGGCATTTTAGCACATGTTGACGCAGGCAAAACCACTTTATCAGAAGCTATGTTATATAAAACAGGCGCATTACGTAGTTTGGGTAGGGTTGACCATGGCAATGCATTTTTAGATACAGCACCGCTGGAAAAACAGCGTGGAATAACAATATTTTCAAAGGAAGCTCTCTTGCAAACAGGCGGGGCTTCTTTCACTTTGCTAGATACACCAGGGCACGTTGATTTTTCAGCTGAAATGGAGCGTACGCTTTGCGCTTTGGATTGTGCTGTTTTAGTTATAAGTGGAACTGACGGCATACAAAGCCACACAGAAACACTTTGGAAATTGCTAGAACATTATCGCATACCAACATTTTTATTTATTAATAAAATGGATTTGCAAGGTGCTGAAAAAGAAATGCGCTTAGCAGAAATTAAAAATCGTTTTTCAGGCTCGTGCGTAGATTTTACTACTATTGAAGCCGAGCAAGAAAAACTAAAATGGGAAGAAGAACTTTCACTTTGTGAAGAAAATTTAATGGAATTTGCTCTTGCAGAAAAACCTTTGCCAATAGATGCAATAGCACAGGCTGTTAGCAATAGGCAGGTGTTTCCTTGTTATTTTGGTGCAGCTTTGCACGCACAAGGTGTGCAGGAATTACTGAGCGGTTTAGAACAATACACAGTAGCACCAAAAGATGGTGAAAGTTTTGGCGCAAAAGTGTTTAAAGTAACACAAGATGCACAAGGTGCACGTTTAACGTGGATAAAAATAACAAGCGGTATTTTAAGAGCAAAAACTATGTTAGAAAGCCGTGCAGATGCACCAAAACAATGGAAAGAGAAAATAGACCAAATACGCATATATTCAGGCGAAAAATATGCCCAAGCTGAAACAGCATACACAGGCATGGCGGTTGCGGTAACAGGGCTTTCAGCTTGTAATATTGGCGAGGGCTTAGGCATAGAACAGCACACAAAAGCGCCTTTACTTGAACCAGTGTTAAATTATAAAATATATTCACCTCCAAAAACAGATTTACACGCAGTGCATAAAGCTTTAGAACAACTTTGCGCAGAGGACCCACAATTACATTTGCACTATGATACCAAACTTGAAGAATTGCAAATACAGCTGATGGGACAAGTACAAGCACAAATTTTGCAGAGCGTTTTATTAGAGCGCTTTGGCCTTGAGGTTAGTTTTGGCGAGGGTAGTATTTTATATAAAGAAACGATATTAGAACCAATAGAGGGTATAGGGCATTATGAGCCTTTGCGCCATTATGCAGAGGTGCATTTGGTTTTAGAGCCACTAGAGCAAGGCGCAGGTTTAGATTTTGTGGCTAAGTGCTCGTTAGATGTTTTGGGCAAAAATTGGCAGAATTTAGTTTTAAGCCATTTAGCTGAAAAAGAGCATATAGGTGTTTTAATAGGTGCACCAATAACAGATATGCGCATAACTCTAATTGCAGGGCGTGCACATTTAAAACACACCGAGGGTGGCGATTTTAGGCAAGCTACATACAGGGCAGTGCGCCACGGCTTGCGCTGTACAAAAAGCCAGCTTTTAGAGCCATGGCTAGATTTTAAAATTGAAGTACCTGCCGAGCAAATAGGGCGAACAATGGCAGATATACAGCGTTATAACGGCACGTTTGAGCCATCAATTGTGGGTGAGGATACAGCTGTTTTAACGGGCACAGCGCCTGTTGCAACTATGCAAAGCTATGCAACAGAGCTAACTAGCTACACAAAAGGCAAAGGTCGCATAAATCAAAGGATTAAAGGGTATTTACCGTGCCATAACAGTGAGGAAGTTATAGCTAAAATGGCTTATGATGCTGATGTAGACCTTGAAAACCCATGTGGATCGGTTTTTTGTAGCCATGGTGCAGGCTATGTGGTTAGTTGGCAAGATGTAAAGGCGCACGCACATATAGATACAGGCTATGGCAAAGCCGTGGAGGAGGAAAGCGTTTATATTCCACGTAATTCTCGCAGTGCATACACAGGCACACTTGCGCAAGATAAAGAACTGCTCGCAATTTTTGAAAAAACCTATGGGCCAATTAAAAAAGATGTGCACAAAGTTTTTGCACCCTCTGCTAAAAAAACACAAAACTCAAATAATTCAAAAAGCGAACCTATGCCAACAGGGCCTGAATATTTGTTAATAGATGGCTACAATGTGCTACACGCATGGGACGATTTGCAAAAAATGGCAAATGATAACCTTGCAAATGCTAGGCAACATTTGGCTGATATGCTTTGCAACTACCAAGGCTACCGTGGTGGCAAAGTTATTTTAGTGTTTGATGCCTACCAAGTTAAGGGTAGCATAGGTGTTGTGGAAAACTACCACAATATACAAATTGTGTATACAAAAGAGGCCGAAACAGCAGATACCTATATAGAAAAAGCCACACACACCATGGCTAAAAAGCACAAAGTGCGTGTGGTAACATCTGATGCAACCATACAATATATAATTTTAGGTAGCGGTGGTTTAAGGGTTTCTGCAAGAGCTTTTAGGCAAGAAGTAGACCAAGTTGAAAAGGAAATTAGAGATTATTTGTTGCGATAAATAGCGACAAGGGATAAAAAAACTTGACCTTTTGCGAGGTCAAGTTTTTTGTTTAAATAGATTTTTTCATGATAAAATTTGTAAGTGCAATGTTATTTTTAATAACTGTGTTTTCGCTAACAACATGGTATGCATGTTTAATAAAAAATGATTTAGCGGTTATAGAGGCATGTGTTGTAAATTTAAAAATACCATTTTTTACAGCATTTTGTTCAAGGTTAGTTAATATCAGTGTAGCTATGCCTTGGTTTTGATAATCTTTATGTACATATAACCTATCCAAATAACCACTGCACTGCATATCGCCAAAACCAACAATAATACCGTTTTTTTCTACAATCAGCGTGTTGTTTGTTAAAAAAGATTTATCCCAAGATGCTATATCTACTTTGCCTGTTGCCCAAATGTCAAGCTGAGTTTTTGTGTAATCTCTAGCGTTAACTTTATGAACTGTTTCGTGAAAAAGTTCTGCAATTTTTGGGCAATCATCACTTTTATATTTTCTTATTATCATTATTCACCAGTTTATTCGTTTGCTACGCTCTATAGTCCATAGCTCTATATTGCAGTGCCTCTAATAGCGAGTATTCGCCTATATCTTCCTCGCCGCTTAAATCAGCAACAGTGCGGGCTACACGCAAAATTCTATCATATGCACGTGCAGAGAGCGCCATGTTATCATATGCAGTGCGCAAAATTTTTTCAGCAGGTTTTGTCAGCGTGCAAACTTTGCGTATTTGCGCAGGGGAGAGGTTTGCGTTGCAGTAAACATCGTGCAAACCAAGTTTTTCATATCTAGAAAGCTGTTTTTCTCTCGCTGTAAGCACCCTTGCACGTATAGTGGCACTATCCTCACTTTTACCAGTGGCTGAAATATCTTCGTAGGCTATAGCCTCCATTTCAACGTGCAAATCAATGCGGTCAAGTATAGGGCCACTAACACGGCTACGGTAACGTTCTATGGAGCTAGGTGTGCACACACATTCTTTAGTTGGGTGGCCGTAATAGCCACATTTGCAGCCGTTCATAGCGCCTATAAGTATAAAATTGCTGGGGTAGGTGGCACTGCCAGCTATACGGCTAACAGTAACAACGCCGTCCTCAATAGGTTGGCGCAAAACCTCTAAGCACTCACGGTTAAACTCAGGTAGTTCATCTAAAAACAAAATGCCACCATGTGCAAGGCTAACTTCACCAGGTTTAAAACTCGCACCGCCACCAGCTAGTGCAACGGCGCTGGTTGAATGATGTGGGCTGCGGAAAGGTCGCTCGCTTATAAGCCCACTACCCGCGCGCAAAAGCCCAGCTATAGAATATATTTTGGTAATTTCTGTTGCCTCTGCCCTTGTTGGTGGTGGCAAAATACCTGCAAAGCGTTTTGCAAGCATGGATTTACCACTGCCAGGTACGCCTATCATCAATAAATTGTGTCCACCAGCAGCGGCAATTTCTAAAGCACGGCGAGCAAGGCTTTGCCCACGCACATCTGCAAAATCTGGCATGTTTTCCCACGAGCTTTCAGGGGTGTAATCTTGTGGCAAAGTTGGCTCTAGTTCTAATGTGCCTTGCAATGCCTCAACAACTTCTCTGGCTGTATTAACTGCATAAATTGTTAAATCATCAGTGGCGCTAGCGGCGGCTTCGGCGGCATTTGCAGCAGGTAGGTAAATTTGTTTTATACCTTGCTCAGCAGCGCATAGTGCCATAGAAAGTACACCGGTAACAGGGCGCAAAGTGCCATCTAGCGCAAGCTCACCTAAAAAGGCTATATCTTCACTAACTTTTTTTAGCTGACCAGAGGCAGTTAGCACTGCTAAAAAAACAGGCAAATCATAAACAGGGCCTGTTTTTTTAACATCAGCTGGGGCGAGGTTAACTGTTAAACGGCTATCAGGCCATTTGTAGCCAAGGTTTTTTAAAGCTGAGCGAACCCTATCGCCAGATTCCTTAACAGCGGAATCTGGCAGACCTACAATGTTTAAAGCTGGCAAGCCGCCAGAGACATCTGCCTCGACAGTAACAGGGAAACCTGATAAGCCACGCAAACCAAAACTTTTTAATTTTGAATACATGATTATAACTCCAATTTTAAAAATGCTGTAGAAAATTACGATTTTAAGAATTTTATTGAAAAATAAGTGTATATAATTAGTATATCACAAACAAAATATAGCGCAATATCCAATTGACAGAATATGCTTTTATAGGTATTATATTATATATACGAAAGTGATATTAGTTAAATTATTTGTACTAAGAAACCTGTTTTATAAGAAAGGGGATAACATGTATCAAGAAGAATACAAACGTTGGCTTACCGCTGAGTTAGAGGATGCTGACTTAACAGCGGAATTAAAAGGCGTAGAGGGTAATGAAGAGGAAATTAAAGAGCGCTTTGCTGTTTCTTTAGCATTTGGTACAGCGGGCTTACGTGGTGTTTTAGGTGCTGGCTCTAACCGCATGAATATTTATGTTATACGCAAAGCTACACAAGGCCTTGCAAACTGGGTTAAAACTCAAGGTGGCAAGCAACTAGTAGCTATTAGTTACGATAGCCGTATTAAAAGTGATGTTTTTGCGCAAACCGCTGCATGTGTGCTTGCAGCTAATGGCATAAGCGTGCGTATTTATGATGCACTAATGCCTGTGCCTGCTTTAAGCTTTGCTACACGTTACTATGAGTGTAACGCTGGTATCATGGTTACTGCCTCGCACAATCCTGCAAAATATAATGGTTATAAAGCATATGGCCCAGATGGCTGCCAAATGACAGACGAAGCAGCTGATATTGTTTATGCAGAAATGCAAAAAACAGATATACTAAACGGCGCAAAAACAATGACATTTGAAGAAGCTTTGGCAAGCGGTCTTGTGCAATACGTAGGCGAGGATTGCAAAGAGGCACTCTACACAGCAACAAAAGCACGTAGCGTGCGCCCAGGTCTTTGCGAAACAGCTGGTTTAAAACTTGTTTATAGCCCACTTAATGGCGCAGGTTTAGTGCCTGTTATGCGCATTTTAGATGATATTGGCATAAAAGATATTACAGTTGTGCCAGAGCAAGAAAAACCAGACGGCAACTTCCCAACTTGCCCATACCCTAACCCTGAAATTTTTGAGGCTTTGCGCCTAGGCCTAGAACTTGCTGAAAAATCAGGTGCTGATTTAATGCTTGCAACTGACCCAGATGCCGACCGTGTTGGCATAGCTGTAAAATGCAAAGATGGCTCTTACCAATTAATTTCAGGTAATGAAGTTGGTGTTTTATTGCTTGATTACATATGTGCAGCACTTGTTGAAACAGGCAAAATGCCAAAAGATGCTATTGCTGTTAAATCCATAGTTAGCACACCGCTTGCAGATGCAGTTGCTAAAAACTACGGTGTTGAATTGCGCAGTGTATTAACAGGCTTTAAATGGATAGGCGACCAAATTTTGCAACTAGAGCAAAAAGGTGAGGAAGAACGCTTTATATTTGGCTTTGAGGAAAGTTACGGCTACCTTTCTGGCACATATGTGCGTGATAAAGATGCTGTTGTTGCCTCTATGCTTATTTGCGAAATGGCAGCTTATTACAGAAGCACAGGTTCTTCAATAAAAGAGCGTCTTGAAGAAATTTATGCAAAATATGGCTACTATCTAAACCTTGTAGATAGCTTTGAGTTCCCAGGCCTTTCTGGCATGGATACAATGGCTGGCATTATGGAAAGTTTGCGTGCAAACCCACCTAAAGAATTTGCTGGTTATGCTGTTGAAAAAATAGTGGATTATAAAGATGAAGCTACAACAGGCCTACCTGCTGCAAACGTGCTGATATACACACTATCTGGCGGTGCAAATGTAATTGTTCGCCCATCTGGCACAGAGCCAAAAATCAAAACATACTTTACAACACTAGGTAAAGATGCCGCTGAAGCAAAAGCACAAAAAGAAGCTTTAGCACTAGCTATGAAACCAATGTTCTCATAAATAATAATTAAACAGGCAGAGGGTAACTTCTGCCTGTTTTGATATAATAATATTAAAAACTGAAAGGATATTGTACTATGAATTACAAAAAAACTGTTACTGATACAAGGATTGAATTTGAATACGAAAACGGCGAAGTACTTGCGAGTGTTGATTATGTGCTAAAAGATGGCGTTTATTTTTTGGAGCATACAAATGTTGATGCAAGCTTGCGTGGCCAAGGTGTAGCAGGAAAATTGATGGAAGCTTTTGACGAATTTATACGTGAAAAAGGTGCAAAAGCAACACCAGTTTGCAGTTATGCTGTGGCTTGGTATGATAAAAACAGCGATAAAAAAGATGTATTAGCGTGAGGTTAGTTGTAGGATTATCGCATTTTTGAGGCAAGTTGTAAAAAAACATTTTAAAAAAATAATATACAAAACAAAACCCAAAAGAAGCTTTTTGAAAGAGACTCTTTTGGGTTTT
>CAYJKG010000047.1:0-21908 GCA_964370685.1 uncultured Faecalibacterium sp. | reverse complement strand
GAACCTATATTTCATCCTTAGGAGGGATGCACACTATCCATTGTGTTATAAGGGCTTATTTAATTTTTGAGCAATACCTTAAAAACAGTTTTATCAATACATCAAATGATACCATGTTATATATATATTTGTCAATAGTTTTATCTGGATAGAAAGTGAATGATAAATATGGTTAGAAAAATTATTTTACAACAAGAAGAGGGTGGAACAATCTAAATCAATAGGAAAAATACCAATTTGGATATTTAATTTTATCCAAAACAAGTGTACTATTTTGGATAAAATCAGCGCAAGTTTGGAATAAATCGAATAATGTTGGACAATGTAAACACAAGGTTACTATAAAAACTGTGCATAATCCAGAGTGTTGTGTGTAATTGCACATAATTTGTGAAAATATTTCATGCATTATGTACGATTGACGATGAAAGAGGGGTGTGTTATAATCCAAATAAGCAAATTGTTTGTAATTTTTTTTGGTTTTTTTATTTTACCGAATTTAATAATGATTAATAATAATTGTTGGAGATAAAATCCAAAATTGGAGGAAATAAATACAAATCTATCAAAAAAGTGCAAAACATTTATAAGAAATATAAACGAATATAGGAGATTGCAAAATGAAAGATTTAGCAGGTAAGGTAGCGATAGTTACTGGCGGTGCACGTGGCATAGGCAAAGCTATTGTTAATGAACTAGCTTCACGCAACGTTAAAGTTATAGCTGTTGACGTTTTGGAAGAACAAGTTAGCGAAACAGCAAATGAATGCAAAGCTAATGGTTATGATGTAACCGCACTAGGCGCTGACTTAAGAGATATGAGTGCACTAGATAAAATAGTTGATTTTACAGTAGATACATACGGCACAGTGGATATCCTAGTAAATGTTGCAGCTATACAAATACGCCGTGCAAGCGTAAACTTTACAGAAGATGAATGGGATTTCATTAATGATGTTAACTTAAAATCTCAATTCTTCCTTGCACAAAAAGTAGCAAAAGTAATGCTTCCAAAAGGTAAAGGTTCTATCATCTGCATTTCATCTGCAACTTCAACACGCTTTACAAGCCGTCGTGTTCCTTATAATGTAACAAAAGCAGCTGTAAACGCACTTGCTGGTGCACTTGGTAATGAATGGGCACGTTTTGGTGTTCGTGTTAACGCAATTGCTCCAGGCTGGAACGCAACTGAAATGGTTAAAGACGGGTTGAAAGCCGGAATTATAAACGAAGGCGAAATTTTACCAATGATGCCTGTTAACCGCTTTATGGAACCATCTGAACTTGCAAATGTTGTTGCTTTCTTGGCTTCTGATATGTCTAGCGCTATTGTTGGCCAAACAATTTATGCAGACGGCGGCGGAAGTATTCGTTGCATAAACGAAAAGAACGACTTTGCATACGACCAAAACGATTAATAATAAAGAGAGGTATTTATAATGGATTTAAGAAGCTACAAATATGATCCTGCAAAAATTGCAAACAAAACAAGAAGACTTGTTCTTGAAACAGCTATCAAAAGAGGTGGTTGTAACCTAAGTCAAGCTTGCTCACTTTCTGAAATAATGGCAACTTGCTACACACGCATTTTGAACATTTCTGATATTGAAGCACCTATCACACCTGAATATTTCCCAGGTGCTCCAAATGCTAACTTTGAGGGTATTTTAGGTAATGTTTACAACGGTGCGCAAGGTCCACATAATGATAAATTGTTCCTTTCTCCTGTTCAATCTTCAATAGTTCAATACGCAACACTTTGTGCTGTTGGTAGACTTTCTGAAGAAGGTTATGACTCTTTTGGTGAAGATGGCAGTGTTGTTGAACACATAGGCGAAGCACACTCTCCTGGTATGGAAGTTTCAACTGGTTCACTAGGTCAAGGCATAAGCATGGCTGGCGGTATCGCAATGGCTCGTAAATTAAAAGGTGAAACTGGCCGTCAAATCGTTCTTTTGGGCGATGGTGAGTGCGAACTTGGTATGACATGGGAAGCTATACAAGCTTTGGTTCAATATAAACTAAATAACGTTGTTGTTATAGTTGATAGAAACCGCCTACAATGCGATGGCAAAATGAAAGATATTTGTGATATTGAAGATACATTAAAACTACGTTTTGAGGCTTTTGGCTGTGAAGTACATGAAATAAACGGACATGACTGCCGTGCTCTTGAGGCTATTGCTAACATGGCACCAAACGCTGAGGGTAAACCAAGAGTTATTCTTGCAAACACAAACCCAACACAAGGTATACCTGAACTTGATGATAAAGGCGACCGCATACACTTTGTGCGTATTAACCCTGATGAAGTTGAAAAATACCAAAAAGTTGTTGAACGCTTGAAAACTTTAGAAGTATAGGAGAATAGTTGATATGGAAAGATTAAAATTAGTATACGATAATGCTTTTGTTGAATACGGCAAAGATAAACCTGAAGTAGTAGCTTTCTCTGCTGACTTATCTGGCGGTTGTGAAGTTAGGGGTTTCTGGGATGCATACCCAGATAGATTTTACTCAATGGGCATAGCTGAACAAAACATGCACAGCTTTGCTGGTGGTATGGCAAAAGAAGGTTTTATTCCTTTTATACATACTTTCGCAGTTTTCATTTACAGACGTTCACTTGATATGATTCACTTATCAATTGCACATCCAAACGCAAAAGTTCGTTTAATCGGTTCTGTTCCTGGCGTTACATCTCCAGCTGGTGCAACTCACCAAGCTATTGATGACATTGGTGTTATGAGAACTATTCCTAACATGACAGTTCTTGAGTGTGGCGATGCAACAGACGTTCAAAGCTTTTTCCAACTACAAGAAAAAATCAACGGACCTGTTTACGTTCGTATCCTAAGGGGTGAATTACCAAAATTATTTAACACTCCAATGGAACTTAACAAATCTCGCGTTTTAAGCGAAGGCGATGACATTATGATTATTTCTTCAGGCGTTTGCACTGAAGAAGCTATGCGTGCTGTTGATTCCATCAAGAAAAAAGGCTACACAGTACAACACAGACACGTTACTTGCCTAAAACCATTTGACGATGTTGAACTATTTGAAGATATCAAACGTATGAAAATTGGCGTAATTACAATGGAAAACCACAACGTTGTTGGTGGTCTTGGTACTATCGTAGCTGACGAAATGGTAGCACGTGGCGTAAGTAACAAACTATTAAAAGTTGGCGTTAACGATGAATACATGCACGGTGGTTCAAAACTTTACTTAATGAAACGCTACGGCCTAGACGCTATGGCTCTTGTTAAAAAAGTTGAAGAGCTAGTTGGCAAAGATCTTGGCATTACAGAAGATATGCTTGATGAATTCCACTTCGAATTAATGGATGATTCAACTCGCGCATTGGGTGTTTAATTAAAAACAAATAAGAATGATAATTCTTATATAATAATAAAAAATAAGGAGACCTACAATGAAAAAGATTACACGTAAATCCTTCCTAAAACTTTGCGGCGCAAGCGCTGGTGTGCTTGCTTTGAGCTCCCTTACAGCTTGTAGCGAAAGTGCTGATGGTGGTGCTGGTGATGCAACTGCTAACGCAGATGGCAGCTTTGATTCAATAGATGCTACACTTTCCGAAACAATTTTTGGTGACATCGCACCTTTGGAAACACCAACTGAGCTAAAACTTGGCCTTTCTGCTGGTGCAACTGCTGGTTTCGTTATGTGGTTTGCAGGCCAACTTGGCGCTTACAAAGCAACTAACATCAATGCAGTTGAAATAGTTTTTGCTAACGGTGTTGTTATGATGGAAGCTGTAGCTTCTGATGGTTGGGACGTTGGCCAAACAGGTCTTGGCGGTACACTAGCTGGCACAAAAGGCCAAGATATAGTTACAATAGCTGCTGCTGCACCTGACCAACACTCCATGCAAATTTTTGCACCTAACGATTCACCACTTGTTGCTGCTGGCCAAAGCACAGCTAGTGCACCACTACTTTACGGCACTGCTGATGATTGGAAAGGTCAAGAAATCTTTTTACCTGTTGGTACAACTTTGCACTATACATTAGGCGTTGGTCTTGCACACTTTGGTTTAACAACTGAAGATATGAAACTAACACACATGGAAGTGCCAAATATCAACACTGCATTACGTGCAGGCCAATGCGAACTTGGCGGCGTTTGGGGCAACCTTTCTTACGGCGATTTAAACGAGAACTTTACACCTGTAATGCAAGCTGCTGACGTTGGTGTTTCACTTGTTTCTGCTATGGTAGCAAACCCACGCTCTTACGCTGATGAAACAAAATACCTTGCGATTAAAAAGTTTATGGAAATTTACTTTGATGTTGCAGCTTGGATGACAGCAAGCGAGGAAAATTTAGCAACTGCTGCTAGCTACTTCCAAAAATGGAACGAAGAAAATGGTGTTCCAACAACTATCGAAGAACTAAACATACACTTAACACATACTATCCCTTATACATTAGATCAAAACTATGAATGGTTTAACGAAGTAGGTGAAAGTGGCTTTAACAAACAAATCGAAAACAGCCTATTACCACTTGAATTCTACGTTGGTTTAGGTCAATACGAAGAAGCTGACAAAGATAAATTTATGGACGAAAGCTACACGCCAGATAAAATTGTAACAGAGCTATATAACGAAAAATAATAAGATAGAATAGGGTTAACAATATGAAAAAAAATATTAAAACCGGCAAATCTATGTTTAATGAAAACTTTTGGATACCGCTATTAACTGTTTTAGGTTTTATCGCGGTTTGGCAATTGGTATGCTCACTTGGTTTTGTCGAAGAAAACATGTTGCCTTCTCCTGCAAAAGTTTTGGAAGCATTTGGTTTTAAACTAACAAACACACAGCCTGACGGTGCACTGCTTTGGGAGCACACACTTTCTAGTTTGTACATCACACTAGCTGGTTTGATATTAGGCATACTCGTGGGTGCCCCTTTGGGGCTACTCATGGGCTGGTACAAGCCTGTTGATAGATTTGTAAAACCATTATTTGAACTAATACGTCCAATTCCACCAATAGGCTGGATACCACTTTCAATCGTTTGGATTGGTGTTGGTAACTCTGCAAAAATTGCAATTATCTTTTTAGCTGCATTTATCCCATGCGTTTTAAACGGCCATGCTGGTATTTCTGGCACAAACCAAACACTAATAAATGTTGCTAAAACATACGGCGCATCAAACTTTTACATTTTTAGAACAATAGGCGTACCTTCCTCACTACCGTTAGTTTTTGCTGGTATGAGAATTGCTATGGGCAACACATGGGGCACGCTAGTTGCAGCTGAACTTTTAGGTGCAAACATGGGCCTTGGTTACATGATAACTATGGGTCGCCAATTTAGTAGGCCTGATATCATAGTGCTCGGCATGGTGGTTATAGGTGCTCTAGGTTATTTATTCACTTTTATCTTCGGCAAAATCGAAGATGCGGTAGTAAGGGGGCAAGAACATGCAAAATAAAAAAGCTCTCAACACGATTACAGCAATCATGCCCTATTTAGCCATTGTGTTTTTGATTGTAATTTGGACACTAGGTTCAATGTCGAACTCTGAAATATTACCATCTCCTTTGATGGTTATTGAGCGCCTTGGACTTATGTTTACAAACCCTATCAATGATCAAAATATTTTTGGTCACATTTGGGCTAGTTTACAACGTGTTTTAATCGCACTTGTTCTTTCATGCGTTATTGGTATACCTTTAGGCGTTATGATAGGTTGGTCTAAAAAATTCAGATTATCTGTTGGTACATTGTTTGAAGTTATACGTCCTATACCTCCAATTGCTTGGATGCCACTTATAGTTATGTGGCTTGGTATTGACGAGCTACCAAAAGTATTACTAGTTTTTATCGGTATGGTTACACCTATAGTTGTTAATACATACACAGCTATTAAAATGGTTGATACAAAAATACTTGATATGGGTAGAGTTTTTAACGCTACAAACAAACAATTGCTTTTTGAAATTGCTGTACCATCTGCACTACCTGTTATTATTGCAGGTGTTAAAAACGGCCTAGGTGTAGGCTGGATGGTTGTGCTTGCTGCTGAAATGATTGGCGCACGTGCAGGCGTTGGTTTCTTGATTACACGCGGCATGGAATTTTTCGATGTTTCGTTAATTCTTGCTGGTATGTTAACTATAGGTATAGTAGGTGCTTTGCTTTCTGTAGGCATTGAATTCTTAGGAAAGGTGGTATGCCCATGGCATCAACAACTGAAATAAGACTAAGTATGAAAGACATTAAAAAAACTTTCATAGACGCTAAAGGCGGCGAAACCTTAGTTGTAGACGGCGTTAGCATAGACGTTAGAGAAAACGAATTTTTAGTTATTCTTGGCCCTGGCTACTGCGGCAAAACAGTGCTTATGAACATGGTTGCAAACCTTATTGAACCAGATGAAGGCACAATAGAATTTAGTGGTAAAAAACAAATTTTTGGTGAAGGCACTAACAGAAAAATGGGAATGATTTTCCAACTATTGAGCCTTGCTCCTTGGAAAACAGTTATGCAAAATGTTGAATTTGGTTTAAAACTAAACGGCGTAGCTAAAGAGGAACGCCGCAAAGTTGCTCAAAAATATATAGACTTAGTTGGTCTACAAGGTTTTGAGGATAAATTTCCACATCAACTTTCTGGCGGTATGAAACAACGTGTTGGTATCGCAAGGGCATACACAAACAACCCTGAAATTTTAATTTTGGACGAACCTTTTGGCCAACTTGATGCTCAAACACGTTACAGCATGCAACAAGAAGTTGAGCGCATTTGGCAAGAGGATAAACGTACTGTTGTATTTATCACAAATAATATTGAAGAAGCTTGCTACTTGGCAGATAGAATTGTTCTTTTAACAAAATTACCCTCAAAGGTTAAAGAAGAATATATAATTGATTTGCCACGCCCACGTAACATGGTTAGTGAAGAATTCTTGAAAGTTAGAACAATGATATCAGATAACACTGATTTGGCACTTTAACGGGGGGGAACATATGGAAGATTATAAAGTTCAGGTCAAAAACCTGACAAAAAGCTTTGGTGAAGTTCACGTTTTGAACGACATTTCATTTGACATCAAACAAGGCGAATTTCTAGTTGTTGTTGGCCCAACTGGTTGTGGCAAAACAACATTCTTGAATTTGCTAACTAAATTGATTGAACCTACAAGTGGCCAAATTTTAATTGATGGCGAACCAGCTGACCCTCGCAAACATAACTTAGCTTTCGCCTTCCAAGAACCTTCTGCAATACCCTGGTTAAATGTTGAAGAAAACTTATTATATGGTTTAAAAGTTAAAAAAATACCTAAAGAGGAACAGCAAAAAAGACTTGAAAACATTATAGAGCTACTAGGCCTTCAACAATTTAGAAAACAATATCCAAACCAACTTTCCGTTAGTTGTGTACAACGTGTTATCATAGGCAGGGCATTTATCATGAACCCTGACTTGTTATTAATGGATGAGCCATATGGTCAAATGGATATTAAAATGAGATTTTACCTTGAAGACCAAGTTGTTAGATTATGGCAAGAACTAAAAAGCACAGTAGTTTTCATCACTCATAATATTGAGGAAGCTTGTTACCTAGCTAATAAAATCTTGATTTTATCTAATAAGCCTACTACAGTTAAAGAAATTGTTGATGTTAAACTACCAATGCCACGTGACGTTGCATCTCCTGAGTTTATAGAACTTAGAAAATATGTAACAGAGCAAATCAAGTGGTGGTAATAAACTAAAAAATATTAAAACCTAAACCTCCAGTTTAGTAATAAAAAAATCGGCTATGCAAAATATTTCGCATAGCCGATTTTTTTATATTGTGTTTTATTAGTGTTTGTGTTTTAAATTTTTTTCACTTCAACTAAATTAGTGTGTTGTGGGTTACCTTTGCAAACGGGGGAAGGTGTAGCAGTTGAGGTTAAAACATTAATGCACCCACGTGTGTCAATACCTTTTTCATTTGGTGTATACCATGCACCTTGAGCCATTGCACAAACACCATTTACTATGCGATTTGTAACCTTAGCTTTTATTTCAACTATGCCACGTTCATTGAAAACATGCACAACATCTCCGTTTTTAATGCCTCGTTCGTTGGCGTCAATTTCATGTATCCATAATTCTTGTGGGTTAATTTCCTCCATCATAATGTTATTATCATGTATGGAGTGACAGCGCCTTTTTGTGTGCCAACCTATTAATTGTAATGGATACGTTTTGCGCAAATCATCTTCAGGGCCTTCAGCGCAGGGTGTATATTTTGGTATTGCTGGTATTAACTCAGGTTCATTGAAATTCTTAAGTGCCTGCGAGAAAATTTCGATTTTACCAGATGGTGTTGCAAATGGATTATTTTCAAAATCTTTTATATTTTTTTCATAAGCAATAAATGGGTGCTCTTTTTTAAAGCGGAAAATACCATTTTCTTTTATTTCATCTAAATTTGGCAAAATTGGTTTTTTCGTACGCATATTATCATAAAGTTCGGCAATCCACTCATCGGTAGTTTTTTTGCCGTCTGTAAACGCATTATAAAAACCTAAGTTTTCAGCAATTTTACAAAACCAATCCCATTCAAACTTACAATCAAAAAATGGTTCTCGCATTTTATTGTTGTAAATTATATAATCGCCATTTAACCAAGGGTTAGTCATATTATCGTTTTCAAAACCTGATGCTGCTGGCAAAAGTATATCTGCGAAACGTGCACTAGGTGTCATGAAAATATCAGAGCAAAGTATAAATTCACATTTTGTGTCGTCCTTTAAGATACTTGCTGTTTCGTTGATATTTGAGTGTTGATTTATCAATGCATTGCCTGCAAGATTAAATATAAATTTAATATTTGAATCAAGCTTTTCTACGTTGGTTAACCTATCTGTTTTAGGTGTAAATTCAGTACCGCTAACTATAGCTTTGGACCATAAAAAGTTTGGTATTTCACCTTTATATGGATTTTCCAAAATGGGGAAAGGCTGTATCTTTGCAGCATCTTCCCAAATGGAGGCAGCAGCACTACCACCAGTTTTGCCTACATTACCAGTTAAACATGCAAGCATTGCAAGGCTACGCGTGGTTTGTTCGCCATTACCTGTGCGTTGCAAGCCAAAACCAGGCATAATACACGCAGGTTTTGCTGTTGCGTACTCTCTAGCGAGGTTAATTATTGTATTTGCATTTATACCCGTTATTTTTTCAGCCCATTGTGGGGTTTTAACAAAACCATCTTGCTTGCCAAATAAGTATGCCTCGTAACTTTCTGTGCTATTTGCGCCTTTTGGCATGTGCTCACTGTCAAAGCCTAGGCAATATTTATCCATAAATGCTTTATCATAAAGTTTTTCTTTCCAGATAACATAAGCCATTGCATCACATAATGCGCTATCAGTGGAGGGGCGTACACCTATCCATTCATCTGCGTAAGTAATTGCTGAATCACTTTGGCGAGGGTCAATAACTATTATTTTAACGCCTTTTTCTTTTAACTTGGTTAAATAATAATTTTTTTGTGAGCCAAAAATAGTTTCGGCTGGGTTGTGTCCCCATAAAATTAACAAGTTTGTGTTCAAAACATCTTCAGCAGCATTGCCACAGTTTGAATCACCGTAAATATATGGAGAAATATACACAGTAGCAGCATCGCTATAGCTGTTAAATGCACCCAAATAACCACCATCTAACGCTAGTAATCTTTTTGCCATGTTATCAGGGCGCATCATCGCACTTAAACCCCATGAATACATAACAAAACGAGAACTTACACCATATTGTTCTTTTACTCTAACCCATTGTTTTGTAATGGTGTCGATTGCTTCCTCCCAAGTAATACGAACAAATTTGCCCTCGCCACGTTTGCCGACACGTTTCATAGGGTAGCGCAACCTATCAGTGTTGAAATAAGTATAACGATAACCTCGACCACGCACACATGCACGTATAGGTGCATACGTATCACTGTTATCTGTAGAAATATCTAGCACACAGCCCTCTTGCACTTTGCCGTGTATAACACATCTACCACCACAGTTGTTAAAACCGCCAGTTTTTACAAGTTGTTCTGCACCTATAGATTTGCTATTATATTGGCCGTTTTCCGCAACTTTAATAAGTTCCTTGTATGATTTGCAGTTAAGTTCAAAATCTTTTGAAAAAACTATGCCCTGCTCGCAGTTATTAAAAACAAACTCGCAAAGTGTATTTATAATATTTAAAATATCGTCGTTTGAACAATGTTTTTTTACAGCTGTACTCACAGCGGTCACAGTATCAATCAAAGCTAGCTGTAAAAAATCAAAGATAGCACGCTTATACTTAGTGCTATCTACATTTGTTTTATCACAATGTGAGATACATGAGCATAAATACGCTATAAATTCAAGCTGAGTACCAATAAAATCAGCAGGGTTACCATCTATGAGTTTTGGTTCAAAACCAAATTGATAGTAAAACTCTATAACTTTAAGTGTGGTTTCGTTCAATAGTAGGGGAGTGGTGTTTTTACATGCGCTTGCCCACATTGGCACTACAATTTTATAGTTACAACCACAAAAAAGGCCATCATATTCTATTTGTAAGTTTTCAGAGTATTTAAGGTTTGCTAGTTTTAGCAAAACAGGCGAGGATTCTGTTTTGCAGTTTTTTAACAGTTGGTCATAACTATTTAAAGAGCAAAAAAATTCTCTTAAAAATAACGATGTTAAAATAATATTTTTGTTAGTGTTCATAGTAGTCCTTTGTTGTTTATGAATAAATTCATTTCAGCTATGCAATTTGGAGTGTTTTACACATATATTTTTAGTGTAAGTAGATTATTTTAATGAGTTTTTAAAATCATCACTATTTAATTTGTTTTCTATGGCGCTTTCTAAAATTGACATAGGGCTTAAATCACCAATTATCACACCACCAACTATCACGTCATTTACAAAAAAATATTTTTCATAAGTCTGCAGATTTTCACTTTGTGGGTTAACCATAAATGTGCTGTTTTGTAAGCGGTTTTCAAAAATAAGCTCGGTATATGTTGTATCTAGTTTTTTGCCAACATCACCTACTGCAAAAAGTGAGCTGTGAAAACCATTTAAAATAATAGCTGATTTAATTTGTGTATATACTGCATTTTCCCCACAAATGTTTTGTGCTACTACTTCAGATTGTTTTATGGATTGATCCCAAAGAGCTAAATTTATACCGTTAAATTGTGCGCAATCGCCACAAGCATATATATCAGCATAGCTAGTTTGCATTTTATCATCAACTACAATTGCACGCTCAGTTTTAATATTTGCATCAACCGCCAGTTGAGTATTCGCTTTAACTCCACAGCTCAAAACAACAAGTTCTGCTGGTATAACTTTGCCATCTTTTAAAACAACTTGTTTTACATCATCATCGCCAATTAGTGCATCGGTTTCAACATGTGTGTATACTGTTATCCCTTGCTTTTCAATGAGTTCCTGTAATTTCAGGGAAGAGGCTTTATCTAGCAATCTTTCCATTAAAACGCTTTCACGTTCTAGCACTGTAACTTTTACACCTCTTTTGTGTAATTCCCATGCAATTTCAAGCCCAATTACACCACCACCTATAACAACAGCATTAGTGGTTTTTAAGCAATGCGAACGCATGTTTGCTACATCATCAATTGTTCTGACAACAAAAACCCCTTTTTTTTCAGCACCAGGCATAGGTGGGCGAAAACTCTCCGCACCAGTAGCAAGCACGCATTTATCATATGGCAAAACTTCGCCAGTTGAAAGCTCAACATTTTTACTAATTACATTTAAACTAGTAACTTGCGTATTAGGCAAAAAAACGATATCGTTATCGGCATACCAGTTGGCAGTGTGCACTAAAAAAGGAGTTATATCAAACCCGACTAAAGGTGCTTTGCTTATCATAGGGCGCGAATATGTTAAATATGGTTCTTTGCCTATTATGGTTATGTTTGCACTTTTATTTAATTTGCGTATGTTTTCAGCACAGTTTAAGCCAGCTATGCCACCACCAACTATAACTACATTTGTTTTCATTTAATCTACCTGCTTTCTTTTAATATTTAAAGATGGATTTGTTAAGTTTTTGTTTGCCATAAATATGGGTAGTTCCTTAATATCCATCACTTCCATAGGTTTAAACTCTAAGCAGTGTGTGATGCAAGCTTTTACACATGCAGGTGCTTGCCCTTTAGCACGTAAATCTGCACATGAACCGCATTTTACTGCAATGCCTTTTTGCTTACTTAAAGCAACAGCGCCATAAGGGCAATTAAAAGTACATCGACCACAACCTATACATTTGCCAGCGGTATGCTGTACTGTACCATCTTTTGCAAAATGCATTGCGTTTGTTGGGCAGTTTTTTACACATGCTGCATCTTTACAGTGATTGCATGCAAGTGAAATGTGTATGTATTTTCCGTCCTCTGATATGGTATCCACTCGGCGAAAAAACGAACCAATTTCTACATGGTTTTTATCCTTACATGCCATCTGACATGCCTTGCAACCCACACATTTATTTATATCGAAATGAAACCCTAACCTGTCCATTTACTCCTCCGTATTTTTTGTAAGAATAATGCATAAAAACCTTGCTGTTTCTATGGTTTTAATGTTAAAAATTTTGTTTGAATTGTTGTTAAAACGCTGTTGTTATTATATCATATTTTAGCCTTATTGTCCATTAAAAATGCTGTTTGCAATGTCGCTAATAAATTGACTTTTAACTGTAAATTTGTTATAATTTTTATAGTAAAAAATATTAAGGACACTATCAAATCTATCGTTTTTGTTGCATTTTTTAAATGCATTTTTTTATTTAGGAGAGCCATGAATAATACTCAATCATCTAAAAATATATTTATGAAAAAGTATAAAACCAAAATTGCACAAGACATGGAAGTCGGAATGATTAACTTTTTAAGTGAAATTAATCTTGCACCTGCCATGATTAAAGTGGCTGAAAATATTGTGTTCTATGAAAAAATACAAGGTAAAACTTTATATGAAATTTTAGAGCTTTTAAACACGAGTGAAATTACACTTAAGATAGCGATTGATGTTTTTGAGCAGTTGGTTTTGTGGTTAACTGATTTTGATAAACATGTTTTTAACAAGTATAATCACTATATAAAATTAACGGATTTTCACTATAAAAATTTTATGATTGATGACACTAATAAAATATATGGTATAGATTTTGAACAATATAAAAAAAGTGATAAAATAGACAATTATATTTCATTATTAGCATGGTTTAAACTATATAACTTTGAAAATACACAAAAAATAGATGAGCTATATTTACATATGTTTAAACTTATTGCCAAGCTATTTATTGATGTTGAAATAAATAGCAAAGTAGAACACGAAGTTTTAAGAGTAAAACAAAGACGAAAAATAAAAAAAATTATGGCACGTTCAACTGCTGTTGTTATGTGTGGCGGTAAATCTGAGCGTATGGGTGGTTTTGCAAAAGCAAATTTAATGCTAGGGGAATATACATTTTTGCAACATATTTTATATTCATTAAGCAACTTTGATAATCTCGTTGTATCATGCGCTAATAAGGCACAGATTAATAGTGAGGGACAAAAAATACTTGTTGATTTAGCTAAAAACATAGGGCCTATAGGTGGAATATATACCGCCCTCAACAGTGTTGAAACTGAAAGTATATTTGTAATTTCATGTGATTTTCCTTTTATAAATGATGAAATTATAATTATGCTTTTTGACGAATATAACGACAAAAGGCAAACAACAATTGCAAAGATAAACGATAGAGTAAACCCACTTCTTGGAATTTACAGCAAGAAAAGTATTGAGCGGATAAATCAAAATATAAATGACGAAAATTATAAATTGATGTCTGTTTTTGACGATAATACATGTTTTATTGAGGTTGCTAACAAACTAAAAACAACACTGTATAATATAAATACTTTACAGCACTATGAAGAAGCATGTAGATTAGTTAAAAATAACGATGTATTGTGTATTATATCTTGTGATAAAAGCTGAAAAGCAAAAAAGTATAAAGAATATATAAAAGAGGTTAAAACTATGAACAATAAAAAAATATCATATAAAATAGTGTTGGTAATCAGCACTATTGTTTTGCTTTTATTAATTGTTGCCTCTTTTAGTGTTGGACGCTACCCTATAAAACCTACAGACCTTATAGAAATTGTTTTTGCAAATATATTTAATTTGCAGCACAGCTTGGATGCAAACTTTGAAATTGTAATTTTTAATATACGTTTACCTCGTATTGTGATATCACTTTTAGTGGGTGCGGGAATATCTCTTGCTGGTGTTTCGTATCAAGCTGTGCTACAAAACTCCATGGCATCACCAGATATTTTAGGGGCTAGTAGTGGTGCAGCATTTGGTGCTATTTTAGCAATGTTACTTGGTTTTGGTAGTGGTGCAACAACAGTGCTCGCTTTTGTTTTTGGTTTGTTTGCAGTTGTCATAGTGATGTATATTAGCAAATTTACACGTGCCAAAAAAGTAGTGGGTATAATACTAGCAGGCATTATAATTAGTAATTTTTTTTCTGCTGGAATTAGTTTTTTAAAACTGATAGCCGACCCCAACAACGAACTGCCAGAGATTACATATTGGCTAATGGGTGGTTTTTCTGCAAGCGATTTAAATAGTTTGCAATTTTTAGCTATTCCTTTTATATTAGCGTTAATTCCGGTTTTTCTATTAAGTTGGAAAATGAATATTTTAACTTTAAATGATGATGAAGCCAATGCCTTAGGTGTAGACGTAAGTAAAATACGAGTAACGATTATACTATGCGCTACGCTTGTTACAGCTGCCTGTGTTGCAGTTTCTGGAGTAGTTGGTTGGATTGGATTAATTGTTCCTAATGTATGCAGAAAAATGGTGGGTAACGATTACAGAAAATTATTGCCAATTACATTGATAGTTGGTGGTTTTTTTATGCTCTTAGTTGATAACATAGCTAGAACAGCATTTACAACAGAGTTGCCAATAAGTATTTTAACAGCGGTTGTAGGAACACCGTTTTTTATATATCTTATAACAAAAAAGGGTGTTTGATATGGGTATAATTTTGCAAGATGTATCATTTAGTTATTCAGATAGAGCAGTGCTTACTGATATTAATTTAGAAATTAAGGAGGGGAGTTTTTGTGCTGTTATGGGTGCTAATGGCGCAGGTAAAAGTACATTATTTAAATGTATATTAGGTTTAACTAAAAACTATAGTGGAGAGATATTAATTGATAATTTCAACATAAAACAGTTATCAAACAAAAAACTTGCTAAAAGGATAGCTTATATACCACAAAATAGTTATAGTGCGTTTAATTATTCAGTTTTAGAAATGGTTTTAATGGGTACTGCCTCTGGTTTAAATTCTTTGGGCTCACCGCTTAAAAAACATGTAGATTATGCAAAAGAGTGTATGCAAAAAATTGGCATAGAACATCTTACTGATAGAAATTATTTGGAACTATCAGGGGGTGAAAAGCAATTAGTTTTAATAGCACGTGCTTTGGTACAAAATGCTAAGATATTAATTATGGATGAACCTACATCGAATTTGGATTACGCAAACCAAATTAAAATAATGTTGCAAGCAAAAACACTTGCAAGGGAGGGGTATACAGTTTTGCAAGCAATACACAACCCTGACCAAGTTTTGTTGTACTTTGATGAAATGGTAGCATTGAAAAAAGGTAAGATTATAGAACAAGGTAAACCTTTACAAAAAATAGATGAAAAACTAATTGAGCAATTATATGGGATAAAAGTGCAATTGCAACAAGTTGAAAATTGTGAGCATAAAACATGTGTGCCGAGATATTTATATAAGTAAGAGAATAGATATTATAAGAATTAAGGAATAATAATGAATAAAATTTTAGCTATGATAACGGTTGTAAATATAATGTTGTTTATAGGATGTGGTAATGGTGTGGCAGTAAGTGAGAATATTAACGTACCACAAGAAGTAGTAATGTATGAGGATTCATTGGGCAGAATAGTTGAGGTACCTGCTGAAATAAATAAAATTGCAGTGACAGGTGATATTGCACAAATGATGATATTTGCACTTGCGCCTGACACAATGGTGGGAACTGCTGGAGGCTGGAGTGAGAGTGTAAAAAATTGCATACCAACTAAATATCACGATTTGCCAAATTTGGGCAAATTGTATGGCACAAAAGGGGATATTAGCCTAGAGAGTATTTTGCAAACACAGCCTGATATTATTATTGATATTGGGGAGGCAAAGAGTGGCATTGAAGAGGATTTAAATGACCTTCAAGAAAAATTGAATATACCTGTAGTGCATATTTCTGTTAAACTGAACAGTTATGGTGAGGCTTTTAGAGAACTAGGTGTTTTACTAAATGATACTGATAATGCTGAAAAATATGCGAGTTTTTGCGAGGAAATATATTTACAAACAACCGAAATAATGTCAGAAGTTGGTGAAAATAAAAAAGACGTAATTTATTTACAAGGAGATACAGGCACCTTTATTTTGCCACAAAATTCGTACCATAGTGAACTATTAGATTTAATGACAAATAATCTAGCTAGTGTGGATACACAAAACTCTAGTGGTATGGGTGTTGAGGTAGATTTTGAGCAAATTTTAGTGTGGAATCCAGAGGTTATAATATTTGGGAATAATGCTATTTTTAATGATATATCAAATGATGAAAAATGGAACAGTTTAAATGCGGTTGCAAATAATAATTTTTACGAAACGCCACTAGAGCCATATAATTGGACTGGTACACCGCCATCCGTACAGCAATATTTAGGAATGATGTGGTACACAGAGCTTTTATATAACGATTATATAACCTATGATTTTGAAAATAATGTAAAAAAATACTTTGAGATGTTTTACCATAAAGAGCTATCTCAAACGAACTATGAGCTACTAATTGAAAATTCTATATCCAAGTAATAAATATGAAAAATATAAAGTGTAGCATATTTTATTCCAAATTTGGTGTTTTTACTCAAAAATTAAGAATTGTTGAGTAAGTTGACATTTTAGCATTGTAAGTATTTACTAAAATTAATGTTGATTATTTATAAGTATGCGACAATTGACTATGCGTTTTTAGTGTGATATAATCCAAACAAGGCAAATGAATTTGGATTTTGCATGCAGTTTTGGAATTGTGAAACAAGAAAACTAATAATTAACTTGCTCACAAATAACTTACAAACACCGCAAATGATGATTAATAATCATCATGGAAGATGTGGAGTGGAATTATGGCAACTTTAAAAGAAATAGCAGAAATAGCAAATGTATCTATTTCTACAGTATCAAGGATAATTAATGGTGATACAAAAAAACCAGCAAGCAAAAAAACAGCTGCAAGAGTTTGGGAAATTGTTAACCAACTTGGTTATACACCAAGCATACGCTCAAACACAGAAATAGATGGCATAGATACACGTTTTAAAGGCAAATTGAAAAAAATAGGATGCATATGTGTTTCGAGTAAAGATATCATGAATGATCATTTTTTTTCTAGTATAGTTGCGGCAATCAATAAAGAGGCAAACAGAATAGGTTTTACAGTAGCATACACTTTACCAACTTACGATAAAAACATTGATGAAATTAAAAAATTTACCTTGCAGCACTTAGTTGATGGCATAATAGTGTTAGGGCGAGTAAATAATGATTTTATTGAATTTATCGAAAGTAACTTTAAAAATGTTGTATATGCTGGTGTTAACGAGTTTGACAGAGATTTTGATGAAGTTATATGTGATTCAAAAAAAGCAATGCGAAAAGTCGTGGAATATGTTGTAGGGCTTGGACATAAGGACATTGGTTTTATTGGCGATGGCATGATTTTTAATAAAGACATCATGTTAAATGAGTATAGATATAAAACCTATTACCAAACCTTGTGTGAAAACGGCATACCAGTTAAAGAAAAATACAATATTAAAACAAAATCATATGTAGATGACGCATATAATGCAGTGTCAGCTTATTTAAAAGCAAATAACGGCGAAGAATTGCCAACTGTATATATTTGTAACAATGATATGGTGGCAATAGGCGCAATAAAAGCCTTTAGTGATTTTGGAATTAAAGTGCCAGAAGAGGTTTCGATTACAGGTTTTGATAATGTAGATTTAGCAAAATTTATAATACCACCTTTAACAACGGTGGATATTGATAAAGAGGGCTTAGGGACGCTTTCTGTACAAACATTAGTAGATAAAATAAGTACAGGCAGAAATTATAAAGTTAAAATAAGCTTGCCTTTTACATTAATGCAAAGAGAAAGTTGTTTGGATTTAAATAAATAAAAATTAATTAAGTAGCTTAGGTTAACAATTAAATTATTGAATTTTATAGTTAACCTTATGAAATAACAAATTTAAAGGAGAAATAAAAATGATAGACCCAAGAGAAGTATTTAAAGCCCCAATACAAATAGGCATAATTTGCCGCGATTTAGAAACAACCCTAAAAAATTTTGATGAAATAATGGGTATGAAAGACTTCCGCATTGCTAGCTTTCCGCCAGAAGGTCACGAAGATGTAACACGTGTTTACCACGAAAAAGAAGGTAACTTCACAGGTAAATTTTGCTTTTACATGTGGGACAATATCGAACTTGAAATTATTCAACCAATAAGCGGCGATAGCGTTTGGTTTGATTACCTAGATAAAACACCAAATGGTTTAGGCTTGCATCATGTTAAATTTATGGTTGACCACCAAGAACCAGTTAAGGAATATTTTGATTCAAAAGGTATAGATCGTGTACTTTATGGTGAAGGTGTTGGCCCTAACGCTGGTCGCATTTTTGCTTTTTATGATACTTTTGAAAAACTTGGTTTTGATATAGAAATACTAAATAGTGTTCGCAAAGGTGAAGAAGATAAAAAAGACTAATGTTACACATGTTTTAAAGCAGCAAAAGGATTATAAATGGAATATATTTTACTAATCGTACTTTCTGTTATTGCTAGTTTTATACAGGGTGTTTCTGGTATGGGGCATGCAATAGTAGTTATGTCAATTGCTACATTGTTTTTCCCTTATATAGAGCTAGTTGTAAGCATTAAATTAATGTCATTTGTGTTTTTTTTACCAGTACTTTTTATGGTAAAAAAAATAAAGTGGAAATTATTGATAATGCTAGTAGCTTTTAGTTATGTTGGTTCTTATTTTGGTACTGAACTTTTGAACCTTGTTGAAAGCCAGTATTTAATTATTTTGCTCGGCGTTTTAATGCTTGTTTTTGGCAGTTTTAGTTTACTGCAAAAAAAGAACTTAGAGTTTAAACCAACTTGGTACATAGCAGGTTTTGTGGGTGTTGTTAGTGGTTTTTGCTCGGCGGTTGCAAGCATGGCAGGCCCACCTTTGGCGATGTATTACATCAATATCAAAGAGTTATCTGACGATAAAGATGCATACTATGCCACAATGATGACAACATACCAGTGTTTTTATACACAGCAGTTAATTTCTTTAGAAATGGATGGCGCTATACCACCGCAATCATATGTAATATTTTTAGTTAGTTTTATTCCACTTTTGGTAGGTATACTGCTAGGGCGAAAATGGGTTAAAAAAGCAAATATAGATAAAATTAAGAAATCCGTTTATTTATTGATGACAATAATGGGTTTATATTTAATAATTTCAAACACATACCCTTTACTTTTTGCGTAAAGTGCGTTATAATTATAGCGATGTACACACGTGTTGATAAAAACACTAATAAACCAATAATAATCGAAAGGATATTTTATTATGAAACTCGAATTCGAATATGGCGAAGGCTTGATGAGTGCAAATTTGCCTGATAATACCGATGTATTTATCCCAGGCATAACAGTAGAGGACCCAGCTTGCCTACCACAAGATTGGGATAGCCTTTATGCTGAAACACTAAAAAGCATACGCAACCCAATAGGTATGGACCCACTAGCAAGCTATGCTAATGAAAACAGCACTGTTGTTTTTATTATACCTGATATTGTTAAAGGTGGCGTGCAAGAAACAAGCCACCGCAAAGTTTCTATCACAGCTTGTTTAGATGAACTTTACTCAAAAGGCGTTAAAAAAGAAAACATTTTAATGCTTTGTTCAAACGGTTTACACCCACGTGCAACAATGCCAGAAATGCGTGAAATTTTAGGCGATAAACTATTTAACGAATTTTACGAAGGCGGACAAATCACAAGCCACGATAGCGAGGATTACGACAACATAGTTGACCTTGGCTATACTTCACACGGCGACCACGTATATTTAAACAAATATGTTTACGATGCAGACATCGCAATTTTAATCGGCCACACATCTGGCAACCCTTACGGCGGTTACTCAGGTGGTTACAAACATTGTGCAACAGGTATTTCACACTGGCGTAGCATTTCAGCACACCATGTGCCAAAAGTTATGCACAGACAAGATTTCACACCTGTTACTGCACATAGCGAAATGCGCAATAAATTTGACCAACAAGGCATGTTCATGGAAGAAAAAATGGGCAAAAAATTCTTCTGCTGTGATGCTGTTTTAGATACTGTTAGCCGCCAAATTAGCATACACAGTGGTTGGGCAAAAGAAATGCAACCAATCAGCTGGAAAGATGCTGATAAACGCACATATGTACACTGGGCAGAGAAAAAATACGATGTTGTTGTTTTTGGTATGCCAACAAACTTCCACTACGGTAACGGCATGGGTACAAACCCAATACAATTTATGCAAGCTTTAAGCGCACAAGTTATACGCCACAAACGTATACTATCTGATAAATGCGTATTTATTGTTTCAAGCATTTGCGATGGTTACTTCCATGATGAACGCTGGCCATACCTACGTGAAATGTATGAAATGTTCCAAAAAGATTACATGAACGTATTGCCAGATATGAACCGTTACGGCGAATACTTTGGCACAAATGCTGAGTATATCCGCAAATACCGTTTCTGCAATGCGTTCCATCCATTCCACGGCTTTAGTATGATGAGCTGTGGACACATTGCTGAAATGAACACAAGCGCTATATATATAGTAGGCGCACGTGAACCAGGTATTGCACGTGGCATGGGTCTAAAAACTCGTGCAACATTTGAAGAAGCACTTGAAGATGCTAAGAAAAAGATTGTTGGCGAAAACCCAAATATCCTAGCTTTACCACTAACCTTCAAACGTGGCGCTGTTCACCTTTGCATGAAAGACGGCAGTGATGACGGTTTAGTTGATTCAACTTGCCACCCATGCGGCGGCTAAACTTTAAAATAACAATTTTTTAGTTACTATAAATTAATATTAAAGCTGCCAGTTAGGTTTCAAAATCTAACTGGCGGTTTTTTTATTTTTAATAAGTATTTATATTGTATTTAATGCCATATAAATGTTGCACAATAAAAAAACATGTTTCTTTTGAATAAATGTAGTGATATTTGCCAATATTAAAACTTGTAGAAATGGAGCGCTTTAGCTAAAAGAGAGAATAGTTAGCTAGCGCAAACTATTTTTACAGTTAGCATTGACAAACTGTAAAAAAGTGTTATAATGATAACAATTACTATTATTGGTAACAAATTATTTAACTAAATTTAAACTAAAAGGAGATTAATATTATGTCAATGATCGGAAAAGAAATTTCAGATTTTAAAGCTCAAGCTTACCTAGGTAATGCATTTAAAGAGGTTAGCAAAAGTGATGTGTTAGGTAAATGGAGCGTGTTTTTCTTTTACCCAGCTGATTTTACTTTTGTTTGCCCAACAGAACTAGAAAACCTAGCTAATAAGTATGATGAGTTTAAAGGTATTGATTGCGAGATATACTCTGTTTCATGCGATACACATTTTGTGCACAAAGCATGGCA
>CAYJKG010000046.1:0-23075 GCA_964370685.1 uncultured Faecalibacterium sp. | reverse complement strand
TCTGGCCTTGTGCCAACTATTGTCATAAGCTTTAATTTTGCCATGATATCTCCCTATTATACCTCTAAAAAGTGTGTATCTGGGCGGTTTGGGTCATAACATTCGTTAACCCACATAAAAACAGCCGCATCAGTTTCTCCAGTGTTTTTTATGTTGTGTGTGTACCCAGGTGGTATGTCAATAACTTCCATTTTTGCGCCACTAGTTACATATGATATAACCTCATCGCTATCAACTTTGCGCAAACATGTGGTGCACTCGCCAGAAACAACTAAATATTTTTCGGTTTTTGTGTTATGCCAGTGGTTACCTTTGGTTATGCCTGGTTTAATTATATTTATGCTACTTTGTCCACGTTCCTCGCTGCGCAAAATCTCGGTAAAACTGCCGCGGTCATCTGCATGCGTAACAAGTGGGTATGAAAAATTATTTTCAGGTAAATAACTTAAATATGTGCTATAAAGTTTTTTCTCAAAAGAGTTTTCAGCTAAAAATGGTGTTGCACGTGTTGTGCGGCTATTTGCAAAACCTTGTATTGTATCAGCAAGCTCGCCTAAAGTTACAGTGTGTACAGGGCTGACATAGCATAAAGGGCGCATGCTTTTATCTTGCATAACTTTATCTTCAAAAGCGTCAATTATACAAGCGACAACATCATCAATATAAACTAAGGGGAAAGTATATTTTCTATCACGCACTTCAATAGGTAAACCGTTTGCTATGTTGTGGCAAAAAGTTGCAACCACGCTGTTATAGTTAGGCTTGCACCATTTACCAAAAACCCCAGGTAGGCGGAACACATAAACAGGAGAGGCGTTTTTTAAGCCGTGCTCAAAAATAACCTCCTCGGCCGCTAGTTTGCTTTTGCCATAATCGTTATCCAGCTCTGCTTGTACACTACTGGTTATCAAAACAGGAGCTTTATTATTTGCGTTTTGTAAAGCGTTTAAAAGTTGTTCAGTTAAGCCGGCGTTGCCGCTATAAAATTCAGCAGTATCTTTTGGGCGGTTAACACCTGCAAGGTGAACAACAAAACTAGCTTTTTGCGCATAGGCACATAAAGTTTCGCTGGTGTCGTTTATGTCAAAGCACAGCAAGTTTTCATAGCCTAAATATTTTAGGTTTGCTACAAGGTTTTTACCAACAAAGCCATTTGCGCCTGTTATTAATATTGGCGAATTTTTTTCTAACATCTAGTTTTCCTCATTCTTTATGCGTTTTTAGTTAGTTTTTGCCCCAATTTTTAATTTCGTTTTGTATATAATCAGTTGTTTTTATTTTTGCAATTGTTTCTTCCACGTTCAAGCGACGTGTGTTGTGGCTAGTGTATTCCTCGTCAACTTGTGTTTGTGCCTCGCCTTTAACAACAAATTTATCATAGTTTAAGTCACGGTTGTCAGCGGCTACTCGGTAGTAGTCGCCCATGTCCTCGCTGCGCACACGTTCTTCTTTAGTCATTAGTGTTTCATAAAGTTTTTCGCCGTGTCGTGTACCTATTATATTAGTGCCTGTATCGCCAAAAATACTTTGAACAGCTTTTGCAAGGTCGCCAATTGTAGAAGCATCTGATTTTTGTATAAATAAATCACCAGGACGGCCATGTTCAAATGCAAACATAACAAGTGCAACAGCTTCATCAAGGTTCATCAAAAAGCGTGTCATGGAAGGGTCTGTTATAGTTATAGGTTTGCCAGCACGTATTTGGTCAACAAATAAAGGGATAACAGAGCCACGGCTAGCCATAACGTTGCCGTAACGTGTGCAACAAATGGTTGTAGTACCAGTTTCAGCGGCAACGCGCGCATTTGCTGTAACTACGTGTTCCATCATAGCTTTTGATATACCCATTGCATTTATAGGGTATGCAGCTTTATCTGTGGAAAGACAAACTACATTTTTAACTTTTGCGGCAATTGCTGCGTGCAAAACGTTATCTGTACCAATGATATTGGTGCGCACAGCTTCCATAGGAAAAAACTCGCAACTTGGCACTTGTTTTAATGCTGCTGCATGAAAGATATAATCAACGCCTGGCATAGCATCTTCAACCGATTGCAAGTTGCGTACATCGCCTACATAAAATTTAACTTTATGTGCATATTCAGCATTTTCAGCTTGTAGTTGGTGGCGCATATCATCTTGTTTTTTTTCATCACGTGAAAAAATGCGTATTTCTTTTATATCACTTTTTAAAAAATGTTTTAAAACTGTGTGGCCAAAACTGCCAGTGCCACCTGTTATCATTAAAGTTTTGCCTGCAAATAGAGAATTTGCCATGGAAAATTCCTCCTAAAAAATAATTAATATATAAAATATACTATATAAATATCATAAACGCTACTATTGTACCATAAAATGCAAAATCTTCCAATATCTATCTTGCTACTTTTTAGGTATTTGGGTATAATTATATTTAAAATATAAAAAAAAACACAAATAACGCTATAATTTTAACAAAAAAAGAAAGTTGGTTATATATGAAAGTTCAAGAACGTTTTTTAAAGTATGTGCAAATTTATACAACCTCAGACCCAAGCTCCACAGCTTGCCCAACGGCTCAAAGAGAATTTGACCTTGCAAATGTTTTAGTGCAAGAACTACTCGATATGGGTGTAAGCGATGCAAGGGTAGATGAGCACTGCTATGTTTATGCAAGTTTGCCAGCGAGCAAAGGCTACGAAAACGCGCCAGCATTAGGCTTTGTTGCGCATATGGATACAGCCCCTGATGCAAGCGGCGAGAACGTAAAACCAATTTTGCATGAAAACTATAACGGCGAGGATGTTACCTTGCCAGCTACTGGTGCGGTTATGGCTGTAAGTAAGTTTCCGTTTTTAAGTGAGATGAAAGGTGAAACACTTATCACTACTGACGGTACAACCTTGCTTGGTGCTGATGATAAGGCAGGTGTTGCCGAAATTATGACAGCTATTGAAACGATAATACGTGAAAATATACCACATGGTAAAATATGCATAGGTTTTACACCTGATGAAGAAGTTGGTTCAGGTGCGGATTTATTCGATATAAAAGCTTTCGGTGCAGATTTTGCCTATACAGTTGACGGTGGCGATGCTGGTGAGATAGAATATGATAATTTTAACGCAGCCTCAGCAACAGTAAAAGTAACTGGCTTTGGTGTGCACCCTGGCAGTGCTAAAAATATTATGATTAACGCTAATAATGTAGCGCTTGAGTTTCATAGCAGCTTGCCTTGCATGGATAGACCAGAACACACAGAGGGGCGAGAGGGTTTTTACCATTTGCATGATATGAAAGGCGATAGCGTTACAGCTGAACTGGAATATTTAATACGTGACCATGACCTTGCAAATTATAATTTGCGCAAAAAAAGCATGGAACACATTGCTGCTATTTTGAATGAAAAATATGGCAAAGGCACAATTGAATTAACTATTAAAGAAAGCTATTTAAACATGCTTGAAAAAATAAAAGAGCATTTTCATTTAGTTGAAACAGCACGTACAGCCATAGAGCAAGTTGGCCTAAAAGTGCAAGAGCCACCTGTGCGTGGTGGTACAGACGGCGCACGTTTAAGCTGGAATGGTTTGCCTTGCCCTAACCTTGGCACAGGTGGGTTTAATTTTCACGGAACATTTGAGTGCACTACAGTTGAGCGCATGCAAAAAGCTACAGAAGTTGTTTTAAATTTAGTTAAACTATACGCTGAAAAATAAGGAGCATTTAATGTACACCTACAAAAATTTAGTGGATATGCCAATGCCCAAAATTGTAAAAGCTTTTAATTTAGCTTTTGCAGATTATGCTATGGAAATTAATTTTGATGAAAAATATTTAACGTATCTCTTTGAAATTAGTGCGGTGGATTATGAGTTTTCATATGGTGCTTTTTACGAGGGTGAGCTTATAGGCTTTATTTTTAACGCTCATAGTATATATAATTGTAATAATTCAGTGTTTGATATAGCCACTGCAATATTGCCACAGCATAGAGGCAAGGGCGTTTTTAGCGAGCTTTTTAAGCAAGTTGAAACGCATTTGTTAAGCAGTGGTATTACACATTATTATTTGCAAGTTTTACAACAAAATAAAGATGCTATAGCAAAGTATAACAAAAAAGGGTTTGAATTTGAGCGTGAATTTATAGTGCTCAAATACAAAGAAGAAGAAGCACAAAAGTTAACTTTTAAAATTGAAAATATCAAAGATTTTGAATATAATGATTTTGACTATACCACTGTTAAAAACTGTAAGGTGCTGCCATTTGCATTTGAGTATAATACAGATGTTTTAAGTGGGTTAAAAAAGGAGTATAGTGCTGTTATTTATGCTGAAAATAGCGAAATTACAGCATTTTGTGTGTGCTCAAAAAAAGGCGATATTGCACAGATAGGCTATACAAAGCTTGATAGTTTGGAGCATATATTAAAATTTTTAATAGCGAAATTTCAAGTGGTTTCAGCACGTAATATTGATATGCGATATGAGCTAGTTATTAACTTGCTTTTAGATTTAGGTTTTAAAGAACAAGCAAGACAATACGAAATGGTAAAAAATATTAAATAATTGCTTTTATATTTTGGGCAATTGTGTTACAATGGCAAAAGATTGTTTCTTTAGTGTTTTAAAGAATTTAACATATGTATGCGGAGGCGCTTATGGAAATTTTTGAGTTGATATCAAAAATAGAACCTTTAAATGAAGAATTATTAAAAAAAGCTAAGCAAAATTGGAATAATATTGTAAAACCACTAGACGGCATGGGCGTTTTAGAAGATTATATTTGTAAAATGGTTGCAATAAATAATCTTGATGTTAAAAAACGCTGTGCTGTGGTTTTTTGTGCTGATAATGGGGTTGTCGCTGAGGGTGTAACACAAACATCATCTGATGTAACGGCTGTTGTTGCAGCAAACATACAAAAAGGTGATGCTACAATGTGCCATATGTCAAATGTGGCTGGTGTAGAGGTGTTTGCCTTAGATGTAGGAATGATTACAACTGTTGAAACAGTGCCATATCGTAAAACTAAAAATGGGACAAATAATTTTGCAAAAATGCCAGCGATGTCAAAAGAGGAGGCTTATTTTGCAATTGAAACAGGTATAAAAACAGCACAGCGGTTAAAAGAACAAGGCTATGGCCTTGTTATAGCTGGTGAAATGGGCATAGGTAACACAACAACAAGCAGTGCAATTTTAGCTGCTGTTTTGGGTGTTGATGCAAATGAAGTAACTGGAAAAGGTGCAGGGTTAAGCAAAGCTGGTGTTGCACATAAAATTGATGTAATCAACAATTCTATTTGTTTACATAAACCAGATAAAACAGATGCAATTGATATATTATCAAAAGTTGGCGGTTTTGATATTGCGGCAATGTGCGGTATGTTTTTAGGAGCAGGCATTTATAAATTACCTATTATTATGGATGGTTTTATCGCTAGCGTTGCAGCTATACTTGCGAGCATGCTAAACGAAAACGTTAAAGCTTACATTATACCCTCGCACTGTTCAGCGGAAAATGGCGCACGTCTAGCTTTACAAAAATTAGACCTATTACCAGCATTGCACCTTAATATGGCTTTGGGTGAGGGCACAGGCGCAGTTGCTTTAGTGCCTTTGCTTGATATGGCAGTTGCAGTTTATGAAAAAATGATACGTTTTGAAAATTCACAGGTGGAGGCATATCAGCCGTTATGATAATTTTAGTTATTGGTGGTTCATCTAGCGGTAAATCTAAGTACGCTGAACAATGTGTCTTAAATTTAGGAGAAAAACGTGTTTATATAGCAACAATGCAAGCGTATGATAAAGAAGCAGAGCGCAGAATAAAAGCACACAGAAATATGCGAGCTGAAAAAAATTTTGATACAATTGAACAATACGTAAACGTAAACGAAATTGAAGTTGACGAAAACACTGTTGTTTTGATAGAGTGCGTTTCAAATTTGTTAGCAAATGAAATGTGCGCAGAAAATGCAAAAAACGTTGAGAAAAAAATTTGTGAAGATATCAGTGTTTTGGCTAAAAAGTGTGAGCACTTAGTTATAGTAACAAACGAGGTTTTCAGTGATGGCGCAAGCTATGATGACTTTTGTAAGGATTATATAAATTATCTCGGTGACATAAACGCTGAGCTAGCAAAGTTAGCTGATGAAGTTGTAGAAGTTGTGGTTGGCATACCACTGGTGCTGAAAAGCAATGAAGAAAAGGAGCATTTATGAAAAATTTCTTTGGTTCTTTTGTAGTTGCTTTTTCAATGTATTCTGCTTTGCCAATGCCAAAAATCAACTGGACAGAAAAAAACATGAAATATGCTCTTTGTTTTTTTCCTTTAGTGGGTGCTTTTGTTGGTTTTGCACTTGTGTTGTGGCATAATATTTGCACTTATTTTGGTTTTGGTGCAATGGTTTTTGCGGCAGTTGCTACGGCTATGCCTGTTTTAATAACAGGTGGAATACACGTTGATGGATTTTGCGATACAACAGATGCACTAGCCTCAAACCAAGATAAAGAACGCAAGCTAGAAATTTTAAAAGATTCAAACTGTGGGGCGTTTGCAGTTATAAAAACTTGCATTTATTTTATTTTAATGTTTGGTTTTTTTTCAGCACTTGATGCAAAAGGAGCTGTTATTGTAGGCATTTGTTATGTGCTATCACGTGCATTAAGTGGCATGGCAATTGTGCTTTTTCCCAAGGCAAAGGGCAGTGGTCTTGCGGCGTTATTTTCAAAAAATGCTCATAGAAATATTGTTGCTATTGTTATGGTTGTTTACATATTATTTTGCGGTGTTGCATTATTTATAGTGGATATTTATGCAGTTATAATGTTAATAATTGCAGGTGCTGTTTATGGCTATTATTACCACATAGCACAAAAACAATTTGGTGGCACAACAGGGGATTTAGCAGGTTGGTTTTTGCAACTTTGCGAGCTTTGGGTGTTAATGGCAGTAGTTATACAAACGGGGGTATTATAAATGCATCTTATAATAGGTGGCAAGGCACAAGGTAAATTGAAGTACGCAAAAGAGCGTTTTAATTTGCAAGATGATGATGTTTCATGCGATTTGCAAGCGGGTAAAAAGATAATTTGTGATTTACAAGATATAATTGCCGATTTGGTGAAATCAAAGCATGATGCAAAAGTTGTGATTTTAAAATTTGCTGAAAAAAACGATGTAATTTTTATATGTGACGAAGTTGGTTCGGGGCTTGTTCCCATGGGTGCTTTTGAGCGTGAATATAGAGATGCAGTAGGTAAAACGTGCTGTGCTCTTGCAGAAAAGGCATGTGGTGTTACAAGAGTTTTTTGCGGTATAGGAAAGGACATAAAATGAAAATTATTCTTATACGGCATGGCGCAACACAAGGTAATATTGAAAAAAGATACATAGGCACTAGCGATGAGGATATTTTGCAAAGCTCGGCGGAGGATATAAAAAGCCATTGTTACCCAAGTGCAGATACAGTTTTTGCCTCGCCACGCAAACGCTGTTTGCAAACAGCAGAGCTTATTTATGGCAAATGTAATATCGAAAAAGCATTTAGTGAAATTGATTTTGGAGATTTTGAGGGTAAAACCTATAAAGAGCTTAGTGCAAATGCTGATTACCAAAAATGGGTGGATAGCAACTGTACTTTGCCTATACCAAACGGCGAAAGTTTAGAGATTTTTCAAAAACGTTGTGTTGAAGCTTTTATTAAATGTGTATCACAACACTCACACAACAAAAGCATTGCTTTTGTTGTGCATGGTGGAACTATTATGGCGTTGTTAGGCTATTTTTCAAACCCTGAGAGCAATTATTTTGATTGGAAAACATCAAATGGCGGTGGATATATGGCTGATTTTAACGGCAAAAGATTGGAGAATATTTCTTTATTATGGTGATAGCTATTACAGCATTATTTTTAGGGTTTTGCTTAGATTTAATTATTGGTGATCCACATAGTTTTCCGCACCCGATAAGGTTTATTGGCAACTTAATTACATTTGCAGAAAAAATGTTACGCAAGTTTTTTCCAAAAACAAAAAATGGAGAAATTACAGCAGGATTTTTTTTGGTTTTAGTAGTAATTGTTGTTTCAGCAGGTATACCTTTAGCAATAATATTATTAGTAAACAGTATTAATCCTTGGTTAAGCCTTTTTGTGCAAACAATTATGTGCTACCAAATTTTAGCCACTAAATGCCTTAAAGATGAAAGTATGAAAGTGTATTTTCCGTTAAAGAAAAAAGACACTGAAAAAGCTCGAACAGCCGTTTCTATGATAGTTGGGCGAGATACTTCGGTTTTAGATGATGAAGGCATAGCAAAAGCGACAGTAGAAACAATAGCTGAAAATTCAGCTGATGGTGTTATAGCACCAATGATATATACAGCTTTAGGTGGACCAGTTTTAGGCTTTGCATATAAAGCAATAAATACGATGGATTCCATGGTGGCTTATAAAAACGAAAAATATATTAATTTTGGAAAAGTGGCAGCAAAATTAGATGATATTGCAAATTATATACCTGCTCGCCTTGGTGCTTTGCTTATGGTAATATCAGCTTTTATTTGCGGGTTTGATGCTGAAAATGCATTTAAAATGTGGCTTAGAGATAAACGCAAGCATGCAAGCCCAAATTCAGCACAAACAGAGGCGGCAATGGCTGGTGCGCTAAAAATACAACTTGCTGGCGATGCTATATACCATGGTAAACTACATAAAAAACAAACTTTGGGCGATGCGCACCGCAAAATAGAAATTGAAGATATAATAAGAGCGAATAAAATGTTATATGTAACCTCAACTTTATGCTTGGTGCTTTGCATGGGTTTATTTTTAGTATTTAATAAGGAGGCAATTTATGAACTGTTTGCATATCTACACAGGTAACGGCAAAGGCAAAACAACAGCGGCTATGGGTCTTGCTTTGCGTGCACTTGGTTATGATAAAAAAGTTGTTGTTTGCCAATTTTTTAAAAATGGTGGCAGCGGCGAAATTAAAGCCTTGCAAACTTTTGAAAACTTAATTTATTTAAAAAGCGAAACAGCCTTGCCACGTTTTGCAAATATGAATGAAGAACAAAAACAACAAGCTAACGAAAAATTTGTGGAACTTTTTGAAAAAGCAATAGCGTTAGTGCCAAGTGTAGAAATAATTGTTTTTGATGAAATAATTTCTACTTACAATTATGGTTTTTTAGATAAAAATAGAGTTGTTACTGCACTTGAACAAGCAAAAAACTATTGTGAAGTTGTTATTACTGGTAGAGATGCTCCGCAAGAACTTTGCGAATTAGCGGATTATATATCAAACGTTGAAAAAATAAAACATCCATATGATAAAGGAGTTAGTGCAAGAAAAGGCATTGAGTATTAAATTACAATAAAGTGACAAAAATAAGAAATATTTGTTATTTTTTTATTGATTAATTGCCGAGAATATAAAAATGTGATATAATAATAAAAGTGTTTAAAATACTAAAGTGCGAATTTGTAGTTATTTAAAAAAATAGGTGGAGTATATGAAAAAAGGAAATTCAAGCAATGCTTTAAGTGAACTGACAAAAAAGCAACAACAAGCTATAATAGTGTGTGCATTGTGTGCGCTTGCGCTGATTGCAACAATTGCTATTGTGGCGGTGCAAGTTTCAAATGCTGGTAAACCAGATGCTGACACTGATGTTGATGTGCCAGATACAGGTTACACGGGTGAAAACTATATTGTTGACCCATTAAGCAACAAAGCAGTACTAACAGAAACAGCCGATGCGGGCGATGAATATCTTGAAGAAACATTGTTTATTGGTGATTCTAACACTGTTAGATTTTATAATAATGGTTTGTTAGATTTACAGCAATTTGTTGCAGTTGAGGGTTTAACACTTGAAAAATCTTTAACGGAAAAATTTGTAACGTTTGAAGATGATGAAACATTATATACAATAGCTGAGGCTGTTGCTATGATGAAACCTCGAAGAGTTGTTATAACTTTAGGCACAAATAATGCTGATGGTTCAATGACCGAAACACAGTTTATAGATGCATATAAAAACTTACTTTCAGCAATTAATACTAGTTATCCATATACAGATATTATTATTAATAGTTTGCCACCTGTTACGGCTACACAGGATAAATACCCAGATATTGAGCAAGAATTTATTGATGAGCTTAATATGGCCTTAGCAGACCTTGCTGAAGATTCTGGATATAAATTTTTAAACTCTGCACTAGCATTAAAAGACGAAACAGGTTATGGTGATACAGCTTTTTATGTAACAAATGATATACACTTAAAAAGTGCTGGTTTAACAGCTATTTTAGATTATGTAAAAACACATGCATATGAATCCGAAGATAGACGCCCTGATACAGACGATATAGCTGTGCGTGTGCAAGACCATGTTTCGGATTCTAGCGTTGCATCACCTGTACCAGTTACAAAATTCCGTGCAACTTATAATGTTGATACTTCTGGCGGTGGCACGTTAAAAAGTGGTGACGAAACAGGTAAACTGAACTTGTATTTTACAGATTTAGAAAAAGATGATAGCGTTAGCGTTACTGCTGTACCCAATGTTGATAGTACAGGCAACCCACAATATGTATTTGTAGGCTGGAGCGATGGCGAAACTAACCCTACACGCACGGATACAAGTTTTACACAAAATGTTGATACAACAGCTATTTTCTCTGCAATGAAACTTGAGATTAATCCAGTTTCGACAGAAGCAGTAGATGGCCAAAATTACGAACTACAAGCTGTTAAAACAGGTGATAAAGGCGATGTTGTTACTGTTAAATGGTATGTTAATGATGAGCACGTTGCAACTGGAGAAAAATATATTTTTACTATTGATGCAACTAAAGATTATAAAATACACGCAACTATTGAGTATAATGGTACAACAGTAATGTCAAACGGTTTAAATTTAACAAAGAGTGATACTTTTGCAATTGTAATGACAGATGGTATTTCATCGATTGATGGCACAAATGTGACAAAAGCAAAAACGGGAGAAACAGTAACAATAACGGCAGCACAAGCGCCAGATGGCAAAGTTTTTGAAAAATGGGAAATTGTTAAAGGCACAGTTAACTTAGCCTCTACAACTTCTGCACAAACAACATTTACCATGCCAGAGGGTTCAGTAGAAATAAAAGCGGTTTATGTAGATAGCGTAGTTGAAAAAGTGACTATAACTAACGTTGTTGGTAAAACAAAAGATGCCACAACGACTGAGCTAACAGGCTTAGGTTTAATTGTTAAAGTTGTTGAGGAGTATAGCGATGCTATTACAGCAGGCTATGTAATAAGCTCAAACCCTGCAGCTGGCACATCTGTTGAAAAAGGTTCAACAGTGACAATAACTGTTTCTAAAGGTAAAGCACCGCCAACTTCAGCAGATATTCCAAATTATTCTGGCCAAGTGGGAACAAGTGCTAAAGCTGCTTTAGAGGCTTTAGGCTTTACATCTGTTACTATTGTTAACGAAACTGAATACAATGCAAGTGCAGCAGCGGGCATTGTAACATCACAAAACGTTACTGGCAACCAGCCGTTTACAACGGCAATTACATTAACTGTTTCTATAGGTCCAGCACCAGAGCCTACACCTGATGCTTCGACAGAAACACCACCAGCAACATAATAAATAACACATAAAAACCCACCTCGGCTTTTGAGGTGGGTTTTTAAAAAGAGAGGGGAAGAAGTTATGAAAGTTTCGGTTTTGGGTTGTGGCCGTTGGGGCACATTTTTAGCAGCATATCATAGTAAAAATAACGATGTAATGTTGTGGGGACGTGAAAATTCAAAAAGCTTTGATAATCTTTGCAAAACCAGAAAAAACGAATATCAAGTTTTGCCAGAAGCTTTAATGCTTGAAAGTGACTTACAAAAAACGCTTGATTTTGCACAGGTTATTGTTATTTCAATAGCGGCACAAAATTTGCGTGAATTTGCAAAACGAATTAATGGTTATGATGTTAATGGTAAAACTTTTATACTATGCATGAAGGGTATGGAGGCGCAAACAGGCAAACGATTAAGTGTGGTTTTTGAAGAAGAAGTAAAACAAAATGTTGCTGTAGCTGTTTGGGTAGGCCCAGGACATGTGGAGGATTTTGAAAAAGGTATACCAAATTGCATGGTAGTTGATGCAAAAAATCCCCAAACAATAGAGCAAATTGTTGTAGGTATGAATTCAGAGCTAATACGTCTTTATAAAGGTACAGATTTAATAGGCACAGAGATTGGAGCTGCGGCTAAAAACGTTATAGGTATAGCAGCAGGCATGTTAGATGGTGTTTCGTGCACAAGTTTAAAAGGCGCACTTATGGCACGAGGTGCAAGAGAGATTGCACGTTTGATTTTTGCTATGGGTGGTAGCGAACTTTCAGCATATGGGCTTTGCCATTTGGGTGATTATGAAGCAACATTATTTTCAGAGCATAGCCATAATAGACGTTTTGGTGAATGCTATGTTAAATCTCAACCGTACGATAAACTTGCAGAGGGTGTATTTACTGTAAAAGCACTTATTGCGATGAGTAAAGAGTTTAATGTTGATTTACCAATTTGCGAGGTTGTATATAAAATACTTTACGAAAACTGCCCGCCTAAAGATGCATTAGCATCACTTTTTGCACGTAGTGTTAAAGGTGAATTTTATTTTTAATAGCAATATATAAGTATAGATTTTATAGCATTTTTTTCGCTTCGCTTTAAAAAATGTTTAAAAATCTATACCGTGAGTTACAACAAATTAATAATAACTCGTTAATTTTAATATATTATAGTACTTTTTATTAATCACATCCTGCTTTTCTTAGGCATATTATAAAAGAAAAGGAGGGTGTTTTTTATGCCAAATATATATAATAATGTGCCGTTTGGCACACGTTCAACAGACCCAGCAGCAAGTGATGTGCCAGACGGTAGCGTAGAGTATTATGATTTTGATTGGGGCGTACCAGTGCAAACTGAAATTGTTTATGGTCGCACAAGGTATGTTTGTGGGGCGGATAGTGAAACTTCATGTGGGTGTGAAGATGTAATAGTAACACCGACGCAAACATGTGAGTGCACATGTGATAGATGCTCTTGTGATGGAGAACAAACTACAGAGCCAGTCGATGATAGTTGCACAAATAACACACCAGTTCAAAATGATGATTGTGGGTATGAAATAATAATGGAAGGGTAGATAAAAATTCGCAAGAAAATAAGTGATATGCAAATTTTAAAAAAATAGGGGATAGTGATAAAACTATTCACTATTTTTTTGCTTTTAAAAGAGTAAGTATTATCCGAACTTGCTTTAAAACAAAGTGTTAATACTAAAATCTGCGTTATATTACAAAGATAAAAATGTTTTGATAATAAAAAAATAAAAGAAACACTTTAGTTTGATTAGATTTTGAACTTAAAATAACAAAAGAAAAGCAAAAAAATAATAAAAAAGTTGACAAGTTGGTAAAAACGAGAGATAATATAATGTAAAGATAAAACCAAAATAAATAAATAATTTTAACAAGTTTGATTAATATATAAAGATTAGGACGGAGCACAGTTATGGCGAATTACCATTGCATTTTATTTGATTTAGATAATACACTATTAGATTTTGATTTAGCAGAAAGCAGAGCACTTGCAAAAACCTTAGAGGATATTGATATAGAGCCTAACAACGCAAATTTACAAATATACCATGAGGTAAATGAAGCACTGTGGAAAAAACTTGAAAAAGGTCAAATACGCAGAGATAAAATTGCAACTGAGCGTTTTGCAATTTTTCTAAAAAAAATGAACAAAAACCAAAATGTTTCTGCGGTAAGTCGTGCATATATTGATAATTTATCAATGCAAGGAATTTTGTTGCCAGATACTATGCCTGTTTTAGATGAGTTAGCAGAGGTTGCTACCTTAGCTGTAATTACAAATGGTTTTACAAAAACAGCACAAGCCAGAGTGGCAAATTCTGGCATAGATAAATATATGGAAGATGTTTTCATCTCTGAAAAAATTGGAGTAGATAAACCAAACCGCAAAATTTTTGATGTTGCACTAACAACTTTAGGTGTCGAGGATAAAAAACGTGTGTTAGTAGTAGGCGACCGCTTAGAAAGCGATATAAAGGGCGGTAAAAACGCAGGTATTGCAACATGTTGGTTTAACCCAAATAAAAATGAAAACAAAAGCGATATACGCCCAGATTTTGAAATTAGTTCCTTGCATGAGCTTTATAAGATTGTTATGGAGGATATAGAATATGATAACCTCGGGAATAAAAATCGAAAACATTCATTATAAATCAAGTTATGAAAATTTGCCTATTTCAGCTTATGTTTTCAGAGATGAAAACGTTGAACCAAAAGCTATTTTGCAAATCTGCCATGGCATGGCAGAGTATTTAATGCGCTATGAAACTTTTGCAAAATTTATGGCAAAAAATGGTTTTATTGTTTGTGGTAATGATCATTTAGGCCATGGTAAAACTAGTGGCGAAAAATACCAAGATGGTTTTTTTGCGCCAGAAAACGGTCGATATTATGTTTTAAAGGATTTATATCAATTAAACCGTTTGATGAACTCATATTATCCATACTTACCAATTGTGCTTTTAGGGCATAGCATGGGTAGCTTTTTTGCGCGCTGGTTTTGCGAGGTTTATCCCGGTGCTGTAGATGTAGCTATTTTTTGTGGCACAGCAGGTAGTAGCTCTAGTGTTAGCGTAGGTATTGATATAACTTCAATGTTAACTAGTGTACGTGGCGCGAAACATATATCTAGTTTTGTTGATAATTTGGCATTTGGTAAATACTGCAAACGCATAACTTCGCCAAAAACAAATAAAGATTGGCTTTGCACAGATGAAAAGGTAGTTGCAGATTATATCGCTGATGAAAAATGTGGTTTTAAATTTACAGTTAGCGCTTTTAATGATTTGCTAACTGTAAATGCTCATGTAAATAAAAAATCGTGGGCAAATAGTATTTATAAAGATTTACCGATAATGGTTATTGCAGGTGCAGAGGATCCAGTTGGTGATTATGGTAGTGGACCAAAACAAGTGGCGGAAAGTTTGATAAATGCAGGTGTGGAAAAAGTAGAACTAAAAATTTATGAAAACATGCGTCATGAAATATTAAACGAAAAAAAATCAAGCATAGTATTTGCAGATGTGTTGAAATTCTGTAATAATGCGTTGAACATTGGGAAATGAGTAGGGAAAAATGCTAATAGATTTAGTGCGCCTTGGAAAAAATTTTGGCGAAACAATTATTTTACAAGATGTAACAGCTCGTGTAGAGGCGGGCGATAGAGTAGGTATAGTAGGAGAAAATGGCGCTGGTAAAACAACTTTACTAAAAATTATTACTGGGCAGCAAGCTGATTATAACGGTGAGTTTTCACTACAGCGTGGAACAACTCTTGGGTATTTAGCGCAAAACGAAGCTGTGGATTTAACTAGAGATGTTTATGGTGAAATGCGCGCAACCTTTAGTGATATACTTGATGCAATGGCTAAAATGCAAGTGCTTGAGCATAAAATGGCACTTAACCATGATGATGAAAATTTAATAGAAGAACATCACTCTTTACAACTTTTGGTTGAAAGTGCCGATGGATATCACATGGATGTTAATATACGCAAAGTTTTGCTAGGCATGGGTTTTGCACAAGATACATGGGAAAAACCAGTTAGCGTTCTTTCTGGTGGCGAACTAACACGATTACGTCTTGCGAAATTACTTTTGCAAAAACCAGATGTTTTAGTGTTGGATGAACCTACAAACCACCTGGATTTTGAAACGATGGAATGGTTAGAGGGATATTTAAAAACATATGTAGGTGCTGTGCTTGTTGTAAGCCATGACCGTTATTTTTTAGATGCTGTTTGTAACAAAACTTGGGATGTTGCGCAAAATACTCTTATTGCTTATAAGGGCAACTTTTCAGCTTTTTTACCACAAAAAGAGGCTGCTGAAGTGTTGCAACAAAAACAACATGATGCAGATGTAGCACTTGCAGCAAAATTGCAAGATTATATAGATCGCAACCTTGTACGTGCATCTACTACAAAAATGGCACAAAGCCGTAGAAAACAACTTGAAAAACTAGAAATTACAAAAGCTCCAAGCCATACTGGTACAAATCTAAAATTTCGGTTTGATTACGATATAGAGCCTTGGAACGATTTAGTTATAATGAAAGGTCTTTCTATACAGATTGAAGGGCGAACATTGCTAGATCATTTAGAGCATACAGTTTGCCGTGGAGAACGGCTAGTTATAGCAGGTGCAAATGGTACGGGAAAATCAACATTAATGCAGGTATTAAACGGCAGCCGTCGCCCCTCAAGCGGCATGGTACGTCTTGGCACAGGTGCAAGGCCTAGTATTTTTAGCCAACAACAAAACCGTATTGGTGCAGGGCGATTAATGGACGTTATCTGGAATAAATATCCACGTATGACAGAACTTGAAGTACGTAGCCATTTAGCTACATTAGCCTTTAAGGGCGAAACTGTATTTAAACCAGCAGATGCGCTTTCTGGCGGCGAACTTGCACGCTTACGTTTTGCTGAAATTGTACTAGAAAGACCAAACTTACTATTTTTAGATGAACCTACGAACCATCTTGATATATATACCAGAGAAAATTTAACACAGGCTTTAATGGCATATGAAGGCACACTATTGCTAGTGACACATGACAGGTATTTGATGAATAGCCTAGAGTGTCCTATTTTATACCTAGAGGACGGCAAAGCTACACTTTACGAGAGTTATGAAAAACTAATGGCTCGCCACCAAAGTGTTCAAACTATAGTTGTTTCAAAGGTTGAGAGTGCACCCAAGCAAAGTTATGGCAAAGAACAGCGAAAACGCAAGGCAGAACTGCGCACTGAAATTAAAAAGTGGGAAGATAAACTTGAAAAATTAGGTGAAGAGGAAGAGAAACTTTCAGCTGAAATGAACAAGCCAGATATTTTTAATGCGCCCGCTCTTTTACAAGAAAAAAGCCTTGCACTAGTAAAAGTACACGAAGAACAGGAAAAAGTTTTTGAACTTTGGGAAAATGCATTAGCAGAGCAAAAAGCATATGAAGAAGCAGAAAATATAGGCACAGTGTAGTAGCTGTTTTGCACTTGATTAATTTATGAATAAAACTGTCCACAATGCGTTAGATTTCTCTAACATCAATGTGGACAGTTTTTTGTTGTAGATTTTTTTCAGCTTTTTTAAAATATAAAATATTTTTTTATTCCGCTAAAACTATAAAATAAAAAATATTTTATGCATTTAAAAATGTTGAGTTTTTCTTGAAACCTATAAATTTTAAAGCGATTAATTGCTGCTGTTATTTTATTATGTGAACGGCTATTTTCTGAAACCCTATAATGCATTAACACCGTTTCAATAGCAAAAAATGTAGCTCCACTTTTTGCGAGTTTTAACCAGAGCGAATAGTCTTCATGGGCGTAGTCGCTATTCATGGAAGAATCGTTTAATAGTTTTGAGTTAATTACAACTGTTGAACAACCTATGCAGTTTTCCTTTAATAGGCTATTATAGGAAATGTTGTTTTTGATTAAATAATTTTTATTTGTTGGAATGCTATTAACATCAATAAAATTGTATGATGTACAGCAAATATCACAATTAGTAGTTTCAATACACTTTTTTTGTAAAAGTAATTTGTTGATTGACCATAAATCATCACTGTCTAAAAGTGCAATATATTTGCCTTTAGCTAGGGCAAAACCTTTGTTTCTACTTTTTGCCACGCCTATGTTTTTTTCGTTGGCTATTATTGTTAAACTTGCTAACTTACTTTTGTAGGTATTTATTATATTTATTGTATTGTCATCAGAGCAATCATCTATAATTATAACTTCAAAGTCCTTATATTCTTGGTTTATTACACTGTTAAGTGTTTCAGCGATGGTTTTTTCAGAATTGTAACAAGGGATAATTATTGAAAAAAACAAATTTAATTAACCTCCAAATGAATAAAAATGCGATAATAAAATTGGCTCGCTAGCTTTTATATTATGTATCTATACTTTGATATGCTGTGTTATGCAAACAAATTATTATCTAAGGTTTAATAATGCTTTTGCTGTTTTAGATTATAACATATATTAAAGCGGTTTTGCAATGAATGAATTATGTAAAGAGCAAAAAGTGGTAATGATAAATAAAAAGGTATTACTTGATGTTCTATTATATAGAATGTACAAGCAATACCCCTTGCGTGTTTTAATAATTAAGTTGTTTTAGGTGTTGTTAATCAATTTTTTCATAGTTTTTGCAAAAGTGTGGTGTTTCAACACTTTGACTAACATCTGAGGAACATTGTTGTGTAACTTTAATTTCTGCTAGTTTGCAATCTGAAATGCCAGTGTGATGCACACAATCTCTGACATCACATGATACACCGATATTATTCATAATTTTACCGCCTTTCTAATCGTAGCATGTTTACGTTTTAACATACTAATGATATTATGCGCTAAAAAACATATAATTATTCAAAAATAATAAAAAACTATATATGTTAATAAATATAACGATAATAAATTTAAATTGGCAGGATAACTTTAAAATTTTTTTCAAAAGCTAGACCTTAAATTCAAAGTTTTTGTAAAAAAATAAGTCAGCTTTTTTTTCAATGTTATGTGCTAAAAAATATGCTTCTTCAAGCGGTATCCACTTGCTTTTAAATATCTTTGCTTTTTCTGAACCATTGCGTTTGATTATTCGCAACATTTGTTCTTTTTCATCAATACTTAAAAAAATTTTTAAGTCGGCATAATCTGGCAATTTTGGGTGCTGGCTATATGAGCCTTCTATTATTGTATAATCAGCTGCTTTTACTTCGCAAAATTCGCCAAGCTCCATTTTACTGCAATCAAAACGTTGGTATGTAAAAGTTTTACCATTTTTAATACACTGCAAAATTTCTTTAGTGAAACGCTCGTAATGGAAATTTCCACCAGGTTCACAAAGCCTTTCAGGTGTGCGTAAATTTAGCGGTAAGAAAAAATCATCTGCATGTATAAGTTGTGCACCAAGCGCGTTTGCTAGCTCGCTAGCAAGGGTGCTTTTGCCACTGCCACAACGTCCATCTATAGAAATAATGAAGGTTGCATTTGTGTTAAGGCTGCATTTTACACTTTTTATGTGATTTGTTAATTCTAAAAATGTCATCGTGATAATGTCGCTTCCTGCACGAGTGCCTCTTGCTCATAGCGTGCAATTTTATGCTCAAGTCGATTAAGTACTGCTTGTTCGTGTTCTATGCGCTTTGCCAGCATATTGCGCTGTTCAACTAAAATTTGCTTGCGTGCTTCATGAGTTTTATCGCCCTCTTTAAATAGCGTTACATACTCTGTCAACGCTTCAATAGAAAGCCCTACGCTACGCATACAATGTATAAACTGTACCCACTTGCAATCTTCTTCGGTATATTCTCGTATGCCGCCAGATGTGCGATGTATTGGTGGTAGCAAACCTATTTTTTCATAATAGCGTAATGTATCGGGTGTTAAATCATATGCTTGGCTAACTTGGGCGATAGTCATAAGAGAACTCCTTTTTATAGTGTAGAGTTATTTAGGCTAAATCTAGAAAGAGTTTTAACTAATATTGGTATTAAAACTAGTTGTAAGATAATTCCAGGTATAGCAGAGAAAAATGCGCCAGCAATAAATGCACTAAAAGTATATGTACTGCCAACAGTGCCTAGCATAATTAAAGTTGCTAAACCATAAGCAACACGGCCTAGTATCATAGCTAAAAGCAAACTTACATATATAGAAACAATGTTTTTCTTTTTGCTGTGTAGGTAGCAAAAACCACTAACAAAGCCATATACACCCATTTCAATAGCCATGCCTATAGCAACAGGAAACATAGGAGGCATACCAAACATTAAAGAGCGAAGAATAGGTGATATAACCCCAAGTGCAAGTGCGTAAGGCCAGCCTACAAAAAAGCCACATAGCAAAACAGGCAAGTGCATTGGTAATAACATACTACCTATAACTTGAATTTGCCCAGTAAAAAAGGGTAAGATAAAAACTAATGCAAGAAAAAATGCAGTCAGTACGAGTTTGTGAGTTTTTTTGTTAGACATGATTAGCTCCGTTTCTGCGCTGCCTTGCTACAGCATTAAATATAAATGAAGATTTCTTTATGTGCAAGGTTAATGTTACCAGATTGCATTTATCTGGATAAGCGAAAGTAATAATCTGGGTTGCGATTATGGTTTGCGCTTTACTAAAGAAATAGCTTTGTTGCTTGAAGTTAAGCAACAAAGCTATTATACACCTTGGAGTTAACTCTAAGTCAAGAGTTTGTGTGGAAATGCATGTGAAAATTTTTTTAACTTTAAAAGATAAAATATGTATAATAAGTATAATTTGTTAATTGTGAAAAAAATCACAATATATCTATTGACAGTTTAGCTAGTGTGTGGTAAGATATTTTCACACAAGGTTTTGTGTAAAAATATACAAATTACAGTAGTTAGAAATAGCTTACCGCACTATATATTGTTTTTTACACAAAATATAGAAAGTTTTGTTTGTAAAATTTGTATAAAGTGGTATTTTTAATATAGTCGATAGAGTAGTTAAATTTTTTTACTAAAGTAAAAAGTAATGTATTGTTTAAAAAAAAGCATTGTTTACAAGTTAATGCTTTTTGTAGTATACTATACATGTGTATTTTGTAATTTTTTTTTGACGACATCTTGTATTAAGATGATATATATGGACAAATAAGCTTTTTAGGAGGTATTTATGAAAGAACAATGGCAAGGCTTTAACCGTGGGTTATGGGATAAAGCAATTGACGTAAGAGATTTTATACAAAGAAACTATACACCTTATGATGGTGATGATAGCTTTTTAGTTGGACCTACAAAGGCTACTTTAGCACTTTGGGACCAAGTTATGGATTTAAATCAACAAGAGCGCGAAGCAGGCGGCGTATTGGATATGGATACAAAGGTAGTATCTAAAGTTGATTCCCACGCAGCTGGTTATCTTAATAAAGAGCTAGAAACAATTACAGGTTTCCAAACAGAAAAACCATTTAAGCGCTCATTACAACCATATGGTGGTATACGCATGGCTGAAAAAGCTTGCTCTGACAACGGCTACACTGTTGACCCAGAAATTAGCAAGTTTTTCACCGATCACAGAAAAACACACAATGCTGGTGTTTTTGATGCTTACACAAAAGAAATGCGTGATTGCCGCTCAAGCCATATTATCACAGGTTTACCAGATGCTTATGGCCGTGGCCGTATCATAGGCGATTACCGCCGTGTAGCACTTTATGGTATTGACCGCCTAATTGAAGATAAAGTTGAGCAAAAATCTTTCTCAGAACGCATCATGTACTCTGACGTTATACGTGAGCGTGAAGAATTAAGCGAACAAATCCGTGCGCTACAATCTTTAAAACGCCTTGGCGACATTTACGGCTTTGATATTTCTCGCCCAGCTCAGAATACACAAGAGGCTATACAATGGATGTATCTTGGCTACCTTGCAGCAGTTAAAGACCAAAATGGCGCTGCCATGAGCCTTGGCCGTACATCTACATTTATTGATATATATGCAGAGCGTGATATTGCTAATGGCACTTTCACTGAAGAACAAATCCAAGAGTTTGTAGATCATTTTGTTATGAAACTACGCCTTGTTAAATTTGCTCGTACACCTGAGTATAACCAACTATTCTCTGGCGACCCAACTTGGGTTACAGAAACAATAGCTGGTATAGGTGTTGATGGCCGCCACATGGTAAGCAAAATGTCTTATCGTTACTTGCACACACTAACTAACCTAGGCACTGCGCCAGAGCCTAACTTAACAGTTTTATGGTCAACACAACTACCACTAAACTTCAAACGTTTCTGCGCTAAAATGTCTATCTTAACATCTTCTATCCAATACGAAAATGATGATTTAATGCGTGTTACACATGGCGATGATTACGCTATTGCTTGCTGTGTTTCTTCAATGCGTGTTGGTAAAGAAATGCAATTCTTCGGTGCACGTGCTAACCTTGCAAAATGCTTGCTTTACGCTATCAATGGCGGTATAGATGAAGTTAGCAAAAAACAAGTTGGCCCTAAATTCCGCCCAATAACTTCTGAATACCTAGAGTTTAACGAAGTTATGGATAGATACAATGATATGATGAAATGGCTTGCTGGCGTTTATGTTAACACACTAAACATTATTCATTATATGCATGATAAATACTGCTATGAGGCATTGCAAATGTCTTTACACGATAAAGATGTTACTCGTTGGTTCGCAACAGGCATAGCTGGTCTTTCCGTTGTTGCTGACTCACTTTCTGCTATTAAATATGCAAAAGTTAAAGTTATACGTGACGCAGACGGCATTGCTACTGATTACGAAATTGAAGGCGATTTCCCTAAATACGGCAACGATGATGACCGTGCCGATGACTTGGCAAATAACCTTGTCCACACATTTATGGAATATATACGTGGCAACCACACATATCGTGAGGGTGTAGCTACAACATCTATTTTAACAATCACATCTAACGTAGTTTACGGCAAAGCTACTGGTTCAACACCAGATGGTCGCCGTGCAGGTGTACCTTTTGCACCTGGTGCTAACCCTATGCACCGTCGTGATGAAAAAGGCGCTGTTGCATCTTTAGCATCTGTTGCTAAACTACCATTTGCTGATTCACAAGATGGTATTTCAAACACTTTCTCAATTGTTCCTGATGCACTAGGCAAAGATTTTAATGTTTTTGCAGGTGATTTGGACGTTGAAATTGATGGTTTTGACCCAGAAACAGGCACAGCGATTGTAATGGATGAAGTTGTTCGTTGCTGCGATAACCGTGATTAATAATCACAAAAGCCAATAATTAGCATGTGAGTGTAATACATTTTGCAGCTATTATTATATATTATTTTAACAACTTTCTGTACATTTTTTGTGTTTGAATTATAACAAGCACAAAAAATGATATAGAATTATCAAATTGTAAAGGAGATACAATTATGTCTAACGTAAGTACA
>CAYJKG010000045.1:0-24617 GCA_964370685.1 uncultured Faecalibacterium sp. | reverse complement strand
AAGCAAAAATGAAGTAACTGATAACTATATTAAAACTTTACAAGAATGTACTCTAACAATTACACAAGGAACGCCATCACCAACTCCAACAGCAACCCCAACAGCAACCCCAGAACCAGTTGTAACTCCAGAACCAGTGCCACCAGCACCAGTTGTAACTCCAGAACCAATAGTAGAACCAGATCCAATACCAGAGCCAATACCAGATCCAGAAGTTACACCAGAGCCTTTGGTAACTCCAGCACCAACAATTGATATAGACGACACTGAAACACCGCTTTCTCAAGGCGATGATATTGTTGATATAGAGGATACAGAAGCGCCTCTTGCTGATTTTGGCAGTTCATGGAGCTTGTTCGACTTAATAACAACTATTCTAACAACCGTTTTAGCTTTGTGCTACATTATCTTCAAACGTAAAAACAAAGCAGAAGATGAAGACGAAGACGGACATTACTTGGACGAAGAAGAAGTTGAAAGACGCAAAAAATTGCGCCGAAACAAAATTATAGTTATGGCTATTGAAGCTATAATGCTTGTAGTTTTACTACTTATAACACAAGATTTTACTCAACCAATGGCTATATTTGATAAATACAGCATTATCTTTGGTATAGTAACAGTACTATCAGTAGTAACAATGGCAATAGGCCGCAAAAAGAAAAACGACGAGCAAGCTACACAGGCATAATTAAGAATTATATGGTTCCCGAATAAACCAAAAACACTAAGAGTTAACCCATTTTGTGGTTAGCTCTTAGTGTTTTTTGGTTGTGCAAAAATACATTTTGATTGATATTTATGTTTGGATAAATAGTATCTTTTAGTTAAAAAATTACAGTGAAAATAAACGGTATCTATACTAATAGTGCTCTATGCGGTAACTTTAACTATGTTTAAGTTTTGTTGCATTTATATTTGTTTTTTTGATGAGGTTTGTTTGATGAAAAAATGAGCATGCTCAAAAACAATAAACCGCTAGTAGAAGCTATACAACCAGCTATCGAAATATCAAATAATCTTGCAATGTTAAAACCTATAATTCCACTTGCTCCACCAAAAGTTGCGCTTAGTATGAGCATTAACCAAAGCTTATTTGTGAGCAAATATGCAGTGGCAGGCGGAACTATCATGAAAGCGACTACTAGCACTGACCCTACCGCCTCAAACGCACCAACAGCAGTTATACAAACACTTGTCATTAAAGAGTAATGTAGTAAAATTGGAGAAAATCCAAGTGCTGAGCATAACAATGGGTCAAAGCTTGAAAGCATAAGCTCTTTGTAAAAAAGAACAATAAAAAGAGCATTTGCAACAAATAACCCAAATGATATATACAAAGCTTTTGCGCCTGTGTCAATGCCAAAAATAAATAACCTATTAAATGGTGCAAAGGCGATTTCACCCAATAAAACAGCATCTGTATCTAGGTGCACATCATTTGCATTTTGTGTTATAAGTATAATCGCTATCGAAAACAATAAGGGAAAAACCAAACCTATGGAGCTATCCTCGGATAGTAGTTTTGTTTTGTTAAAAGCCTCGGTTAACCAAACAGTTAATAAACCTATGAAACTTGCACCTACTATTAATACGGGCGAGGATAAATCCTTAGTTATAAAAAAGCCTAAAACTATACCTAATAATATAGTGTGCGTGATGGAATCAGATATCATTGCCATTTTGCGCAATATTAAAAACACACCAGGCAAGGCAGCAGCGGCAGCTATAAAAACAGCGATTAATTGTATTTCAAGCATGGGTGACATTATACTCTCCTCCTATAAATTATGCCTCGCTTAGGTGCAAACAACACACTAAAAATAGCAAGTGAACAAGCGCAAAGCACAATGATAGGGCCAGTTGGTAAATTGCTGTAAATAGAGCTTATAAATGTTCCTGCGGAGCTTGTAACAGCTCCAAAAATGGCCGCTAAAATAACCATTTCAAAGGTGCTGTTAACCCATTGTCTAGCGGCGACAGCTGGCGCAACTAACATTGCACTCATTAAAATAACACCTACTGTTTGCAACCCTAAAACGATTGTTAATACAATTAAAAATGATAATAAAGTGTTCAATAAATTTGTTTTCAAACCTATGCTGTGAGCAAACTGTTTATCAAAAGAAAAAACTATTAATTCTTTCCAAAAAATAAATAATAAAAAAATTAATACAATGCCAAAAGCTAAAATTAAATATACATCTTTGCGTAAAATTGTTGATGCCTGCCCGTAAATGAAACGATCTAAACCTGCTTGATTAGCACCTGAAACTTTTCTTGAAACAGTTAGTAAAGTTATGCCAATGCCAAAAAACACAGCCATTACAATTGCTAGGGCTGTATCAAACTTGATACGAGAGATTTTAGTTATGCTGATTATGCAAGCTATAGCAAGTAGGCCTGTTGTTAATGCACCTAATAACAATATATAAGTTTCTTTATTGCTTGTTATTAAAAAAGCTGTAACAACACCAGGCAAAGCAGCGTGCGAAATGCCATCGCCTAATAAGCTTTGTTTGCGCAAAGTAGCAAAACTGCCAAAAATACCGCACAACGCACCTAACATAGCAGTGCCGAGAGCGACCGTTTGGAAAGTATAATCATAAAGCAATAAGTTTAATTTTTCCATAAACTCCCCTGTTCTGTGGCATTTAACACAATTTGCCCACCGTAAGCTGTGTTTATATTTTGAGCACAAAAAACTTTTTTAGTATTGCCATTTGCAATAATTTTTGTGTTAATAAGTGTAACCCAGTCAAAATAATTTTTCACTGTTTGCAAATCATGGTGCACTGCTATTATTGTTTTTCCCTCATCTTTTAGCGTTTTAAGTAGGGTGATGATTGTTTTTTCTGTTTGCATATCTACACCTTTAAAAGGTTCGTCTAAAAGATATAAATCGGCCTCTTGTACAAGTGCTCTTGCTAAAAAAACTCTTTGTTTTTGTCCACCAGAAAGCTGGCTTATTTGACGTTTTGTAAAATCTGCCATGCCTAGCTTTTTGAGCATTGCCATAGATATATCACGCTCGTGTTTGTGAGGGCGTTTAAATAAACCTAAGTGCCCATAGCGCCCCATCATAACAACATCTAGCACGCTCGCTGGGAAATCCCAATCAACACTTTCGCTTTGTGGCACATATGCAATCTTTCTTTTGTTGTTGTTTATTGCGGGAAAAAACACAGTGCCGCTAGTTGGTTTTACCAAGTTTAATATAGCTTTAATCAAGGTGCTTTTGCCTGCTCCATTAGGGCCAATAATTGCCACTAGCTTTCCTTTTGGTATGGTAAGGTTTATATTACGTATCACCAGTTCAGCGTCATATCTTACGGATAAATTATAAATTTCAATTGCATTATTTTTATTTTGCATAAAAAACCCTCTTTTTGATAAAACTCATAAAATAAATACTACTTTAAAGCTGTTGTTATTGTATCGATGTTAGCTTTAAATGTTGATATGTAACTATCGTGCCCTGTGCTTTCATCTCCTAAGGAGTCTGAGTATAATTGCCCTCCAATTTCAACCTCAAAACCTTTTGCTAAAACAGCTTCTTGCAAAGCTTCTATGGTTTTGGGCGAAACAGAGCTTTCGATAAAAATAGCATTTATTTTATTTTCAGCTATAAAACTTGCTAAGTTGCTAATATCTGCTGTGCTGGCCTCACTGTTTGTATTTGTGCCTTGCAAACCTAAAACTTCAAAACCATATGCTTTGCCAAAATATCCAAAAGCATCGTGTGCAGTTATCAATACGCGCTGTTGTTCGCAAAGGAGGTTAATATGCTTGTTTATGTAGGTATCTAACACTTTTAGCTCTTCATTATATTTTTCATAATTTGAAAGATAGCTTGCCTTGTTTTGTGGATCTAAACGTGAAAGTTCTTCAGCTAAATATTTTGCGGCAACTTGCCAAAGTTTAACATCAAACCAAATATGTGGGTCAGCAATATTCGTGTTTTCATCAGCATAAATTAAGGCTGATTTAGATATGGCAGCTTCTAAGCAGATAATGTCTTTGCCGTTTTGGGATAAATTTTCAAAAAGTTCTTCCATTTTGCCCTCTAGGTGTAAACCGTTATAAACTAAAATGTCAGCTTGCTGTATTTTGTCAACATCACCGGCACTGGCATTGTAAAGATGAGGGTTTATACCAGGTGACATAAGAGCAACAGCCTCTATATTTTTACCACCTACTGTTTCACATAAATCATGGACAAATGTTGTAGTACAAACTACGCTCAAGATGTCTTTTTTTTCTATGTTTTTACTTTTGCAAGCAGTAAATAATATAATAGTGATGATTAAAAAAATAAAAGCAAAATTAAGTTTTTTTCTCATTGTTAACCTCCGAAGTTTACAAGTGCTTAATCTCATTGTATGCTCGGTTTTACACATAGCGTTACAGTAAAAATAAAAAAGTCTAGTAAATTCAAGGCATATTTAAGGTTTAAAAGCAAAAAGTTTTTACTTTTGGTATAAAATGTAAAAACCAAAAAAATACACAATTTTTCGAGTGAAAACAGTATTTTTTTTTACATTGTTAAAATTGCACAAATTTGCAATTTTAAGTTATTTTGTTCTATTTTTGATGCTAAGATACACTTAAAGCACAAAAATTCAATAATATTAGATAATAACATAAAATGCTGAAATTTGGCTATTTGCAACACTTTTTTTGATATTTTGCTCTGAAAATCAACGAAATATATTATGTAAAAAATAGTAGTAAAAAACATTTAATGATTTTTTGACCACTTTCTATAATTTTTTCTGTGCTTTTGTGAGATTTTATAAAAAACCTTTGATTTTTTGCTTTACTTTTGCTATAATTAATTACACAAAGAAAATACCCCGTAAATATTGTGCAAAGGAGGTCTTTTTAATATGGCACATATTACATCTAAACCCTTCGGCGTTACGAAATCTGGCGCAACAGTAACTGCATTTACTATGAAAAATGAAAATGGTTTAGAAGTTACTGTTCTCGACTATGGTTGCATTATTAAAGATATCATCGTGCCTTCCAAAAAAGGGCCTGTTGATATTGTATTAGGACACGATACGATTGCAGATTACGAGGAAGGCACAGCATACTGCGGTGCGTTCATTGGACGTTTTGCAAACCGTATACAAAACTCTGAGTTCGTGTTAAATGATAAAAAATATATCCTAGAAAAAAACGAAGGTGACAACCATTTACATGGAACATTCGACCGCAAAATGTACAAAGTAAAAAGCTTTGGTGATTCATTACTTATGGAAGCTTTAAGCCCAGATGGTGAAGAAGGCTACCCAGGCAACTTAAAGATTTCCGTTCGATACACTTTAACAGCTGATAATACCTTGCGCATGGATTACCGTGTAACTTCGGATGAAGATACAATTGTTAACTTAACAAATCACGGTTATTACAACCTAAACGGTAGTGGCACGGTTGAAAAACACAAACTTCGCCTTTATTGCGAAAAATTCCTTGAAGCGGATAAAACCCTTTGTCCAACGGGTAACATTTTACCAGTAAAAGGCACAGTTATGGATTTTACCGAAGGCAAGGAAATTGGCCAAGATTTACGCATAGATGACCCACAACTTAAAATTGTTGGTGGCGGTTACGACCATTGCTTTATTATAGATAGAGCAGGTGGTGCAAGCCAACGCATAGGTGCATGGGCATATAGTGATAAAACAGGCATAAGCATGAAGATTTACACCACTGAACCTGGAATGCAATTATATACAGGCAACTTTTTGCAAAACAGTCCTGTGCTGGGGAAAAACGGGGTTCCTTTTGAACAATACGGCGGTTTTGCATTAGAAACTCAGCATTATCCTTGTAGCCCAAGCCACGAGGAATTTCCAACAACCATTTTACGTGCTGGTAAAGTTTACCGCACAACCACAACTATCCGCTTATTTACAGGCAAACAATGTGGTAGGTTATAATTAATTGTAAAAAGTTAACTTTCTACTGCTTTGGATAAATGGCTTAAAGATTTTTCAAGCTGTAAATTTCAAAGATTATATGTGTAGGGGGAGAACTACAGCGAGCAAAACAAAAGTATAATATGTGTGGAAATGTTGTGAAGTGGGCGGAATTTTCTGCCCACTTTTGCTATAGATTTTTCTGAAATTAAGTGAATAAAAAATATGTTTAAGGGCGTATCTTAAAGCAAACCAGTAATTAACAGGTTTTAACACATTGTTTACAAATGTAAAAATAATACATTTGTGCATGTTGTTTTAAGCTTGTTTTTTTGTTTTTATCTTAAAAATAAAGCTAAAATATATCATTGTTGTAATATATTTGTTTGCCAACCTATCAAAGTGGTGAGTGTTGTGATGTATTTGATTGCAACATTTATACATTACTGTAAACAACATTCCCCTTGCGTAACTACCCCAATAAATAGTATACTTAACAAAACGAATATTTTTTATTTTAAAACAATGTTTTTTGCTTAAGGTAAAAGCTTTTAAGGAGGTTTTTTATGGCAATTTTAGTTTCTGGCGGTGCTGGTTATATAGGTAGCCACACTTGTATAGAGTTACTTTCAGCAGGTTATGATATAGTCGTAGCTGATAACTACTATAACTCTTGCCCACTTTCACTAGAGCGTGTACGTAAAATAACAGGAAAAGATTTTCGCTTTTTTGAGGCGGATATGACAAGTCCAACAGATGTGGAAAATATCTTTGCCTCTTGCCCTGATATTACAGCTGTTATACAATTTGCAGCATATAAAGCAGTTGGCGAAAGTTGTGCAAAACCTATTGAATATTACTCAAATAACTTTAATTGTACATTAAATATATTAGATGTTATGCGTCGTCATAACTGCAAAAACTTTGTATTTAGTTCATCTGCAACTGTTTATGGTGACCCAGCATTTGTGCCTATCACAGAGGATTGCCCACTTGGTGAAACAACTAACCCATATGGTGCTACAAAAGCTTTCACCGAGAGAATTTTAAAAGATATACAAACAGCAGATAAAGAACTTAACATTGCAATTTTGCGTTATTTTAACCCAATAGGAGCACATAAATCTGGTTTAATTGGTGAGGACCCTAATGGTATACCAAACAACCTTGTGCCTTACATTGCAAAAGTTGCGGTTGGTAAATTAAGCGAAGTGCACGTTTTTGGCAACGATTACGACACAGAAGATGGCACAGGCGTGCGAGATTACATACACGTTGTAGATTTAGCACGTGGACACGTTTGCGCAATTAAAAAGCTTGAGGAAAAACCAGGTGTATTTATTTGTAACCTTGGCACAGGCAAGGGTTACTCTGTTTTAGATGTTATACATGCTTTTGAAAAAGCTTGTGGTAAAACTTTGCCATACGTTATAGACCCACGCCGCCCAGGCGATATTGCATCTTGCTATGCAGCACCAGAAAAAGCTAAAAACGAGCTAGGCTGGCAAGCTGAATATGGCATTGAAGAAATGTGTGCAGATAGCTGGCGTTGGCAAAGCCAAAACCCAGACGGCTATAATACTAAATAATATTTAGCCACCTACTTATGTTATATTAAGTAGGTGGCTACTTTTTAATATATATTTAAACGGCAAAACAAAATTGAAACCATAAAAATGCTAACGATAACATTATTATGGCTTTTAATGAATTTAGGCTTGACAGTGCGAGGTAATTTTGTTATAATTAAAAACGCTAACATAGATTAGCAAAAATGTGAAAGGGAGTAACTAGCATGGCAAAAACTAAGAAACAAAATCATAGTTTTTTACATAGCAGTGGTATTTCTTTTTATATTAAATATTTTTAGTTTTTACACTTCCTATTTTTTATAGGAAGTGTTTTTTTGGGAATTTTTTGACACAGATAAAAGGAGAGTTGTTATGTTAAAAGGTAGAAACTTGCTTGAACCTATGGATTTTACATTAGAGGAAATGGATAAAATTTTTGCTCTAGCTGATAAAATCATCGAAAACCCATCTGCATATGCTCATACATGTGATGGTAAACTGCTTGCGACTCTTTTTTATGAGCCAAGCACACGCACACGTTTTAGCTTTGAGGCGGCTATGCTACGCCTTGGCGGTCAAGTAATTGGGTTCTCTGAACCTAGCTCAAGTTCAGCAGCAAAAGGCGAAAGCATTGCAGATACAATACGTACAGTTGCTTGTTATAGTGATATAGCTGTTATGCGCCACCCTAAAGAGGGCGCACCAAAAGTTGCAGCTTGGAGCACTGATATGCCAATAATTAATGCTGGCGATGGTGGACACCAACATCCAACACAAACATTAACTGATTTACTAACAATACACCGTGAGAAAAAACGCTTTACAAACTTAACAGTAGGCCTTTGCGGCGATTTAAAATTTGGCCGTACAGTGCACTCATTAATAAAAGCTCTTTCCCGCTATGAAAACGTAAAATTTGTGCTTATCGCACCAGAAGAGCTACGTATACCAGAGTATGTGCGTAAAGAGGTACTTATTAAAAACAATATACCATTTGTTGAAGTTGAAAGCATGAACGAAGTTTTAGGCGATTTAGATATGCTTTACATGACACGTGTTCAAAGAGAACGCTTTTTTAACGAAGAAGATTACGTGCGCTTAAAAGATACATATATATTAGATGCTGCAAAAATGGAACTAGCAAAAAAAGATATGATGGTTTTGCACCCACTACCACGTGTAAACGAAATTGCAGCGGAAGTTGATAACGACCCACGTGCACTATACTTTAAGCAAGCAAAATACGGTATGTATGCACGCATGGCTTTAATTATGTGCCTACTAGGCGTTGACGAAATATAAGTTTAAAAAGGAGATAAATTATGGTTATTAATAGCATTGAAACAGGCATAGTTATAGACCACCTAGCAGCAGGCAACGGTTCAAAAATTTTGAAATATTTAAATATAGATAACGAAAAACATACAGTCGCTTTTTTGATGAATGCAACTAGCAAAAGGCACGGTCGTAAAGATGTTTTAAAAATTACAAACGCAAAAGCAGAAGAAATTAACCTAGCAGTTTTGGGATTAATTGACCCAGATTGCACAGTTAACGTTATTAAAAACCACGAAATAGTGGAAAAAATACAACCAATTATACCTGAAAAAGTGGAGGAAGTAATTTGTTGTAACAACCCACGTTGCATTACCTCTGTTGAGCCAAATGTACGTCAAATTTTCCATTTAATTAATGTTGAAAAACGTGAGTATCGTTGCGAATATTGTGATGATATTGTAAGTATGAAAAAAAGCAATATTAAAGAAATACTAAAAAGAAAATTAGGCTAATTAAAAACAACTAAAACATCAATGTGTGTACCCCCTCACATTGATGTTTTTTTAATATTTTATACTAAAAACGCTGAAAAATAAGTGTTGCATTTTTATTCAAAATATTGTATAATTATGCATGTTAAATATATTATAATAGGGGGATTAAAATGACAAAAGTTTTTATAGATGGTAGCCACGGCACAACTGGATTAAAAATTAAAAATCGCCTTGATGGCATTGCAGAGTATCAAGTTATAGAGTGCTCTTTTGAGGAGCGTAAAGTGTTAGAAAAACGCATAGAGCTCGCAAATAGTGCAGATGTAACTATTTTATGTTTACCAGATGCTGCTGCACTTGAAATTATGCCACACTTAACAGGCACTGTTATAGATACCTCTACAGCACACCGCACCAACGATGATTTTGCATATGGGTTTGCTGAAATTGGTTTTAGGGAAAAAATAAAGGCAAGCTCTAAAATTGCAAACCCAGGTTGCCATGTTACGGGGTATCTCTCCATTGTTTGCCCTTTAAAAAGCGTAATTTCAAAAGAGCTTACACTTGCTTGCAACTCAATAACAGGTTATAGCGGTGGCGGTAATGCCATGATAGCTGATTACCAAAACCCAGAACGTGAAGCATACCTTGCTTACCCTCGTCAATATGGTTTAAACCTAACGCATAAACATTTAAAAGAGATGAAAAAGTTTTCATCTTTGCAAAACGCGCCAGTGTTTTCGCCTATTGTTGCTGATTTTTATTCAGGCATGGCGGTTTCAGTGCCTTTGGATTTAGCAAGTACAGGGTTTAAAGCACAGGATATCGTTGATATATATAAAGAGTTTTACAAAGAAGAAGCACTTATAAATGTGCACGAGCTAAATAACCACCCAGCAATAACAGGCGGTTTTATGAATCCGGCGTATAAATCAAACTTAGATAATCTTGATATTGTTGTTTGTGGTAATGACGAACAAGTAGTTATATTTGCACTTTTTGATAACTTGGGTAAAGGTGCATCTGGTAGTGCTATACAATGCTTAAATATAAAATCTGGTAACGATGAAACATTAGGGTTAAAATTATAAAATTATTAAAAGTAATTGCGGTTATATTTAAAAGGTTTAAAAAGAAAGGGATAGTTCCATGAAAATTTCAGGCGGCGTTACAGCTCCAAAAGGTTTTAAAGCAGGCGGTGTGCATTGTGGCATACGCAAAAATACCTCAAAGCTAGATTTAGCTGTTATTGCGAGTGACACATTATGTTCAGCAGCTGCAGTGTATACACAAAACAAAGTTTATGGCGCACCACTAGCTGTAACACGCGCAAATCTCGCAAATGGCACAGCAAAGTTAATTATTTGCAACAGTGGTAATGCAAACACATGTAATGCAGACGGCATTGAAATTGCTGAAAAAATGTGTGAGCTTTGCGCTGAACAATTTAATGTAAACGCTAAAGATATTGTTGTTGCAAGCACAGGTGTTATTGGTCAACGTTTAGATGTTAGCAAAATTGCGGAGGGAATTAAAAATATATCCCTTATCGAAAACGGAAGCGAGCAAGCACGCATTGCAATAATGACAACAGACCTTGTACATAAAGAATGTGCAGTGCAATTTGAGCTAGGTGGCAAAACTTGCACAATAGGAACAATAGCAAAAGGGTCTGGCATGATACAGCCAAATATGGCAACCATGTTAGGGTTTATTACAACAGATGTTGCAATTACACCACAAATGCTGAATAAAGCCTTGCATTTAAGCGTAAGTAATAGTTATAATATGGTTAGCGTAGACGGCGACACCTCCACAAATGACATGGTTGCTATTTTAGCAAACGGCGAGGCGCAAAACACTATTATAGATACTGAAAACACAGATTTTGATATTTTTGTAAAAGAGCTATGTGCCATTAACGAAGAAATGGCAAAAAAAGTTGCTAAAGATGGCGAGGGCGCAACAAAACTATTAACAGTGCAAATAAAAGGTGCTGTTACAGAGGCAGATGCAAAAAAACTTGCAAAAAGCGTGGTAAATTCTAGCCTTGTGAAAACTGCGATGTTTGGTTGCGATGCAAACTGGGGACGTATATTATGTGCTTTAGGTTACGCTGGTGCAGAGTTTGAGCCAAGCAAAACAAATGTTTCGTTTGTGAGCAATAACGGCGAAATTTTAGTTTGCAAAAATGGTGCAGGCGTTGATTTTTCAGAAGAAAAAGCACTTGAAATTTTAAAGGCAGATGAAATAATAATAGATGTTAAGCTAGCCGATGGCACAGCAAACGCAACAGCTTTTGGTTGCGATTTAACTTACGAATATGTAAAAATAAATGGCGATTATAGAACATAAACGAACACGTTTTATAAAGTTTAGATAAGTTTATTTATCGGGCAAATTTAAAGGGAGTAGCAATTTTTGCTACTCCCCTTTTTCAGGTTTATTTTTTTAATATAATAGCCTCATATTCTCTTAATTCATAATTTTCACTAAGATTAACTTTGGCATAGTTTGAAATTATTATTTCATTTAAATATTTTTGAGGTATAGTAATGTTCTTGTTTTCAAATGAGAAATTACAAATTACTAAATATTCTTCGTGATTTAAAATTCGCTCAAAGGCAAAAACTTTATCAGCTATATCTTTGCATATAAAATCGCCATATATTAAAGCGTCATTAGATTTTCTTGTGCGAATCATTTTTTTATAATAGCTCAGTACAGAATTTTCACGCGATTGTTGTTCGCATACATTAATTTCTGTGTAATTGGGATTAATTTTAAGCCAAGGTTCACCAATTGTAAAACCAGCATTTTTGCTATTATCCCAGTGCATAGGAGTTCTGGCATTATCTCTAGAGCGCAACTGTAAACACTTCATCATTTCTTCTTTAGTAATGGAGCCATTTTGAGTGTATTGGTTATAAAACTGAATAGTTTCAATGTCTTTATAATCTTCGATTTTATCAAAGTATGCATTAGTCATGCCTAGTTCTTCGCCTTGATATACATAAGGTGTGCCACTAAGTGATAAATTAAATGTAGCAAGCATTTTTGCGCAAACTTCACGATATTCAGCACTATCATCACCAAAGCGAGATAAACTCCGAGGCTGATCGTGGTTGCCTAAATACACACTATTCCACGCTTTATTTTTAAGCTCTGTTTGCCATTTACATGTAATGCGCTTAAATTCGTCAAAGTCATAACGGTTAGTGGTAAATTTGCCTAACTTACCATCGCCAATTTTAATATGTTCAAATTGAAAAACCATGTTTAACTCAGAGTTATCAACATTTGCGTATTTTTTTGCTTGCTCAATTGTAACGCCTGCAGTTTCACCAACAGTCATTAAATCATACTTAGATAAAACCTCTTGGTTCATCTCTTGTAAAAATTCATGTACTCTTGGCCCACTAACGCAATATTCATAGCAGTTACCATACTCTCCACCACTCATAACAGTTGCATCTGAATACCCAGCTTTGGAAATTAGGCTTATAACATCCATGCGGAAACCATCGACGCCCATTTCGCACCAGCTAGTCATCATATCGTAAACTTCTTGGCGTAGAGCTTTATTTTCCCAGTTTAAGTCAGGTTGTTTTTTAGAGAATAAATGCAAATAATACATGCCAGTTTGTTCATCAAGTTGCCATGCTGAGCCACCAAAAATGCTGCCCCAGTTATTTGGTTCTTTGCCGTCTTTGCCGTTTTTCCAAATATAATAATCACGGTAAGGGTTATCTTTAGATTTTCGGCTTTCTACAAACCAATTGTGTTCATCTGATGAATGATTAACAACTAAATCCATTAAAACTTTAATATCTCTTTGGTGCGCTTGTTTTAAAAGTTCTTTATAATCACTTATATCCCCGTATATGTTATTTATATCCCTATAATCTGAAATATCATAGCCATTATCATCAAGCGGAGAAGTCAGCATGGGTGATATCCATAAAACATCAACTCCAAGATCTTTTAAATAATCTAATTTTGCGATTATACCTTTAATATCGCCTATGCCATCGCCATTTGTATCGTAAAAACTTTGTGGATATATTTGGTAAACAACGCTTTCTTTCCACCATGCTTTATTCATTAGTAAACTTGCTCCTTTTTAATATTATCTGCAAATTAAAGTTTGAAACGGTTTCAACGTGATTTTATCGCCACTATAATTTATTTCATCATAATTAGATAGTAAAATTTCGTTGAGCTTACAATTTATTTTTATTTCTTTTTCAGTGAAATTATTATAAACAAAAATTTCGCCACCACGTTTATAAGCAATTAAACCTTTAATTTCTTTGTGTAGAGTTTCAAAGCTTCCATACGCAAAAAGGTCGTTATATTTTTTACGCAAAGCAATCATTTGTTTGTAATAATTCAAAATTGATTTTTCACTTTTTGTTTGAGCGTCAACGTTAATATCACAGTAGTTATTGTTAACAGTAAACCAAGGTTCGCCTTTAGTAAAACCAGCATTTTTTGTATTATCCCATTGCATAGGTGTTCGAGAATGCTCTCGACTGGTTAAATTAATACGATTTAAAGCTTCTTGTGGTGTTTTGCCAAGGTTAAGCATTTCATCGTAGTTTCTTAAAGTTGTAGGGTCGGCAAATTCATCAATGCTATTTTTTACAAAGTTCGCCATACCTATCTCTTGCCCCTGATACAAAAATGGTATACCACGCATAAAAAAGTTAATTGTACCCACCAAGGTTTTGCTATAAAAATTTTGATATTCTTTTGGTACTAAACGTTCTATGCTACGGCAAACATCATGGTTTTCCATAACATTTGCAACAGTTGTTTGTGGTTTTATATTTTTTTGCACATTAAATATTTTAGATTTTATTATTTCAACAAAATCTATGAAAGAACAATTTTCAGTATTAACATTTAATGTTATATGGCTAAAGTCAAAAATAGAGCTAAAACAGCCGTTTTCATCTGCATATTGGTCGATATCTTTTATCAGGCTTTTGCTAACTTCTCCAACGGTAAAGCAATCATATTTTGAAAAAGTTTCTTGTTTCATCTCTTGCAAAAACTCTTGTATGCCCTCGCAATTATTATAGTAATCAAATTTATCATACAAGCCATCGCTACGGCCAACATCTATATTTTTATAAGAAAAATCTTTTTTAATGTGGCTTATTGCATCAACTCTAAAGCCAGAAATACCAAAATCGAGCCATCTATTAATCATATCGTAAATTTCACGGCGTAGTTTGGGGTTCTCCCAGTTTAAATCAGGTTGTTCTTTTGTAAACAAATGCAAATAATATAAGTCAGAGTTTATGCCTCCCACTTTTTCCCACGCACTACCACTAAAAACACCTCGCCAGTTATTTGGTGGCGTATCTTTCGTGCCTTTTTTAAAAATATAATAATCCGCATATTTTGATTGAGGATCTTGAAGTGCTTTTTGAAACCAAGGATGTTTATCAGAGGTATGGTTAACAACTAAATCCAAAATGATTTTTATATTGCGTTTTTTTGCCTCATCTATTAAAATCTTTAAAGTTTCTTTAGAGCCATACATTTCATCAATATCTTCATAATCAGATATATCATATCCATGGTCAACTTGAGGTGATTTAAAAATTGGACATATCCACACTAAGTCAATGCCAAGGTCAGCCAAATAATCAAGTTTATTTATAATGCCTTGTATGTCACCTATGCCATCGCCATTTGTATCCGCAAAACTTTTAGGATATATTTGGTAGCCTATGCTTTCTTTCCACCATTTTTTTGTCATTTTAAATATCCTTAACTTCTTTTACAATTTCTTCTATTTCGCTCATCATTTCATCATCTAATTTCCATGATAAGCTATCAACATTGCTCTGCAATTGCTCTAAGTTTGAAACACCTGCTATAATTGATGTTACATTTTTATTATTCACAAGCCAGTTAATAGCAATTTGGTTTAATGGTTTATCAATTTTATTAGCAAAAATATTTAAATTTGATAAAATGTTGCTGTAAAGTTCAAATTTTTCGCCTTTAAATTTAGGGTTGTCGTTTCTAACGTCATCTTTTGAAAAATTAATGCCATTTTTAAATTCGCCTGTAAGCAAACCTTGAAACAATGGGCTATATGGCAAAAATGCTTGGCCATCAGCTTCAACAAGTGGCAAAATTTCATCTTCAACTTTATAGCCTAAATCAATGCCGTGGTAGCTTGCAGCATTTCTTTCAAATAGGTTGTAAAGAGCTTGTATACAATCAACAGAGGTTAATTGCATCATTTTTTCTATATCTTCTTTGTGATAGTTTGAAAGCCCCACATATTTAATTTTTCCACTAGCACGTAGTTCGTTTAATGCCTCTGCTGTTTCCTCTAATGGCACAGCGTAATGTGGCCAGTGTAGTTGATATATATCAATATAGTCTGTTTGTAGGCGCATTAAAGTATCATCAATTTCTTTTAAAATGCTTTGTTTTGTTAAATCGTTTTTAACGCTATTGTTTGCATCCCAAGTAAGGCCACATTTTGAGGCAATAATAACTTTGTCCCTTGGTATATCTTTAAGTGCTTTGCCTAAAACTGTTTCCGAACGGCCTAAACCATATACTGGTGCTGTATCAAATAAGTTAATGCCAAGTTCAAAAGATTTTTTAACAATTTCTATGCAAGTTTGTTCATCATAGTTATCCCAGTTTCCGCTGAAATTCCATGTGCCAAGGCCTAGCGCAGAAATATCTGCATCAATTTTTTTCACGTGTTTGTAAATCATAATATACTCCTCATTACTGTTTTTATGTTATTTTTAGTGTTAAAGCTATTTGTAAGCAAGTTCGTAAATTTTACTTTGCTTTATATTGGTAAGTTCTGTTTTTATCTTCCGCTGTTATAGGGCGTAAAACTTTGCAAGGGTTGCCCACAGCTACAACATTATCTGGTATATCTTTTGTAACTATGCTACCAGCACCAATTACAACATTACTGCCAATTGTTACGCCTGGCATAACTTGTACACCAGCGCCAAACCATACGTCATTACCTACTGTAATAGGATGAGCATATTCTAAACCTTTATTTCTAGTTTCTGCATCAATTGGGTGCCCAGCTGTATGAAAACCACAGTTTGGTGCAATAAAAACATTATCGCCAAAAGTTACTTTAGCACAATCTAAAATAACTAAACCATGGTTTGCAAAAAAGTTTTTGCCTATGTGTATGTTATAGCCATAATCGCACCAAAAAGGGCTTTGTATAGCATAAATATTACCTATTGAGCCAAGCAATTGTTTTAAAATTGCTAGCTTTTCATCACCAAGCGATGGTTTTAAAGCGTTATATTCAAAGCATAAATCCTTGCACCTTACTATATGGGATATAACCTCTGTGTCAAAGTTTGCATCATATAACATGCCTAAATCTCTTTTTTCTAATTCTGTCATATAATTATTTCACTCCTTATTGTTAATAATAAAATTTATGATATAATTATAACGTGTAAAAAATGATTTTTCTATAATAAAATATCCTAAAAATATGATTATATCGCCAAAGGAGTGGTTTTGTGATTAATAAATTTCCTGTAAGTGAAAATAAACGTGAGTTACACCCGCATGGTGTGGCAGAATTTCCGATTGCGCTTTATACTTCCAACAACTTAAATTCAAAATATATACAGCACCACTGGCATGAAGAATTTGAGCTGATTTTAGTTGTAAGTGGTACTTTTAAAGCCAATATAGATTTTGGACAAATAGAATTAAATGCAGGGCAAAGTATTTTTATAAATGCAGGCAGATTACATTCAGGTTCGGGCATTGGCGTTGAGCCTTGCATAATTAAATCAATTGTTTTTCACCCAAGATTAATTTATGGTGATACTTCTAGCATTTTATTTCAAAAATACATATACCCTTTAACATTAAAAAACAGTTTAAATTATTGCGTATTAATGCAACAATCAAACTTGTTAATTTCATCATTTTTTGAAGTTTCGCACAAGGATAACTTTGCCCATGAATTTATTGCTAGAGAAAACCTAACTAAAATTTTATTATATATTTTGCAAGAAAATAAAAAAACTGTTTTTGAGCTTGATAACAAGCAAATAAAAATGCTAAGCAGATTAAAAAAGATGTTATCTTTTATCGAAAAAAATTATGCTTCAAACATTGCTTTATGTGATATTGCATCAAGCGCAAACGTGAAAGAAAGCGAATGTTTAAGATGTTTTAAGACTATTTTACAAACCTCTCCCGTTAAATATTTAATACAATTTCGCTTAGAACAATCAACATTTTTGCTTAAAACAACAGAACTAACGATAACAGAAATTGCTATGAATTGCGGTTTTTTTGATGTTAGCTATTACACAAAATGTTTTAAAGAACGTTATGATTGCACACCCAGCAAATACAGAAAAACATAAAATAAAAAGAGGACACAGCCTGTATGATACTGTGCCCCCTTAGGAGAGAAACTCTAATTTAGTTTTTAATAGCTTAATTATTTAGGTTGTTTGCCTATTGTTGCCAAAATGCCACCATCAACATATAAAATGTGGCCATTAACAAAGTTTGATGCCTCACTAGCGAGGAATACAGTTGGGCCTGCTAAGTCGTTATCCTCACCCCAACGTGCAGCTGGTGTTTTATCAACGATAAAACGGTCAAATGGGTGACGGCTACCGTCAGCTTGTGTTTCACGCAATGGTGCTGTTTGAGGTGTTGCGATGTAACCTGGGCCTATGCCGTTGCATTGTATATTAAACTCACCATATTCAGCGGCGATGTTTTTAGTTAGCATTTTTAAGCCACCTTTTGCAGAAGCATAAGCACAAACTGTTTCACGGCCAAGCTCGCTCATCATGGAGCAAATGTTGATGATTTTGCCAGCGCCTTTTTTAAGCATGCTTGGTATAACTGCTTTTGCAACAATAAATGGTGCGTTTAAGTCAACATCTATAACTTGGCGGAAATCAGCCGCAGACATTTCTATCATAGGTATGCGTTTAATGATACCAGCATTGTTTACTAGTATATCAATAACGCCAACTTCTTTTTCAATTTTTGCAACTAGCTCGTAAACAGCAGCTTCGTCAGTAACATCGCAAACGTAGCCGTGTGCTTTAATGCCAAGTTCAGCATAGCGAGCAACACCTTGTTCAACAAGTTCTGCTTTAATATCGTTAAATGTAATTGTTGCGCCAGCGGCTGCAAGGCCTTTTGCAATAGCCATGCCTATGCCGTACGATGCGCCTGTAACTAAGGCAACTTTGCCTGTTAAATCAAATGCTTTTGGTGAAAAATCCATTTTAATAACTCCTTAAATTGTCCACACATTTTGGTTAACAATCAAAATGTGTGGAATTAATTATTTTTAATATCAGGTTTAGCGTTGCACACGGCCAGAGCCTGAACCCTTAGCAAGTTTTTCAACTTCATCAACACTAACAAAGTTAAAATCGCCCTCAATTGTGTGTTTTAGTGCAGAGGCAGCAACAGCAAATTCTACACATTCTTGTGTGGTTTTGCCCATTAAGCAAGAGTATATCAAACCGCCACCGAAGCTATCGCCACCACCAACACGGTCAATAATAGTTAGGTGGTATTTTTTCGAGAAACAATATTCATCGCTACCAGCATCATAAAGCATAGCGCTCCAATCGTTAACAGAGGCACTTATGGATTCACGCAAGGTGATAGCAACTTTTTCAAAACCAAATTTGTCAGCAAGCTGTTTTGCAACGCTCTTGTAACCCTCGTGGTTTATAGTGCCGCCGTCAATATCGGTGTTTTCTGCCTCAATGCCAAAAACGTCTTTTGCATCTTCTTCGTTAGAAATGCAAACATCAACATACTCGCAAATTTTAGTCATAGCCTCACGTGCTTCGTCACGTGTCCAAAGTTTACCACGGTAGTTTAAATCGCAACTAATTTTTGCGCCAGCTTTTTTAGCAGCTTTGCAAGCTTCAATACAAATGTTTACTAAGTCGCCACCAACGGCTGGGGTAATGCCTGTAAAGTGGAACCATTCAACACCCTCAAAAATTTCTGCCCAGTTAAAATCGCTAGATTGTGCCTCTTGTATTGCGGAGTGTGCACGGTCGTAAATGCAAACAGAGCCACGTTGTGAAGCGCCTTTTTCTAGGAAATATATACCCAAACGCTCGCCACCACGTACAATTTTAGAGGTGTCAACGCCATATTTACGCAAAGAGTTAACTGCGCATTGGCCGATTGAATGTTTTGGAACTTTTGTAACAAAAGCTGCATCTAAACCGTAGTTAGCTAAAGAAACAGCAACGTTAGCCTCGCCACCGCCATATGTTAGCTCAAAAGAATCAGCTTGAACAAAACGTAAGTAATCGTATGGTTGTAGGCGCATCATAATTTCGCCAAAGGTAACAACTTTTTTCATTATATAAATCTCCTATTTATTTGTTATTTAATTATTTTAAAATAAAAAGCGTGTAAACTAGTTTTTAAACCTAAAAACAGGCTTTATTTTTGTACAAGGTGCATTGCAAAGCCGCCAAAATCACCCTCAAAATAGCAAGCTATGTTTTTGCCGTTTTTGGTAACTAGGCTTTCTTTTTCAAACTTCATGCCACGTAGGCCAAGGTGGTAAAGTGCTCTGTCAACATTGTTGCATTGCACAGCAATGTGTCCGTTTTTGCCACGGCCTTGGCTTTTCATAATTTCAAATTCTTTGTTGCCTACAAATATGCTGCTGTTGCCCTCAACAACTTTTTTGCTTAAAACAGAGCCTATTAGGTTTGCAGTTTCAAGTGCCTCGCCAGCATTACCGCAGTTTATACCTATGTGTTTCATCTCAAGACCAAGCATAGTGTCAACAGCCTCTTTGCACATAGCTGTTATTTTATCCCACTCGCCTGCTTTAATCATGTCAGCTTTGCACATCCATGTGCCACCAACTGCGGAAATTTGGTCAAAGCCTAAGTAATCGCAAACGTTTTTTGCGCTAACGCCACCTGTGCACATCCATTTTAATGTTTTGTATGGGCCAGCTAGTGCTTTTAGCATTTCAACGCCACCGTTTTGCTCAGCGGGGAAGAATTTTACAGTGTCAAGGCCAAGTGCCATTGCTTGTTCCATTTCGCCTGCTGTTGTTGTGCCTGGCATCATAAGGCCGCCTTTTTCAACAACGTATTTTGTAACTTCTGGGTTAAAACCTGGGCTAACTATAAAACTTGCACCTGCCGCCATAGCTCTATCAGCTTGTTCCGTTGTTAAAACAGTGCCAGCGCCAAGTAGCATATCCGGCAATTCTTCATGGATTTTTTTAATGCACTCCTCAGCGCAAGCTGTGCGGAAGGTAACCTCAGCAGCTGGCAAACCGCCAGCAATTAGCGCTTTGCAAAGTGGTATAGCTTCCTCAACATTGTTAAAAGCTATAACAGGTATAATGCCTATTTCGTAAATTCTTTGTTTAATATCTTGCATGGTAAACACTCCTTGTTTTTTATTTTAAGCTCTAGTTTATATTGAATTTTTAGCAAATGTGTCAGAGCTTTTATCTAAGCTTATTATACACATTTTGACCTTGTTCTGTAATGTCAAACAAGCACAAAATTTATGTTTGTTATTTATGCATTTGCAATAAACTGTGCAACAAAAAGGTGCAATCTGAGTAATTTCAACTCAAACTGCACCTTTTATATTGTTATTTTAACTCCTCTTATTTGTTTTTAAATTTGCAACAGTGTGACAAATAATGTACGTCCCCAGTGTCCCATTATGTAAGTTGCACATAGCACGATAAAAACAAAATTAATATATTTCTTCAGTTAAAACAAAATCAAATTCAAGCTGTCGATAATAATCTTCATTCCCAGCGTGTATGCCTTCAAATAAAACTATTGTTTTTCCGTCGATAATTTCAACTGTAGTTTTAATTTCAAAAGGTTTTTCTAAAGATGCTATTTCTTGCATAACTGCCGAAGTTTGCAAAGTCCAATCATTCAAATTGTTACTTGTATTTTTTGGCAGTGGCAAACCAAATTTTTCTGAAACAGAAACACTTACTTGTTCGTAATAACTTTCGCTGTTGCTATCAGCAGGCTTCATTATATTTATTGATATGTCAGGCGTTAAGTATGAATAAAAAGCAAAACCTACTAATGCTATAAGTGAAACTATTAGAGCAATAGCCAAATATGTTTTTTTGTTCACCATTTTTCCTCCTAAATTTTAAATATAAATAGTTTCTTTAAAAATAATTTTCTTTGCACAAGCCTTTATAATTACTCGCAAGCGCATATTTAGTAGAGCTTGCTATTCTAGCCTTGCTCTATTTCTTCTGTTTCTTCTTCCTTGGTTTTTTTCTGGTACAAATAAACTATGCCGTAGCATAATATACCGCTAAATATAAAACTGCCTACACGTAGTAGCGAGTTTTCATAGCTAATATCAACTAGCAATAGTTTTAATACGCTTATTAGTGATAAATAAAGCCCAAATAAACGGAAAGATAAAATCTCCTTGTGAAAACCAAAAAAGATGCTTGCAATTGCAAGTGCTAGGCTAACTATGCTTAATAGGTAAGCATACTCGGAGTAATCAATAAAGCTATATAACACATAATTTAAATAAATCGTAAATTTTATTCCCACATAAAAGCCAGACCATTTATTGTTTTTGATATCAAGAGCATCACGTAGGCCAACAAACATTTGCACAGCTGTTACTAAAACAATAAAAAATTTGGTAAAGTAGTTTATGTGCAGATTTTGTAGATATGCCATTAAACCTAAAAGCAAAAGAGTGTTTAAGATTTTTAAAATTAAATATAATGTAGTTTTGCGTGTTTCGTCTAGTAGCTTGCCAGATATTTCTTGCAAGGTTTCGCCTTTACCAGCAAAATTACGTAAACATAACATTATTGTTACTAAAGCTGTGGCACTTAGCGCATAAACATCTGTTAGATATGCACCTTGTATATCTAACCGTGTGGTGTTTGTTATTGCTTTAAGTGTCATGGAGGTGGCCTCGTTAGCAAAAAGGAAAGTTAAGTTTAAAGCTAAAAAATATAAGCCGATTCTAGTTTTTTGCACAACAACGTTTTTGTAATAAAGTACAAAAATAAGAACAATAAATAACAACTGTAAACCCATTGCAAAAGCATTATCATCAACATAAAAAAGTGCAAGGTTTGAGCTAATGCCTAAAATAATAAGTGCATGTATAAAAAATAGCTTTTCGCTTTTAAAAATAGCATAAATTGCAAGTGGCAAAACAATAGGCAAAAATCCTATTAAAGGTAAAGTATCCTCAAAAATAGAATCGCCCCACAATAGTGCGATATCGTATATTAAAATAGAGGAATAAACAGCACCTAGTGTTTTTGTTTTGTTATCGATAAAAGCACCTTGCGCAAATACAAATAAAATAACAAGCATAGCAATAATAATTTCGCTATCAACAGAAATACGAGTATTAAAAGAATAGCTTATCTCTGTTACTAAAATTTGTGCAAAAAAAGTTGAAACTATTAACAAAAACCCACCTAGTATATTAGCGCCAGATTTTTGTGGGATATAATAAGTTATTTTTGTGCCATAAACTACAAGTGTGAGGTTAAAGGCTAAAATTAAAATCATTGCAAAAATTGCGGAGTAAGATTGCGAAAGGTAGTGGTTACTAATAGTAGTTAAATAAGTGCTAATAGTCCAAGTAGTTAACATAGCACCAGTAATTATAATATAACGTGCAACAACAGTAGTTCGTGTTGCAAAAAATAAAAACACGCCTGAAAGCACTATAAAATATATAGCTAAAAATAAAAGTTCGCCATGGCTAGAGTAATTATTAAAACCTAAAGCAGTTGAAACGATAACACCTATTATGCCAATAACACCGTAAACGGCATTGTTATAATGTTTGGGTATAAACAAAGTCGCCACGGCTAAAACGCCAGTTAAAGCAAAAAATGCATATTGGTTTATCATGCCAAAAAATACATATGTGGAAAGCAGTGATATATACGTGCCCCCTATGCCACTTGCAATTAAAGCTGTTCCTAAAACACTTGCTTTCTTTTTGCTTGCAAAAAAGCCTATGCCTGCTAAACCAAAGCTGAAAACAAACATTAACGCAACTTTTAAAATATCTGGTAGCTGGTCGTAAACCAAAACAGCTAAACTGGCAAGTCCAGCAAATATTAAAAGAGCCGCTGCCACTGAAACAACATTTTTAACGATAGTTGTTTCAAAGTTAGCTTTTGGTTTAGGCGGTGTTTGTGCATGGCTTGGCGGTGTATAGTTTGGTGCTACATTCGGCGGTGTTTGTGGCGGTGTATAATTAGCTGTAAAACTGTGTTGCGGTGCGGGTGCGTTTATGTTAGCTTGCGCACTGGCGCTATATTGCGGATTACTAGGTTTTGCACCGTATAATTGGCCATAATCCATAGTTTGCTTACCCGTTTTTTGCATTTGTTGCAATGGTGGGTGTGGCGCAACTGGTGGTTGCTGTGGCATTGGTGGGCGTTGCGCAACAGGCTTTTGTTCTGTTGCTGGTGGTGTAGGCGGTGCAAACGTTGCATTTGGCACAGTAAAATAATTTTTGTTTTGTATATTAATTTGCGAGCCTTGCTCCTTTGCACTTTGTGCTGTGTACACAGTTTGCGCTGGAGCTTGTGTGGTATGGCTTTGCAAAGTTTCATTTTCAACGCTAGCGTTAGTATTGTTGCTTTGTGTTTGTTGCAAGTTAGCCGTTTTTTTGCCATATTTGTGCTCCATTAGCATGGCAATCATTTCATTATCTTGTGTGCCTTGAGCATTTGCACTTGGCGCAAAAGGTGTTTTTACAGTGTTTTGTTCTATATTTTGCAAGCGTGTTTCAATAGAGCTTAAACGTTTGTTGAGTTTAGCAAATTCTTCAAGCAAAATTGTTTGCTCGCTATTATTTTCAGTCATGGGCACCTCTTTTCTGTAATAATTAATTACTATATAACTTTTATTATAACCCATTATATTAATTTAGTAAAGTTTTCGTATATAAAAAACCTCGCTATGCCATTTAATCATTAAACAACATAGCGAGATTTTGTTTTTATAGTTTTTGTGTTGCATCGTACACAGCTATATATTTTAGCTGTGTATAACAAACATACGTTTTACCCTCTAACGCCAACACGCCTAAATGCAGCGTCACCTTTAAACGTATCTATGTTATAAAGCACTAGCACATCATCATAATTATTTTCTGCTATCAATGGGTCTATTCCATATGAATAAGAGCGGTAGTCTAGCACATCAATGGTTGCGTAGTTGGCGGTTAAAAATGGCACAAAGCTATTTGCATAACTATCTTTAACAACTAAAATGCTACCCTCGCCGTCGCCCTCA
>CAYJKG010000044.1:0-25583 GCA_964370685.1 uncultured Faecalibacterium sp. | reverse complement strand
AATATTCGAAAATCAAACGGCAATAGAATTATTGAAATCATTAAGCAAAGGGACGAAAGTGGCGATAAAAATTGGCTCTTTAATTAATCGCCCTATCGCCCCTGTATTCAATGTGCGAAATATTTTATTGCAAGTTATTTTACTCTACTTAACAACATCAAATACCAATGCTGAAAGCCTAACTATAGCTCTTAGGGTAGTTACCCTACCCAGATTTTTAGAGTGCAAAAAACAACAATGTTTTGCATAGAAAAACCGCCTTTTTAGCACTCAAAACTAACCTTTAAAGGTACTACCCTGCCACAATCAAACAACTGCCTCACAGGCGCAAATTTGAGCAAAACCAGCACCCAGAACAGCCTTTTTCAGAGGTTCATCAATTCTTTTTTCTGTTATAATCACACTCACCAATCACACCGATTACAGACATTCGCCTTAATCATCCTTTTGGGGTGGCGAGCATAGCATAAAATCAAAGTCCACAACATAATTTTATTTAATTGATAAAACACTAAAACAATGATATAATAACAAATAAACAAATAATTTTAAGGAGAGCAATTATGTTAACAGCGAGAATAAAAAACGTATTAGCAACACAAGCTATCGAAAAAATTGTTCCAAGTAAAGATGCCATAAAAATGTGCGAGAAAATCTCTAAACATAAAATAAGTGGCAATGATGCAATTGCAGAAATAAAGAAAAAATATGGAATAACAACAAGGAATTAGTATGGATAATAGTTTCGATAAGTATGAAGTTTACACAACTACTGGTTCTATATATTGTTATAAAGACACCAATGTGTTAATAAACAAATTCAAAATAAAAAACAACACTGAGCTCAAACAAATAGAAGCTGATATCACAACAATAAGATTGTTTGAATTAATGGAAAACCCTATAACAGGGCAGTTTTCATTATCTCACTTATGTAAAATCCACAAATATATTTTTAATGATATTTATAGTTTTGCCGGACATATTAGACGTGAAAGCATAGCAAAAGGTAACACTATTTTTGAAACCCCTCATCAAATAAAAAACAAAACCATCAAACTATTAAATGAATTAAAAAGCGAAAAATGGTTAGCAAAATTAGAAAGAGAATTGTTCATAAAAAAACTTGCTTACTATTTTGCAGAACTTAATTACATTCACCCCTTTAGAGAAGGCAATGGACGTTCCACTAGAGAGTTTATACGTTTGTTAGTAGAAAAAAACGGATACGTTGTTAACTGGTCATCAATTGAAATAAACACATTATTAGATGCGATGGAGCTTTCTGTTTTCGATACTGCGGCCTTAGAGAATGTTTTAGATAAATGTTTAACACCATAATTAATCTATTTTAATTATTTGCAAATTCTTTGAATATACGACTATTTTTTATACTTGTTTATTTTGTTAAATCCCCTTTATAACTATCAATATTAAATCAATCTTTTTTAATAAAAATAAAACCACTGCTGATTGTAAAAGAGCAAAATTGCTCTTCACAATCAGCTTTTTTATTTTCCAAATTATTATATATCATAAGAAAAATTAAACACATAAAACTACGGAGGAACACTAATGAAAGAATCAACTTACAAAACCTATGAAGAACTACCATTGTTTTTAAATGCAAACACAGTTGCAAAAGCACTTGGAGTATCACCATCAACTGGATACGAACTAATGCACGAAAAAGATTTTCCAATATTAAAAATTGGCAATCGAATAGTTGTACCCAAAGAAAAATTTATTGAATGGGTTAATAAAAACACAAAAGGAGGTTTGCTTTGAAATACAAAAAATATCCTAAGCGAGATGCAATAACAAATTACTTTCCTCTGCCAAATGAAATTTTCATGTTAGGCTTAACGAGTGGTGAAATTGCAATATATTCTTATCTTTTATATTTGGAAGATAGAAAAACTTTTCAATGTTATCCAAGTTACAAAACAATAGGCAAAGCAGTTAAAATGAGCAAAAACACTGTGCGAAAATATGTTGCAGAACTTGAAAACAAAAAATTAATTGTAACTGAACCAACAAGTATTTTTACTAATGACGGTAAAAAACTAAACGGAAATCTGCTTTATACAATGCGTCCAATAGCAGAAGCATTAAATTTCTTCCATGATAAACAATTAGCACAAATGCAAAGCGCTATTACTACAAAAAAATTAAATTCAAAAATTGATACACTGAACCAAAGAAAAGACACAAAATTTAATAGCGAAATTAATCCACCTACATGAAAAAATCACATTAAAAAACGAATTGAAATTACTTTAGATACAACAAAAAAAAGCATACAAATAACACTCAAACACACCAAATATGGATAATACGCAAAAGCAGGATAAAGGCTTAGGGTCGCAAGCGACATCTTTACCGATTACAGCTGTCGGCAGTGCCGACAGCAAAACTCGATGAAACGCAACATTATTTAAAAAATCAAGTGTGCTGTAATTAGGGTCAAAATTAAATGAGCATATCACCTTTAGGGTCAAAAACGCAATTAACCACCTCTAAGCAACATTTTAAAGGGGTCGAAACGAGGAGTAAAACAATATTATGAAAGAAAAAACTAAATTCGCACTATATTTACCAGAAGATTTACGCAAAGAACTTGAAAGCAGATACGAAGAAGATGGCAGCCGCAGCAAAACAAAATTTGTGGAAAAGGCATTGCGCTTTTACCTCGATTATCTAAGCGCTGAAAACGCTGGAAGTTATTTACCAACCACAATACAATCATGTATAAATGGTAGGCTTGGAATATTTGAAGATAGAATAGCAAAACTACTTTTTAAAATGGCTGTAGAGCACGATATAGCTATAAGTTTATGGGCGGATAATTTTGAAATATCTGAAGAATATTTACGCAAAAAACGTGGCGAAAGCGTAAAAAACATCAAGAGAACGAATGGTCAAATATCATTTGAAGAAATTGTTAGAGAAAGTGGTGAAGAAGAATAATGTCAAAACTAATAGTAAAAAGCCCGTATATAAAATGTGGCAAAGCAGAAAAAGCTAGTGGGTTTATGAAATATATTGCCACACGTGATGGTGTTGAAAAACTACCTATCAATGGCTTTGTTCAGTATATAGGAACTCGCCCACGAGCAGAAAAACTTGGCAAGCACGGTTTATTTGGCGATGACGATACAATAAATTTAGAAAAAACTATGGCTGAAATAGACAACTACAAAGGCAACATTTGGACACATATATTTTCATTAAAACGTGAAGATGCCGAGCGGCTTGGCTACAACAATGCCAAAGCATGGCGAGATTTAGTCCGCACACACCGAAATGAAATAGCAGAAGCTATGAATATCCCAGTGCAAAATTTCCGTTGGGTAGCAGCGTACCACAACGAGCTTGAACACCCACACATACACATGATGGCATGGTCTAGCAACCCAAAAGAAGGTTATTTGAAACAAAAAGGAATACAAAAAATAAAATCAAAACTTACAAACGATATTTTCAAACAAGAGATGTTACACCTTTACGAAAACAAAACTCAAATACGAAATGAGCTTGTAATTCAAGCTCGAAAAGAAATGTTAAATTTAGCAAAAGAAATGAAAAACGGACTTGTAAATAGTCACGAAATAGAAGAATTATTATTAAAATTATCAAAACAACTTGAAACTTTTAAAGGCAAAAAAAGTTACGCTTACCTCAAAAAAACTCAAAAAGATTTGGTAGATGAAATTGTAAATCAATTTGAAAAAATCCCTATAGTGGCTAATTGTTATGAACAATGGCAAGTTTTACAAGGAAAGCTTGATGCTTATTACAACAGCAAACCATATAATAAAAAATCATTATCTCAAGAAAAAACCTTTCAATCCATAAAAAACATTATTATAAATGAAGCCTTTAACTTGCACTTAGATAGCATTACATTTGAAGATGATAACGTAGAAATCAAAGCAAATGAACAACAAGCAAACTATGAATATCACAAATTCAAAGAAATCATATTGAACGATGATTATTATCTTGAATATCGTGACGAGGCAGTAGAGGACATGAAAAAACTTGCAGATAATGGTAATCGTTACGCCCAGTATTTCATGGGTAATCTTTATCAAAATAGTGACATAGTTATACCAGATGATGAGCTTGCAATTTATTATTTTGAGCAAGCAGCAAATAGCGGAATAGCATTGGCTGAGTATCAACTAGGTAAAATATATTTATTACAAAACAAGGCAGTGTGCATTAATTATTTGCATACTGCCTTTAATAATGGCATAGACCATGCTGGATATTTGCTTGCAAAGAAATATTTAAAAGGTAAAATTGTGCCAAAAAACACAGAAAAAGCTATTAATATTTTGAAAATATCCGCTGGAATGAATAACCAACATTCACAATATTTACTTGGAAAATTGTTATATAAAAACAGCGAAAAAGAGCAAGCAATTTATTGGTTGAGCAAAGCATCTGCGCAAGGGAATGTTTACGCTGAACAATATTTATCACGTGTTGAAACTGGATATATGCCCTCATGTATGTTGGCTGTTACAAGACTCTTGCACGGAATTGCGAACCTATTCCAAGACAATTCTTCTCCTAAAAAAGAAAACGTAGGAATGACAGTTGATAAAAAGTTACGCATGAAAATAAAAGAAAGGAAAATGGCGCACGGTCATAAATACAACGACCATGAAGAGTATCAAGGTTATAACGGGCAAACGATGTAATCTTCAGTACTATTGATAATAGCTATTTTAAAAACTATATGGTATTGTTTGTGTTTGAAAAAACAAGTTTTTCATGATTTTAATCTGATAGTATGTATAAAAACAACTATCGAATTTAGCTGAAAACCTCAGACTAATTTAAAATCAATTCAACAATGGAGGTTACAACATGGCAAAACGAAGACCATCGGGCGATGGAATGGTAAGAAAAAAATCAACTGGAAAATGGGAAGGGCGAATTGTAGTAGGCCACAAGGAAAGTGGCGCACCTATATTCAGATATGTTTATGCTAAAACCCAAAAAGAACTGCTAGATAAACTCAACAAACAAAAAGAAATCTATAGAGATGTTGAGCTTAACGAGGATAGTAAAATCACTCTTGGTGAGTGGCTTGATAGATGGCTAAATGATTATATGACAGTTAAAATTCGTGCCAGCACAATGGTTAACTATCGCCAATTTGCAGAAAAATATATAAAACCACTACTTGGAGATAAAATAATATCCTCAATAACCACAGCTGATATACAAAAAATGTATACAAAGCTAAAAAAAGAAGGCCGAATTAATTATCACCCACAGCATGGGCATCAGCTATCCGACACAATGCTTAGGAGCATACACACTATGCTTCATGGCGCAATGAAAACAGCACAACAAGAGCATATTATACCCACTAACCCAACAGAAAAAGTAGTAGTGCCAAAGAAAAATCATGCACCAAAACGCATATTTACAAAAGCTGAATTAGATATATTTATGATAGAAATTACAAAAGATAAAGTGTGGCACGACTTCTTTTATACCGCAATTACAACTGGTTTGCGCCGTGGCGAAATTTGTTGCTTGCGCTGGGAAGATTTTGACGAAATAAATTCTACACTTAGCGTTAATCGAACTTTTACTATTTCTGAAAACAGCAAATTTATCATAGGTGATACTAAAACCAGTAATAGTGTTAGAAAGATAATTTTACCACCAAGTACAGCACAAATTTTGAGAGAACGAAAGAAAACATCTCTAAGTGAATGGATTTTCCACAAACCTTTAAAGCCAGAAGATCCAACAAACCCAAGCAGTGCCTATAATAAATTAAAACAAATATTGAAAAACGCAAATTTGCCAGAGCTATGTTTCCATGAACTTCGGCATGTTTTTTCTACATATGCTTTGGCAAATGGTGTTGATGCTAAAACATTATCAAGCATTTTAGGGCATACCAACGCATCATTCACATTAGACACTTACACCCATGTTACAAGTGACATGCAAAAACAAGCCGCAACAATAGTTGGAACTTTTATTGAGGAGATTATGGTATGAGCAAAAAACGAAAAAACGGTGATGGCACCGTGAGGCTACGCAAAGATGGCCGTTGGGAAGGCAGATACGTAACACACTATGATGAAAAAGGTTTGCCAAAAACTAAAAGTGTGCTTGCGAAGACTAAAAGCGAGTGCGTAGAAAAATTAAAGAAACTCAAGGTTGAATGTGGTGAAATTAAAACAGATAGATTACGCCCTGACATGAAATTTGCTAATTGGCTAATCTTTTGGTACGAAAATTATTCGAAACCCAAACTACGCCCCACAACACAAATGAGTTATGAAAACAACATTTTTAATCATATTATTCCTGCTTTGGGTGACATTAAGTTAAATGAATTAACACAAAACCTATTGCAACAATTTTATGCAAACATCAAATCGAATGGACGAAAACGCTTAGCTGAACATTATGGCGCTGGTTTATCTGATCGCTCTGTTCGCTCCATTCATATAACTTGCAAAACTGCCCTTGAAAGAGCTGTGAGCGAAAACTTAATCAAGGCAAACCCTTGCACCAATTGCAAGCTACCACCTAAAAAATCAAAAGAAATGCAAGTGTTAACAACAGAAGAATTGCAAAGATTTTTAATACAAGCAAAATACGAAGGTTTTTATGAATTGTTTTTACTTGAATTAACCACTGGACTTCGCCGTGGCGAAATACTTAGCGTGCTCTGGGATGACATCAATTTAGAAACTGGTGAACTTAAAATAGATAAACAAGTGTTAAGAATTAATGGAAAACTCACTGTTTCAACACCAAAAACTAAAGCTTCAATACGAACAATTATCATTCCACAAAGCGTATGTGAAGTTCTCAAAAAACACAAAGAAAAAACTAACTCACGCTGGCTATTTCCATCACCAAGGTTAGATGACATCCCACTAGACCCAAGCTGGTGTAGAAAAAAGCTGCAAAAAATTTTGGAACATGCAAACTGCAAAAAAGTTAAATTCCACGAACTTCGCCACACATTTTGCATGGGTGCACTTGCAGGAGGAATGGACATAAAAACGCTATCTAGCATTATAGGGCACATATCCGTTGCGACCACGCTTGACGTTTATGCTCACACAACAAAAAACATGCAAGAACAAGCAGCAATAAAAATTGATAGCGGTTTCGTCAAGTGTGTTGCGTGCAGTAATGATATTGCACCACCACACAAACAAAAACCAATTGCAAGCAAATTTGAGCCATATAAAGGCAAGCGTAGGAAAGCTGGCACAGGTTGCATAACAAAAATTAATGATAATTTATGGGAGGGGCGATATTCTCCAAAGTGGATAGATGACAAGCGACTTTCTCGGAATATTTATGCACACAGCTCTACAGAATGTGAGGAAAAATTAGCTGAATTAATAATAGCAATGAACACCGAACTTGCGAACTTAAAGGCTAAAACTGATACGCTATAAACAAAGAGAACAACTGGAAAATATTTTCACATCTTACCTACCTTTATGTATGCACTAAAACAAGCAAGCAAAAAAAATCACTACACAAATTCACAATTTTTCTGTCTGTGGGATAACATGTGGTCAAAACACAAAGCCACACACTTAATTAGCACAAAAACCTCTGTAAAACACGAATGTTTTAGAGAGGTTTTTTATATTTTTTGCAAAATTATTGGCAGTGCATTAAAGCAAACTACAAGTTACACACTAAATTTAAAACAAAATGTTTTTATATCAATCCTGATTTTTTCAACGTTGTTAAATTCATTTTCACAACGTATCAACTACAGATTAGCACTTAATCCACAAAACGAATGAATATAAAAAATAGTCATAAAGCTAAAAAACAAAAAACGCACCGCTGAACCAAAACATTTTGGTCCAGCGGTGCGCTGGTATCCGAGTAGCGAGACTTGAACTCACGGCCTCTTGACCCCCAGTCAAGCGCGCTACCAGCTGCGCCATACCCGGATATTTTGCTAAACAAGGCAATAATCCTCATCTAACAACAATAAATAGTATACAAGAGCATATATGTTTTGTCAATACACAATATCCTTGCACTATTCAATATCCCATCACTTCGTTTTATTTTAATACTTGTTCACTTAAACATTAATATTTGCTTTTAAAAAAAAACACTTGACAAACAGATTTACAAGTTGTAAACTTAAAACAAGACTACAAGCAGTAAACCAAAATATTTTCGGAGGATATACTAATGAGTGATTATAAACTAGGCGAAATAGAAATGCGTTTTGCTGATATTATTTGGAATAATGAACCGCTAACTTCTGGCGAGCTTGTAAAACTTGCCGAAACAGAACTAACGTGGAGTAAATCCACTACTTACACTATTTTGCGTCGCCTTGGGCAAAGAGGTATTTTTAAAAACGAAAACGGTAAAGTAACCTCGCAAATAAGCAAAAAAGAGTTTATAGCCGCACAGAGCGAGAAATTTGTTGATGAAACTTTTTCTGGCTCGTTGCCTAGTTTTTTATCTGCTTTTACAATGCGAAAAAAACTTTCAGATAAAGACCTTGCTGAAATACAAAAATTCATTGATGAACACAAACAATAAGCCTTTACTAGGATGTATATTTTTTGTAATTTTTTTCGCTTTGGTCTAAAAAATTTTGAAAAGCTTATAGAACCCCCTTTGTTTTAATACAAATCATTTAAAAAGGAGTGTCGAAATGGATTTTTTTGTATACGCGCTTTTTCCTTTGATTTTAAACCTCAGTATAACCAGTAGCTTTGTAATAATTGCTGTTATACTTGCAAGATTTTTACTTAGAAAAGTACCTAAAATATTTTCATATGTTTTATGGGCAGTGGTTTTATTTAGGCTAGTATTGCCTTTTTCCTTCGAAAGTGCAATAGGTTTATTGCCAGATGCACAAAGCATAACACAAAACACAATTTACACTAGTGATACAGCGCCACTAAGAGATTTTTATACCAACAACCTCAATAGTTTTGATATTCAAGAGCAAAATGATACCACACTTTTACCTAGCAACATGGTAAATGTTGAGCCTAGCCCAAATACTACAGATAATGTTACAGGTAGCACTGCAAGCACAAGCTCTACAAACGACACAGTGCCAATTTCTAACAACACTCAAAACGTACCAATCATACCATTGATAATGTTTCTAGCATGGGTAATAGGTGCAAGCACTATGCTAATTTATGGCATTGTTAGATATATTGCTTTAAAACAAAAACTTATTGGTGCTATGCATTTAAGCGCTAACATATACCACGCCGATCATATAAGCTCACCTTTTGTTATGGGCATAATAAAACCAAAAATATACTTACCCTCTACGTTACCCATGCAGGAAGAAGTTTTTATAATAGCCCACGAGCAATGCCACATACGGCGTTTTGATTATTTAACGAGAATACTTGCGTATATAGCTTTATCTTTGCATTGGTTTAACCCTTTAGTTTGGCTTGCTTATGTGCTTTCAAGTAGAGATATGGAAATGTCTTGTGATGAAACAGTAATGCAAAAAATGGATAAAGACATTAGGGCGGAATATATTTGTGCACTTGTGCGTTTAGCTACTGACAAAAAACTAATGTTTGCTACCCCTCTTGCTTTTGATGACGGTGACCCAAAAGGAAGGATTAATAACATAATGAAATACAAAAAACCTATAATATGGGTATCTATTTTGGCTGTGCTTGTTGTTATTGTTTTTGTTGTAGCTTTTATGAGCACCTCTACAAATGACACCGCACCAGTTGAAGATGAGTTTCAAGGCCAAAATAATAACCAAAGCCAAGACTACCTCAGCATACAAGTAAACGGGGAGGAATTTTTGCCAACACTTTACGTGAATACTTCTCAAATTAGTAGTGTAGATGACTTACCTGTTTTAAACTTAGAGCGCACAGAACAAGAGCTTGTTATAAACTACCCCGAACAATTTGGCGACAATGCGTATTTTACAATAGAAACTAATGTTGGCTCTAATAGTAAATCTATATTCAACGCTGCTATAAATGGAGATAGTGCAAATTATATTAATATTATTAATGCAGAAGGTAATGAAAAAGTTCCATTTATAAACTACACACAAAATTCAGTAGTTTGTTACATACAAAACGATGTGCAAAACAAAGAAGTATATGCTTTTAGGGTTCATTTTCAAACTACGCTCGACATTGACATTACTGACGAAACCACTGCAAATATTTACTTTTGGAAAGATGATGCAGGCACAACAAACTATAGCCTTTTAACCCATATGCGAGATACTGATTTCACAGCCGAAGCAATGTATGATGATAGATACTCTACCTCTGATGTATCAGAAATTGTCGTTGAACTTTCCGGATTTACAAATGATAGCATTTTCTATTTTATAAATGCAGGTAATTTTACAAGTGATGATATGAACGATTTTTATAACAATATTATCACTGAACTAGTAAGGGGTAGCACTGTTGTAAGCAATTTTTCAAGCATATTATCAGCAACAACACGTGAACTTACTACGCACGAGTTTGAAGCTATTTCAAATTATAATGGTGAAGAAGTTACAAAAGCCGAAATTTGCGTTTGGAACGACGACTTAGGCGAAACATATTTCACGCTTTTTCACGGCGATGACATTAATAAAAGTTTAGAAGAAATATACGATAAAAACACTGCAATAAATGATATTAACGAGATTGCAAACGAACTTGTGCAGTTAGGTGAATATTTAACTTTTGAATTTATTTTAATCAGTGATATACCTCACCATGAAATAGTTGCTTATGGTATGTTGATAGAAGAATTTATAGGCGAGCACATATTATATTACAGCACAGATTATAATACTATAGTTGAATCTTATTATCAACATGACTACTCAGAGCTATTAACAACTGCAGTATACGCAAAAATTTTAGAGGTTGATGCACAAAACAACGCTGTTGCAGTAGAGCTACTTCACGAACATAGCGTTTTAAACCAGCAAGTTTCGTTGATTACAACACGAGCATTCCTTGTTGATGATAACAATGATATAACTATAAACAATTTTACTGCTGGCGATATTGTATCATTTGCTGTATATGGAGCTGTTGATGACATTGTTTTCCCAACCTTTATAAAGATAGCTTCCGAAGAAACAGAATTATTCCTAGATTAAGGAAGCACTAACACTTATCACTGCCTTGATTAAGGTGTTTTAATAGATGAAGAACTAAAAGCAATAACTGCGCATATAGTTTTAGTGTAACCAAACAAGTTTTTCCACAATAATACTAATCTTAAAAATACTAAAGCTCCACTATGTTGTTTCTATTTTATTCTATAGTGGATTTTCGCACAATATTATTGATAGTTTTTCAAATCATAACTTAATCCACAAAAAAAGGCGACTAAAATCAGTTTTAATCTGTTTTTAGTCGCCTTTGTTTTATTTAAACCTTGTAAAATATAATGCTAAGCTTTAAATTTTACCGTTGTTATCTGTCCATTTATCGGTTAAGGCTAAAACGCTTTCCCTAAGCTCTGCATCTACGTCCTCACTAGATTGGGAGGCAGCATATGACCATTCAATCCATGAACCATCATAGTTATATACGTCCTCAACGCCAAGCATCTCCCTTAAAACCATCATAGTGTGTGAGCTTCTAACGCCAGATTGGCAAAAGGTTATAACTTTTTTACCATCTATCACATCACCATAAATTGCCTCTAGTTCCTCGGCTGATTTTAAAGTTTTATCTTCATTTACGGCATTTGTCCATTCTATATGAACTGCACCTGTCATTGCACCAGTGCCAAACGCGCCAGAGGAGGAACCTGTTTTTTCGCCGTTATATTCTCCCTCACTACGTGTATCGATAACTACCCATTCTTCAGGGTTTTCAAGTGCTGCTATAACATCGCTGATATCTGCACTTAGTTCATCAACATTCCACTCCGTTGATGCAAAATCGGTTTTAACTTCTTCATCTGCTAGAGTTACTTGTTTACCTGTTTCAAAACCTGCGTCTTTCCATGCATTTAAGCCACCGTCTAGGTATAAAGGCTCTAAACCTATTAGCTCTAGTTGCCAGCCAAAACGTGTAGAATCATGCATGCTACCTGTTGAATAAACAATTATTGTACTATCCTCAGTTACACCAGCTTTTGACATAAGCTCGTTCATAGAATCAAGCCCTGTGCGAAAACCGCTAACATTTGTGCTTATTGCCTCGCTAGAACCAGAGCCTGAATAATCAGAACGCCAAACTCTAAATGTGCCGTCTATTGGGCTATTTTCATCCATTAAAGGCACAAGTGCTTTTGTCCCATCTAACACACCAAAAACAACTACATCTTCGCCAGAATCAATAAGCGCTTTTGCATCCTCTGCTGATATAAATTTAAAGTCCTCATTTGACATGCTATCTTCCTCTGTTTGTTCTGCCACACTTTGCGAGCTTTCTTCGGCTGTGTTTTGTGAGCTTTCTACATTTTCACTTTGCGAGGTAGATGCTGCTGTGCTTTGCGAAGCACCAGTTGATGTGCATGCCACAGCGGTAAGTAATAATGCAGATGTTACTGCCAATAAAATAATCTTTTTCATCGCAATTCTCCTTTTTTTGGGTTTTTGCTTATTTAATTTGAATGTTCTTTTTCTTGGCGATATATTTAGGTATTAACGAAACTAAAAATAGCACTACACCAGCAACTGCAAATTGTATTAGCAATGTTACAGACATACCATTTGTAGCAATTTCACCCGCCAAGAACGCATATATAAACGCACCTGGTGCCATTGTTATAAACGATACAACAGCAAATTGCAACACACTAACCGAAGTTATGCCATATGCATAGTTTTGCACATTATACGGAAATGCAGGTACTAACCTTGTTAAAATTAAAAAGCTTGTTCCGTTTTCTTCAAAGCCTTTTTCTATCTTTTTAAATATCAAGTTATTTTCAAACTTTTTAACTATAAAACCTCTTGCGATGTATTTTGAAATAATAAAAGCTACTGTTGCGCCAACTGTACCGCCAACCAAAGCTAAAATACCACCTAAAACTGGGCCAAAGGTTATACCCGCAACAATTGTAAATGCTGAACCCGGTATCATAAAAACAGCTACCACAACATAAAGCAAAATATACGCTACATAACCAATTACACCAAGCTGTGCAAACCACGCTTGCAGTGCCTCAATATCTGTTAAAAATTCAATTACACCCAATTGATAAAGTGCAAATACAACAGCGCCTATCACAGCTAAGGCTATTACAATTTTTATTGCAAATGAGCTTTTATTTTTTGTGTTTTGTTCGTTCATAGTAATTCTCCATTCTGCTTTTTATAACTTGCAACTAAATTAAATGTCGTTATAAGTATTAAATAGACATAATGCTTTTAATGCCCGTTTTTGTTTTAAATCTATTTGTCCATGCTGTAACTGTTTGCGATAAGGTATCCACTGGTGGTGTATCGCCTTTATGTACAACATCGCCATATACTAAATCTAAAATATGCCATGCTGGTGCACCACCCATTAACATTGATTGCCTACATGCTGCACAATAAGTTACAACTTCGCTAGTGGGGAAATCCCCTACTCGCCTTTCCATAACTTTTTTTGCAATTTCAGGGTTTGCTGGCACAACCATGCCACCAAAACCGCAACATCTAGTTGTTTCTCTTGTTTTTTCAGGTTCAACAAAATTATAACCAAGTTCTGTTAATATCCAGCGTATGCCATCGTGTATTTCAGGATATGGCCTAACCGAACATGAATCATGCACTGAAAAAACAACATTGCTCCCCTTTGCCTTACCTACAACCTCTTTAGGTAAACCAATTTCAGGCAGTAAAGCCCAAAGTGAGGTAACTTTTATATTTGGGTTAAGGCTTAATGTTTTATAACAGCTCTGACATGCTACTATAACTTCATCCACGTTACAATCTTCAAAATCTTTTGTTAAACCGTCAAATCTTTCGTGAAATTTATCATCTTGACCTATGGCTTTTGTCGGTTTGCCACAGCATTTTTGCACTGCTGATAAATCTGGATACACCGTTTTAAGGTGCTTTAAAGTATTTAAAACCAATTGAGGATTATACGACGAAAGCGCACAACCGCCCATAAATGCTTTTCTACCCATTATTTTTCCCTCCTTTTACCTTGGTGGTAAATATTTTGCTAAAGCCCAATAACTGGTGCATATTTATTGCTTTATGCCCTGCCATTGGCGAATTGCCACCATTACATTTAACCATATCTTTGCGCATTGCCCCAAAAAGTTCAGCAAATTTATACTCTTCTGGACATACTAGTGTGCATTGATCACACATATTGCACGAATATGGTATAATAGGGTCTATTTGACTTGTACTGATAAAAGTTTTAAATAAATCACCTGGGTATAAAGCATATTCGCTAAGCATAATGCACTCAACCATGCATTTTTTACACTCACATTTAAAGCAACGTGAGGCCTCTGCAAGTGCTGTTTCATCATCAAAACCAAAATCACACTCATCAAAAGTTTTAATTCTCTCGATAACTTGCATTTCATTTGTAGTTTTACGTGGTAAGTTTTCTGCATTTTTTGGTAATGGCACATCAAGCTTAGTTTTGTATGAACCTTCTTTTTCAAAATCTCTATTTTTGCGTAAATCCTCACCTTGTAGATATAAATTAACTGATAATGCCGCTCGCCTACCTGATGCCATTGCTTGCACAACAATATTTGTGCCAGAGCAATCACCAGCTACAAAAACATTTTCAACAGATGTTTGCAAGGTGTCTTTATCCGCAACGTAACGCCCACCACGCATTTGCTCAATAATACCATCTGTTACATCTTGCACCACTTGCCCTGTGGCAAAAATAATAGTGTCACAATTAATATTTCGCAAATTTTCCTCGTTATAAACAGGGTTAAATTTGCCCTCATTATCAAAAATAGATACAACATCTCTTATAACTGCACCGCTAACTAAACCATTATCACCTAGTATTTCCTTAACGCTACATGCACAGTTAAATATTACGCCCTCTGCTAATGCGCCGTGTTGTTCGTGCTTACTTGCGGGTAAGATATCAGCCCCTTCAAGCGAAACTAAGTTAACCTCACTTGCGCCTAACCTTAGCGCTGTTCTGGCGCAATCCATAGCAACATCGCCACCGCCAACCACTACAACTTTTTTGCAAGTAACATCTGCGCGTTCTTCTAGCGAGGCAAGTTTCAAAAAATCAACTGCGTTAGTTATATTTTTGTTATCGTCGCCTTTTGTTGGTATTAACGAGCCTTTATGCGCACCATTGGCAACCACCACGGCATCGTAACTTTGTTGTAGTTCTTTAAAAGTAATGTCCTTGCCAATTTCTACCCCCATTTTAAACTCAACACCTAGTTTTTCTAAGTATCTATATTCAAAATCAATTACTTTTCTTGGTAATCTATATGCAGGTATGCCAACACGCATCATGCCACCATAAAAATTTAGCTTTTCAAAAATGGTTACATTATGCCCTGTTTTTATTAAATCAATCGCTGCTTGTGCACCAGCTGGCCCTGCACCTATTATTGCTATTTTTTTACCAGTGGGATTTTCTTTGCTTAAATCCCAAAGATTTTCATTATCCTCTCTATCAGCTACATATCTTTTTAATGCCGCAATAGCAATAGGTTCATCATACTCTTTACATCTGCGACATTCCAATTCGCAAGGGTGTGCACAAATTCTGCCTAGCGTAGCAGGTAAAAATAATTTTTCTCTAATCTTAAGTAAAGCTTCTTTCGTTTTGCCTTCTTTTATTAGGTTTACATATTCAATTGCTTCGGTGTGCATAGGGCAACTTGTTGAACATGGTGCATGTTGATGCCCTTGACATTCAAGTGCTATTTTAGTAGCTTGCTCCATAACATTACTGCTAAATTTCAAATTAATCACTCCATTCTTAAACATAATTTGTTAATGAAACAATACACAATGCTAAAATTTTCAATAAAATTTCAACATTATTTGTATTTATTTATAATTTTATCATAAAATGCATATTTGGTCAACTATTAGCACAAATATTATACACATTTAACATTTATTATGTTTATATTATATAAATAATTTTAATTTTTTAGCTTTTAAAATAATCTTCACACTTAACAAATAGCAAAAACATACTAATTGTTTACAACGATAAACCAAAGTTGAATTTAATTTAACACATCATATCGCTATACAAATGCATTTAACTTTTACAACAACATTCGCTTTAAATTGTTTTTTCATCAATTCGATTAAACCAAAAAACAAGAACTTTGCACTGTTTTTCAGCGCAAAGTTCTTGTTTTTTATTTGTGGGGGTGATTTTCATTTCGTCACACCCTCTTGCATTTTTTCAATAAATTAACAAATGTTATTATAAATTAATCTTGCTACTATGATTTTATTAACTTATTAGAAACATAATAACCAACAAGTGCTAATGAGACCATTAAAATAGCTATTATAGCATAAGCTATATCTAAATTTAAATATTCCCCTATTGCACCACTTAAAGGGAACAAAATAATCATCATTACAGAATAACTCATGCTTTGCAATGAGAGCAAAGTCGCCCTTGTTTCTGAGGGTATATTTTTATTAATCCAGTTTGAATTTAATGGTTGCATAACAGCGCTAAAATAACCTACAAAAGCAAAACTTAAAAGCTTTAACCAAATTATATTAAAACTAAAAGCAAAAGTTGAAATTGCAAGTAAAATAGGTAACACAACTATCATGCTTGATTTTAATATTTTATCAACTGTATTTGCACTTATTGCACCTAAAGCACTTAATGCGCTATAAAGCAAAAACACTATCGCTATTTCTGTTTTGCTAAAGCCTAATAAGCTAAAATTTTGCTGTGAATAAAAATAAACAACTGCATTCATTGCAAAAACTGTAGGGAAATATAGCAAAATAAAAATAAGCTTTTTATTGTTATGTACTAATTTATAACTAGTTTTAAAATGCTCAGCTACGCTTATTTTTTCTTCTTTCTTTTCGTCAGCTTTTATATCTACCTCTGTAAACATGCTTGCAACACCTAAAGCCACAATGCCTATTACAATTGCTAAAATATAGCTATAATCAAAAGAAAAATCTGCTAAAACACCGCCAGTGAAAGCCGCTATGCCCATGCCAATTTCAATTAAAAAATTAATTCTCCCGTTAATTTTTATATAGCTTTTTTCTTTTTTAAGTGTTTTGAGCGTATCGTAAAACAAGGCTTCTTCTGAGCCTGAGTTTAAATTATACGAAAGCGCTGAAAATATAAAAGCTATTGCAAAAGCAAAAAAATTGCTAGAAAACAAAAATATAATTGCAGATATAATAGAGGAAACTCTGCCCAAAACAATTACTTTTTTGCGCCCTAGTAAATCCGCAAGTGCGCCTGTTGGCACTTCTGCCACCAAACCTGTAAGGTGGAAAACACCCTCTAACAGCCCTATTTCAATTAAATTCATGCCTTTGTATGCTAAATACAGCACCCAAATAGCACTTGTTATATTCATAGCGCTAAAGAACGAATAAAAATATTCAACTTTTATATTTCGTTCTATTTTTTTGTAATTCATTTTTACTCCTTTTTAACGGAGTGTAACCCTCCGCATTAAGTTATTGTACTTCATTTTAAAAAACTCCTTTCCTAATTAATTATATAGATTTTTAATCATTTTACATATCAAAAGCGACAGGAAAATGATTAAAAACTATAGTTTTATTTAAACTGTGCCAAATAATGTACGTCCCCAGTGTCCCATATAAAATATGAGCTTTAAAATTTCGCATTAATCTAACAATGCTTTTAAATAATGGCCTGTGTAACTGCGTTTTTCTTTTACAACTTGTTCAGGTGTGCCTTTAGCTACAATTTCACCACCGGCATTGCCACCCTCTGGCCCTAAGTCAATAATATAATCAGCACATTTAATAAGCTCTAAATTATGCTCAATAACAATTATACTGTTACCTGCATCCACTAATTTTTGTAAAACTTCAATAAGCTTGTGCACGTCTGCTATATGCAGGCCTGTTGTTGGTTCGTCAAAAATATAAACAGTTTTGCCTGTGCTACGTTTCGCAAGTTCATTTGCAAGTTTAACACGTTGCGCCTCACCGCCAGATAAAGTAGTTGCGCTTTGCCCTAGTGTAACATAGCCAAGGCCAACTTCAAGCAAAGTGTTCAGTTTGCGCTGTATTTTTGGCTGTGCTGAAAAAAACGCACACGCATCTTCAACTGTCATGTTAAGCACATCGGCAATTGTTTTATCTTTATATTTAACCTCTAGTGTTTCCCTATTAAAACGTGTTCCCTTGCAAACTTCACAAGGTACATAAACGTCTGGCAAAAAGTGCATTTCAATTTTTAAAATGCCGTTACCCTCGCATGCTTCGCATCTGCCACCTTTTATATTAAAACTAAAACGACCTTGGCTATAGCCACGCATTTTAGCATCTTGTGTCATCGCAAAAAGCGCACGTATATCGTTAAAAACACCAGTGTAGGTCGCTGGGTTCGAGCGTGGTGTTCTGCCTATTGGTTGTTGGTCTATGCCTATAACTTTATCTACCCACTCCATGCCCTCAACAGCTTTGCATTTGCCCGCACGCTGTTTTGCACCGTTTAAATTATGCGCAAGGGTTTTGTATAAAATCTCGTTTATAAGGCTAGATTTACCACTACCTGATATGCCTGTGATACAAGTAAAAACACCTAGTGGGAAGTCAACAGTTATATTATGCAAGTTATTTTCAGTCGCACCCACAACGCGCAAAGCGTGCCCCTCACCTTTACGGCGCACCTTTGGTATTTCAATTTTTTTGCGCCCTGTTAGGTATGCCGCTGTAATGCTTTTTTTAACCTTGCTAATTTGTGCAAGCGTACCAGCTGCTACAACCTCGCCACCATGCACACCAGCACCTGGGCCTATATCAACTATAAAATCAGCTTCACGCATGGTGTCTTCGTCATGCTCAACAACAATAACGCTATTGCCTAAATCTCGCAAACGTTTTAGGGTTGCAATTAATTTATCGTTATCCCTTTGGTGCAAGCCTATGCTTGGTTCGTCCAAAACATAAAGCACACCTGTTAAAGCTGAGCCTATTTGTGTTGCCAAACGTATGCGCTGGCTTTCGCCGCCTGAAAGTGTACCAGCAGCACGTGCTAAAGTCAAGTAATCTAAACCAACGCTTTGCAAAAAGCCTAGGCGTTCTTTAACTTCTTTTAAAATCCTATCGCCAATTTGGTGGCCTTTTTCGGTTAGTTTTGTTTCGGTATCCTCAATAAAAGCAAGCTCATCACGTATAGACATCTCGCAAAATTCGCTGATGTTTTTATCGTTAATAGTAACTGCAAGCACTATAGGCCTTAAACGCCTACCCTTGCAGTCTGGACATTCCTCTGCCTCCATAGAGCTTGCAATTTCCTCTTTCATCCATGCGCTACTTGTTTCTCTAAAACGGCGCTCAAGGTTAGTTATAACACCCTCAAAACTATTTGTATATTTGCCAGAGCCAAATTCATTTGAGCGGAACATGGTTAGTTTTTCGTCACCTGTACCGTATAAAATAGCGTTAACTGCCTCTTTGCTCATCTCGTTAATAGGTGTATCTAGCGTAAAGCCGTATTTATTACCTAAAGCTGTAAAATACATCTCGCTCATGCTGCCCTCAGCATAATACCAGCCACTAGCCTTAACCGCACCATCACGTATTGAAAGCTTATGGTTTGGTAAAATACGGCTAGGGTCAACACGCATAAAAGTGCCAAGGCCTGTGCAAGTTTCGCACGCACCTAGTGGGTTGTTAAACGAAAAAATGCGTGGCGCTAATGCGTCCATTGAAATATTATGTTCAGGGCAAGCAAAGTTTTGGCTAAATTGCAAAGGCTCGCCATCTATAACATCTATTTCAACATTTCCGCCTGTTAGGCCTATGGCTGTTTCAATGGAATCCGCCAAACGTGTGCGCACAGATTTTTTCAGCGCTAGGCGGTCAACAACAATTTCAATAGTGTGTTTTTTGTTTTTTTCTAGTGTAATTGTTTCGTCTAAATCGTAGGTTAAACCATCTACTCTTACACGTGCATATCCCGCACGGCGTGCTGCATCAAGTTCTTTTTGGTGTGTGCCTTTGCGTGCCCGAACAACAGGTGCAAGCACTTGAAATTTTGTTCCCTCTGGTAGTTTCATAACAACGTCTACCATTTCATCAACAGTTTGCTGTGTTATAACTCTGCCACAAATTGGGCAGTGTGGAACACCCACATTTGCAAAAAGCAAACGTAGATAATCATAAATTTCTGTTACTGTGCCAACAGTTGAACGTGGGTTGTGGCTAGTTGTTTTTTGGTCTATAGAAATAGCAGGTGAAAGCCCCGTTATTTCGTCTACATCTGGTTTATCCATTTGCCCTAAAAACATGCGTGCATAGCTTGAAAGGCTCTCTACATAGCGCCTTTGGCCGTCTGCATAAATAGTATCAAATGCAAGGCTAGATTTACCACTGCCTGAAAGCCCTGTCATAACAACTAGTTTATCCCTTGGTATTGTTAAATCTATATTTTTTAAGTTGTGCTCTCTAGCACCTTTTATAACAATTTTATCGTTTGCCACCTTGTTTCCCCTTTTTTTTGCTGTTTCTTTCTTTTTCCGCTGAGGAGTTCACATCTGGGTTTTCACCCCTACGCAAACGCTCTATTTGGTCACGCAAGAATGCCGCATGCTCAAATTCAAGTAGTTTCGCTGCTTCTTTCATTTCGCGCGTTAGGCGCTCTATAGTTGCATCTCTTTCTAGTTTGCCCATGCGCCTTGTATTTAATTTTGCGGTTTCGGCTTTATCGCTAATTTCTATTGAATCTCTAATATCTTTTATTATTGTTTTTGGTATAATGCCGTTTTCTTCGTTATATTGCATTTGTATAGCACGGCGGCGCTCTGTTTCTGTTATAGCACGCTCCATGCTCGGTGTAACTTCATCGGCATACATCACAACTATACCTTTTTCGTTACGTGCTGCACGGCCTATTGTTTGTATAAGGCTTGTTTCACTGCGCAAAAGGCCCTCTTTATCCGCATCTAAAATAGCAACAAGGCTAACTTCTGGCAAATCTATGCCCTCACGCAAAAGGTTAATGCCAACTATAACATCTATGCTACCAAGGCGTAAATCTTTAATAAGCTCCATACGCTCAAAGGTATCAACTTCGTGGTGCATATATTTAACTTTAACACCTGCATCTACGAGATAATCTGTTAAATCTTCTGCCATTTTTTTGGTTAGTGTTGTAACTAAAGTTCGCTCGTTTTTTTCTATACGTGCGTTAATTTCGCCTAGCAAATCCTCAATTTGCCCCTCAACAGGTTTAACTATAATTAAAGGATCAACTAAACCTGTTGGGCGTATAACTTGCTCTGCAACACGTGTGCTTTGCTCACGCTCATACGCCGCTGGAGTAGCTGAAACAAATATAACTTGGTTAAGTTTGCTGTCAACTTCCTCAAAACGCAAAGGCCTGTTATCAAAAGCTGAGGGCAAGCGGAAACCAAAATCAACAAGATTTTTTTTGCGTGCATAATCCCCACCATACATTGCACGCAATTGCGGTAACATAACATGGCTCTCATCAACAAAAAGCATAAAGTCATCTGGGAAGTAATCAATTAAAGTTGTAGGCATACTGCCCTCTGGCCTGCCTGCTAAAACAGCCGAATAGTTTTCAACACCTTTACACATGCCAACTTCCATTAACATTTCAATATCGTACTCTGTGCGCTGGCGTATACGTTGTGCTTCTATAAGTTTGCCATCTGCTATAAATTGCTTTTCTTGTTTATCGCACTCATCACGTATTTTTGCTATGCCTTCATCACGCTTTTCTGGGCTAACTATATAGTGGCTCGCTGGGAAAATCGCCACGTGGCGCACAACGCTTTTCTTTTCACCAGTAAGTGGGTGGAACTCTGAAATCCTATCTATTTCATCGCCAAAAAACTCAACCCTGTAACCAATTTCGCTTGCATATGCAAGGTAAATATCCACAACATCGCCACGCACACGGAACTTATTGCGCACAAAGTTTATATCATTGCGCTCATACTGCAAGCCAACAAGGCGCCGACAAAGCTCATCACGGCTAATTTCCATGCCAGGGCGCAAACTTATAACCATGCTACGGTAATCAATAGGGTCGCCTAGTGAGTAAATACACGAAACAGAGGCTACTATTATAACATCTCGCCTTTCGGAAAGTGCCGCAGTTGCAGAGTGGCGCAAGCGGTCAATTTCCTCATTAATTGCGCTATCTTTTTCAATATACGTATCGCTAGAGGGGATATACGCCTCTGGCTGATAATAATCGTAGTAACTAACAAAATACTCAACAGCATTTTCAGGAAAAAACGCACGAAACTCTGTGCAGAGCTGTGCAGCTAGTGTTTTATTATGCGCCAAAACAAGGGTAGGTGTAGCCTTGCCTTTTAGCTCATTTACCCTTTTTATTACATTTGCCATTGTAAATGTTTTACCGCTACCTGTAACACCAAGCAAGGTTTGGTGGTGGTCGCCCTCAATTATGCCTGTTGCAAGCGCCTCAATAGCCTTTGGTTGGTCACCCATTGGCTTATATGGTGCATGTAATATAAAATCTTTTATGTTTTCCGCCACTTTTAGCTCCTTTTGATTTTTGAGATTAATTACTGTTTTTATTTTACCCCATTATAATTCATTTTACAAGCAAAAGTAAAAATACATATCATAAAATTTTCAAATATGTTATAACTTTAAGCAAAAACATGCTTTACTTTTTAATTATTAGTATGATATACTAAATTTAAGTTACTGTAAAATCAAACTTATTCAACTTTATAACGTAACAATTACTTAAACGGAGGCATATATTTCATGCTTGAAAAATATTTGATAAATGTAAATGATGTTGATCCAAATTATAATGTTTTTCGTTACGAAAAATTTAAAATTGATGTAACTGAAAAAAACATCACTAAAATTTGCATGACAGAAATTATTAATGCTGATATGACTATTGCAACTGTTGGCGAGGAGTTATATGCTGCTGGTTGCAAAGAGGTTTTAACAGCTGGAAGAGATGCTATTAGACAAATGGGGCTTAGCCATTGTTTAATACACTACATGCATAGCTATAAAAACTTTATAGTTGCAGCAACTGATGAAATAAGTGACGAACAATTTGAAAAATTAATGCGTAATACCTATGAGCAATTTTCGCACTCCACATCAGAAAAAACTGAGCTTGGTGCACTTGCTAGGTTTGCTGTTGTTTTTGGTGGGACAGATTTAGTCAACAGGGCTAAAAGCACTTTTTATCACCACAGAAAATCTCAAAATAATTTTCTTATAGCTTCGCTTGAAACTAGCATAATCAAATCCAATCATAAAGAAAACATTGATATGTTTAACATTATAAACAATGCTATAACAAACAATTTAATAATACCCTACTACCAAGGCATGTATAATAATAACACTGGTGAAATTGATAAATATGAAGCATTAATGCGAATTGCTGATTTAAATGGCAATATATATGTTCCTGCACAGTTTTTAGATGTTTCAAAAAAATTTAAACTGTATCACACACTAAGTAAAATGATGATAGATAAAGCGCTCACAGACTTTGCAGATAAAGACAGTGAACTTTCAATAAACATATCATTATTTGATGTTGAAAACAATGAATTTACTGAATGGTTTTTTAAACGAATGCATGCATTTCCTAACCCAATGAACTTAACTATAGAGTTTGTTGAAACCGAAAATTATAACACTGGTGAAAAATTATATAACTTTTTAAATGTAGCTAGAGGGCTAGGTTGCAAAATTGCCGTTGATGATTTTGGTGTTGGTTTTGCAACGTATACATCTATTATATCCTTAAAACCTGATACCATAAAAATTGATGGTTTAATTGTTAAAGACTTAGCCAATAACAAAGATCACCAAATTATACTTGGCTCTATTCAATACATGGCAAAGCTCATTAATGCTGAAATAGTAGCTGAATTTGTTGAAAATGCAGAAATACAAGAAATGCTCATTGCTGAAAATGTTGATTACTCGCAAGGTTATTATTTTGCAAAACCATTACCACTGGCTAAATTAGATATTAAATAAAAAACGGGTGTGACGTCTAAAAATTTCGTCATACCCTCATTTTTTTATACTGAATTTTTAATAATCATTATAAGCTTTTCACTAATACCTCAAAGAGCTATTATACGCAAAACTATTACAATCAATAAAATACTCACCTAGATATGCTTTTTCTAGTAGCAACAATTACACTCTTGACAAACATACCATTAGTATGATATCATGTTTACATACTTTCGGTATGGAGGTGCAAACATGGCGAGAAATAAATATCCAGAGCAAACTATCGAGCGAATACTTGAAGTTTCTACAAGGCTTTTTCTTGAAAAAGGATATGATAACACAAGCCTGCAAGATATTATAAACGAGCTTGAGGGATTAACTAAAGGTGCAATTTATCATCATTTTAAATCGAAAGAAGAAATTTTCGATGCTGTTGCGACAAAACTTGGCGAAGCTAATGGACAGTATTTTGTTGAGATGAAAAACAACACTATGCTCACAGGTGCAGAAAAACTCCGTGAAGTTATAAGACTTAATATTTGCAGTAAAGCATCAAGCACAATTATAGATGTTATCTCTTCAAATCTTTTAGATAACCCTAAGTTTTTGGCAATGCAGTTGAAAAGCTCATTTTATAATGTTGTTCCCAATTATGTGCTGCCGATTGTTGAGCAAGGTGTTTCCGACGGCTCTATTACTTGTGATAAACCCTATGAACTTGCTGAAATTATAACATTACTTCTCAATACTTGGCTAAATCCCATTTTATTCGGAACAGATAAAAGCCGAATAGCTAACAAATGCAAAATGATTAACGAGTTTGTGTCACAATACAACCTTTTGTTATTTGATGATGACCTCATAAAAAAACTAGAACAACTGTAAAAATAACTGCTCCTAAAAGGGGCAGATTATTTTTAAGATAATACATACCAACCGAATGTATGATAAAATTAAAAGGAGAAAAATTATGGAAACAATTATTAAAAATCGTAAGTTATGCAAAAACTATGATAGCACACTTACTCTAAACTACATCATCAGTTTTGATGTACAAAAGGGAAAAATTTATAAAACTTATAAAAAAAGCAAATAGAATGGAGTGTTTGTAGTTTGAAATTACTTGATAGAAAAAATGAGAAGAGGTTAATATGAACAATTTGCATAAAACTGAATTTAAAAATGGGTCCAGCGTCACGCTGGTGAAACAAACAAAACTATGGCAAAAGGATTTTACTTTAGTGGTGATTGGGCAAATTATCTCGCTGTTTGGAAATGGTATACTTCGCTTTGCCCTGCCATTACATTTATTGTACATAACAAACTCACCAGCACTTTTTGGAATGGTAGGTGCTGTGTCATTTATACCTTTGGTTTTGCTTATGCCTATTGGTGGTATCATCGCAGATAGGACAAACAA
>CAYJKG010000043.1:18969-26099 GCA_964370685.1 uncultured Faecalibacterium sp. | reverse complement strand
CTCTTCGGGTAAGCCTTTCAAATTAGCGCCCTCCTTAACCGTTTAATTTGTTAATATATATGTGCGATTTATGTAAAATATGCACTTATAATTTTACGGCAATAATGCCACAAAAGGAGGAGGTTTTAATGTTGAAAACTTTTTTGTTAAATTATTATTTTATCTATAGGTTTATTTGCTTTTAACATTGCTTGGTTTGAGCTTGTATTTCAGATATTTCTATCTGAAACACTGCCTTAATTTTCGCTGTTAGTAGATTGAAATTACTTGTAGATGACTTTAAACGCAGCTGTGGAAATATGCCTATGTGCTAACTTTTACTTTCGGGCACTTACTTTAGCAAATTAGCAATGTTAAAATAAGTTTTTTGGCTTAAATACATAGTTTTATATGACATAATAAGTGTTTGGCGATTAAATGCAACTAGTAAAAAATCAAAATTTATATGCATTATAAATTTTACGACAATAATTATTAAATAAATAACATTATAAATATGGCAAACTATAGCAAAAAGCTAGAGTAGCTTTAATGTCGTTGTATAAGTTTGTGTTATCACAAACTACAGTGATGCATATAGTATTAGCAACTTTTTTTCTTCATTTAGCCAATTAAATTCAGTTAGAACTGCACGTTTACCATTTTTTCCCATACGTGCTGCGTGTTCAGGATTTGAAAGTAAATATTCTATAGCATTTTTTATGCCTTGTGTATCTTGTGGGTTTACGGTTATGCCACAATCGTATTTAGTTACAATAGCTTGCCACAGTTCGAAATCAGTACAAATGATTGGTAAACCAGCGAGCATATATTCAAAAAATTTGTTATTGGAAAGGTTACCTTTTTTGTATCCACATTGCCTTATATATGAAAGCACGCACACACCGATACTAGAGCGTTCGTAAATTTTTTGCACATCTTCAAATGGTATCATACCAAGATACTCAGTTTTATCATTAAGTAGGTTTGCAATATAGTTTGTATGCTTACCAGCAAGTATATATTTTGCATCCATATCTTGTATAGCTTTAATTATTGTATGATGGTTAAAATCAGGTACAAGCTCACCAGCATAGCATAAGTTTTTACTTATACAATAAGGATTGGTGATTAGTTTTTCTGGTATGATTGGAAAGTTGAAAATAAGGGGTGTGTTATTGTTTAATCCGTTTAGCATTTTTTGTGTTTGATGATAACAACAAATTACTGCATCTATTCGCTTACTAATATATTTTAGATATTTGTTAAAAATTACGCTTATAGTTTTTCTGCAAATTTTGGGTAAATAATGTTTTTCCATAAAAACATCGCCATAATCCTCATGACTATCAAAAATTACAACTTTGCCTTTTTTCTTTAACTTAAGTGCAAACGGAAGTAACTCAGGATCATGTAAATGATAAATATCGGCATCTACTTCTAATGATTTCATATAAATTTTTCGAGAAAAATTTAACATTCTATCAAAACGATTTTTACTGCTATCTGGTACACCAATAATGGTAACGCCATTTTCAGTATAGCTGTTTCCTTTTGCAATTAAATATACAGGATAGCCGTTTTTGGATAAGCTTGTACATTGTTTTTTTAATATTCGTGTATCATTGCTCCTGTGTACGGAGGTAATATGACAAACTTTTTTCAATTAATTAACCTCCAATATATTTAACTTTTTCAAATATATAAATACAATTAATATTTATATATTTGAAAAAACACAAAATTAAAAGAGTATAAATATTATAATTTACTTTTTTATATAGTTAAAATTATTCAATGTTTATAATTTCATAATTATAAAATAAGTTATCTCCATTTATAGTTTCAAGATAATACATAATTGTATAACTTCCTGATTCTTTTAATTCAATTTCAAGATTTTCATGATTAACTGTTGTTATATTAGTATAATAGCCACCATTTTTATATACATACCATCTTATTTTAGAGTTAAGGTCAAATGTGTAGTCAACGCTAAAAGTGTAGGTATCTCCAATGTTGCTAAAAGAGTGTCCGTTATATATTAAATTAAGTGAACTATACTCATCAGTTATATTTATGTAGGTGTTATTGTCTTTTTTATATGATGCAATAATGCTGCTTTTCCTTTGTGTACCATCACGTATATAAACTTTTACTAAAATTTCATTACTATCTAGATTGTTTAAATCAAAACTAAATTTATCTTCGTTTGCCCACTCTGTTTTGTGTAACACTAGGGCAGTTTCTTTGTCAATGAAATAGTAAAGATAACTGTATTGTTCATCAAGATTTTGGTTCGTGTTTTCTATATTTATAACACTGTTTTCAACGTATGAAGTAAAGCTTGTTACATCAAGAGGTGTTCTAGTTTTTAACGAAATATCGAATTTTTCGGTGCTTAATGTGTTGTTATTAAAGTGTATATCTTTGATGTTTGTAATGTTTTCATTGTTATTTCCATACATTACATTTCCATCTTTGTCTTCTATTGTGATAAGCGTAATATACTGTGTGCTTGAAGCAGTTTTTTTAAATATTAAAGTGTCAATAGATTGGAGATGGTTCATATGCTTAGATAAGATACCATATTCTGAATTTTCATCGTTACCATTCTGAATTTCTAATATAGTGTCATTAGTAAGTTGTTTTATTCTTACATAATAACCAGTGTCAGAAAGTTTAATATATACCTCATTATCATCATAGTTAATAATTTCCATATGTTGAGAGAGATGAAACAGTTGAGTATAATCATTTTCAAGGTTTGAAGAAATATCATCTTGTATTAGCGTGATATCTCCAGAGGAATAAAAAGATCTATCAATGTCTACATCGGGATACATTGTGTTAAATCCTTTAATATAATCATAATCAGCATTAAGTTCGTATTCATAAATACCAACATTAGAGCTATTTTCATCTGTTATAGAGTAGGATTGAGCATTTGCATTTATAGTATTATGAGCATTTGAAGATATAAAGTAATCTCGGTACTCATTACCAGTCATATAGTTATACCAACCAGTGTCTACAAAAATATCATAACCCTTTGAATACATCATAAAAGATAAATCGTCTGCATGTTTATGAGTTTTCGATGAATAACCACTTTTAAACATTTTCCATGTGGAATTAGTATAATTTTCTTGTGACCAATCAGAGTTATAGAGGTAATAACCAGATACTGGAAAAATTTTTGATTTTTCTGTTGGCATTTCACCTTGAGCCCCTAATGTAGAGATATAATCAATTTGTGGGTTATTGTACTGCTGCAAACTAGTATTATATCGAGGTTCATGTGAAATTTTTCCGTTAGTATCGCCTATTTCAGCTATATTTCCATTGGGTTTAAAAATGTAGGTAATAAAGTTTAGTGAGGTGTTTATTTTATCTTGTAAGTCTGTAACTAAAAATTCACTATTTGAATCCATCTCAAATTGCTTTACAAAATTGATAATGTCGATAAACAGGTCAAGTATGACAATATGATATCCAGGAGAATTTTCAACGTGAACCATCTCACTGTTGAAAGAAAATTCAATTTGTGTTGCTAGGCGTTGCATGGCAATTTCAAAAGCATGTGTATCATCTAAGAATTCTGATAAATATATAAGAGCTCTATCCTGAAATACACCGTGATTATGATTTTCAGTGTAATTAACTTCAGATATTAAAAAATCTCTATGTTCATTTAATACGTTAACGATATACGCATTAAAATCATTTGTATATAAAGATGATTGCTCATATGCTAATGCGAAATGTATAATAATTTCTGACCTTAATGCGGTGCCGTGGTCATACCAAACAAATGGGTTGTCAGCACTTTCGACACTGTTAACATAATTATGCCATTGCTGTAAAAAATCATAACCAAACTGCAAATATTGCTCATTTCCGTTTAATAAATAAGCCTCAGTAAGTGGTATTAATGTTCCCATTGATTGAAGATATAGTTGATATGTATTGGGTGAGGCTTCATATTGCAAATTCCAATCAAAATCATCAGGAGAGTATTCAATTGTATCAGTAAATTGAGGGTGCACATGTAAATTTCCAGCGATTATGCTATTTGCAATTTCTATCATTTCATCGTCTGTTTTATAATCATATTCAGAGATGATTAAATATTCGTCAAGCTCCATATTAAAATTAGTTTGCTCAACAGCTAGCGGTTTTTCTGGTTGCTTTTCATTTTGACTATAAAAAGCAAAAGTAATAGTGACTATTAAAAATCCTAATATAATTATAGCTGATATTTTTTTCTTAGTAAGGTTATTCATTTGTAGTGTCCTTTATTAGTTTATATAACTCACGTATTACTTCAGTATAATAGTCACTTTCATAATGCATGGGGGCTAATCCCCATTTGTTAGTTTCATCAGCAGTAAAACTATCACATAAATCTATAACCTTACAGTTAGGTAACTTGTAAATCAAATAGTCATACATAAAATTGATTTTTGCATTGATTTCTTTGTTGCTTTTTAATTGATTTTTAGGAAAATGAATTATATCACGGTTAGTGTTTTTGTAATAATCAAGCATGGTAGCTCTATGAATTATAATGTTTTTTGCTGGATAAATATTAAGGAGATCTTCGACAAATTCATCAATATATCTCTTGATTCCATTATTTGCAGTTGTATCTGGAAAGAAAATAAATTTTGATGGATTAAGCAATTTTTCATCATTGATAAATTTAGGCGATTGAATATACCCGCTAGTTATAAGTTCGTTTGAATAGGTGACTATACTATTTTTGTGTTTGGCTAGCTTAAACCTTTCGTCGATTAAATCGATAATCAAGTAATCACTATTATCAGTTTTTAGCTTATCAAAAACATCTTTAGTAAAATCTGAGTATATCATTTTTTTTTGAAAAGTTGAAGGAAGATTAATATCATCTATATTACATTCAACGCATGGAGATACAGCAGAAACAATTGATTGACGAGCTATATATGATTTTAAATTTATGAAATGATAATTTGGAGTTTCCAAAATATCTCTGGAGACACAACTTCCAAAGATACTAACATTAACTAAATTTTGTTCATAAATAAAAATTAACTTTTCACTTTCTGAAATTATTGGCGCATTTTCGCCGTTTTTTGCAAATGCAACAACGGTGTAATTGCCGGTTTCTTTTAAATTAAAAAGTATTTTGTTTTCAGGAGAGTACCATTTTGTTTCAATTTTTTCACCGTTACGTTTAAGATAAAAAGCAAATTGGTAAATGTTAGCATTTTCAATATCTGCTAAACATTCTAGATTTGTTGCATTTAAGTTACAGATGATTTTCATTACTAATTCTCCATTTCGCTACTATGCGTTTTAATATGCTTTACAGATTAATTTTTATCTAAGATTAATGATAATTCTTTATCTATAGTATATTCCTTAGATGTTTGAGATCTAACTCTTTTAGCAGCGTTTTCTGACATTGCAATGAATTTGTCTGGGTTATTGTACAAAAATTCTATTCCTTGTGCCATTTGTTCAAAGTTTTCACTTTCTGCTAGTATACCACAATTTTCATCAACAAATTCAGGAATGGCTGCTACCGCGTTTGTAATAGGTACACACCCACAAGACATTGCTTCATCTCTTGAAACACCTTGTGCGTCCATTCTAGTAGGTGTTAAAACTATGCCGCTAGATTGATATAGTTCTACAATTTCATTATGTGTAAAAAAGCTGTTTTTTAGTGTAACATTTTTTAACTTTTTTAGCGGAGCAGTTACTTCATCAAACATGTCGCCACTACCTGCAATGAAAAAATTTAAATCGTTGAAATAGTTTTTATTTTCTAAATATTTAATCGCTTTTATAGTTAAATCATTCGCATATTTATTGTTGGCATAAGGTCTAATAGAAACAAGCTTTAATCTTTGATCTTGAGATTTTTTGTTAAATGTAAATAAATCTGTATCTATGCAATTATGGACTATACTATATTGGTCTTTTGTGAGATTTAGCTTATAATCTTCGATAACTTCATCTGCAAAATATTGAGAAACAAAAATAAAATGTATATTGCAATTTTTAGTATTATCAAAAAACTCATGCCAAAAATTCATGCGTTCGGCAGAAGCTTTTTTACCAATCTCTAAATCTTTTTCATTAGTAAAATTGTATTCACGACGCCACCAAGGTTGAATTTCAGCGCCATGAAACCAAACTAATATTCGTATTCTATCAGCAAATTGTTTTAATACGCTCCACATCTGTTTGTCAAGAAAATGCACACAAACTGTATCAATTTGACCGTTCTCTAATACGGAATATAAAGCTTGTGATTGCCCTTCAATTACATTTATTCCGTCGTACTCTCTGTATCCATCTTTTGCATATATATTCATGCACATTACATCAAAAACATGGCCATCATTTTTGTATGCTTTCACACGTTGGTGAACAAACATATTGCGATAAATAGCTTCCTTTGATGGGTAAATATTTGTTAAAACTAAAGTGTTACTGCGAGTTAAAGCTTGCTTATCGTTGTTATCAAAACTTTCGCCAATAATGATGTTTTTAATAACAGTAATACCTTTTCCTTTTGGTCTGAAACCTATTTTAATGTATTTTGAATGTTTAGGAATATCAATCATTTCAGCACGATTTAATTTAGGATAAGCAGGAGATAATTTCTTTTTATTTTCATCATAAAAAACAATAACGCAAATTAAATCAAGATCACCAACACCGAAAAAAGAAATCGGTAGTTTACCATCTTTGTTGTAATTAGCAAATTCGTATAACTTATCAGAATATAAATAAGTGTGTACATTATCATCAAGTTGGCTAACAATATTAATATCGTTTGATTGTCTTGTCAATGTAACTGCTGTACCAAGCGGTATTCTAATACTTGCAATTTCTTCTGCAGGAATTTTTAAATTATCATCAAAATTGATTTCAGCTTCAATTTCATATGTAATTTGATTGATTTGTTTTAGAGAAATACCACTATCATGTATCGTTATATCGTCTACAACTGAGCAATAATCACAATTTATATTTGAGGCATAGTTAAACTCATCAACCGAGAAAAAATTTTCGCACGAAATAGGTTTGTTTGCAAGATATTTTTCTATATCATTAATAATTTGAACAGAAATAATAGCACGACTTGGGTTAAG
>CAYJKG010000043.1:0-18959 GCA_964370685.1 uncultured Faecalibacterium sp. | reverse complement strand
CATTTACATGTTTATAAAGGTTATCATTATTATTAATGATAAGTTCAGTTTCGTTATTACTGTAGTAAGAAGCTTTGCCTATACCGGAAAATTCTTTGTATCTTAGAGTAAGAGCTAAATCTAATAAAAAATTTTTTCCGTAATAATCACTTGAATCAAAAAGTGAAACAAAACCTTCAGTAGCGATAGTGTATATATCAGAAATTTTACTTTTTGGCATAACGGAGATATCATCTATGTCAGTATTGTCTGAAACTACTATTAGTTTTTTGTTTTCATAATTTTGAGAATCAAATTTTTCCTTTATATAGTTGGCTTGCTGTTTGGTATCGGCAATTCCTACCACTGTAATAGTGGGAAGTTTGCATTTAATGCTTTGCCCAAAAACTTTTGAAACCACGTAGTCTAATCTATCTTCATACAAATGGTTGCTTAAAGTTTTTCTAAGACCAAGTAATCTATATTTATGCACATTTTTTTCATCTGTACAATAAGTATCTAGACAGTTTTTTAAAGTTTTTTCATCATCTGTGCAAATAGTTAAATCGCCAAAATAATTTTTTACACCACGTGAGTAGTTTCCAACCGTTATTGTATTTGATGCTAATAATTCAAAAACTCTTCGTGCAAACATAGTTTGAGATTGATTAACAGAGTTCATATTAATGCCGTAGTTATAGCCCTTATAAGCAACATCTATTTCACTAGCAGGTAGTTTTCCTAAAATATTACCATTGTAAATATCGGGAAATTTGTGTTCTGGTAGTGCGTTTTGATAATTCCTATCATAAATATCAAAACCTTTTGTTTCAATAAAAACTTTGGCAAATTCATCAAAAGTTTTTGCTCTAACTGGGTATCTGTGATAATATGCTCCAGCAAAACAAAACTTGTCTTTTCTATCAAATTTTTCGATGGGATTATGATATTTTGGCTGAGCTGCAAAGTGTAAATGGTAAACATTATCGTGACCAAGTACAGTTTTGTATTTTTGTATGCAGTCAATATCAGTTGTAAATACAATGTCAGCTAGCCTTGCTGTTGCCATAAAAGTATCTGTATAAACGGGGTCTTCTTTGTTCCAAAAAACAATAGGTATATTTTGTTCATTTGCATAGTTAGCCATAGAAAAAATCTCGCTGCTACAATTGGAAATTTTTTTATACCATAATTTTTCTTTTCCTTCCCATGCTGATTCTATAAAAATCACATCGGGTTTAAAACTTGTTAGTTCGCTATGCCAGTTGCTAGGAGTAAGCTCAATTAAGTTGCACTCTGGTTTATAACTATTTAGTGTAAATTCGTCCATAATAGCTGCAACTTTTAGCTCTTTTAAGTTTTTAGCTTTTAGCATAAACTCAGATTGTTCACTTTTCTCGTTAGATAAAACATCTATGTTATTTGCTTTGAGTAAATCATGAGCTGAAGTTTTTAATTGTTTAAGTTGTAGTATTTGTTTTTCTATGTTAGCTATTATGTTAAAAGACATTTAAATTTACCCCTTATCGTCTGAGTTTTCTTTTTATTTTTTGCAATAATTTATAAGCTTTCACTGCCAGATTTCCATACCACGTATCAGTGATTTTTGCGAGTTTTTTTCTATAGCTTTCGTTTTCACTACATAAATAAGCATTTTTTGCTTCTAGTTTTTTAATGTGTTTTTGTGCGTTTTTTAACAACAAAATTTGATTATCATAATTATTAAAAACTTCTGCGATATGGTTTATTGCTTCTATTTTTTGATTTTCTAGTTCTAATAAATTGTTTTTTTGATCTTCTATTTGTTGTTTTTGATCTTCTATTTGTTGTTTTAGTTGTAATATAAGTTCACTATTTTTTTCTTTTTCTTCTAAAAGCTTTTGGTTTTTTAATAAAGATGTTTGGTGCCATTCTTTTGCAGTGCAATAGTTAGTATAATAGTTGTATTTTCCAGTTAAATTGCTTAAGCAATCATTAAGCACATTTTCAAAAGTTATAATTTCTAGGTTTTCACATTTTTCATTTGGTAACAATAAAAAGTTGAAAGCGTTTATATCAACTAAAGTGTAATTGATATCCTTTAAAATTTGCAATACTTGTTTGTATGTGTCAAGTTTTATTTCAACCCATAAAACTGGTTTGTTGAACGTAATGGTTTGCAGTGCACCTAAAAGAACGTCAATCTCAAAACCTTCTGTATCTATTTTAATGAAATCTATTTTATTAATGTTATTTTCTTCGACAAAAATATCTACACTTGTAACTTCGATGAAATTAGTCGCTTCTTCATCATATTTAAAAGATGTAGATCCCATATTTTTATCATCAATAAATGATATTGTTGCTTTAGAAGCATTTTTGCCAACGCATTTATTTATTGTAAAAACATTGTTGATGTTATTGTCTAATATATTTGCAGTAAGTAATTTAAAGTTGTCAGTTTGAGGTTCAAATGCATATATCTTACTTGCATTTTTACACCAACAAATAGAATGATTTCCTATATTTGCACCTATATCAAGGATTACACTGTGTTTTTGTATATATTTATCCCAGTTAATTAATAAATCGTTTTCATAAAACATTTCAGTTTTTTTGATAGTTTCAAAGATATACTCGTTATTAAAACCATTAATTATATAATTTCCAACCTTGGTGCGATTAATATCCATACTATTCTCCTACAAAAATTTGTCTTGATATATTTTGAGAGTTGGTGCAAAGTTTGCTCTCTCGTCATTAGATAAAGAGGCATAATCTCGAGTAAATCCACAATAAGGCATTATTATTTCTGTGGGTTTACAATAACCCAATATTTCTCCGCGATGTAGCCACATTATTTTATTGCAAAACTTGTCCATGCCTACAACCGCATGTGTTATATAAATAATCGTGCGTCCACTGTTGCATATTTCTTGCATTTTATTGATACATTTATCGTAAAAACTACCATCACCAACAGCTAATCCTTCGTCAATAATTAGTATATCAGGGTTTGAATGTATTGAAATTGCAAAACCTAATCTAGCACGCATTCCGCTAGAGTATGTTTTAACAGGTTGGTTTATATATACACCTATGTCTGCGAAATCTATAATTTCTTGCTTGATTTTTTCTATATGTTGAACGTCAAATCCAAGTAATGTGCATTTAAAATCAATATTTTCAATTCCTGTTAAATGGTTCTCCATACCAGCATTTGCAGATAAAATGTTAACCTCGCCATGTGTTGTAATTTCACCAGAGGTAGGGTATGTAATGGAGGAGATTATATTTGATAATGTTGATTTTCCACTACCGTTAACACCTATAATTCCTATTATTTCGCCTTGTTCAATTTCAAAGGTTATGTTTTTTAATGCGGTGAATTTAGGAACTTGGTGTCTTGAATTAAGAAATCCTTTTAATCTATCAAAATCATTTTTATATAAAGGGTATTCTTTACATAAATTTGTGCATTTAACTGCAATCATTTATAATCCTTCCTTATATTAAATCAAAAAACTTGCGTTTTAATTTTAAATGAACTTTACAGCCAACAACAAACAATATAAATGATACAAACCAAAAATATAAAGTGTCAAAGCTTAAAAAAACTATATCATTAGGATATAACAAAGAATCCCTATATCCATTTATTAAATATTGAAGAGGGTTGAGTCTAAATATATTTAAGATAACAGGTGGTAAATTATCTTGAACCCACACAACAGGAGTTATATAAAATAATAATCTTACCACAGAGCTAATAAGTTTTTGAACGTCTTTAATTAAAACGGTAATTGCAGACATAAGCAAGGCATAGCCTATTAAAAAAAACAAGGTAGCTACCATGAAATACACTAAATATAAGGATGATAAAGTAATTATTGCACCGTTAAGCAAAGTTAATACAATTACTAAAAGCATAGCTGTTATGTGGCTTAAAAATGATGCTATAACAGTTTTTACAGGAACTATAGACATAGGCAGGCTCATGCGTTTTAGTATGCCACTATATGCATAAATAGAAACAGTGCTACCCATTAATACATTACTAATGTAAAACCACGGAATTATGCCAGCTATCATCCAAATAATATGAGAGTATCCACCTTTTGGAGATGCAGAGTTTAAACCAACAGCAAATACTAACCAGTAAATAAGTATTTGCAAAGCTGGGTTTATAAAATTCCAGGCAAAACCAAGCAGGGTGTTGCTATTAGTTGCTTTTAGTTCGTATCGTGCTAATCGCCATAAACGTAGACGATTAGTATAACATTCTTTTAAAACAAATATTATATCTTTAATAATAACACCTCTCTTAACTGTTGCTGAGTATATCCGCTATTCTTTTGCAAGCTAGTCCGTCGCCATATGGGTTTTTTGCGCCACTCATAGCGTTGTACGCCTCGTTATTGTTTAGTAATAATTTAAAATTGTCGTATATCACATCTTCATACGTGCCAACAAGTTTTAGCGTTCCAGCTTTTATTCCCTCAGGACGCTCAGTTGTATCACGCATTACCAGCACAGGTTTGCCAAGAGAGGGAGCTTCTTCTTGTATACCGCCGCTATCTGTAAGGATTAAGTATGAGCGATTAAGAAAATTGTGAAAATCAAGTACTGCTAATGGTTCTATTAATTTTATTCGTTCATGGTTAGCCAATATCTCATTTGCTGTTTGTCTAACTAAGGGGTTTAGGTGAATGGGATATATAACTTTTATATCTTCATGTTCATCAACAATGCGCTTAACTGCACGAAACATATTAGCAAGCGGTTCGCCTAAATTTTCTCTGCGATGTGCAGTTAGCATTATTAATCGGCTATCTCCAATCCACTCAAACTCTTTGTGCGAATAATCGCTTTTTACAGTGGTTTTAAGTGCATCAATTGCAGTGTTGCCAGTTACAAAAATAGTTTTTTCGTCTTTACCTTCATTTAGTAAGTTTTGACGAGAAATTTCTGTTGGTGCAAAATGATATTTTGCAACTATTCCGGTTGCTTGTCTATTAAACTCTTCTGGAAATGGTGATTGTATATTGTATGTGCGCAGCCCAGCTTCAACATGTCCAACATCTATTTGCAGATAAAACGACGCAAGAGCAGTTGCAAAAGTTGTAGAGGTGTCACCATGAACAAGTACAACATCAGGTTTAACAACTTCTAATGTTTCTTTCATTTTCATGAGTATATTACAAGTTATGTCAAAAAGTGTTTGTTTATCTTTCATTACGCTTAAGTCATAATCAGGAACAACATTAAAAGCTTCTAATACTTGGTCAAGCATTTGGCGATGTTGGCCAGTCACACAAACGATAGTTTGAATGTTTTTTCTTGTTTTTAATTCATTTACAAGGGGGCACATTTTAATTGCTTCTGGTCTTGTACCGAAAACCACCATGATTTTTTTCAATAGTCTACCTCACTAATTATTATTAAAGCTTGTGTGTGTTAGGTAAGTTGCAAATATTGCGAGTATCAAAGATAATTTTATCTTTAATTTTATCAAAATTGTTTTTTATTTCATCATGTGCGACCATCAAAACAACTATATCTATATATGCAATAAAATCATCAAGGTTGAAATATTGGTTTTCAGTTATTTGTTCTGTTATAAAAGGATCATATGATTTAATTCCTTTAATATCAAGGTCTAATAGTTGCAATGTTGGGCTTTCTCTTGTATCATCAACGTTTTCTTTGTATGTTAAACCATACAAACCAACTCTTGAAATATCATTAACGTTATTATCTTTCATAATTTCTTTTATGCGAGATAGAACAAATTGTGGCATTTCATCATTTATTTGTCTGGCAGATAATATAATATCTGTGATTTCAGGGTAATCGCCAACAAGAAACCAAGGGTCGACAGATATGCAGTGGCCACCAACACCAGGGCCAGGGCTGAGGATGTTAACACGTGGGTGCATATTAGCAATTTTGATAATTTCATAAACATCCATGTTATCAGCATGGCAAATTTTTGCTAGTTCATTTGCAAAAGCTATGTTGATATCACGGAAAGTATTTTCAACAACTTTGGACATTTCTGCTGAACGTATGTCTGTAACAACAATTTCGCCTTTGCAGAAAGTGGAGTAATACTCTTTGATTTTTTCGCCAATAGATTTATCATCACAACCAATTGTTCGGGAGTTATTTTCAAGCTCAAAAATCATATTGCCAGGTATTATTCGTTCAGGTGCATGAGCTATATGGATATCCTTACCTATTACAAAACCTTTTTCGTTAATAGCTGGTCGTATAAATCTATCAATAGTACCAGGAGAAACAGTGGATTCTATACAGATAATAGCCCCTTTTTCACATACATTTAAAATGCTTTGTACAGATTTAATAACATAAGTGGCATCAATTTTTTTTGTTTCGTGTATATAGGGTGTAGGAACTGCTACAATATACATATCAGCTTTTACATATTCGTTTGAAAATTTTATGCCATTATTAATAGCACATTCAAAGAGTTCATCTAACCCTTCTTCTTTAAAAGTAAGTTTGCCATTTTGTAATGAATTTACTAATTTTTCGTTATAATCAATACCAATAATTTTTACACCACTTTTTGCAAAAATTAATGATGTTGGTAGGCCAATATATCCCAAACCTATTACTGCAACCATTATACGCTCCTTATTACATTTATGTTATTATGTTTTTATACATTTTGTTGTTGATTTTTAAATATGGAAAAGTATTTTTTTAATATAATATTAATTAAAAAATATACACTCCAAAACCAAATAATTTTACCATAAATAGTGAATTTTGTCAATGTTAGCATATAATGCATTGTATAAATTGTATATGATAGGAATTTGTAATCTTAGCATATTTAATAAACTGTTTGTATTTTGTGCTATATATTTGAGAAGAAATTAATGATTATTTTTTGTGTTGTGCGAAATAATATTTTATGTAAAAAGTAATTTACTGTAAAATAGTAAGTTAAAAAACTGTTGATTAAATATAGCCAAAAAACACAGCATATTTTTGACTTGCATTTTTTGTGTGTACATGATACTTTATATGTAATTTAAATATATATTTTATGGTAACATGGAGGGGTATATGCAAAAAAAATATGTCTTAGCTCTTGACCAAGGAACAACAAGTTCTCGCGCAATTTTATTTGATAATGAACAAAATATAATTGAGATACAACAACGTGAATTTACACAGCATTATCCAAAACAGGGTTGGGTTGAACACGACCCTATGGAAATTTGGTCTAGCCAGTATGGTGTGTTAAACGAGGTTGTTGCACGCAGTGGTGTGGATGCAAATCAGATTGCAGCTATTGGTATTACAAATCAGCGTGAAACAACTGTTGTTTGGGAAAAATCAACGGGTAGACCTATATATAATGCTATTGTTTGGCAATGTCGCCGTACAGCAGAAATTATTGATATACTTGCTGCAAAAGAAGGTATGCGTGAATACATACGCAAAAACACAGGACTTGAGGCAGATGCATATTTTTCTGGTAGTAAAATAAAATGGATACTTGATAACGTTAAAGATGCACGCAAAATGGCTGAAAATGGTGAGCTACTTTTTGGCACAATTGATACATGGCTAATTTGGAAACTCACAAATGGTACAGTGCATGTAACAGATAAAACAAATGCAAGCCGTACAATGCTGTATAATATACGCACGCTTGATTGGGACGATACATTACTTGCAGAACTAAATATACCTCGCTGTATGCTGCCTAAAGTTTGCGATTCTAGCGAGATTTACGGCGTTGCATCTGTTGGCGGTGTAGATGTACCAATCGCAGGCATAGCAGGTGACCAACAAGCAGCACTGTTTGGGCAAGGGTGTTTCTCTGAGGGCGAAGCAAAAAATACATACGGCACAGGTTGTTTTTTGCTTATGAATACAGGCGATAAACTATATGAAAGCCAAAACGGACTTTTATCCACAATTGCCATAAGTATTAACGGCAAGGTGGAATATGCGCTAGAGGGTTCAGTTTTTGTTGGTGGTGCAGTTATACAGTGGGTACGTGACGAGTTAAAACTCATAGAAAACAGTGCAGAATCTGAAAGCTACGCAAGCAAAGTTAAAGATACAGGCGGAGTTTATATTGTACCAGCATTTACAGGGCTTGGCGCGCCATATTGGGATATGTACGCACGTGGTGCAATAGTCGGTATAACGCGTGGCACTAATAGAGAGCATCTAATAAGGGCTTCACTTGAAAGTATAGCATATCAAAGCATGGATTTAGTTTGCGCTATTGAAAAAGATACTGGTATAAAAATGAAAAGCTTAAAGGTAGATGGCGGTGCAAGTGCTAATCAATTTTTAATGCAATTTCAGGCGGATATTTTAAATAAAAAAGTGCATAGACCAGCAATACGTGAAACTACTGCTTTGGGCGCAGCATATCTTGCAGGCCTAGCAACAGGAGTTTGGAAAGATAGAGCAGAAATTAGCAAGCTTTGGAGTTGTGACACACAATTTGAGCCAAATATGGAGCAAGAGCAGAGAGTTTCACTGCTAAAAGGTTGGCACAAAGCAGTAGGCCGTAGCATGGATTGGGCAGAAAAATAAAATTGTTATTAGTGTGTAAATGTTTTTTTGTGATATATAGCAAAAATACCAACTTTATTCTTAAAAAACACACTTTATAAAAAATATAAATAAGTTATAATTTAACACATACTACGATAATAGTAGTATGTGTTTTTTGTAAGATTTAATATAAAAAAGGAGCACTTATGAGCTTGATAACAAACACAGAAAAGAACTGGGCTAGAAAAGTAATTGCAAAATGTGAAGAAAAATACACATGGGTAGCTGAAAAACATGCAAATGGGATACCGTATACAACCGATAAAAACGGAAATTATGATGACAAAAATAATGATGATAATAAGCAAGTTGCAGCAGATGGTATTTGTTGGTGGACAAATGGTTTTTGGGGTGGTATTTTATGGCGTATATTTGCTAACAATGGCAACAAACGTATGGCGGAAATTGCATGCACAAGCGAAAAACTTTTAGATAGATGTTTTGATGAGTATTACGGTTTGCACCATGATGTTGGATTTATGTGGTTGCCAACTTCAGTTGTAAATTATAAGTTAACTAATGATGCAGTCGCAAGAAAACGTGCGTTACATGCAGCTAATTTGTTAGCAGGCAGGTTTAATCCTGTTGGCAAATATATACGTGCATGGAATGATAGAGTACTTGGTAGTGCGGATACAAGTGGCTGGGCTATTATTGATTGTATGCTAAATATCCCACTATTATATTGGGCAAGTGAAGAAATTAAAGACCCACGTTTTAAACAGATAGCTATGATGCACGCTGATACTGTTATGCAAACATTTATACGTGAAGATGGCTCATCGCATCATATTGTTGAGTTTGATAGCGAGCATGGTGGTGTTGTAAAAACATATGGTGGGCAAGGTTACGAAAACGGCAGTGCATGGACACGTGGGCAAGCGTGGGCTGTAAATGGATTTGTAGTAAGTTATAAGCAAACAGGCAAAACGGAGTATTTACAAACCGCTAAAAAAATTGCAGATTATTGTATATCAAAAATGGCAAACAGTGCACTTATACCAGTTGATTTTTGCCAACCACCTAAACCAGAGCTTGAAGATAGCTGTGCGGCGGCAATTTTAGCGGGTGGATTATTGGAGATTGCTAGGTGTTGTGAGGGCGTACAAGCCGACAAATACAATAAAGCAGCGCTTGATATTTTACATACCTTGGATGAAAAACGAGCAAACTATAATGATGATTGTGATGCAATCTTACAAAATTGTACAGGCTCTTACCACGGTAAAGAATCGCACCATATAACAATGGTTTATGCAGATTATTTTTATATTTCTGCTTTGCATAAGATAGACCCAAATAAAAATGAAAATGTATTTTATTGGTGATTTTGTATAAAAAACAAATGTGATTTTCTACACAAATATTAAAAGGTTTTAATTTGTATTAAAAAAACCAACTTTTTACTTAAAAAACTATATTTAAAAATTGTGAGTTTTTTGTTATTCTAAAAGCACACAAAGCTTTTCCAAATAGGAAAACAAAATGAGGAGGAAATTATGAAAAAAATCACACGTCGACAATTTTTATCCGTAACAGCTATTGGTACAGCTTTAAGTGCGTTAGCACTTTCTGGTTGTGCCTCAGAGGCTTCAAGCGCAGCACAAACAGCTGATGACACAACATCATCTGGTGAAACACAAGAACCTGTTGAAGTTGTAGAAATGACACTTATGTATCCAGATGGTGATGAAGGCGCAAAAGAACAAAACAATAAAGTTATAGAAGCTTTTAACGCTGCTTATCCTCAATATAATATAATAATTCAGCCAGGTGATGGCAGTACATATAGCGAAATGCTAACCACAAAGCAAAGTGTTGGCGAGTTTCCAGAAATTGTCGAAATGCGTGATACGGGTATATATGTAAGAGCTGGCATGCTTGCACCTATATCACAAGAACTTCAAGATTTATTTAAAAGCACAGTTAGTTTTGATGGTGTTGTTTACACAGCTCCAAAAACTGGCGAAAACTCACTGGGTATGATTTACAATAAACAATATTTTACAGATAACAACCTTGAAGAACCACAAACATGGGATGAGTTGATAGCTCTTTGCCAAGCAATACAAGATTTAGGTGATATGTCACCACTTGTTGTAGGTGCTGGTGATGTTTGGCACGTTGGTTTCTTGTATCAAGCTTGCTATGGCAACAATGTAACTACAGTTGATAAAAACTTTATTGAATCTTGCTATGCTGGCGATAAAACTTTTGATGATGAAACATTTAGACAAACAATGATAGATTTAACCGAAATTTTAACCTATGCACAAGAGGGTTGGGCATCAACGCCTGATGCACAAATTACAACCTTCCTTGTAAATGATATGTCAGCTATGATGTATAGTGGTACACATATGTTCTCACAAATTGCTGATGCTGCACCTGATTTAGAGCTAGGATGGTTCCCTATACCTGCACGAGATGGTAAAGTGCATTTAATTGGTGGTGGTGGCGCAGGTGGTTGGGCACTTAGCACAGAAGCTGCTGTCGAACCTGCAAAACAAGAAATGTTTGATGAATTTGTTAAATTTTTCTTCTTACCTGAAAACTATAAACCGTACTGCGAGGCAATGTCTTCAATACCAACAACAGTGATTGATCCAGGTCTTGAAGTTTCAGAAATAATGCAAGAAGTTATTGATGCAACAGGTACAGCAGATAGTTTAGGTTCTATGTGGAATGGCGGCGTTGGTAATAACGAACTACCACCAGATTTCCGTAACTTTACATACAAAACTGTTATAGAAATTGCTCAAGGTACACGTGACCTTGACAGTGCAATTGATGAAATTCAAAAAACATGGGACGTAGCAGTTGAAAGCTTTAACCCTGTAACAGGTGTTGGTATAGCATAAATGTTTACAATAAGCGCCAGTATTTAAATGCAAACCTTGTTTATATCATACTTTAGGCGTTTAAATAATAATTATGCACATGGCGTTCTTTCTAAAAAGAAAGAGCGCCATGTGCATAAAACGATATAATTTTGGGAGGCGAGTGTTTTGTTAAAAAATAAAAAGAGAAAATTTAGAAGAACACCATATGAATTTATTTTACCAGCGTTTATATTATTTACGTTTTTTATAGTTGTGCCAACAATATCAAGTTTTTATTATAGCTTTACTTCTTGGGACGGCATAAACCCAGTAGTGCAATTTGTAGGTTTAGCAAATTTTAAAGAAATTTTCACAAGTGCTCGCTTTGGTAATGCTCTTAGAAATACGCTGATATTAACAGTTGTAATATCAATAGCTGAAAACTTACTAGCGCTTGGCCTTGCATTACTTGTTGATACTGTTGTAAAATTTAAAAATCTATTCCGTGCAATTTTTTATGTGCCAGTAATTGTAAGTGGTATAGTATCAGGCTTTATATGGAAAATTATGTATAACTACAATTTTGGCCCTATTAACTCTGCTTTGGATATACTCGGGCTTGAATTTTTAAAACAAGATTGGCTTGGAAATGCAGATTTTGCACTTTGGTCTGTTGCATTTGTAATGATATGGAAAGGCACAGGCTATTATATGATTATATACCTAGCATCATTGCAAGGTGTACCAGCTGATTTGCAAGAGGCAGCTAAAATAGACGGAGCGACTACTTTGCAAAGTTTCAGGCACATAACTTTACCTTTAATTTCAGGTGCATTTACAATTTGCTTTACACTTTCACTAATAAACGGTCTTAAAGTGTTTGATCAAATTGCAGTTATGACAGACGGTGGCCCTGGTTTTGCAACAGAAACAGTTGTTTATTTGCTGTATAAAGTAGGTTTTGGTGAGGGTAGGCAAGGTTTTGGCACAGCGGTAGGTGTTGTTCTACTTGTGTTAATTTTAATTTTAAATGGTATACAGAGCAAAATACTTAGAGCCAGAGAGGTGCAGTTATGACAAAACAAAAAATTAGAAATCAGCAACTGCAATTAAATAAACGCAAACCTAAAGTAATGCCTTGGTTGCTGTTTGCATTAACCGCTGTGCTGGCGTTTTTCTTTTTAGTTCCTTTGTTTTTTGCTGTTATTTCGGCTTTTAAAAGCAATGGCGAAATATTAAAAAATCCCATTGCTTTACCAACTGAGTTTTATATACAAAATTTTGTTGATTTATTTGAACAAACAGATTTTGTAACAGCAATTTGGCATACTATTTTTTTGACAGCTGTAAGTGAAGTGTGTATAATATTTGTAGTGCCATTATCGGCATATGCACTAACTAGATACGAAAGCCGCACTACAAAAATCATCTATACGTATTTTTTAACAGGCATGATGATACCTTTTCATCTATATATGTTTCCGCTATTTCGCGAGCTAAAATTAATAGGTTTATTTGGTACTTTAGCAGGGCCTATTGTAGTTTATGTTTCGGGTAGCGTGGCGTTTGGTACATTGCTTTTTTCAAGCTTTTTAAAAGGTGTACCTATAGATATAGAAGAAGCTGCACTTATTGATGGTTGTAACGAGTTTAAAACTTTTTGGTATGTGGTTTTTCCGCTTTTAGGGCCATGCACTGCATCTATGGTTGTTTTAAACGGGCTTGGTATCTGGAACGACTTTTTAATGCCATACCTAGTGCTACCATCTGATAAAGCTAAAACAATCACTGTTGCTGTATATTCCTTCGTTGGGCAATACTCGGCAAGGTGGGATATAGTTTTTGCGGGTACTGTAATTGCGCTTATTCCAGCTATTATTTTGTACATATGCCTACAAAAATATTTTGTAAAGGGGATTATGTCAGGCGCGGCAAAAGGGTAATATAAAATATTATTTTGCCAAATTAATTAAATATAAAAATTAGTTAAAGGGTACAATACTATGAAAAAACTAAAATTGAGCATATATGTTAAATTTGCACTTGTAATTTTGGTTGGTAGTATTGTACCCATTGCTATTTTATCAACAGTAATTTTAAATGTTATGTTTGATGCCTATCGTGATAACTTAAAAGAGAGTTATCGCCAAGGCGTTATTTATTCAACCTATGCCATGCAAGCATTACTGGAAAGCTATAATGATTCTTCTAAATTTCAATATTATTATAATTTATCAAGCGAAACACAAACCGTTATTAATTACGAAAATTATGATACATTGCGCAAGATATTAACGGGCGAAGCATTTGAAAACGAGGAAAATAAGCAAAGGCGCATAGCAGAAGAAATGGATGTGTTTTTTAGCAATTTATTGCGCACAAATTCAGACATTGCAGCATTACATTTTTTGTATGAAGACGAGCAAGCAAATCAAACGTTTTTTCACGCAGCTAGTGATGGTAGCAGTTTTGCTAATGAAGAAATTTTTTTAAACACGGTGGATATAAACGCAATAGACAAAAATAGCAATCAGTTAATGATTATACCTGTCCATGATTTTGCGTATATAGGATATCAAGTTTCCAGCAAAGAAAAAGTTTTTACAATAGCAAGGAATTATTTTGATGCTACTGACGGCATAAATAATTTTAAATATGTAGGTACGCTATTTATTGATTTTAAATTAAATTCTTTACAAGAGGTTTTTTATAATATAGATTTATCACAAAATAGTGTAGCATATGTGTACGATGATAATAATTTATGTATTTTTAGTACAGATGAAAATGTTATTGGCACTGTTTTAACAAATGAACAATTAGCACTTAGCGATAATAGTGATGAGGAAATTTTACTGTTAGATGATGTTGAGAACTACAATTTAAAAATAGCTGTCAAGGTTAATTCGCTACCTATTAGCGAGCAAGTGCACTCAATGCAAAACACTATTTATGTGTTTGTAGTGGTTAGTATAATTTTGCTTTTAGTTATAAGTTTTATGTCATCAAGAAAACTAACATACCCTATTTTGGTATTAAAACAAAAAATGAAGCAAGTTGCCGAAGGTGAGTTTTCACAAGAAATAAAAATACAAAGCAATGATGAATTAGGCGAGCTAACTGCAAATTTTAATCAAATGACAGTGGATTTGCAAAATTACACTAACCGTGTTTATGTTGCAGAAATACAGCGCAAAGAGGCGGAGCTTAGTGCGCTTAAAAGCCAAATATACCCACACTTTCTATATAATACACTTGAAGTTATACGCATGACAGCGTTAAGCCATAAAGATGAAATGCTAGCTAAAATGATAGAAGCACTTTCAGATCAAATAAGATATTTGATAGGTAAGGTAGGCGATGTTGTACCTATGGAGCTTGAAATTGATATTTTGCAAAAATACATATATTTAATTAATTGCAGATTTGACGAAAAAGTTGATTTTGAAGTAGATTTGTTTGGGCTTGGTAAAAAATTTATACCGAAACTGATTTTACAACCAATAATTGAAAATGCATTTGAGCATGGCATTAAACCAAAAAATAAAGGCGGTAAAATATCTTTAAATGTTGAAGAAGTTGACGATGTGCTTGAAATAACAGTTATGGATGATGGCTGTGGCATGAATAAACAGCGAGTAATTTTAATGGAAAAATTACTCGCAAGCGAAAACCCTGGTTTAAAAAATGAGTATAAGTGGAAAAGCATAGGTTTAAAAAACGTACATGACAGGTTGAGGTTTTTGTATGGTGAACGCTACGGTGTGGCAATCTATAGCCGTGAAAATAGGGGTACAGCTGTAAAAATTACTCTGCCAAACAATGTTGAAGAAAGGGAATTGGAAAAAAATGTTCAAGATGATTTTAGCAGATGACGAGCCTGTTATTACACGTGGTATTGAATGTTTGGAAGATTGGAAAGCGCTTGGTATTGAGATTGTAAGTACACACTCAAATGGTGAAGCGGCGTTTAATGCTATTATCGAAAGTGGAGCGGACATTGCAGTACTTGATATTTCTATGCCTAAAAAAACTGGAGTCGACATTTTGCGTGATTTATCAAAGATTGGTGCAAAGACAAAGGTGATTTTTTTAAGTGGTTTTCAAGATTTTAAATATGCACATTCAGCAATAAAATATGGCGCGGTGGATTATTTGCTAAAGCCTGTTAAAAAAGATGAACTATTAAATGCAATTAGTAAATGCATGAATAAGCAAAACGTAGCGCCAAATTTGAGTGTTTCAAACCAGGAAAAATTATCCCCTTTAGGTGAGAGTGTTTGCAAAAAACTTGTTAAAATGCAAACAAATAAGTATTTGTTGGTTCTGTATGAGCTAACATCAAGTAATAATGAGGATAAACTAGCTGAAGAGTTTATTAAATTTACTGCAAGTGCTGAAATAGAAAATTACTTGCAAGAAAATGAGTTTGGTACAGCTTTTGTGTATAAAAAGCAGTGCTGCTTGGCATTTAAACTCGCACAAGAAAATGAGCTTATAAATATACTAAACGTACTAAATGAAATGGTAAATGAACAGTGCAATTTAACGGCTATGTTTACGGTTTGTAGTACAAATTTGAACTTAACACAAATACCAAGTGCAGTTAGTAGGTGTATGGTTTTTAAAGAATATTTTTATTTTTACCCTATGTCGGTATCGAATATTATTTTTGAAAACGAATGTTTAAAACAAGAGCGATATGATGTATCGGGGCTTTTATGCATTAGAGATGTTATTATAGAAAAAATTATAGCACAAGATGAAAATGCTTTAAACGAGGCGGTTAACAAGTATTTAAAATTAGCGGCGTTTGCATCCCAAGGTAGCAAACAAGCAGCTGCGTACTTTGCTATAAGTTGCTTAAGATATGTTGACAATGAGCTTAAAAAGAAATTTTTACTTGAGGATTTAACAGTGCAAGAAAACGAATTGTTAGAAGTATTGAGCAATACGTTTTCGTATCAAGATTTACAAAAAATAGTTCTGGATAAAATAAAAAGTATGTATAATATCGTTTTGCAAAACACACAAAACAGTGCAAAAAAAGATGCTTTAAAAGCAATGGAATATATAAAAGAGCATTATCGCGAAAATTTATCGTTAGAAATTTTAGCTAAGCAAATACATATGAATTCGTTTTATTTTAGTAGCTTTTTTAAAAAACACACGGGCGAAAACTTTAAGGATTATTTAAATGAAGTACGTATGATACATGCAATGGAGTTGCTTTTGACAACTGATAAAAAAAGTTATGAAATAGCCGATAGCGTAGGTTTTAAAGATAATAGGTATTTTACAGAACTTTTCAGTAAGCGTTATGGTAAAACCCCAGCTGCATACAGAAAAAGTATGGACATGAAAAATAATGTTTAAGTTTTATAAAAATAATAAAAAACTGAGTATACTAGTAAAAAGTACGATGATATATTTAAAATAGCAAGTTGGTTTTAACTTGTTGCAACTTTAAAGGTGTAGTAAATGAAGAAATTAATTTATGATAATCCCTTAAAATGTCAAAGTGATATAAAAGATTTTATAATGGAAGGTAGTGCAAAGGTAAGCTTTGAAAACGAACGAATGAAATTAAGCAGTGCGCTTGATCCGGAATTAGGCCAAGCGGCAAATTATGTTTTTTGGTGCAATGAAACGTTCCCTGCTAATGTTGAAATTACTTGGGAGTTTACACCTTTAAATGAAAGAGGACTTTGTATTTTATTTTTTGCGGCAGCGGGCAGAAATGGCGAGGATTTATTTTCAGCAAATTTGGCAACACGCAATGGTATGTATGGTTGTTATCATAGTGGTGATATAAATGCTTATCATATATCTTATTTTAGACGTTCATATCCTGAAGAAAGAGCTTTTCGCACTTGTAATTTGCGTAAGAGTTATGGTTTTGAGCTTGCGGCAATTGCTGGTGATCCTTTGCCAAATGTTGCAGATGCACAGTCACCTTATCGTATGTGCATACGCAAAAATAAAAATGTGATAGATTTTTTTATTAATGAAATGCCAGTGTTGCATTTTGAAGATAAAAATACAGTTTGGCAAGAGGGTAAAATTGGGTTTAGACAGATGAGCCCTATGATTGCAGAATACGCAAACTTTAAAGTACATGAAATTATAAGCGATTTGTAAAGTTACTGATTTAAAGTGCGAAAGGTGATGCTTAGAACATGAAAAAAATATATCAAAGCAAGTTTGATGTTATTGTTGTTGGCGGTGGTGTTAGCGGTTGTACGGCAGCTTTGGCAGCAGCAAGGCAAGGCGCAAATGTGTTAGTAATAGAGCAAAGCAGCTGTTTAGGTGGTGCACTTACTACCTGTGGCGTTGGGCCTATGATGTCTTTTCATGCTGGTGGAATACAAGTTATAAAAGGCATTATGGAAGAAATTGTTTGTAAATTAATGGAAAACGGAGCTTCTAGCGGGCATATTGTAGATTCGAAGTTATATTGTGATACAGTTACACATTTTAACAGTGAAACATTAAAATATGTGCTTGATGAACTTTTAATAAATGCTGGTTGTAAGATATTGTTTAACACATTTTTAGGCGGTGTAAATGTAAAAAAAGATGCTGTGACTTCGCTGACAGTTTGCAATAAAGATGGTTTGAATGATATTTGTGCAAATATTTATATTGACGCAACTGGAGATGCAGACCTTGCGTCTTTTGCAGGCGTTAAAACAACCTTTGGCAGAAAAGCAGATAACATAGCACAGCCAATGACTATGAATATGAAATATTGCAATGTTGATACGCAAAAATTAAAAGATTATATTTTAAAAAATAAAGCAGAATTTTCGATTTTAAAAGACGATGCGAACCCATTTAAACCAAATATACCTTTAGATATAGCAAACTTTAAAAATGAATTTGAACAAGCGAGAAGTAGGGGGGGAAATTACATTTAATCGCAAAGCAGTTTTAATGTTTTGCACAGATAAAGATGGCGAATTTATACTTAATACCACACGCATTTTAGGTCACGATGCAACAGACGCTGTTTCGCTTTCACAGGCACAATTATTAGGGCGTAAGCAATGTGTAGAGCTAGATGCATTTATGCGCAAATATGCATCTGGTTTTAAAGATGCTATATTAGAAACAACAGGGCCATCAATAGGTGTGCGCAGTAGTAGGCAGATTATAGGCTGTTATACATTAACGCAAAATGATTTAATAAATAAGAACAAATTTGTGGATACAATTGCTCACAGCGGGTATCCAATAGATATACACGACCCTAAAGGTGACGGTGGTACAAATATTTTTTTAACTGGAGAAAAACCATATTACTCTTTGCCATATAGTATAATGGTGTGCGAAGAGTATAAAAATTTAATAGTTACAGGTAGATGTGTTTCAGCTACATTTGAAGCACAAGCTGCTATACGCACAACGCCAACTGTTGGCGCATTAGGGCAAGCGGCAGGTGTTGCGGCGGCGATGGCAGTTAAAGATGGTTGTGATGTTAAATATGTAGATATTGATAAATTACAGCAACAACTTATTGAAAATGATGTGTTTTTAGATTTGTAAAAAATATATGCTGTTTTA
>CAYJKG010000042.1:0-27242 GCA_964370685.1 uncultured Faecalibacterium sp. | reverse complement strand
CCGTAAAGCACTTGTATTGTTTTGTAAACACCATCAGGGCTGTTTGCAACTTCATCATTATAAACAACTGTGTCACCTTCCATAGTGTATGTTTCGCCCTCAACGCCAATGTTCCAAATTTTAGCATTTTCTTCACTGTAGAACATAGCATCAACTGCACGTACAACTTGTTCAAAATCATCGCGCTCAGCAGTTGCTGCTGGGAACATTATGCCGTTGCCTGTGTATGAAGCTTCCATATGGAAAGCGCCTGCTGTACCAGCAAGTGGTAGGTACATTTTTAAATCGTAGCCTTCAATTTCGCTAGCTGCTTCAAAACCGCCAATTTGGTCGTACCAAGCATATGTAGCCATAGCACCACCGTTAACGATTTTTGTAGTTGCACCGTCGCCGTCGCTAACTTCTGGGTCGTATAGACCTTCATCGCTAAGTTTTTTCATAAAACGGAAGAACTCACGTGCTTGGTCACTAATAGCGCCAGCAAAGTATTCGCCGTTATCGTAGTCATAGCTTAAAACATATGAACCAGATGAAGAACCACCGCCGAAGCTAACACCAAAAGCTGGCATTAACATACGTGTAGTGATTGATGTATAAACCCAAGATGTTAGCGGGTAAGAATCTGGAAAATCTGCTTTGTATGCTTTTAGTATTTCATATAAATCATCAACAGTAGTTGGGGTATCAAAACCTTTTGATTCGATAAAATCAGCACGCATGATTAAACCAGCATCATAAATTGGCACATCGTACAAAGATGGTAAGTAGTAAATTTTGCCGTCCTCTAATTTTAGAGCATCAACTGCATCACGTAGGCCTAAACGCTCTACTTGTGCGTTAAAGTTTGGTGTCCAATCAGAATAATCGCTAATTGGCACAATTGCACCGTTAAGTGCTAGTGAAGCGCCCTCACCTGCTGTGTTGTTATAGCAAATAACATCAGCTAAATCTTCACCTGTATTAAGTGCAAGCGAAACTATAGTTGCATATTCAGATGTTGGTATAGGTTCAACAGTTACAGTTGCATTAGCATTTTTTGATGATTCTGTAAAAGCTAGCCATGTATCTACGAAAGGAAGGGTAGGGTTATCAGGGTAACTCATAGAAATAACCACTGGCTCAGTTGCTGCCTCTGAAGAAGCATCACCAGATGTGCTATCACTTGTTGCTGTGCTACTAGCTTCTGATGAAGCTGTATCTCCACAACCAGAAAGTGCTAAAGCAGAAATTGCTGTAGCTGCAGATGTAACTGCTAGAAATTGGCGACGAGTAATTTTTTTCATAATCTTTCCTCCTTGTGTGTTGAAGTTATTAATTATCAATATGTATATTTGTATTTTTATTAACAATGTTATACATAGTAACCTCAAACTCCCGATGTATTTAATATACAATTTTATACACTTTTTGTCAACAAATTTATAAATATTTTTTAATAAACTTTAAGTAATATTTTATCTTTCACTTAATTGAATTTCTTGTTTTATCGCAATAAAAGCAGATTAATCTTCACATAAAGATAAAAAACATTTATAAAAATAAAATGTTTGATTTTTGATTGTGTTAGCTGTATAATGTAAAAAGTGTATTAACAAACAAGCGAGGTATAATGTGAAAAACGATTTTATTACCAAGTCCCCCAGTGAGAGTAAATCAAAAATAGATAGCGTAATATGGATATACATATCTGCTGTTGCATTTATTGCACTTGCTTGCGGTTTTAGTGACCAAATACTTGCAAACTATTTTAAAGATGCATACAACGCAACAGCTGTGCAACGTGGTTTTATAGAAATACCTCGAGAATTCCCTGGAGTTATAACTGTAGTGGTAATAACCTTACTTGCAAGACTTGGTGATATACGCATAGCCGCTTTAGCTCAAGCAATATCTATGGTTGGCATTTTAATACTCGCATTTTGGACACCTAGCTTTTACACAATGACAGCTGTTTTATTTATTTTTTCTATGGGTATACATATATATCTACCCTTGCAAGATAGTTTAGCTTTATCAATTTTTTCGCTAAAAAATGATGGTAATTTAGGTAAACACGTAGGTAATGTAAAAGGCATATATACAGCTTTTAGTTTGGTAGCCTCATTAATTATATTTATAAGTTTTAGGTTCGGCTTTTTTTCCTTTACATCAGATATAAAAATTGTTTTTGTGCTAGCTGGTATATGTTTTGGTATTGCTAGTGCATTACTTATTTACCTCAACAAACGTGTTTCTTCCTCCATAGTATCTCCACCTAAAATCATAATTCGCAAGGAGTATAAATATTATTACACACTAGCCATAATGCATGGTGTGCAAAAACAAATTTTTATAGTTTTTGCTCCTTGGGTTATTATTGATATACTAGGTGAGGGCGCTGATACTATATCCTTACTTTTAATTTTCAGCTCCATTCTCGGCATATTTTTTATGCCATTTTTAGGCAAGTGTCTTGATAAATTCGGCATACGCAAAATGTTATATGCAGATGCTTGGTCTTTTATAATTGTTTACTTAGCTTTTGCATATATGGTTTATAACATTTATGTAGGTAATTTTCCGGCAGCAGGCATAGCCGCTATTGCTACATTTGCAATTTTTATTATAGATAGAATGTCTAGCCAAATGGGTTTTATACGTGCGGTTTACCTTAACAATATCGCTATTAATAAAAACGAGGTTATGTCTACTATATCCTTTGGTATGTCGCTTGACCATGTAGTTGCTATTGCTTGCTCTTATATAAGCGGTTGGATTTGGACTTCCTTCGGCCCGCATTATATATTTCTATTTGCAGCTTCGTTATCGCTTGTAAACTTACTTATTGCAAAAATTGCTCCGCTAACATCTGATGGCAAAGCTAGTATATAATTAGTATTAAACATAAAATGTGAGGGTTATATGAATTTTAATAACTTAGATAATTTAATAAGCTCCGAAATTGGCAACGCTTTTTCAAGCGCAGTTTTAAGTGTTGGTATAAAAGATAAAATATACATACAAAAAGCATACGGTGCCGCTAATATTGACACCTTGTTTGATATTGCTAGCCTTACAAAAATAGTTAGCACTAGCATGATAGCCTTTAAATTTATTGAAGAGGGAAAAATCCGCTTATACGACACGATAGATAAATTTATTGAAAACGCACCAGAGGATAAAAAACAAATAACCATTAAACATTTGTTAACACATACAAGTGGCTTAGAACCTACTATTTTCATTGAAGAAAAAACATCTGAAAACACTTTAAAAGCCGCCTCGGATGTAATTTTAAACTTAAACTTAATGCACCCAATAGGCACAAAACCTGTTTATAGTTGCCTTGGTTTTATTTTGCTCGCGCATATTTTTGAAATTATAACTAACACAAAATTTGATGTTTTAACAAAACAATATGTAACTAAACCTCTAGCTTTAAACAACACAAGCTTTAAACCAAGTGGCGATGTTGCACCCACTGAAAAAATGGATAATTCTGAGGAATTTTATAAAGGCATAGTGCACGACCATAACGCAAGATTTTTAAATGGTGTTTCTGGCAATGCTGGCATATTTAGCGATATACAAGATATGACTACCTTTGTGCAAATGCTTGCAATGAATGGCAAAACATTAAATGGCGAGCGTTACCTCTCACCTGCTATGCTAAAAAAAGCTATAAAAAACTACACCCCCGGTGAGGACCAAGAATTTCGTGGTTTAGGCTTTAACCTTGCAGGTAGCCCATTTAATTTTATTGGAGATTTAATGGGCGAAAAAAGTTTTGGCCACACTGGCTTTACAGGGACTAGTATTGCAATTGACCCTGACACTGGACTTTTTGTTGTACTGCTAACTAACAGGGTGCACCCTACTAGGGATAACATACGCATTATACGCATGCGCTCGCTAATGCATAATATGGCAGCTGCTGAAGTTAGCTACATGCTTGCTGAAAACAACTAAAACTTAAGGTGTAATATGGATATTTTTATAGATGTAAATAACATTAAAGTTGAAACACCACGTTTAATTTTGCGCGCACATTGCCAAGATGATTTGCAAGATATGTTTGAATATGCAAGCGTAGAAGGCGTTGGTATAATGGCAGCATGGAATCGCCACGAAAATTTAGAGCAAAGCCAAACCATGCTAGATAATTTTATAACAAATAAAAAAGTTTTTGCTATTGAACTTAAAGAAAACAGTAAAAATATAGGCTACCTCGGTTTATATACTTCTTGGGCGGAGAAAAACGCAGACTACTGCCATTTGAACATGAAAGAAATTGTTTATGTTTTATCCAAAAATTATTGGGGCAAAGGAATAATGCCTGAGGCTGTAAATGCTGTTATAGAATATTGCTTTAATACTTTAAATTTAGATGCCTTAACCTGTGGGCACTTTGTTATTAATGAAAAATCCAAACGAGTTATTGAAAAAAGCGGTTTTAAGTTTATAAACACAAGCATTTATCACGCAAAGCAACTTGGTAAAGATTTTGAAAACGCAAATTATATTTTAATGAATAATAACAACTAAATAAATTGATGGCAAAATACAACTATGAGTTAAAAAAGAAATAATCGAAGCATATTTAAATGATGAAGCATTGCTTCGTTCAAGAAAAAATCAAATATACACATTTGAATTCCAGTTATCTGTGGTAGAATTATACTTAACAATCGAGGTGTCATATCAAGAGCTGGCGTTAAGTGTAGGCATAAATAATCCATCACTCATTATAAAATGGGTGATGGATTTTCGCATAGCTAGTCCTGATGCACTTCGAGAAAAAGTAAAGGACGAAAACCAATTATGCCAAAGCCTAAAGGCACAAATCCGAAGACTTGCACCTTAACTAATTTCGGTTCGTATCCTAAATTGCTATTTTACAGAAAAACTTTCACACGCCCACTATTTCGGCAATCTGCCATGTGTTTCGACCACTGCTCTATTTTTTGGCGTTGGTTTAAGCTTCTGTGTTCTATATTCATTCTGCAACCTCCTTACTGTCCGAACAATTCTAAGCTTCTCTGATTTAGAGTTGTTCAGAATGTTTTGTACTTGAGGTTATTTTAACAGATTGAGTTTTATTTGAGTATGTGCGTATGTATTTAACGCTTACTCTTTTAGTTTTGATTTGTTGTATTTTTTCATTTAAATATATTCTATTGGTAACGTAATAACAACACAAGTTTCTGTTATATCGGAAGTAATACTTAAACCATATCCCCTGCCAAAAAGTGAAACAATGCGTTTTTGTATATTCAACAAAGCGATACCTTCTAAGTTAACATCTTTTAAAGGTTCAAGGTGAGCTGTGGCTATATCGTTTTTCAATTGCTCAAGTTTTTTCGTTTCAATCGCCATACCATTGTTTTTTATTTCTACTTTTAATTTATCGTCAATTATATAAGTAGAAATTTTTAGTATATATTCGTTTTCATAAACAAAACCATGGTTTATTGCGTTTTCAACAATAGGTTGCAATAACATCCTTGGTATGTATAATTCGTTGCAATCATCATTAATATCCTCCACAAAAGTAAACCTATTTGGGAAACGTATTAATAAAATTTCAAGATATTTTTTAAGTACAAAAATTTCTTCTAAAACCATTATATTTTGCTCAACATCATTTGCATATCTCAACAAAAAAGCTAGGCCATCACAAATTTTATTTGCATCGTCAATTTTTGATGTCGTGTTTAAGCATTTAATAACATTTAAAGTATTAACTGTAAAGTGTGCATTTATTTGCTTTTTGAGTGAAAAAACAGTAGCTTTTTGCCTTTCAATTTCTGTCATTTGCATTTGACGCTCAGCTTTATAAAGTTTTTGTTCTTGCTCTAAAACACGCATGTTCATGAGGTTTATGTTATCAATTAAAAGGTCGAAATCTTCTTGTCCTGTCGCTGGTAGTTTTTGGTTAGGGTTGTGTATTTTTTCACTGTTATCTATTATAGTGCTTATTGGAATAATAAATTGTTGGTTAAAAACTTTAAAAACAAAATATAGTAACGCAACAAAAAGGAATAAAGAAATGGAAGCTATAATTAATGAGCTTAAAACAACCTCTTCTAGCGTTTTGTCGTTAATAACTAAAATTTCATAAGGCGTTATGCCTATGTGCTGTAGCGAGTAAATACTACTTTCGCTTATTAAATTCGGGTTTGTTTCATAATCTGAAATATTACTTGCAATTATTTCACCAGAGGCTAAAATAGAAACCTCTAAATCTTGTGTTATGCTATCATTTAAAAAATAATCTGCGAGGTCTTGGCTATTAATTAAAAATACAGAATAACCAATTTGATTATAATCATCATATATATTTGTAACGTAGGCTAGATATTTTTCACTTTCCAAAGTTAAATTCATGTGCCTTTCATTAGGTTTTTCAACGAGCGAGTAATAAATTCTATCCATAGAGGTGTTACCTAGCTCACCTTTTAAACGAACAAAATTGCCTTGCATATCAAAAAGTAAAATGTTATTTACAAGCTCACTTCTAGTATAAGTAACGAGTAATTCATCACGTACTAATTCTGATTTTTTATGAAAAATTAGCGGTTCGGTTTCAATTAGCAAATTTTTAACATTATCGCTAAAAGCTAGTGCCATTGAGCTTTGTTCTAAATATAAAAAAGATTCTTCAATATCTGAAATAAGCTGCTCAGAAACAATAGTTATTTTTTGCTGTGTTGTAGATATACTATAAACAAAAAATTGCAGTAAAAATAAGCAAAGAGTAAAAACAATAGCTATACTTGCAAGCATAAGTATGCGATTTACCTTGTGCTTAAAAGATAATTTAGTATTTTTCATTTTAATATTCTTTTCAGTTTTAAAATAATTTTTAGTCGTTCAAGGTTTGCCAAAATTCCATTATGTTTTCATATGATTTTGATATATCTACGTCATCATTATACCAAAAGTTGCCTTCCTCAAGTGTAACTTCTGAGGGACATTCAACATCTGTTCTAACAGGCCATGTGCCCTCTTGTAAATATGGTGTTAAGCCCTCGCCAGTGCCGTCGCTTTCTCCTAAAAGCCAGCGAATAAATAATTTTGCTGTGTTAACGTTTTTAGAACCACCGGCTATCATGACATTATTAGGTGAAAAAGTACCATCGCTAGGTAAAACACCATAAGCAGGCTGTATATCATAGCCTAAATCATACATGCGTATTTTGGAGGAAATCATAAAAGCTAAAGGTGGGTTAGTTTGGTTTGGCGCTCCAACAATTTCAACAAGCTCGTTTGAGCTGTTAGTTTGTTTTAAACCGTTTTCTATTAATAATTTAATAAAAAGCTCGCTAGATGTTTCTCCGTCGAGTAGTTCAGGTTCTTTGCCATAACGTGCTATATATGCTTGTGTCATCGCACTTTCATTGTTAAAAAGTGAGTGTAAAAAGGAAATTGTAGATTCTGAGCGCAAAGGTGAATTAATATAAATGTTATCTTTCCATTGTAGTTCCGTTAATTCCCACCAGTTATCTATGGGGCATTCTGCATACACTTCGCTATTATAAAAAAGTTGTTGAAATTCACCAACAAAGCTTAACAATTCACCGTTTGCGCTAGCTGTTAAATATGGTTCAATATCGTGTGGAACATAAGTGTTTACTATATGTTTTGGTAAAAAATCTTCTCTTATTTCACCTGTCTCGTCGGTACAAACAACGATATCACATTGAAAATCATTTTTCAAATAGCCGTCTTCAATAAAGTTTATTAAATCAGGTGCTCGGTTATCATATATTTCAACTGTAAGTCCGGGATATTCGGCTTCAAAACTTTCTGCAACATCAAAAATTCTTGTAGTTATTGAATAAATAACTAATGTTTGTTCTTGTAAAGCTTTTTCGTAGAGTTCGGCTGGTGTTTCTTGAGCATCTAGGTTTGCCTGCTCATACCATTCTTGTAAATAAACATCAGTTTCTGAAAGATTTTCTAAATTACATGAGCTAAAAAATAGTAAACAAACAACAGGTAAAATAACAATGTAAAATATAAATTTATAGTTTTTCACGTTTGCCTCCTAAAGATAACTGTTTATCAAGTTAATATGTTCTTGTAGGGCGTATTTATCAAAACCATCTAGGTAATTTCGCCAATCTTCATTATTATTTATGTCTAAATCACCTTTAGTAAATGCGATGATATTTTTGTTGACATACTCTGCAAGTTCTTCATACTCATGCAAATGAGGTTTTAAGTTTTCATAGAAAACGGCTGTTGATAAATTTTCCTTGCTCATAAATTGCTGGTATTGTAAAGTTATGCGTGTTTGAGAATGTTCGCTTTGCTTAACTTGAAAACCAACCCATGCTACGTTATCACTATAATATGGGTTAGAAACAAAAGGACCAATAATTTCAGTAATATCAATTTCTCTGTTTTGAGCAGTTTGCGAAAACACAGTTATTTTGGCAAGTTCATTGCTTGAGGTTATCTCACCATTTTGCGAATAGTCCCAGTCCTCGCCTTGTATACCATAGTGTGAATACAAATAGGCAGTGTCGCTACAAAGCAAGTCCATAATTTCAAAAACAGTTTCCTTTTGCTGTGAACTTTCTAAAATCACTCCGCCTACTGTTGGCAAAAAAGTTGTAGTTGATATTTCAGCTTTTTGTCCCGCATTATCTAAAGGGTAAATAGCTATATAATCCGACCATATCTCAGGGGAATTTTCAAAAGCTATATCATCTATATTATACGCTGTAAAAAGCCCTACTAAGTTTTCTTTTGCATTAAATGCAGAAATAAATTGGCTTGAATTATAAGTGAAATTTTCGTCTAAAATGAGGTCTTGTTCATAAAGCTTGTTTAAATATATTAGTGCCTCTCGCCAATTTTGTGTATTGGGTGGATATGCAATTTTGCCATTTTCAATTGTGAAGTAATAATTGAGCGGGTCGCAAATGGTAAACGAATTAATAATAAAATTGAAGGCAAAATTACTTTCACTTTCAGTACTGCCAAGCAAAGGTGCGCCTTGTGGTTTATATTCAGCAAATGCTAGCAAAACCTGCTCTAGTGAGGCAATGTCTGTTGGTAATTCGAGGTTAAGTTCTTTTAGCCAATTGGAATTTATCCACATGGTTTGTTGTGATGTTGCAATAGCGGAATAATCCAAAGCAGGTAAATAATATATGTTTCCGTCTATTGAGGTTATACTTTTTAATATATCGTAATCAGTAAAGTTTTCAGCTTTTTCAGAAAAATAAATACTGTTATCATTTATAAAATCATTAAGTGGTACAATGTTTTCATTTTCGTCAAATTCTAAAAGCTCGGCTTCGGTTATAGTGTTTTCGTTTGAAAAAAGCACAGCATCAATATTTGCATCGTTGCTTGTAAAAAGCACACGTAAATATTCTTTTGTGTAGTCATTAGGTATGTATGTGAATTCTAATTTTGCGCCAGTGGTGTTTTCAATGTACTCAACTATATGTTCAGGGAATTCATATCCTACGTTACTGTACGTAATAGCAATGTTAATTGTATCATCTTTTGTGCTATTAAAAATATCGCAAGCGGATAAACTTAAAATACTTAAACATAAAAAAGGTAAAAGTAAAATTTTTTTATTGTTCATTATAAAACCTCACCATAAACCAAGCATTGTTTTTTTAATAGTGTTTTACTAATCAGAAAACAAGTTTATATAATTTTGTAAAATAGTTGAACTTTATTTGAATTTGAAATCTAAAAAATATGCCGCCTCATTAGTAATATGGGCGGCTTTTTTATGTTTAGAATAACATTGTATTAAAAATATGTCAATATGCAGATATTGGCTATGAAAACACAAAATAAATTTTAATTATATCTATAAACTAAATGGTACTTTCTTTTTCACTGCCGTTTTTAGCGTAACTTGTAGGTGAAACACCCCAATATTCTTTAAAAACTTTGCAGAAATAATAATACTCTGAATACCCGCAGTTAAGTGCAATTTCTTTTAATGAATATTTGCCATTTTTTATTTGTGTAGCAGCATTTTTCATGCGTATATCGGTTAAAAACCTTGTTAGTGAAGTGTTATAGTGCTTAGCAAAAAGGTTGCATATGTAGTTTGAACTAATGCCAAATTCTTTTCCCAGCCCATTCAAAGTAAATTTTTTGCTGTAATTTGTGCTTATGTGTGCAATTAATTTTGCAAAGCTTGTTGGCATGCTAGTTGTATCAATTGGCGCAGTTGTTTCAATTGGCGAAAGCATAGAGGAAATTCGTTCTAATACAATTTGTATTTCATCTAGCTGAAAAGGTTTTAAAATATAATCGAAACCCTCTAGGCGGAAAAATTCTCGTGAATATTGAAAACTTGGGTATGCGGATATCATTACACATTTACCTTTGAATCCTAATTCTTTAATTTGTTTTAAAAAATCTATGCCATCAATTTTAGGCATTTTTAAATCTGTAAAAATGACATCAGGTTTTAAATCAATAACTTCACCTATTGCAATTTCAGGCATAGTGTTTTGCCCTATAACATCAAAACCGTTATCGAGCCAAGGCACTAAATTATTTAATTCTTCTAAAATTAAAGCATCGTCATCCAAAAGATAAATTGTGTGCACTTTTAACCTCTCAGTCTATTTATCTGGCTATCTAGCGAGCTAAAGTGTGAGTAAACCATTTATTAAGTAAAATTATTTTTATAGTAAAGTTAAATTAAACAAAATATATTTTTGTTTTTTTACATTATACCAAACTTTTATATTGTTTTGTATGTTTTTATAAAAAATATGAAAATCGTACAACAATATCTGAATATTTTATATTTAATAATAAGTTTAGTTGATGTATGATAGGAATATCTTAGGCTCATACTCCACAAGTTGTAAAAATGATACAAGGAAAGGTAGCAAGTTATGTTTAACACAAAGTGTAAAAAAACTTTGGCTTTTTTGTTGAGTTTGTGCATGTTGATAGGTATTATGCCTTTTTCAGCATTTGCAAATGATACTTCTTTGCCAGAGGTAGAGCTTCATGCAGATGAAGTTGCGGGCGAACCGACTATTGAACCAACAGAAGAGCCAACGGGTGAACCAACAGCAGAGCCATCTGGCGAACCAACGGCAGAGCCATCTGGCGAACCAACGGCAGAGCCATCTGCGGAGCCATCTGGCGAACCAACAGAAGAGCCAACGGCAGAGCCTTCTGGTGAACCAACAGAAGAGCCAACGGCGGAGCCATCTGGCGAACCAACGGCAGAGCCAACGGCGGAGCCATCTGGTGAACCAACAGAAGAGCCAACGGCGGAACCAAATGGTGAACCAACTGCAGAGCCAACGGCGGAACCATCTGGCGAACCAACAGAAGAGCCATCTGCGGAGCCAACGGCGGAACCAAATGGTGAACCAACGGCAGAGCCAACAGAAGATATAGAGCAAATACCTAGTGATGCCGAGGCATCGCTCTCTTTTGGTACTATTTATGGTGGCGGTAACAGCCTAACTTTGCCTATGCTATCTGGTGCGAGCATGCCTATGCTTTTTAACGCAAGAAGCTTTTCAGGGCCTATGGAAAACGTTAAATATGTGCACACAAGCCAAAAAAATGTTACTTTAGATGGTGATTTTAATTTAACTTTAGAGCAGGCACAAGCTTTAGATGCGAGCATAAACTCAATTTCATCTCACGAAGCACAAAAAATAGATACAATTTTAGAAGATGGAAAATTACAATTGATAAACGCTGACGGAACAGTAATTCAAGAAAAAGTAGATGAGTATATTTATGTTAATTACAATACATCTTTAAATGTTTTTACAGTTAGTACAAGTGGCTATTTTGATTTTAAAGAAGTAGCAATTGGTACTTATAGCTTAAAATATGTAAAGGGTGCAAATGAATACACTATACCAACCAAAATTAATGTAATTTCAGGTTTGTTAATTACAAGCGCAAGTATTTCTAATTTGTATGAAAACGGTACAGAATTTGAAATGAGTTTTAATATCTATGGCATGGAAAATGAAAGCCAGCTTGACGGTTTAAGTTTTTCACTTAAAGATAGCAGCGGTGCTGTAGTTGCGACTTCAAATGGTTTGTTTAAAGATTTAAGTGGCAGTAGCACCTACACAAACATTACAGCTAAAATGGTTGTAGACCCTACACATACCATATCAAAAGGTGTGAGTTATAGCGCAGAAATTAACTATACAGGCTCAGGCAATTTGTATACTTCTGTATCTAGCATTACTGGTTATGTTCAAACAGGCAAACCAACACCTCAAATTGTTGATTTTATTGTTACAGATATAGCAACAAGTATGGTGACAATTCAGTTTAAAGATATAGACACAGATAAAATGTATGACGTAAAAATTCAAGCTAGTGAGAGTATAGTTTTTGCATATGTTGAAAATGTTTCTTTAGCAAGTGGTGAGTTATCCGTGCAACTGAAATTAAATAACACAGTAACTGCAATGAGTGACTTAGCACCATACATTTATGTTTATTTGTATGAAACAGGTGAAAAATACCAAGAAGATTCTGAGGATTTCACAAATGTTTATACAGATATGAGAATGGGCAATTACAGCATTAGTTTTGATGATAACACAAGCTTTAATGGTGATGTTGATACTTGGTATTTTAACGCAACATGGGATAACCCTTCTGTTTATTATAATGGCATTGATGTTGACTTTACTATGCGTGACTATACAGGTAAAGTTTATTCAACAGCCAGTAATGTTGTTAAAACAACATATAATAGTGAAAATGGGTTGGGTTATATTTTTGAAGGCGAGTTTGATATAAGCAACTTGCAAGGCAGAAGAGATTTTGACGTATACCTTGGTGATGTAAAAGTTGCAGATGTTGATATTAATAGCGATTTAACGATTATAGATCAAAATTTTACATATTCACGTAATGATTATATACACACAAATATGGATAAAAACTATTATTATGTTAGAGCCTTTAACGTTGGTAGCAACCCTCAACTTATATTTAGGGAAAACATAGATGATAGTAGCACAAAAGATACAGAAATTGGTATCTTGCTATTGAGTGTTCCACTAACAAAAGTTGTTGATGAAAACAATGGTATTTCTGTTTATATGGCGGAAATAACAAAAACTCAGCTGGAAGCTTTAAGCGGTAAAGAGTTTGCTTACGGCATATCAGCAGGTGGTCAGGAAGATTATGATAATACTGAATATTATTATAATGCTGCTCAACTGGATTTAACGCCTGAAATACCTACAACTTCATCATGGTTTAGTTTAAATAGTTATAATGTAGAAACAAACACTATTACAACAAGTTACTCTATAAATTACGGTGTGCGCAATGTTTCACTTGCTGATATTAACGCTAAAATAGCAGGCTTAAGTATATATCACTCTGATGACGATGAAACAAAACTATATACATTAACTAATATCGAAAAAATAATACCAACTCATGAAGTGTCTAGTAGTGGACAGAACATTAATTCAAGTCTAAATTTAGAGGTCTCTTTAGGTGATTTACAACTTGAAGACGGTAATTATGATATACTAGATGCAAATAACGTTAGCTGGGGTTATTTCACTGTTGATACTGACAATACAGGTATAGAAACAGGAACACCACAAATAAACAGTTATAAATTTACAGATAACGCTGTGACTGCTTATTATTTACCAAAAGACGCTGTTTACACCGCAAACATATATAATGGATACGAGTTGTTAGTTGATAATTTGAAACTTAGGTTTGAAGATAGTGAAAGCTATGGCTATAACAACCAATTCTTGCATATAAACCCAGAAGATTATAAAAATTTGCCAGTTGGTAATTATAGCTTACGTATTTATATGAACGGAATTTTCCTAGATACAGTAGAGCTTGATATTTATGATTACGCTATGGCGAACTTTGAAATACGCAATGCTACATGGAGCGGTAATTCTATTTACGGTAATTTAACAGAGAACGCAGTTATATATATTTACCCAACTAATGCAGCAAACTTTACACATATGCGTGTTGCTGATAGTAAAGCAGAGCTTGCGAGCGCCACTTTTACGAGCATAAATGAGATTTTGGATGATAATGGTATAGAATATACCTTAGCCAATGCTCAAACCGAAGGTGAAAAAACTTTCTATGTTGAATTTGCGACAAATGCAAGTGGTGCAAACTCTAGAATATATGATAAAACTGTATACCTTGCGCTTGATAAAGACTACGGCCTTGTAGTGCCCGATAATGTAGGTGGCATTTTTAGTGATGATTATGCATATTATGAAATGTCTGTTCAAGCTGACCACCCATATGGCAGAATTGTTGTGCAATTATTGAATGAAAATGAAAACGTTAGCAGTTCATATTCCTATACAACTTTTTACTATGATGGTAATGAACCTATAGATGGCAAATATACATATACAGGTTCGTTCCGCATCAATGGATTTTCATATTATGAAAATGTTGTTAACATGAGGATTTTCATGGACAACGGCCAGAATTACAGTAGCGGGAATTACGACCCAACATCTGATTATAACAATGAAAAGTATGTTCGTAGTGAAGTTATAGTGCGTGAATTTTATGTGCGTGACTTAACAAATATATACTTACCACAATTTGAAGATAGTTATGATGATAACACTACTCATGTTGCATACAGCAACAAAAGCGATTTCACTTTAATTGGTTATGCAAATCCAGAAAAAGAAATTACAATTAAAAACACTGATGAAAACGGCGCTGTAATAGCAACAACAACTTCATCAGTAAACGGTAAGTTTGAAGTAACGCTTAGCGATTTATCAGATGGTGAATACCCACTTTATGTAACAGATGGTGAGATAGCAAACAATGAAAACGAAACACTAATTGTAGATACAGTTGCGCCAGAGGTTACAATGTCCTTTGTATATGGCGCACCTGGCAGCGTGGTTTCAACACTAAACTGGGTAACAGATGATGAAGATATAAGTTATTTTGAAATATATCGCATAGCACCAGATAGCACAGAGCGTGACCATGTAGGTACTGTTAGCGGTAATGTTAGAACATCAGAAGTTGCAGCTCTAGAGTTTGATGGAACAACAATAATATTAATCGCAGTTGACTACGCTGGTAACGAAACTGAAGTAATTAAAAATACTGCGGATAGCGAGCCACCAGTGATAACAAACTTAACACCAGCAACATCAGCACAAGCTGTTATGGGCAAAAACATTAGACTTTCCGTTACAGCAACAGATAATTTAGCGCTAAAAACAGTTAAGTTTGAATATGCCCTAAAAACCGAAAACGCAAACGAAACTTTCACAGATATAGGCATGCAAGGTGTTCCTAATGCTCCAAGAGAGTATACTGTAAACTATGTTTGGGACGCAAGTGCACTTGCTGACGGCACTTATATAGTTAGAGCAACTGTAATAGATGCACGCAACAATGTTTCTGAGGCAAAAACTACTGAAATAACAATTGATAATACTGCACCTGATGCTGTTGAAACAATAACAGCACAAGCAACAAGCAGAAATTTAAAAATCGATTGGCAGTATAACGCTGCTTCTGTAGAAGACTTTAAAACATTTAGGCTTTACCGCTCAACTAGCGAAACTGCTAATTACACAATGGTAAAAGAGGCTGATGTTTTAACTTATACAGACGACAAAAACACTATATCAATGGAAACAATGTATTATTATTACGTAACAGTAGTAGATAATGCAGGCAACGAAAGCGAACCTAGCCAAATAGTAAGTGGCGAAATTATTGTTGACGAAGAAAGCGCTGAAATCATAGCTATGCTACCAAACACAGGGGCAACACTTGAACATTCAGCAACACTTTCTGTTTCAGCAAGTGATAACTTCCGCCTAGGCAAGGCTGTGTTCTCATACAAAGCTAAAGACGAAACAGAGTGGAAAGCAATAGAAACCGTATATGCTCCAAATGCTTTGAAAACACATGTTTTCAGTTCAGATTGGGACATTTCAACTCTTACAAGCGGAACTTATGACGTTAAAGTTGAAGTTTATGATTACACCACTTTGGAAGATTTAGGCGAGGGTCAAACAGCAAATGCACCTGATGTGCTAGAAAGAGCTTTTTATGTAGAAGGTTATGAAGCACCTACAGCACCTACAAATATAACTGTTGAAAACGCTTTTAAAGCAGCTACAATTACATGGGAATACTCAGCGGAAGATATAAGCAAGGTTTCACACTTTGAGTTATTTAACGGTGCAGATAAAATTGCAGTTGTTAATAAAGATGCAAGAGAAATTACTGTAGATGAACTAACAGGAAATGTTACTTTAACACTTAAAGCTGTTGATTATTATGGTGGCAAAGGTGAAATAAATATAGATGTTGAGCCTATAATGGTCGATACAGTAAACCCCGTTGCAAAAATAACAGCAGATGCAGTTATAACAGCTACAGGCTATGCGGTTAACTTCTCAGCGGCAGATTCAAGCGATAACGACGCAATAGCAAGTTATAGTTGGAACTTTGGCGCAAATGACACAGCAACAGGCATAACAGCAAAACATAGCTTTGAAACATCTGGTATAAAAACCGTTACTTTAACTGTAACAGATAATAACGGTAATACAGCAACTACAACATATGAAGTTGATGTTGTAGAAATTAGTGCAGACAGCGAGCAAGTTTTGGCTACTTTCACGGTGCTAAACTCTGCTGTTGCTGGAACACCAGCAGTTAGCGATGCTATAGTTTTAATCTCGCCAGCAGGAATTGAATTAGGCGAGGAAGGTTACTTTGAAGTTGTTGCAAAAACCAATGAAAACGGCGTTGTTGCAACTGTTTTAAACGAAGGTCCTGTTAATATTTCTGTAACTAAAGTAGGCTTTGTTTCAAGGAGTTACTCACATGTTGTTACAAATGACGGTACAGGTAACTATGCGAAAACTTTAGGCTTACCATCATCACAAGTTGTTCAAGGTGAATTAACATCAAGTGCAATGACATGGGATGAAATAGTGGCAGCCGGCATTGATACCTCACACCCAGATAACCAACATGTAGTTAAACAAGAGATTACTTTTGAATTTAACGGCTACAAATACCCAGTTACAACATATGTTAATGGTGCTGGAGATGTTGTAGGGCACACGGGTGGTGTTTGGGTAAACGACATGAACGTTACGCCTATTACAGAGAAATTCTACCTTGTTATTTATGGCGAGGCACGCTGGCTAAAAGAAATGTTTAACGTTGAGTTATTAGTTATAAACAATGACTTCCTCGATGATTTAACAAATGTTAAAGCCGAACTTACTTTACCAGAAGGTTTAAGCTTTGCTAGCATGCTTAGCGAAGCGCAAACAGCAGAGATTAACCTTGGCACAATAGCATCAAACAGCACAGATAAAGCGGTTTGGTATGTACGTGGTGATGTTGAGGGCGAATATAATATTACCGCCTCGCTTGAAGGTTCATTGGCAGGTAATTTGTTTGGTTACTCATATACAACACAAGAACCTATAAAAGTGTATGCTGGTTCTGCTTTAGAGCTAAATATTTCATCAAACAGGATTGCATACCAAGGCGAGGATTATGAAATTGACTTTACTCTTAAAAATGTTAGCGATAAAGATATTTATAATTTAAGCTACACACTAACAGGTTCTGAAACTTACAAGGTTACATGGATTAACGGCAAAAAACTTACAACACCACTAGATAAAGATGATTTCGTGCAAGGTGTTTCTATTAACAAACTTGCTCCAAACGAAACTTTGACTTTAAAATTTGTTGCTGATGATTTATTTGCCGAAGTTGGCTATTTGGATTACTTTGTTCTACAACAAATTTTTGTAAATACACTAGCAGGTAGCACAACAAGCATACCAGTAACGCATGATTTTATTGATGTTGAGCAAAGTTACTTTACCGAAGGCGTGACACCACCAGCACCTATGCCTAAAAACAAATTTGAGGTAATAAATCCACGCCAAGTTGTTGATAATGAGCTTAAATTATATGAAAGCAAAACATATAATTATGCTAAAATAGGTGACGACACAGCTACTTTCACTTTTGATGATGATAAATTAAAAGTTGTGGTAGATGGTGAGGAAATGCAAAGCCCATTTACATTAACCGAAAGCAAAGCAATTACAGTTGCAAGCATAGCAAGTGGCGAGGCGATGTTTAAAGTTGATTTTAACGACGGCAAAACCTCATACACAGCAAATTATAACATAAGCGCACAGGCAGTTGTTGTAGGTAGCGTTGATATTGCAAGCACACAAGAAACCATAAACGCACCACTAGCAACACAAGGTAGTGACACTATAAACCTTGATTGGACTTTGCAAGATGCACAAGGTAATGCTATAGATAAAGGCTACCCTAACCTTAACTGGAGCATAGAAAATAATGATGCCACTGCCGGTACAGAGGGCATAGCTGTTTCAAATGGTGTGATAACCGTTTTACCTAGTGTTAAAGCGGACATATACACAGTAACAGCGGCGGCAGGTTCTGGTAGTGATACTTTAGAAATCACAGTAACAAAAGAAGCTTCTGTTGAAACAAAAGTTGAAATACTACGTGATGGCGCTATTAAAACCGAGGATACAATAGTAGTACCACTAACAGCAGAAAACCTAATATTCACCTATACAGCAAATGTTTACGACCAATACGGCATGTTATTGCCACAAGCTGTAATAACTTGGGAAAACACGCTTACACAAACAGATGCTGTGGTTAGTGAAAATACTATTACCTTAACTAATTCAACAAAACTAGGTAGTGTTGAATTAACAGCAAATTCTGGCAATGCAAGTAGTTCAATAACAGTTGAAGTTACAGATTTAATGTTTGATTGGACACCTATAGATAACATTATAAATGCAACTCAATTTGTTTATGGCGATAGTAATAATAAAGCAAAATTGCCACAAACAGGCATAGCAACGGTAGTTGGCGACGAGTTAAGTGGTACAATTTCATATACAAATGGTGATGAGATACAATCCGCTGGCGAAAGAATAATTACTATAAACTTTACTGTAACAAGTGAGGGTGCATATAATGGTGTAGTAGTGTCTAAAGATTACACTATTAACATAGCACAAAGCACTACTGATTTTGACGGTGGTGTTACTGCTGATAATACAGCACCTATTTATGGTGATGAAATTACACTTACTGTAAAACCAATCGTAACTGGCATGAGCGCAGAGCAAACACAAAACCTAGTAAATTCACGTGTTGATGCTAGCGAGAGCCAAATGGCACTATATATTGGTGATGTTAGAATAACTGACGAACAAACAGTAACGGCGGGTCAAACAGTAACCTTTAAAATTAATACAGCGCAAAAAGCACTAACTGTAGGCGAAAATATCATAGTTGCAAAATACACAGGCAACAGCGATATGGCAAGCTATGATGAAAGCTTAACAGTAACACTTTCCGCTAAAGCATTGACATGGACAAACGGCACTGTAGCTGATAAAGAATACAACGGCAATGCAGTCGCAATTGTAAACATAGCACCTACATTAAACGGCGTAATAAGTGGCGATGATGTTGAGATTAAAATTGGTATAGTAGAATTTGCGGATGAAAAAGTTAGCGCAGATAAAGCTGTAACAGCAAGAGGCTATGGCATGCAAGGCGCAGATGTTGCGTATTATAGCTTAAACACACAACCTATATTTGCAAATGCAGATATAAGCAAAAAAACATTGACACAAGATATGCTTGCTGTAAGCGGAACATATGTTTACAACCGTTTAGCACAAACACCAGCGTATACCGTAACAGCTGACAGTATGCAATTAGTTAAAGATTATGATTACACCTTAACTTTAACAAATAACACTAACGCAGGCATAGCAACAATTGCAATAGTTGGTATAGGCAATTATCAAGGCAATGTTTCAGCAAATTTCACAATAGAAAAAGCTGATTTTACAAGCTTAACAACGCTAGAAAGCTCGGCAAAATATGGTTCAGGCGGAACACTTTCGTTATCACTTTTCTATAACTTAGCTGGTTTAAGTTATGGTGATATAACAATTGTTTCAGGTGGAGATTTATTAACAGTGCCACCAAGCATATTTGAAAAATCATTATTAACTTATAGCTTTGTTGATGATGCCTCAAATGTAAATGAATTTGCTATGCTTAAAATACCTGTAAGTAGCGATAACTATAAAGATTTTACAGTTGACGTTAAGCTAACAGTAAATGACAAAAATGTTCCAATGGTAACAGCAAGCTCATTTACTAAAGCATACGATGGCACAGCAGTTAAAGTTAGCGATATTTCAGCTAGCGCATTATTTGGTGATGAAGCTGTTGATGGCACATGGGCGCTTAGCGATACAAATGTTAAAAACGTAGCACAAAGCGGTAGTTATACATTAACATTTACACCAAAAGATACAGAAAAATATGCTGTAGCAAGTTTAATTATTGCAATTAACATAGACAAAAAAGTAGTTACAGTTAAAGCTGATAATAAAGCTGTGTATAACAGCGAAACAATGCCACAAGCTAGTGTAAGTTATAATGGTTTTGTTGGCGTGGAAAACACAAACAATGCAGCACTTTCAAGTTTTGCAACTGTAGAGATTAAAACAGACGGAAAAACTAACGGTTCATTCCCAATAGTATTTATAAACGAAGCTGTTTTAAACGACACCATAGGCGCAAACTATATGCTAGAACATGTTAGTGGTTTTATAGTAGTTTCCACAAGGCCAAGTGTAACACCACCATCAACAGGTGGAGATACAACGACAGAGCCAACGCAAACGCCAAGTGCAACACCAACAAATGTTGCAGGGCCAACAGCTACACCAACTGATAACGAAACACAAACTAGTGGAAACACAAGCAAAGTGCAAACTACGGTTGAAGCAACAAGTGAAAACAATGTAGCAAAAGCAGAAATTGAGGCTAGCGAGTTGCAAAACATGGTAGATGATGTTTTAGCAAAAGCAGAAGATACACAAACAAACCCAGCTGTAGAAATTACAGTTGAAACAGGTGCTAATGATACAAGCCTAGAGCTAACATTACCAGCAGCGGCATTGCAAGAATTAGCAAGCGATGAAGACGCAAGCCTAACTATAAGCTCTGATATAGGTGAAGTAACATTTGATAGTAAAGCCATAGATGCGCTTTCAGCAGAGGGTGATGAAATTGTTATTAAAATAGCACCTGCTGACAAAGAAAGTTTGAATGAACGTCAAAAAGAAGTAGTTGGCGATAGACCTGTTTTCGATATAACTGTTGAAAATGCAAGCGGATATATCAGCGAACTTAATGGTGGCGTTGCAACTATTACTTTACCTTACGAGCTACAAATTGGCGAAACATCTGAAAATATAGTAGTTTACTATATTGACAGTGATGGTAACATTACAGCGATGGAAACAGAGTACAATGCACAAACAAAAACTGTAAGTTTTACAACAACACACTTCTCATACTACTATATAGATGTAGAAGAAGTTTCTGTTAGCCCACAAGATGAAGAAACACCTACAGAGGAAACACCAAGCGACGAAACAGACAACACAACTACTCAAACCCTAGAGGAAACTGTGACGGAAGATAGCGGTTCTTCTGCTATGATTTGGATAGCTTTAGCTGGTGTAGCAATACTAATAGGTCTTGGTGCGGTAATTGCAGTTAAACGCAAAAATTCAGCTGATTAATAGTTGTTCTTAGCGCAAATATACTTGTATCATATTTAAAAAACAGGAGTAAAAATAATGTTTTTTAAAGTGCCTAAGGATAAAATCCTAATCGCCCTTTATTTTGTTTCACAGAAGATAGCTGATATTTAACTCCACAGAAAATTTAAAAAGCTCGAAAATATTTAGGTTATAGACTAAGTTTCAAAAGTTCAGGCATATAAAACAAAGAGCAGTGTTGCAGATATTTCTATCTGCAACACTGCTTAAATTTTTACACACCCTTTCATTAGGGCTAATTTTACAATAGTATTTATACTATTGTAATTAAAAAAAATTTTCCTTTTTAGATTGTTTTTATTTTACACCTGCTAGTCTACAAAATAATGCAAATAAGCCCTGTGCAACCATCGTTTATTACACGCTCTAGTGTTTCCTGCAAACGCCCTCGTGCTTCTTGTGGCATATGCAAAAGTTTACTTTGTAAACCATCATTAACTAGCGAGTGCAAACTTTTACCAAATATATTCGATTGCCAAATTTTAATAGTATCTTCTTCAAAATCACTAAGTAAGCTTTTCACAAGCTCTTCGCTTTGTTTTTCACTGCCAACAATTGGGCTAATTTCAGTGTTTATTGTGGCTTTCATTAAATGTAATGATTGGAACAAACAGAAGTACGCTTATTTCGATTTATCGTGTAAATTTTCTCACCTTCTAACACCTTAAAATATACTTTTAAGTTAACATTTTTCTTATCATCGGCTGCGTAAACTTCAATTCTATCGAGCAAATTTTCTATAATTGAACTGTCAAAACCGTCTTTAAAATCAAGTTCACGAGTTATTGCTTTCCTTAAAGTTTCAACAGTCGTTGCCATTTCTTTGTTTTTAATTTCTTCTAATTTTAAGCTTTCTATTTTCATTTCAGCTTTGTTAATTTCAATGTTAAAGTCATCATTTCTTGTTTCAAACTCATCATCTGAAAGAACACCTTTTATACTTAAATCTAAAAGTTTGTCCTTTTTCTTCATTGTATCATTTATACATTTTTGCATTTTTTTGATTTCTTGTTTTATATTTGAACCATTCGCAATAGTTGAATACATTTTAACAAGGTCGTGTATAATATCTGCTTTATCTCTAATTATTTGATTATATGCATCTCGCATTATTTCATCAAGTTCTGTGGTATACACCACAGGTGCTGTACAGGCGGCTTTACCTTTTTCTGAATATACCTTGCATTGCCAAACTTCTTTATCTCCTGTTTTATATCTGTATAAAGCTCGATAATAATAAGTTTTATGTTCGCCACATATTATTTTACAGCTATATTTATATTTATTGCTGTAACTCGTTGGGTTTTCACAAGCTTGCTTTTTGCTACGATAATCTAAAATATCATTAGCTTTTTGCCATAGCTCCTCTGATATAATTGCTGGAACGTTTTCTTCGTCTTTATACATCACCCATTCAGCTTCATCAAAAACTTTTCTATCATTTGTGCGATAATCAAATTTGTGTGACTTATTCCCACAATAATAACCTTTGTATTTAGGGTTAACAAGTATATTTTTTATTGTTGAAAAAGAAAACTCGTTTCCTTTTGTATTTTTAAAACCGCTTTCGTTTAACACTTTTGCAATACTTCTAATCCCTAATTTTTCAAGGGCATAAAGCTCAAATATCTTTTTAACAAGTTCTGCTTCCTCAGGGTCAATAAAAAGTTTACCTCCTTGTTTTTTATATCCCCAAATTCTGCTGTTACCTAATACCACACCGTTTTCAATCGCTCGTTTAAAGCCAAATTTTACACGTTCTGATATTTTTCGCACTTCGTCCTGTGCAATGCTAGACATAATTGTTAAGCGCAATTCTGCATCTGGCATCAAGGTGTTTATATTATCACTCTGAAAAATCACGCCGACACCATTACGCAGTAGCTCTTGTGTATACATGATACTATCAAGTGTATTTCTGGAAAATCTTGAAATTTCTTTAGTTATAACTAAATCAAACTTGTCAAGCTTGCTATCATCAATCATTTTTAAAAACGCTTCTCTTTTAGTAACGCTTGTACCACTTAAAGCCTCGTCTACATACCCGTCAATGTAACACCAATTAATATTGCGATCAATAAACTCTTGATAATAACTTATTTGATTTTTTAATGAGTGTGCTTGTTCATCTGTGCCTGTTGAAACTCTAGCATAAAATGTTACTTTTAAAGGTAACTCATAAATAGACTTACCTTCGCTCAAAGCTTTTCTTAGATCATATATATCCATAATGCTCATATCCTTTCATTTTTTTGTACTCCTTAACGCAATACTTTTTTAGGTTTTAAGTATCATTTCTTTTGCCTTTATGTGCATTTCTTCTGTAATCAGTCCCTTCTCATATAGAGTTTTATTTATTGCAAGTTTAATTTCAATGTTCACCATAATTACGTTTTCATTAATTTTATTCATTACATTTTCCTCCCTTTTTAAATAGATATGGAAAAAACGCATGTAATATGCATTAAATGTTAATTCTAAAATTAAATAAACTTTCGGTGACATTATCAACATCTATATTTTACTATACTGTCACATAATAGCAAATGTGCAAAATCTAAGTTTAATTTAATTTTGTTTTCTTTTTTCTATTATCTATTTGGTTGTTATTAGTCCTATTAAAATTGCATAGCATTATTGAAATTACGCATAGATTAATTAAAACAAGCATGTAATCTCAATTAGCAGGTGAAAAATAAGTGAGTTTTAATTACACTATGTCCACCTACAAAATAATTGAGCCGTGCACATTATTTGTCCTCGACACCCCGTGCGCCGTTACAAACATATTTGTAACATCGGGAAATCATCAAGCTGCAAACAGTTAATTCACACACGGGAATTTCACCCCTCCGAGGGCCTCTCGAAGCTGCGTACAGGAGTATCATTGTCATCTTATCTGTTTTCGCCTATAGCTAACTATGCTAATACTTGCAACCTAAACATTTATCGCTCACCCACAAAGTGAGGTCTTGGCGTGCCTGTTGCTGTGGCTACTGCTTACAGCAGTAATAAGAATAAAGTGCTTGATGAATGGGTATTCAGTTTTCAAGGTACATGAGAGAATAATTTATCCTCTCAATACTCCTATTGTCAGAAAATTTTAAAATTATCCACGATTGTTTTCAAAAAAAATTAAATTTAGTTTGCACAAAAAGATTATAACAACAGACTTCTCGTAAGCGTCAACTCTGACAGCGTTTACCAGTATTCGTTTAAAAAAATTTAGGCAAATTATTCTAAGTAGCTCTAAGGGGCTGTGACGAAAAATTTCGTTACAGCCCCTTTTTCTATGTTAATGTATAAATCTTTAAATATAAAGCAAAAATCCGAACACTTCTCCAATTATAAAGAAGTGGTTCGGATTTTGTGCGGTTGGTGGAGATAAGCGAGATAGCCCCGCCTGACCTCTAGCAAGTCATGCAAGCGCACTGTGAGACACACCTAAATTGCTGATTTACGTTAGTTGATCTAAGCTTTTATAATGTCGAGGTTACTAAGTTTTTCATTTAAAAAATTTATTTGATATTTACATTGTATTTTCTCACCAAAAAGCCGAGAATTTTTAGTTTGAAAGCTTGCTATCATCTACAATAGCATTTACAATCTTTTTTATGTGTGCTTGCAAATAAAAAAACACCCACAGCTGTGAGTGTTTTGCGTTTTTACATAGATATGCTACCGAATTTTTGCTCATTTTGTAACAATAATTCATAGCTATAATCTAAGATTTTTGACTTGCGTTCTTCTATCATAATTACATAGAAGTCTTTTTGCAACTCGGTTAGAGTTTCGATATTTTCAATAAATTTACGTATTTTAACTATATTATATTTATCACAAATTCGTTTCAATGCTTCATTGCAATCTTCATTTTCAAGAGAAGATATATAATCAAAATATGAGATTTTTTTGCCATCATTCATAATAGCTGATGTTGGAAATTTATATATTCTTTCATCAATTTTTATTTCATCTGATAAAACAACTTCCATTTGTTTTAAATCAAGTTGTGGATATAGGCAGGAACCGCAATCATAAACAGGAGCGATTTCTGCTTTTTGATTTTGTTCATCTATTAAAATTCCCCAATTACCATTATGCCTGTCAAAGTTTCCAAGCAGTGCATCTACTATAAACATATCCCAAAAGAAATTTTTTAATGATATAGGATCTATTAAGCTTTGTTCTTCTATTGTCTTTAAAATAGAGCTGATTTCTGTGCCATATCCGTTCTGCTCACTGTCTACACAAGTATTTTTCAAATGTGCAAATTCCATAAGTTTTCTTCCGTCAGCTGTAAAATCAGCACAAGCTACCACTGTTTTTTCTATTCCTTTTTTGTCTGTGTATAGACCTAAAATTGTATCTTGAACTTTAAAACCAAGTAATTTGAATATATTACAAGCTATATGTTCGCTTATACAGCTATTGCTATAGCTCATTACTGCATTTTTTGTAGGCACAGGCGGAAACTTTAACATATAACTTTTATCTTCGAAAGTTATATTAATTTTGTTTCCATTTGCACCACCATAACCTTTAAATTTATTTACAGGACAATTTGTAAAGTCTTTCACTTTTTTCACTCCTTTTAAAGATACTTCGTTCTTAAATAGTTTGCTTGTTCATCTGATATAAGCCCAGACCACAAATCTGCATTTATAGATCCGTAAACCTCTCCCCAAAGACAATCTAAGTATGATACTTTATTCTTTTGTCCTTCTAAATAATCATTTATTGATTTAGTAAGATGCGAGGATAGGTTTAGTTCTAAATACGAGCGGTCATTATGTGATTTGTTAACATTTCGCTTTTCATCTTGTAAATTAAGGACTTTATCTATGCTAATTTCAAGTCCTAAAGATAGCTTTTTAATTGTTATAGCAGAACATTTTTCGAGGCTTGTTTTACCACTACATATATCAGAAAGTGTTGACCAAGCAAGACCACTTTTCTTTGAGAGATTATATTTTGTCATGTTTTTTTCTTTTAAAATATCATTTATCGTCATAATAGATAGTTCCTTTTCAGCATATTATATACTACCATTATATCGGACTTTCGATATATCGTCAAGAAGATTTTGGGTTTAATTTTTACCTACCACCACCTTTGCCGAATAATTCCTTATACTTCGGTGCGTGTACTGCAAGGTTATACCTCGTTGCCGCTTATCTTGAAACCAAATACATTTTGTTCTTGTTTCTCTTTAACAATGTTCCAACCATTTTTTTGATTTTGCATTTTGCAATCCTTTCAAGACATTTTGTGTTGTGTTTCTTTTAAAATAAAAAAACACCTTGTTTTTATTTTTTCATTTGTCAATAAGACAAACTACATATGTGAAAAACCAGCTTGTAAATTGTTGTTTAAGCTATTCAAAACTTTCCGCATACGCCCTTTGAAAGCTCATATTTACAGCCACATGGCATTTATTTCATCTCCAAAAAAGAGCAAGCCGTATGCACTCGACACATGGCTTGCTCAAAAATATTCTTTAGTCTAACAGTTTTTCAAAATCTCGTTTTGCGT
>CAYJKG010000041.1:2224-27758 GCA_964370685.1 uncultured Faecalibacterium sp. | reverse complement strand
ACTGAAAGTTTTGCTTTTTCGCCGTTTAAGTTCCATTCTTGAGCGTTTTCGCAAACTTCGTTTTGTATTTCAACCGCAAGCACATCTTCCATAATTTCAGCTGAATTATTATGCATTATTTTTGCAATTTTTTCGTTGCCTGAAACACCAACAACAATGCGATCAACAACGTTAAAATCGCTCTCTTTACGCATGGATTGTATTTTGCTTACAATCTCACGCACAAAGCCTTCTTCAATTAGTGCATCTGTTAAAGTTGTTTCTAAAACAACAGTTACACCATGGTCGGATTGTGCTACAAAGCCCTCTGCTTTTGCTGTGGAAATTAGCAATTCTTCCTCTGTTAATTGTATTTCGCCATCAGACAGTGCTAGTGTTAACACACCAGTTGTATCAAGCTCTTTTTTCTTAGCTGAGCCGTCAACTTCTGCTAGGGCTGTGCGTATTTCGCCAATTTTCTTGCCATATTTTGCACCTAGTATTTTTAACTGTGGTTTAAAGCTATAGCTAACAAATTGCTCTGCATTTGTTACAAACTCAACTTCTTTTATGTTGAGTTCTTCCTTGATAATATCGCAGTACATTGCAGGTATTTCTTTACCGCCTGTGATATATGCTTTAGCTAGTGGTTGACGGTTTTTAATTGCAGCATCGTTACGTGCAGCACGGCCAAGGTTAACAGCAAGTAGCACTTGTTCCATATATGTTTCAAGCTCTTTATCTATACGTGCTGTATCTGCCACTGGATAATCACACAAATGTATGCTCTTAGGTGCGGTTGCATCAAAGTTTACAACAAGGTTTTGGTAAATTTCCTCTGTCATAAATGGTATAAGTGGCGCTGCAAGTTTGCTTAATGTTACTAGTGTTGTATGCAAAGTTGTGTATGCTGCTTTTTTATCCTCTGTAACTTCTTTACCCCAAAAGCGTTCACGGCTACGACGCACATACCAGTTACTTAACTCGTCCACAAAATCTGCAATACCACGAGCTGCCTCTGGTATGCGATAATTTTCAAGGTGAGCGTCTGTGTTTGCAACTAGGCTATTTAATTTTGAAAGTAGCCATTTATCCATGATTGTCAACTGGCAATCATCAAGGCTTTGTTTGTTGCAATCAAAATTATCAATCTCTGCATAAAGCACAAAGAATGCATATGTGTTCCATAAAGTTGAAAGGAATTTGCGTTGCCCCTCAACCACAGCTTGGCCATGGAAACGGCTAGGTAACCAAGGTGCAGAGCTTGCATAGAAATACCAGCGTATAGCATCTGCGCCATATTCGCCCAAGGCCTCCATAGGGTCAATAGCGTTGCCTTTTGATTTGCTCATTTTTTGGCCGTCTTTATCTTGCACGTGTCCTAAAACTATAACGTTTTTATATGGAGCTTTATCAAAAATCAATGTGGAAATTGCAAGCAAGGAATAAAACCAGCCACGTGTTTGGTCAACAGCCTCACTGATGAAATCTGCTGGGAATTGCGCCTCAAATAAATCTTTATTTTCAAATGGGTAGTGGTGCTGTGCAAAAGGCATTGCGCCACTGTCAAACCAGCAATCTATAACCTCTGGCACACGGTGCATAATGCCGCCACAGTCCTCGCATTTTAGGGTTACATCATCTATAAATGGGCGATGTAGCTCTATATTTTCTGGGCAATTATCGCTTTTTTCTTTTAGCTCTTTTATAGAACCTATTGAGGTTGTGCAGCCACACTCGCACTGCCAAATATTTAGTGGAGTACCCCAGTAGCGGTTACGGCTAATGCCCCAATCCTGCACGTTTTCAAGCCAATCGCCAAAACGGCCTTTGCCTATATTTTCAGGTATCCAGTTAATTGTGTTGTTGTTTGCAATTAGTTTATCTTTAACTGCTGTCATTTTAATAAACCAGCTCTCACGTGCGTAGTATATTAGTGGTGTATCACAGCGCCAGCAGTGTGGGTAGCTATGCTCAAACACTGGTGCAGAAAATAACAAGCCTTGTTCTTTAAGGTCAATTAAAATATCTTTATCAGCAGTTTTGCAGAAGATACCCTCCCATTTAGTTTCAGCTGTCATTTCGCCTTTGCCGTTAACTAGTTGCACAAATGGTAGCTCGTATCTGCGCCCAACTTGAGCATCATCCTCACCAAAAGCAGGTGCAATATGAACAACACCAGTGCCATCTGTTAGTGTTACATAGGTATCGCAAACTACATAAAAGGCTTTTTCCTTAGGCTGTACAAAGTTCCAAAGCGGAATATACTCTTTATGCTCTAGCGCTTTGCCCATAAATGTATCAAGTATTTCTGCTTCTTCTCCTAGAACTTTTTCTACTAGAGCTTTTGCCATGTAGTAAGTTTTTTCCTCAGCACGTACTTTTACGTATTCCTCATTAGGGTTTACGCAAAGTGCAACGTTTGAGGGTAGTGTCCAAGGTGTAGTTGTCCAAGCAAGTATAAAAGCATCTTCGTCTTTAACTTTAAAGCGCACAATTGCACTGCGCTCTTTAACATCTTTATATCCTTGAGCAACTTCGTGGCTGGAAAGCGGTGTGCCACAGCGTGGGCAATAAGGCACAATTTTAAAACCTTTATATAGCAAGCCTTTTTTATAAATTTCTTGCAGTGCCCACCACTCAGATTCAATAAAATCGTTGTGGTAAGTTACATATGGTTTTTCCATATCTGCCCAAAAACCAACAGCTTTTGAAAAATCTTCCCACATGCCTTTGTATTTCCAAACACTGTCTTTGCAGTGGTCAATAAAAGGTGCAAGGCCATAGTTTTCGATTTGGTCTTTGCCGTTAATGCCAAGCATTTTTTCAACTTCAAGCTCAACTGGCAAACCATGTGTATCCCAGCCTGCTTTACGTGGCACATCGTAACCTTTCATTATGCGGTAGCGTGGTATCATATCTTTTATTGCACGAGTAATAACGTGGCCTATGTGAGGTTTACCGTTAGCGGTAGGTGGGCCATCGTAAAATGTGTAAGTTGGTTTACCAGCGCAAGCATCAACTGTTTGTTCAAAGATTTTTTCTTTGTTCCAAAACTCTACTGTTTTGCCCTCACGCTCGGTATAGCTGTGGTTAGTTGGTACAGATTTGTACATAATTTAAGCCTCCAAGGTTTTTAAAAAATAATCGTTCTTTAGGTTATATAATAAAATAAAAAAGCCCCCTCCGTATAGGAGAAAGCTCGATAATCTTTCAATAACCACCTAATACGCCTGCACTAACATGCATGGTTCTTTTAACGGAGAACTTCCGATAACGCTTACTTTGGCAAAGCCATTTATGCGTTACAGCTCAAAAGTGATATTCGGCATTTTTACCTTACAAACTTTCACCAAACGTTTGCTCTCTAAAAAGGGTATTGTATGCGTACTTGTCTTTATCAACGCTTTTATTTTATTATACATATTGATTTATAACATTTTTACGATAGTTTGTCAAGTAATTTTTAAAAACTGATTTATAGAAATTTAAGCTTTGCTTTAGTTATAACAACTAACTTTATTTTTTATTTTGATTGTTTTATTGCAATATATAAGTTAATTTAATTATTATTTTTTTGACAAAACGCCAAAATCATCCTCATATTGTAAAGTAACCAATAAAACACTGTTTTTTTAGTGCAACATGTGTTATAATAATCGCAAGTTAATTTTCCTAATATATAAAGTAAGGGTGCATTACTTACTTTACTCAAACATTTTGTACAACAAAACAACAGGAGCACACAAAACATGAAAAGCAATTTCACACAGAATGAAGCTAAAATTCTTGTAGAACAACTTGAATTTGTTTTTGAAAATGTTTCGCTTTGCGAAAAAGAACAAAAAACATCTAAATCAGTATGGGAAAATATTTTTCCTAAAAATTACGAACAGCCAAGCATTTGCGCTCCTGTGTTTGAAAGGGAGATAACTGTTGATGGTGTTCCTCATATTTTAAAATTTGAAGATGCTGGTGATGTTACTTATGTAAAAGCACGTGACATGCAAATTTTAAACGATGAAAATAAACGTGATTCATTATCTCGCGTTTATAACGGCTATTACTGGGAAGAAGATTTTTGTAAAAAAATTGAAAATCATGTAGCTAACAACAACGCTGTTTCGGTTGCTATAATAACTATAGATAATTTTGCAAAAATAAAAGAAGAACACGGGGAGAACAGTGCAGAACAACTTTTATGCTATGTTGCAAATCAGTGGAAACGCTTTTATGACGAAGGTGATGAAAAAGTCGTTTGTCGCTTAGAAGAAAATCTGTTTGTAATTGGCTGCGTTGGTGCAGAGGGTGATGACCTTGAACATCAATTGCGTGCCCTTTATGAAAAAATGAACCTAGTTTGCACCTCAACTGGTGGAATGCTTTGCCGCATACCCTTTACATTATCGATAGCTAGTGCATGCACTGAGGAAGTTAAAGCCCCTAATTGGCACGAACTTTCAATTTTATGTAATGCACGTCACGGCGAAATTGTGCGCCTTGGTGGTAATAACGTTGCAACATCTTTGAGATAACAAATTTAATACTAATGTATAAACCCTCTTTTTTTGCAGATACTATCTGTGTAAAGGAGGGTTTTTGTATGAACGAACAAAGCCAAAATTTAAAAATGCTTGAAGAAATTATTGAAAACACTGAGATGGGTAAAAATACACTAGAGCAAATTTTACCCATGACTACGGATAAAGAGTTTCGTGATGAATTATTGCGAGAACAAAGCATTTACCACGATATAAACACAAGAGCACATGAAGTTATGGCAGCTTGTGGTGGCGAGGCAAAAGGACAAAGCACTTTTGCAAAAGTTAACACAAAACTAGGCATAACTATGAAAACCATAAATGATAAATCTACACGTAATTTTGCACAAATGCTAGCACAAGGCTCTGAAATGGGTGTTGTAGATTGCATAAAATGTGAAAAAGATTACCCAAATGCAAGTATTGAAGCAAAAGAGATGTGCACGCAACTAAAACAATTTCAAGAAAATTCTTCAAACAAAATGCAGAGTTTTTTATAAAAAGCTGGGCGTGTTAATAAAATTGCTATAATAAATTTTAAATTTAGCATTTTTAAAGTAATTTGTTGCATCAAAAGGTGTCACTTTTAAACTTTAGCGAATAATGTTATACTAATGCGTTTTAGCACGTAGGTAATGCTTTATATTTGCAAATAATCAACTTAAAGGGCGATGATTTTCACATCTCGCCCTTTACTTATTGTTGAAAAAAATATATAATAGATAAATATAAGTTTTTGAGAAATGTTTTAAAAGCGCTATTTTTAGCAAAATATAACATTTTTAAAATATATAAAATAGAGAGGTTACAACAATGGAAAAAAGAATAACAGAAATTTCATCCCTTTACAAACAAATGCCAGAAAATGGCGCTGAAATAACAGTATGCGGTTGGGCTAAAAATGTTAGGGATTCTAAAAATATAGGTTTTATTGCGCTTTCTGACGGTGGCACATTTAAAACTTTGCAAGTTGTTTTTGAGGCAGCTAAACTTTCAAACTATGCCGAGGTTGCCAAGGCTGGTTTATACTCATCTTTTGCTATAACTGGTAAAATTGTTTTAACACCTGATGCAAAGCAACCTTTTGAGCTAAATGCCGATAGTATAGAAATTTTAGGTACTTGCCCAAGTGAAGAATATCCTTTGCAAAAAAAGAAAATGAGCATGGAATACTTGCGTACAATGCCAACTTTGCGCCCACGCACAAACACATTTAACGCTGTTTTCCGAGTGCGTAGCGTTGCAGCTTTTGCAATACACAAATTTTTCCAAGAGCAAGGTTTTGTATACGCACACTCCCCTATCATCACCTCTAGCGATTGCGAGGGCGCTGGCGAAATGTTTAAAGTTACAAGCTTTGATTTTGACAGCATACCCAAAACTGAAGAAGGCGCTATTGATTACAGCGAAGATTTCTTCGGTCGTAGCGCAAACCTAACTGTTTCTGGCCAGCTTGAAGCAGAGGCTATGGCTATGGCATTTGGCAAAGTTTATACCTTTGGGCCAACTTTCCGTGCGGAAAAATCTTTTACAACACGCCACGCTGCTGAGTTTTGGATGATAGAACCTGAAATGGCTTTTTGCGATTTAAACGGCTTTATGGATTGTGCTGAAGCTATGACAAAATACGTTATCAATGATTTGCTAGAAAACTGCCCTGACGAGCTTGCTTTCTTTAACCAATTTATTGATAAGGGCTTAGTAGAACGCCTAAAACTTGTTGCAAGTAGTGACTTTGCACGTGTTACTTACACCGAGGCAATTGAGATACTAGAAAAACAAAACAGCAAGTTCCAGTTCCCTGTTGAGTGGGGCACAGATATACAAACAGAGCACGAAAGATATTTAACAGAAGTTGTTTACAAAAAACCTGTTTTTGTTACTGATTACCCTAAAGAAATTAAAAGTTTTTACATGAAACAAAATGCAGATGGCAAAACTGTTGCAGCTGCTGATATGCTTGTGCCAGCCATTGGCGAATTAATTGGTGGCTCACAACGTGAGGAAGATTACAACAAACTATTAACACGCATGCAAGAGCTAGAGCTTGATACAGACGTGTACCAATGGTATTTAGATTTACGCAAATTTGGCACAGTTGAACACGCTGGCTTTGGCCTTGGTTTTGAGCGCTTATTAATGTACGTTACAGGCATGCAAAACATTCGTGATGTGCTACCATTCCCACGTTCCGCATACGGTTTTTAATTATCAAATAAACAAAAAGCTCTGTGATACAAAGCAGAGCTTTTTGCAATGTAATGGAACTAAACTTTAAAGAGGCACCAATGACAAAAAACCACATAAAAGTGTTAATTGCACTGCTTTTAAGCATGTTTATAGGATACATGCTTTTTCATGATTTAACTGGCGAAACCTTACTTAGTTACAATATTTATGATAGCTACTCCATACAAGCTGAAAACTGGCTTAATGGTAGTATCTCGCTACAAAATGGCGAAGTTTACAGCACATGGTTAGAAATTGCTTTTTATGATGGTGCCTACTATTTAAGTTTTCCACCTGTACCATCAGTTATAGTATTGCCTTTTGTTGCTATTTTGGGTAGTGCTCAAGCCGTGCCATCTAATTTTATAATTGCAATGTTTGGCATGCTAACAGCAGCTGGGGTATTTAGCATATTTGCTGCAAGAAATTCAGACGAAAAAACATGTTTGTTTTGGGCGTTATTTGTCACCCTTGGTAGTAATACCTTTTGGCTTTCTACCTCTGGTGGTGTTTGGTTTATGGCGCAAGTTTTAAACCTTTGCTTTTTAATATGGGGTATATTTTTTGCTCAAAAACAAACTTGGCAAGGTAATTGTTTTGCCGCTATTTTATTTTCGCTAGCTGTTGGGTGTAGACCTTTTAGCATTTTAATTTTGGCTTTGTTCTTTTTATGGGTTCTGACTATTAATATTAAAGAATATATTGCAATATTTAACTGGGTATTTACGTTTGGCTTGCCTTTTATTCTTTCAGCTTCAATAGGGCTTTGCATAGCTTGGTATAATTACATACGGTTTGACGATATTTTAGAATTTGGACATTCTTATTTATACGAGTTTATTTACGTAGGCGACCAATTTAGCCATAGTTATATATGGACAAATATCTTGCGTTTATTGCGACCAATCACTATTACATCTAACTTTGGAATTGACTTTCCCATTTTTGATGGTTTTATGTTTTTTATCGCAAACCCAATTTTTTTAATGTGGTCTATTTACGCTATAAAACGCGTGCTTGCGAAAAAGTTTAAATGGCAAGAAATCGCTTTAATTATTACTTTTATTTTTGCAATTATTTTTTATTGTGCACATCGAACATTAGGCACTTGGCAATTTGGTGCTAGGTATATGGTGGATTTAATACCTTATGTTATACTTGCTGAATGTTTATATTTACCATCTGCTAATATCACAAAACAATCTCAACTAAGCGAACAACGCACACAAATTAATATTTGGGAGTGGTTTATATTATCAGTAGCTGTTATGTTTAATATATATGGTGCAATTTTCATGAATTTGCAATAATCCAAAATATCTAATACGTTTTTAATTAAATAAAACTCTCTATTTTTAAAAGTGCTGTTTTGATTTTATGCTAATGTAAATTTTTTATGTAGCGTTTACTCAGATGTTTTAATTAATAGTTGTAAAATCATTACTTTTTCACCAAAATATACAAATAAGTATCTATAAAATCACCTAAAATTAATTTTTTTCTTGTAATGTATTTAATTTTAGGGTATAATCAATAATAGAACAATTTATTAGCAAGATGTTTTACATTTGCTACTAAAAATATTAAAACTATTATTAATTAGGAGGCCATTATGAAAAAATCAGGTTTTGTTGTTTTAATTGCTATACTTGCTGCTATTGCAGGTGCTCTCGTTGCCGTTGCTGTTTACCTAAACCGCCGCGAAAAAGAGCTTGAAGAATACGAGCAACTTCTATTTAGTGAAGATTTTGCAGATGATGAAATGCCAGTAGATACTGCAGAGGACTCTTACTACGAAGCAGACCTAGCTCCTGAAGTTTAATTACTTTAAGCTACTAAATAATTATTAAAAATAAAAATGTCGGCGGCAAAAATGTCGGCCGACATTTTTGCTTTATTGCGCTTTTGCTATTTTGGCTAGCAGTACTAATACAGCTCATCTACGCTATGTAAAACGTGTTCAAGTAATGTTCATTCGCTTAAAAGGAGAGAATTGTGAAACGATTTCTGTTTTGGATTTTAAAGTTATTAGCAGGTTGCTTAGCTGGTTTATCGGTTTTTATAGGCTTAACCATAGGTGGCAGTTACTACCTGACAACCGAGAGCAAACTGCCAAGCAACGAAATTTTGTTTGAGGATATCGTGCTAGAAGTTAACGGAATGCAATGGAATGTGCCTTTAATTGCTGGTATTATGGACAAGCAGTTTAGCGAGGTTTCCACTTTAAGCGTACAAAAAATTGGTTTGGTTGATTCCGTTAGACCTGTTTTTACCTTTCCAGAGTGGGTTACACATGCAACACTTAGCATAGAGGACGCTAACGGCGAAGTTCTTTTTACAGGAAACATGGAAGAATATGCTGAGTTTGCCTACCCACAAAACGGTTCTTATAAAGCTGAACTTTTAATTTGGTATTTACCTGAGGGCTTTACCGAGGCTGATTATAATGCAATTGGCACGGGCACATTGTTGATGAACCCCAATGTAGAAACACCAGCAAAACCAATAGGTTGGTATAATTTTAATTTCCGCTTTGAACTTGAGGCCGCTGCGCAAGTTGTTTTATCTAGCGAAACAGCCGAAAGCGGCGAGATTGTTGCACTAGCTATACATGGATTTTTAGGTGATGATGCACCAATTATTGAAACCGACCTTGGTGACATCGAGCCATTACGTATTGGCTCCCAGTGGCGAGCATATATACCTGTTTCGCACAACACACCAATGGGTGATTATACAATAAGCGTAACTACCGCTGATAAAACCGTTGAAACTGTGCTAACCGTAAAACCTAAAGATTTTGATAGCGTTATAATCACACAGCCTAGCGAAATTTTTACAGAGGCAGATAACAGCGCTTATCGTGATGCTATAATATCACTTTACGATGACCCTGCAACACCAAAAGCTTGGGTTGGCTCATGGGTTATGCCTGTTTCTGAGTATAGCGTGCTTGTTGATTATGGTGCTAACCAATGGCGAGATAACAAATTGGTAAGTATTTCTAACTTGATTGAATTTGGCACCGAAACTGGGCAACCAGTATTTGCACCTACTGGTGGCACTGTTGTTTATGCGGGCGAGCTAGCTTTAACAGGCGGTACTGTTGTTATTGACCATGGCCATAGCGTGCGTACTTATTTTTATGGCATGGATATTATTGATGTAAAGCAAGGTGACATGGTTATACATAGCCAAGTTATAGGCACAACAAGCACTGAGCTTTCCATGGATGTAAAAATTGTTAATAAAAGCGTAAATCCTTGGGAATTGTTCCACGGCAAGGGCGGGCTTTTTTGGCAGGAGTAATAAATAAATTATTAAACACGATAAGTGGTGATAGCTTAGTTATCACCACTTATTTTTTATAAACTAATGCAACCACTACCACTATATTTTAATTTACTAAAACTATATTTCAAAGAGCAACACCAAATAAAACAACGCACAAACGCAATATTATTAAAGCAATTAAAAAAAAATTTTTAACCTATTGACAAGTAAACTCACTAGTGGTATAGTTAGTTACACAAGTAATGAACCACTCAACCAAATAACATTAAAAGGAGGTGGCAAACTTGCAAGGAGTTTTAAATAACCAAAGTTTAATCTACGAACAAATCGCCAAACTAATTGAGGACGGCATTTTATCAGGAGATTATACCGACAACGAGCAAGTGCCAAGCACAAATGAGATTTCACGTGTTTTTAACATAAACCCAGCCACAGCTGCCAAAGGAATAAACCGCCTTGTGGACGCAGGCTTGCTTTACAAAAAGAGAGGTCTTGGAATGTTTGTACAAAAAGGTGCATCAGATGTTTTGCGTAATAACCGCAGAGCAAGTTTTACTAAAGAAAGTTTTGAACCTGTTTTAAGAGAGGCAAAAAAATTAGGCTTTAGCGAGGATGAACTTAAAGCAATGATAGCTAAATACATGAAAGAGGAGTGATTTACCATGACAGAAAATATTAGCACAGCCATTTTAAAAGGCGAAAACATTTGCAAAAGTTACGGCAAGCAAAAAGTGCTTGAAAACTTAAATATAACTATAAACTCTGGTTGCATATATGGCTTAATTGGACGCAACGGTGTTGGCAAAACCACTTTACTAGGCGCATTAACAGGGCAAAATACTGTGAACAGTGGCGACGTTACATATAACGGCGAAACTGTTTGGGAGAACAAAAAAGTTTTAGAAAACATTTGTTTTTCACGCGAGATTGGCGCTACAATAGGCACACATAATAACCCTTTGCAAATTAAAGATTATTTACTTGCAGGCGAAATTTACTACCCAAATTGGGATAAAGAAATGGCAAATACCTTAGTGGAAAAATTTAAACTTGTGCCTAAAAAGCGCATAGCTAAACTTTCAAAAGGGCAAATGAGCATGCTAACAATAATTGTTGCATTAGCCTCAGGCGCACCTATGACAATTTTAGATGAACCAGCTGCTGGTTTAGATGTTGTGGCAAGGGAGCAATTTTATCGCCTATTGCTAGATGAATTTACAAAAACACAGCGCACATTTATAGTTTCAACACATATTATTGAGGAAGCTGCTGGTGTTTTTGAACGTGTGTTAATAATGGCTGATGGCAAAATTATTGAGGACGAATTAACAGAGGATTTAACTGTACAATTCCGCTTTGTTTCAGGCAATGAGGACGAACTAAACAACCATTTAAAATCAGCAAATAAATTGCAAATTTTAGGTACTGAAAGCCTAGGCAAACACAAAATGCTAGCTGTGCGTGCTGACGAAGAAACTTTTAACAGCCTGGAAAACGCAGGTTTTGCTGTTGAAAACATGACACTACAAAATGTTTTTGTTAGCCTTTGCGGTAGAGAATAAAGAAAGGGGCGCTTTATAATGAAAAAGTCCTTGCGGTATTTTTCGAATAATTTTTTAACTATGAACGCGGTTTTCCTTGCAATTTATATTGGCGTAACCTTTATTTGCTGGCTTTATCGCAACAGCACAGTACCTAGTATTATTGAGGGCTACGCATCTATGATGCCAATGTTTGCTGTACTAGGTAGCTTTTTGGTAGTTCTTTCAACCAAACAAGTTTTTTTACTAGCACTTAGTTTTGGAGCAACTCGCAAAGAAGTGTATTGGAGCATGCAAATTTATAGTTGCTTTTTAAGCCCACTTATTTTAACTCTTGCTACATTTTTTTCGCACTGGTTTTTAAGCATACATGTTCCACAGCTAAACCTCTATTTCAGCGGTAATATATTGGTATATATAATGATGTTTGTAATGGGTTTTTGCGCTACACAAGTAGGTTTGCTTTTTACATCTTTCAACATTAGCCCTGTTGTTTTTGGTGTTATGTTAAGCGTAGTTTCGTTTGTAATTGGTTTACTTAGCGTGTTTTTAACAAGGGGCGATTACTCCCTTATTGGGCACGATAAATTAAGGTTAATACTTTACGCCCTTGTTCTTGGTATTAACTTCATTTTGACTGTTATTTTCATGGCAATTTCATACAAAAACTTTAAAAAGGTGGTGATATAATGGCTACAAATAACGCAGTAAATGCAAAAAACGAAAACACTTTTGTTAAAGAGTTTATAGCTATTAAAAAAATCCTTATTCACGATGGAAAATCAAATACACCTGCGATTTTATTCTTTTTAATACCTATTTTTATAACTTTTGGCAGTGTTATAATTGGTGAAGTGATTTTAAAAGACCCTATGCCAACAGAACTTTTCTCTATTATAGTTCATTTAGCATATCTAATGGTATTTACAATTATAGGTTTTGCTGTAATTTTCACCTCGTTTTGCGTGCATTTTTCCCTTGGTATACAGTTTAGCATGCCACGCAAAACAATGATATTTCGCCTTTTATGCACATATTTTATGCAACTAGCTTTATTAACACTAATTACAATTGCACTAATGCATCTTACCATGATGTTTGCAAATGCTTTTAAAACTGAGCCTATAAGCATATATTTACCACTTTGGGCAATAGTTGCTATGCTAACATTACCACTTGCCTTAAGTTTTGCTGCTGGCGCTGTGTTGATACGTTTTGGCAAAAAAGGCGGCTGGATTTTATATGGCATATTTATGCTTTTTGTAATTGGCCCACAAATAATACCTACCAGTAGCACAAACCACATAAATGCCTTTGAACAATTAATTGACGAAAGTGTTCTGCATTGGCCACAAATTGAGATGTATTTACCTTTAGGGATTATCGGCACTTGTGCTATTATACTTGCGATAACTTGGTTTTTGCTACGCAAAACACCAGCACAAGTTTAGTGTAAAACAATTTTAAGTTTAAATATTTTTGTATATATTCCCAATTGTAAAAAAAATTAAGATTTAATAAAATATATAGGAGAGCTACAATGCTAGTTAATTTTAAAAACAAACACCCTTTAGCGTTTTGTTTAGTGACAGCGGTTTTTTCAATAGCCTCGCTTTTAATCGTTACTATTAGCAGTGCCCTTGTACTTGGTGTTGTTTCAGTTTTTACAGGTTCTGAAGCACTAATCACTGATGAATATATAATCACGTTTATAGCAGAGGGTATAACGGCTGTTATATTAATACTTTTTGCTACTGCAAGCGGCACAATTAGCACTTTTAAGCAAAAAACATCTGGCGCTATGCACGCAATAATCGTTAGCCTTTACCCCTTGATTTTTATAGCTTATGTAGCTGTTGCAATGCTAGTGGATAGCCTAACAAACGGCTACGCCATAAAACCTTTTATTAGCATTATATTTTTTATTTTAGCAATGATAGGCATTGGCTTCTATGAAGAATTTGTTTTTCGTGGTATAATAGCTAGAACCTTGCTTTTGCACTACGGCACAAATACAAAAGGCGCATGGAAAGCTGCAATAGTTTCTGGCATACTTTTTGGCTCTGTGCATATTGTAAACGCTATTGGTTTACCATTATTTGGTGTACTGATACAAACAGTTGTAGCTATTGTTTTAGGCATACTTTTTGCGGCGATATACTTTCGCACGGGCAACTTGTGGATATGCGTTATACTACACACCGCCATGAACACAGCAAGCTTACTGCAAGGCGGTTTATATGATGTAGGTGGCATGGATGAAATGATTTCATCTTTCACCTTGATAAACCTATTACCAGCTGTAACTTATTTTATACCTGTGCCATTTTTAATGCGCAAAAGCAAAAACCACGAAATTCAAGAACAATTTGGTGAGCCATTAAACGAGCAACCAATTGAACAATATTAAGAGGAGTTTATGAACGAAGATTTTAAATCACAGCTAGAAAAAACCCTTGATGCGCAAAAAACAAATAGCCCACAAATAAGTGAGCCTAGCAAAAAAGCTAAAAAGAAAAGCTCATTTAAAACACATGCAATAGGTATTGCTACTGGTGTAGTTTTAGGCGCTACAATTGCATTTTTACTTAATGAGTTTGGCGCAAGTTACGGCATAGCCGAGCTACCCATTGTTTTTTTAGGCATTTTTGTTGCTGGCTATTTGCAAATTATAATACACGAGGGCGGACACCTTATAGCTGGGCTTATATCTGGTTATAGTTTTTCATCATTTAGGATAGGCAGTTTTATTTGGGTAAAAACTAACGAAAAAGTTGAATTTAAGCGTTTTACAATAATAGGTACAGGCGGCCAATGTTTAATGGCACCGCCTGTACCTTATAGCGCTAGCATACCAACTTTTTTATATAACGCTGGTGGTGTTATAGCAAATGTTATTTTTGCAATAATTTCAATTTTGCTAGCCATTTTTATACCTATGCATAGGTTTGCATTTATGCTTTTTGTTATGGTGGCTATTGTGGGCTTGTTTTTTGCTATACTAAACGGCATACCGCACCGCATGGGTGGCATGCCAAACGATGGTTACAATGCACTTTACATAAAAAAAGACCCAAATGCACATTATGCGCTTTGGGTACAGCTTGTTGTTTTGCAAAAAATATCACAAGGCATACGTTTAAAAGATATACCAAAAGATTTATTTACTTTGCCAGCAAATGCAGATTTAAAAAACCCATTAATAGCGAGCGTTGCTGTTTTTAATTGCAACTTAGCAATTGACGAAATGGATTTTGCAAAAGCGGAGAAAATAGCAAACGAGCTTTTAAACAGCAATTACCCTATTGTTTTGCAACATAAAATTGTGCTAGATTTCGAGCGTTTAACTGCTGTTTTAATGCGTGGTGGCCAAAAGGCAGAAGTTGAAGAAATATACACACCTGAGCTTAAAAAATACCTAGATAGCATGAGTACAAACCCCTCCGCGGCTAGGGTTAAATATTTATATGCGTTATTATATTTAAAAGATGAAAAAGCTGCTAAAAAAGCATTAGTACTTTTTGAAAAAGCAGCAAAAACGCACCCCTACCCTTGCGAGATAATTGGCGAGAGAGAAATTATTGCAATTGCAAAAAATATATACGAGGAAAACATATGAGCAGTACAATTTGGTTTTTAATTGGCGCAATTTTAATTGGTGCATCAATAATTATTTATTTTACTAATAAAAAACAATAAATCATTTATTAAATCACACTTATTTGAGTAGCCCATAACATAAAACAACTAACCGCCTGATTTTTCAGGCGGTTAGTTGTTTATACAAATGCTTTTTGCATAATTTCTATATCATTTTTTAATAGCTCATAGGCTTTTTCTTTATCTGCATTTGCCATGTTTAAGTAGCTGTTTTCTGTGTGTATAAAACCATTAAATCCAATTTCGCTTATTGCCTTTGCAGTTGCAAAAAAATCACTATTGCCCTTACCTAGCAGTAAATTACCCATTTTATCTATGCCGTCTTTGCAGTGTATTTCGCATATCAACCCTTTAAAATCATGCGCCATTTGTGCCATATTATGTCCACCTAGCAAAAATGCATTTTGTGTGTCAAAGTAAATTTTAAAGTTATTTCTATTTACCGCTTTGTGCATTTTTAAATTTTCACTTGCTGAAAGTGCATTTTCTGTGCTGATGGTTATTCCGTAAGCATTTGCCATATCACACATTTTTACAAAAGCCTTTACTGTGTCGTCAAACTGTGTTGTTGTTTTAATCATAGATGCACCAAATGCTGGTACTTGCAAAATTTTTACTCCAAAAAAATTTGCAGTTTCTAGTGCGATGCTGATTATATCATCAAATACATTTTCTTCACAGTTAAAAATTTCAATGCTACAAAAAATATTTAAACCCATAGATGGAAAAATCATTTCATGCTTTTTGCTGAGTTCTAATAATTCTTTTTTGCCACTTTCAGTAAAAAGTTTTGCGGTTTTGTAGCCTTTGTCTAGTGTTAGTTCTACACCATTTAACCCCATCTCTTTTAACCGTGGTAATGCTTGCCATAAATCACTAGGCACGCACCATGAACAAATACCGAGTTTAATTGCCATTTTACGCTCCGTTCTTTTTGCTCAAATCTTTATTAAATTTTATCATAATCCATAGCCATAGTTGGGTAGCCGTTTAAATCCAAACCGCCTATATTCCCTGCTAAAAATTCATAATAACCTTGCGAGGCTATCATTGCAGCATTATCGCCACAAAATTCTAGCTTTGGTAAAAACAGTTTTGCACCTTGTTTTTGTGTGCCCTCCTGCAAAAGCTCTCGCAAACGTGTGTTTGCTGCAACACCACCTGCAAGACAAATTTGCTCTGCATTAAAATCCGCACTTGCCAGCAAAAGTTTTTCTGCTAAAATGCCTGCAATACGTTCTTCAAAAGCGGCGGCAAGGTCATAAACATTTATTTCCTCACCTTTCATTTGTGCTTTATTAACCTCGTTTAAAACTGCTGTTTTAAGGCCAGAAAAACTAACGTTATAACGCCCCTCAACTTTTGGTGTTGGCAGTTTATAGCTTGTTGCATCACCTTTTTTTGCAGCTGCTGCAACATTTGGGCCACCTGGATAACCAAGCCCTAGCGTGCGTGCAACTTTATCAAAAGCCTCACCAGCGGCATCGTCAACAGTGCGGCCTAAAACCTCAAATTTTGTATAATCCCAAACACGTACTATATGGCTGTGCCCACCTGAGGCAACCATGCACAAAAAAGGCGGTTTAAGCTCAGGGTACGTTATATATAAAGCCGCTATGTGTCCACGCAAATGGTGCACAGGAATAATAGGTTTTTGTGCGCTATATGCTAAACTTTTTGCAAAGCTAACCCCAACAAGCACAGCACCAATAAGACCTGGTGCAAAACTAACGGCAATACCGTCTAAATCTGCTGGGGTCATATTTGCCTCTTTTAAAGCTCTTTCCACCACTATGCTGATGCTCTCACAGTGGCGACGGCTTGCAATTTCTGGCACAACACCGCCATATAAAGCTTGTTCCTCAACGCTAGAGGCTATTATATTTGAACATAAAAAACGACCGTCTGCCACAATGGCGGCGGCTGTTTCGTCACAAGTGGACTCTATACCAAGAATATTCATGTGTTTTCCTTTTAAAATTAATGTGTTTATAAAAAACTATGATGAAAAGCAAAGCTTTGCTTTTCACCATTAAGTTTTAATTTATAATAGTGGTGTTATTTCTTTTAGCGAATCAAATATTAAATTTGGTATAACACCTGCTGTTGGAATATCTTTTAACTGTGCCTCGCCACTTAAAACAAAAATGCCAAGCAAGCCATTTTGCACACCGGCTTTAACATCTGTATAAAGCCTATCGCCTACAACCGCTGTATTTGATTTTTTAGCACCCATACGTGCTAAAGTGTAGGATATAATTTCGCTATTAGGTTTACCAATGATATTATCAGGCATACGCCCTGTTGAAGCATGCACAAAACTATGTATGCAACCTATATCTGGCATATAGCCTGTTTCCGTGGGGCAATTATAATCTGGATGTGTTGCAATATACGGCACACCAGAGCGAACAAAATCGCAAAATTTACGCATTTTATCGTAATCCAAAGTTGTATCAAATGCCGAAACAACTACATCTGGGTTGTTACCCACAATTTTTATACCACGGTGCATAAACTCTTTGCCAAGCAAAGGATTGCCTAATAGATATACTCGTTTATTTGGATATTCACGCTCCAAATATGTAATTGTAGCTTGACCAGAGGTTACAATTTGTTTTTGCGAAACCTCAAGCCCCATGTTCTGCAATTTTTCTACATAGGCACTAGCACTTTTGGATGAGTTATTTGTCATAAAACAAAACTTACGACCGCTTTCTTCAACACGTGCTAAAAATTCCTTTGCGCCATCTATCCATTTTTCGCCAAGATAAATAGTACCATCCATATCAAGTGCAAAATACTTGATATTTGAAAGCAAGTTTTTATCATCTTTATTAAGTAAAGGTGTTTTTGGTGGTTGGTACATAAAAATTCCTCTTAAGCAGGTATCTACATTTTTTAGTAAATGCTCGAATTAACATTTAAAATTTGCAGGTGTAAATTTACCCAACTTATCCTATATCTTGATTATAACCTTTTATTCGCAAATAAACAAGTGGAATTTTGCATAAAATAATCACAAATAAATAATATATCTATGCAAAAAACATCATGTTTTTTAACTAATTTTATTTAACAATCAATAGCCAAAATAACGCTTTGCATTATCGTAACAAATGCCTTTTATTATTTTTTCTAAAGCTTGTTCATCATATGGATATTCGCCATCCTCTACCCATTGACCTACTAAATTGCACAAAATACGGCGGAAATATGCATGGCGTGTATACGATAAAAAGCTACGGCTATCCGTTAGCATACCTATAAAGTTACCAAGTAGCCCTAAGTTTGCAAGTGATATCATTTGGTCTTGCATTCCAACTTTTTGGTCGCAGAACCACCAAGCTGAACCATGCTGGATTTTGCCTGGTATTTCATCGCTCTGGAAACAACCAATAAGTGTGCCAATTTGCTCGTTGTCAGATGGATTTAAGCTGTAAATAATAGTTTTTGGGCATTGGTCTGTTTCATCTAATTTGCTTAATAATTGCGCTATCATCCCACCACAAGATGTGCTATCAATAGCATCGTACCCTGTATCTGGCCCAAGTGCCTTAAACTTTTTGGCGTTGTTATTACGCAAACAAGAATAATGTAATTGCATTGCCATTCCGTATTTATGGTATGCCTTACCAAGAAAAACAAGCAAGCATGTTTGGTACTTTTCAGCTTCTTCTTTTGTTAAGTTTTCACCTTTGAGAGCCTTTTTATAAACCTCATTTACCTCTTGCATTGTATATTCTCTGTACGGAATATAATCAAGTCCGTGGTCACTAGCACGACAATTATGTTTTGCAAAAAACTCTACACGTTCACCTAACGCTGTTAATATTTCCTCAACTGTTGCAAAGTTAGTTTTACCAACACACTTTGCAAGCTGTGCCATATACTCTAAATAACCAGTTTTGTGTATGTTTATGGCTTTATCTGGGCGGAACGATGGTGCAACAATAAAATCTACTGTTTTATCCTCTGCTATTTTTCCGTGCCATTCTAGGCTGTCTATTGGGTCGTCAGTAGTACCTATAAACGCAACGTTAGATTGACGTATTAACCCACGTGCTGAAAGATTAACATCGTTTTTTAGTTTTGCGTTGCAAAGGTTCCATACTTTTTCTGCTGTTTCGCCGTTTAAAATACCCTCGTAACCAAAATATGTTTTTAGCTCGTAATGTGCCCAGTGATACATAGGATTGCCTATTGCCATAGGTAGCGCCTCAGCAAAACTTTGAAAACGCTCACGGTCTGGCGCATCACCTGTTATTTTATCCTCCGCTACACCGTTTGAGCGTATAACACGCCATTTGTAATGGTCGCCAGCATAGCCACCCTCTGGTGTTTTGCCGCCAAGCCAAAGTTGTGTGATATTTTCAAAGCGTTTATCTTCAAAAATTTCCTTTGGAGAGATATGGCAGTGGTAATCACAAATTGGCATTTTTTCAGCAAATTTGTGATAAAGATGCTTTGCAGTTTCTGTGTTTAGCAAAAAATTTTTACCCATAAATTTTTTCATAAATATGCTCCTTATAATAATTTAAAACGTAACAAATAAAATTAACTTTATTATAAATTAATGCTGTTTATTTTGCAAGTTAAATATATTATTCACAATCAATTTTTATTATTTTTTGCCTTGTTTCTACCCCTTTAACTTTCACTTTTAAATCTTCAACACTTAGTTCTTTTATATTTCTGGCAAATAAAGCAAATGCAGGTAATAAACCATTATAATTATGCCCCTCTGCACGTTTGCCCTCATGCGTTGGTATATTATGTGTTATATCGTATTTTTCGCCCAATAATTGCATTGTTATATTAGCAAAATTAATGTTTTCAATAACATGCCCTTGATCACAATCTAAAGTTATACATTTTGGTTGTTGCTCTTTATTTTTTAAAAAATCCTCATTAATATTTGTTGAAATTATATTATTGAAATACATATTTCTAACTGTGCTCGGCCCTTTTATCTGCTCTACTTTTTCACAATGCTCTCTAAAAGCATTGGCAGTTATAAACACTGGTCGCACAACATCCTCCATAATTAGGTTAGTAAATGTCATGTTTTCAACTATGCTACCTTCAGCAGATTGTATTTTTAACGCAGAGCAATCTATATTTCTAAAAACACAATTGCTAACTGTTAAATTTTTTATAATTCCGCAACTAAGTAAACCTATTCGCAAACCCGCCCAACGACTTTTAAATACACAATTTGTAACCACAACATTATCGCAACTTTTATCATCAAACGAGTTTTGCAAGCAAATGCAATCATCGCTACAATCAAATTTACAATCCGACACGATAACATTACTACAGCCGTCAAAATCTAAGCCATCACCATTGCCGTTAGCCCTACTAAAAATATCAACACCACGCACCCAGATGTCTTCACATCCAATAAAAGCATTTGTCCATGAAGCTGGCGCTCGAAAACATATATTTTCTATTCGTATATTTTTGCTGTGCATATATCTAAACATCATTGGACGCACAGCCTGCATATCCCCGCCGTTGCCATCTATGACACCATAACCTTCTAAAATTATATTTTCACAATTATTGGCAAAAAACAAGCACCTATCCATATGTGTTTCGTTTTTATACATTTGTTTGTGTACGTTTTGTGGATAATCATTTTCGTCTGTGCTACCCTTCAAAACAGCTCCGTAATCTAAAAAAATTCTCACATTACTTTTTAAAAAAATTGTACCTATTACATACACGCCTTTTGTTATACGCACAGTTCCGCCATTATTTAAACTACATGTGTTTATTGCATTTTGTAAAGCATCAGTATATTTCAATATTTTAGAAATAGGAGCAATTATAATTTCCATGATTAAATCCTCGTTTCACAAAACTTTTGTCTGGTTTTATTATTACTTATAGTTATTATACACTCTATTTTCTAGCTTTCAACCGTTTTATCAAAACATTATATCAATCGCATCAACAAAAAATACACTGTGTTTAAACGCAAGACGTTTTTCCACAGTGTATTTATAATTATTACTTATAATTTTTCAAGGCACGTTACTGAGGCAAAAGTTTTTTCTTCATCTTGTATAGCGTTTATACTTGTGTTTACTTTATATACTTTTGCCAAGTTCTGCTTTGTAACTATATCCTTACTTGCGCCAAATTCCACTAGTTCGCCTTTTTTCATAAGTAAAGATTTATCGGCTATTCTCAACGCATGCTCTGGGTAGTGAGTGTTAAAAATACATGCTATACCCTTTTTTGAAAGCTTTTTTAATGTATCTAAAACTGTTACTTGGTTGTAGTAATCGAGGTTAGATTCTGGCTCATCTAAAATTAAAAATTTAGGGTTTAAAACAAGGCTCCGTGCTAATAGTACCATTTGCAACTCGCCACCGCTAATTCTATGTATATTTTTACCACGCAAATTTGTTATTTCTAAATATTCCATAATATCATCAACGGCTTGTAAATCTGTTTTCGAGGGCTGCTTATTTAACGCAACATGCATACTGCGCCCCATTAAAATCATATCTTCCACCAAAAAAGATGAATTATAATTTTTAGCTTGTGGCACATAACCAACTTCTTTATAAAGTAAGCGTCCGTAATCATAAACAGATTTACCATGCAACAAGCAATTACCACTTTGTATAGTGTTTATGCCTAAAAGGCATTTCAACAGTGTGGTTTTGCCTGCACCATTAGGGCCTAAAACTGCAATTATCTCGCCACTTTCCACTTTAAAGTTTATGTTTTTTAGCAAAGGTTTATCTTTTTGATAATTAAAACAAAGGTTTTTAATCTCGTACATTATAGCCTTGCACCCCCTGTTTTTCTTACCAAGATGATAAAAATTGGTGCGCCTATTATAGCTGTTATTACAGAGATAGGTAAACCGCCTGCAACCAAATTGCGTGCTAGTGTATCTGTTATAATTAGCGCCACTGCTCCAAAACAAATGCCAGCTGGTAATACGTGCCTGTTATCACTGCCAAAAATCATACGTGCAATATGTGGCGCTAAAATTCCAAGCCAACCTACCATACCGCAAAGCGAAATGCTTGTAGCTGTGCAAATAGTAGCACAAATTAGCACTATTGTGCGTAGCATTTTAACAGGCACACCTAAGGTTTTTGCCTCATACTCATCAAGTGATAACACGTTTAAGCGCCATCTTAAAATTAACAAAATGCTTATTGCAATTAGCAAAAATGGGAAAGCTATCATTAACGCATTTAAATTTGCACGGCTTAAACTACCCATTAACCAATATGTAATTTCTGGCAGTGTCTGGTTTGGGTCAGCCATTATTTGTGTCATTGCTGTGCCAGATTGAAACAAAGCCGCTATTGCTATACCACTTAATATTAAAGTTGTGGGTGTATGCCCACCCACTTTACTTTTGCTAATTAAAAATGTTAAAGCAACAGCTATAATCCCACCTGTAAAAGCAAACATTTGTACCGAAACCGCCGAAAGCCCTAAAAGCAAGGCTAAACACGCACCAAAACCAGCCCCTGCAGAAACACCTAGTGTATCAGGTGCCGCTAAAGGGTTTGAGAAAACAGCTTGAAAAGCCACACCAGCCGCCGAAAGTGCTGCGCCTGCAAACATTGCAAGTAGCACCCTCGGTAGCCTTGAATTTGTGATAACGCTATACGCTGTTTTATCCGTGATGTTTTGTTCACCAGTAAAAAATTGCCAAAGTGATAGCACTGTATCGCTAGGGCTAATGTAATATTGCCCTATGCCTATGCAAATTATTGCAGTGACAAACGGCGCTAAAACCAAAAACGGAAAAAAAAGCGCAAATTTTCTTTTTTCGTTATTTTTAAGCATTATTCTTGTGCTAGTAAATCAGCAACCTCTTCATCAGTTAGCTCAATACCAAACAGAGCGTAGTGTGTTTTAACTTCAGCCGCAACATCTACCTCTGCATATGCTTCTGGGTAAGCATTGCTTGCAACCCAAAGTAGTGAGATAGGCGCATCTGGGGAAAGTGCGTACCAGTTAAATAAACCAACTGGGAATTTAAATATATTTTCGTTTTCAGCTGCTGAAATAACAGACCAAGTGTGGCCAGCAACTGCTGAATCAGACATCATTTGTGATGGTGTGTATGCAGAAAAAGATGATAAATATATAACATCAGGGTTAAAGCTTATAACTTCTTCCATGTTGGATTCCCAACCTACAACGTCTTTTGCAACGTTGCCAACGCCAGCTGTACCTAGCCAGAAACCGCCGTAGTAATCATTGTTAGAAACTTCTATGATGTTTTCAGAATAATCTGGTAGCATCAAACCGTTTAGTTTTGCATCTTCTGCAACTGTGGCGGAGGTTGTTTCAACTAAAGTACGTATTTTATCAGAGTTTTCAACTAGTGTTGCTGCTTTTTCTTGTTCGTTAAAAACTTCGCCTAAAATTGTGTACCAGCTGTTAGCGGTTGCAAGTGTATCTGTGCCATCTGCTACGCTAGAAAGGCCAATTGTAGGTATGCCAGATTCCCTTAGTATTGTGTAGTTTTCCTCGTGATCTGCTGAAACTATGATTAAATCAGGTTCAGTCGCAAGTATAGCCTCAACTTCGTAGTTAGGACCCATACCAACTGTTGGGATATTTGCATAATCCGGGAACACTCTATCTATCCAAATTGGGTAGCTTAAAGAGTTACCAGGCATAGCAACTACCATATCAGTGTTGCCTGTAAATTGCACTAAAAATGATGAAAAAGGTGGCAAACCTGCAACTGCAACTTTAAGCGGTGCTTGTTCAAGCGTAACTTCGTTACCGCCTTGATCTGTTATTGTTACAGGGTAGTAGCTTTCGCTTGCCTCCTCGCCAGATGCTTCGCTTTCACTGCTTGCAACTGAGCTTACCTCAGATGATGATGTAACCTCTGAGCTGCTAGAAGTTTCGGTTGCTGTGCATGCTGCAAACATGCTAAGAGCCAAAGTAGCTGTTAAAAGAGCTGATATTATTTTTTTCATATGTAACCTTCTTTCATTGTTTTACAACATACACAGTAAGTGTACGCTAACTAAAGTTAGCACATACTTACTGTGTTGTCAATGCAACAATTAATTTTCTGTGAACATTCACAAAAAACCTCTCATTCATAAAAATATAATAGTTAATAATTGTATTAGGTTTTTAAAAATTTTTTTAGCATTTTAAACAAAAACTAATTTTTAGCACTAAACTTTAATTAAGCGAACAAGTATTATTATATTTACAGTTATTCAAATTTTATGATATAATTTAATAAACGCTATCTTTACAACACAAGGTGAAATTATGAAAATAAAAAAACAATATACTTGCGCATTACTTTTATCTATGGATTTACTAGGTGGTAAATGGAAAATGCGCATTTTATGGCATATACTAAATGGGGATAATAGATTTTCACTATTACAAAAAGGTATACCAGATATAACACATAAAATGCTAGTTACTCAATTAAAAGAGCTGGAACAAAGCAAAATACTCATACGTACCGTTGTATGCGAAAAACCACTAAACGTGGTTTATACTCTTTCGACCGAATATAAGGGGCTTATACCACTTGTAGAGGGCTTTTGCAATTTTTCGAAAGAATATGCAAGCCAAAACAATATAGTGCTTGAAGATAATTAACTGGTAAATTATCTCTTAAAATTCAAACTGAATTATATCACAGACATTCATTATACATTATATATAGGTACAAAAAAGTACGTTATTGCTTTATTTGTTATATGTTATTATAATCAATACATAGCCAAAATAATTTTGCTAAACAATCAAAATATTTATAACATTTAACAAATAGGAGGTAATAAAAATGAGTTATCCAAGAGCATTTTCGCACATTGGTTTGTCTGTGCCTAATTTAGAGCAGGCATTAAAATTTTATAGTGAGGTAATGGGCTGGTATGTTGTAATGCAACCATCCGTTATTAAGGAAGAAAACACATCTGCAATCGGCATAATGTGTGAGGAAGTATTTGGCAAAGGCCACGGTGATTTTAAAATTGCGCACATGGTAACCTCTAACGCAATAGGTATAGAGTTGTTTGAGTTTGCTGATAACGATAAACAAAAACAGCCGTTTGAGTTTAAAAATACAGGTTTATTCCATTTTTCAGTACAAGACCCTGACATCGAGGGCATGATAGCAAAAATAGTTGCGCATGGCGGTAAACAACGCATGCCAATTAAGGAATATTATCCTAACGAAAAACCATATAAAATGTGCTACGTTGAAGATCCATTTGGTATTGTTTTTGAAATTTACACTCATAGCTATGAGGTAAC
>CAYJKG010000041.1:0-2124 GCA_964370685.1 uncultured Faecalibacterium sp. | reverse complement strand
GTTTTTAAACTGCGCCCTACTATAATTTCGCTCTCGTTATCTAGTGCGCTTGTGGCTTCATCTAAAATTAAAATAGTAGGGTCTTTTAAAAATACACGTGCTATGGATATACGCTGTTTTTGCCCGCCGGAAAGTTTAACCCCACGCTCGCCTATATAGGTATCATAGCCATTTTGCAAAGCTTCTATAAATTTATCAGCGCCTGCCATTTTTGCAGCTTTTTTAATTTCAGCCTGGCTTGCGTTTTCTTTACCGTAGGCAATATTTTCCGCAACTGTGCCACTAAATAAGTAAACATCTTGTTGCACAACACCTATAGCCTCACGCAAGCTTTTTAGTGTTACATTTTTTATATCTTGCCCATCTATTTCAATTGAACCATCTGTTACATCATAAAAACGAGGTATTAAATTGCAAAGTGTTGTTTTACCACCGCCAGATGGGCCAACAAGGGCAAGATGCTCACCAGCTTTAATTTGCAAATTAACCTCGTGCAAAACACGATTGTTATCATCTGGATATTCAAAGCTAACATTTTTAAGATTTATTTCACCTTTAGTTACGTTTAAAGCTTTTGCGTTTTCTACATCTGTAATTTCAATAGGTGTATCCATTATTTCAAAAAAGCGTTCTATACCTGTAACACCACGTTGAAATTGCTCTGCAAACTCCACAATACGGCGTATAGTTGCTATAAGTGTTGAAACATAAAGTATAAATGCAACTAAATCGCCAGCGTTTATAGCACCATATACAAGAAAAAAACCGCCACCCAAAATAGTTACTAAATACATCAAACCATCAAATAAACGTGTAGAGCACTGAAAGCTCGCCATAAAAAAATAACTCTTTTTCTTTATAGCTTTAAAGGCATTATTACCTTCTTCAAATTTTTTATTTTCTAGTTTTTCACCCGTAAAGGCTTTAACTACACGCTCACCCAAAAGACTATCTTCAATACGTGCGTTTAATTCGCCAATTTGTGAGCGCTGTGCTCTAAAAACTTTACGTAAATTACGATTAATAATGGTTGAAACAATTGCCATAACAGGTAAGCATAAAAACAGCAATAATGTTAGCGGTAGGCTATAGCTTGATAAAATTGTAAAGCTAACAATTATTTTTATAGCAGCTATAAAAAATTCTTCTGGGCAATGGTGTGCAAACTCAGTAACGTCAAATAAATCGTTAGTAATGCGACCCATTATTTGTCCTATTTTTGTATTGGAATAATAAGTGTGTCCTAGGCGCTGTAAGTGTGCAAAAGCATCTTTGCGCATATCTGTTTCTATATAAACACCCATTACATGGCCTTGGTCTGCCATATAGTATTGTGCGGCGGCATCTATTAAACGCAAAACTAAATATATAGCCGCTAATTTTAAAATAAGCTCTATTGTTAAAGGAGCAACTGTTGATATTGCCGAGTTCGTAATTTGGCGCAAAATTAGCGGTAACGCCATATCGCAAAGGCATGTTAGCGAAGCGCAGAATAAATCAAAAATTAAAATTTTAGCATACTTTTTTTCATACGGCCAAAAGCGTTTTATCAAAACACCAGTGGACATACCTTGCGAGTTTTGTGTTGTTTGTTGTTCCATTTTTTTCACTTTCTAATATATATAATCACTTTAGTTTAATAAGTCTTTCAACAGTGCCACTCGGCAATCGCAAAATAATCTCTCGCAAAAATGTTTGCTGTGACAAAGCCTCTAGCCAGTCAATTTTCTCTGTTAAAAATTGTGCTCGCAATTTTTCGTTTTCATAACTTAGTGCGGTTGGGTATTCATCAAGTCCAGATGCAATAATTTGTGGAGATTGTTCCGAACTTTGATTATTGCTATTTGCTGTATTTTGCGCATTTGTAAAATCCAGCTCATTTGCTGTAAGTGGTAGCGCTAATATTTGTGTTGCCGTAAGTTCACTTATATATAAAAGTTTGTTTGTTTCATCTATTGCAAGCCCCGATGGAAATGATAAGTTATATGCCATTAGCGTAGTTGAGTTTGTTTTTGCATCGTAACGATACACTGCACCTGTGCTTGTATGCGCTAGCAATTCAGTACGCAGGGCATGCTCTGCGCCAAGTTCAACAGCTGAGACCTCTCTTGCATTACAAAAATA
>CAYJKG010000040.1:0-29065 GCA_964370685.1 uncultured Faecalibacterium sp. | reverse complement strand
CATTATTAATGCTAGTCTTTGTGTTAATTATCTCTCTACTGCAAAAAGTTATTTTTAAAGACTCAAAGGAGGGGTAATTATGAATATGCGAGTAAAGAAAACATTGATTAAATTAGCATTTGGGATAATTTTGTTTACGCTATCACTCGTTGCATGTGTACCATTTGTTTATATGTTTATAGTTTCGCTAACTAATAAAGAAATGTTGAACATTTAGTTTTAATAATTATATAAGAGTTTTTGAAAATTTTGATTTACTAACAAATTTTACTAACAGTGTAATCGTTACAGTTTGCGCTTGTGTTTTTAACTGTATTTTTAGCTCTATGGCTGCATATGTTTTTGCTAAAAAGAAGTTTGCTGGTAGTGATGTGATTTTTAATTTAATGTTAGCAACATTAATGATACCAGGACAAGTTACGTTAATACCGGTATTTACTATGCTTAACGAATTAAATTTAATAAATACTTATCCTTCATTATTTTTGCCTGTAATAGGTGCGTTTGGTATATTTTTAATGCGACAATTTATGGTTTCAGTGCCAGATGAGTTGTTAGAAAGTGCACGTATAGAAGGATGTGGTGAGAATGGTATTTTTTTGAAAATTGTTATACCATTGCTACGCCCTGTACTAATTTCTTTGGTGATTTTTCCATTTATACCCACATGGAATGATTTATTATGGCCGTTAGTTGCAACAACAAAGCCAGAGATGAAAACCCTAACATTAGCAATTTCTGCACTACAAGGCAGTTACTCTACCAACTATGGCTTATTAATGGCAGGCACTACACTTGCATTTTTGCCGCCGTTTTTGCTATATATAGTGTTACAAAAGCAATTTGTAGAGGGCATAGCTCTCAGCGGCATAAAAGGATGAACGACAAGGAGTAAAAAATGAAGAATTTTGAATTTTTTCTTACAAACACACTCGAAAAAATTTTTCCAGATACTCGGCCACCGAGCTTACATAGCACATGTTTCAGAATATTGTCTGGTGGTAGATTTTCACTGCAATTGGTGTATACTGCTAGTGGGCTAGAAAATGGCGAACTTCTACCACCTTTTCAGATAAATGCATTTTGTCAAGATGCAAGTATTGCAATGAACACTGTTGAATTGATGCCTAGTCAATTACCAGTTTGGCCAAAACGTGATGCTAATTATTTGCGCACGCAACCTGGTTTATACCCAGATTTACTATTACCAACAGATGGTTTAATAACACCAGTTGATAGCCAATATCGTGCAATTTGGATAAATGTTGATTTTCCTATTGGTTTTTCTGGTAAACGCACATTGCATATATCTGCCACAGTAGCTGAAAATTATTGCTTTGGCACTGGTGAGGTTTTGCCAGTAAATGATGTGAAAAAATATAATTGTGACTTTAAAATAGATATTGATGTGCTAGATATTTGTGTAGGAGAACAAAAATTACTCCACACTGAGTGGTTGCACTGCGATAGCTTAGCAAGTTATTATAATACCGAAGTTTTTTCGGAAAAATTTTGGGAAGTAGTAGAAAATTATATTAGTTTTGCATCAAAAAAAGCAGGCATTAACATGATACTCACGCCTATATTTACGCCACCAATAGACACTGCAAAAAATTCGGAACGATTAACAGTGCAACTAATTGATGTAACGTTAAAAGATGGTACATATAGTTTTTGTTTTGATAAACTAATTAAATGGTGTGAAATATGTAAGAGACATGGTATAACACATTTAGAGCTTGCACATTTGTTTACCCAATGGGGTGCAGGTTATGCGCCCAAAATAATGGCAGACGTCGATGGCAAAAAAATTAAAATATTTGGTTGGGATACTTCGGCAACCTCGCCAGAATATGCTAGCTTTTTAAAAACGTTAATACCTCAGTTACTCGCAATTCTTACCGAGATTGGTTACACTAATGAAACTTTGCGTTTTCATCTTTCGGATGAACCATCAAAAGAACATCTTGAAAATTATATAAAAGCAAAGGATATAGTTAAAGATTTGCTTCGTGGATATAAAATTATGGATGCATTGAATAGTTATGAGTACTACCAACAAGGTATAATAGATAATCCTATACCAGCAAATAACTACATAATGCCTTTTATTGAAAATAATGTTCCTGACCTTTGGGTGTACTATTGCTGTGCACAATGTATTGATGTTCCTAATAGATTTTTCGCTATGCCGTCTGCACGTAATCGTGTAATGGGCATGTTGATGTATTATTATGATATTAAAGGTTTTTTACACTGGGGCTATAATTTTTACAACTCTCGCTTTTCTACCTGTGCAATAAATCCGTATTTAGTTACGGATTCTAATATGGGTTTTGAATCTGGTGATCCATTTTTAGTATATCCAGCTCCTGATGGTAGCGTTTATAGTTCAATACGTAATGAAGTACAAATGGATGCCTTTGATGATATTAAATATCTGCAAAAGTTAGAAGATTTAAAAGGTAGAAAATATGTTAAAGCGTTGATTGTATCCTTAATAGGATATTCACCTACTTTTAAAAAATATCCTTTGAATAATGATTTTTTTGATAAGTTACGTAATCGCTTAATTGATGAATTATTAATCAATTAAAAACTTGAATATAAGTTATGAAAGGTTAATTTGACAAATATTAAATTTAATATTTGTGGTAAATGCTTAATTGCATAAAAGTTATTATTAGGCATTAAGTGTTAAAATTAAGAGGGTGTGACGAAATGAAAATTTCGTTACACCCTCTCCTTTTTTTATGTGTATATTATTTGTGCATTTATCTGGATAGGCTCTGAATGATAGGTTCTAGTTCTAAAAATTCACTCAATTCAAAAATTTGTGTTTCTTTTGAAAAAGCGAGTGTCCCGCTAACCATGCAAATATATTGACTAGGCATTTGGTTTTCTAGTGAAATTCCAACTTCAATAGCTATTTCATTGCTGTCGTTTTTTAAATCTGCACTATGCCAAAGTCCTTGGTTTTCAGGTTTATAGTTGTAATATTCAATAGGTAAATCTTCAAGTGGTGTTATTTGAGCATAAAAAATTTCGTCGTTTAACATAATCTCAACTTCTACATTATTACCGTAATCGGTTTTTACAAAATTTTTAGCTGTGATTTTTAGTTGATTAGCAACATCGGTTATATAATCAGTAACTTCATATTTTTGCATGTCTTCGATGTCGATAATATGCAAAATGGTACCATTTGCTCCAGTGCCACCAGTGCTATTTATAAATATTAGCTCATTTGTATCGTCACCTGTTAAATCTTGTAAAGTTATGATTGCATGGCTATCTGTTTGCGTGTTAAAAATATTATAAAAATCAAGTTCAAGGCTTTGCTCGTTACCATGTAATGTGAATTTATCTTGTGTAGCATTCAGTAAAAAATAATGTTCACTTTCGTTAAAATTGAATTTATAAAATTCTTTGTTATCTATAGTTTCATAAGTTATTTCAAAGTTAGGAAAAAAATCTTCGTTTTGCTGTATAGTTAATAGGGCTTGTTCATTTGAAGAATTAAGGTTTAAATTAGTGCTTTCATTTTTATCGTTAGCATATATAGCCTGTTCACAGCCTAAAAAAGTGGATATTATAATTAGAAAATAAATTGAAAAAATATGTTTCACATAAACTCCTTTGTTTAAATATGCTGTGGCGAAATACAGCAATATTCTTTGGATAGACAAATTAACGCAGGGTTGCTTCTGCGTTTTTATGTGTTTTTATAATTACGACACAGCATTTCAATTATGTATCATCGGTAAATTCTTTCCAAAAGCATTCGCATGTCATGCGTATTAAAACCATTAAACCTACGTAATCGGTTACATTGTAGCCATTTACTATTCGCTTTTCGCCCCAAAAGCATAGTTGTTTATCACAAATTAAACTCAATGGGTTTTCTCCGTAATGTGTCATGCAATAAAGTGAAGTTCCTTGCTTTTTGCATTGTTTTGCAAGTTCTACAAGTCGCACGGTTTGCCCAGAGGCGCTAATGAAAACTATCATATCATTCTTGCCATATTGTCGTGCGCTATATTCGATATCATGTATCTGTGCATAAAATTCTACACGCTTATCAAGACATCGTAAATATCGGCCAAATAATTGGCAAAAATAAACTGAATCACCAACACCTACAAACAAAACTTTTTCAGCTTTTTTTAGTTTTTTAACCATTTCCAAAATATCTTCATCATGAAAAACATCTAAAGTTTTGGCTATGTTTTTCGGCAGTTTGTCAAATATTTGGCTAGTTATAGTTTTGTTTTCGGTAGATTGAATAGTAGTGGGGAATTCACTCTGAATTGAATATTTAAGCTCGGAAAAACCGCTGTAACCAAGCTTTTTCGCCAAACGCATAACAGTATTTGGTGCAACAAAAAGTTCACTTGCAACTTGCTGTATAGAAAGATTAATTATGTGGTTTTTATGCTCTCTAATATATTCAACGATGCTGTCGTCAGTGTCATTAAGCTTAAATTCTTTTTCGTATACTCTTTCTTCAAAACTCATAGTTATACCCTCGTACTAAGCAATTTATATTTATCTGTTTTAATTTGAGTTATAAATTTCTATTGTTACATTGTGCAATATAACATCTTCTAATGGTTTTTCTTCTTCGTCTATGGCAACGCTAGAAATATCATCAACTATATCCATGCCATCGTAAACTTGGCCAAAAATAGTATCTGTATAATCAAGGTATGGCTCTCCACCAGCCGCTTTATAAGCTTCAATAACCTCAGCTCTAACACCTAGTGTTTCAAGTTCTGTTAATATGCTTTCTGGCACAGATTCAGGTAAACTTTGCATAAAATAAAAAGGGCTAGAGGCTAGGCCATTTTCGTTAACAGGCGCACAAAGTGCACCTGCATAATGGTGCAAATCATCTGTAGTTTCTATAGGGTATGGGTTATCGTCCCAAATAGTATGTGCTGTGCCATCTGTTGCAAAGCCACCTTGCACACAAAATCCGCTCGAAACACGGCTGAAAATTGTTTCATCAAAAAAGCCTTCGTTGGCAAGTGTTATAAAATTTTCACACGCTTGAGGTGCGTGTTCTAAGTATAGTATGGCGGATATTTCGCCCATGGAAGTATCAAAAATAGCTATTGTATCGCCATCTTCAGGGGATAAAAATTGTAGTTCTTCAGATTGTATTTCATCACGTTTTATGTTTTTAGCACTTGGTGCAGTTGGTGTATCGCTACTGCCGCAAGCGCTTAGTAGTAAAGTTAAAGTTAATAATAAGCTAATTGTATGATTGATTTTGCGCATGTATAATCCTTTCGGGTTAATTTTGAAAGTCGTTTTTTATTTCCTATATATTATAGCACTAACAGTATGCTATATTCAATAGGAAGCAATAGAATATCATAATAATGAGTTTTTGTTATTTTAGAGCAAAGTAATAAAAGATGAAATTTTTTTAAAAAAAGGTATCTGTCTTGACTATTTTAAAAAAATGGGTTAAAATATAGAGTGAAAATTGTGTATAGAAATTACGATTTTTTATAATGATTAACATTAATCTATATATCTGATATATGAATAGGAGCAAACGAAATGGCAAAAAATAATGAAAATATCCCTCAAGAGGAAATGGAACCAGATTTAATGACACTACAAGATGAAGACGGCAATGAAATTGTGTTTGAAGTTATAGATGCACTTGACCATAACGATACACGTTACATGGCAGTTGTTGAATTTTTTGAAGAAGATGATGATTCAGAAGAAGCTGCACTTGTTATTGTAAAAGTTGGCGAGGATGAAGAAGGCGAGTTTATTGATATCGTAACTGATGATGAAGAATTACTTGCAGTTAGCAAACTTTTTGAAAAACGTCTAGTTGGCGATTTTACAATAGAAGAATAAGCAATACTAACAAATAAAAATGCACCCTGCTTGGTGCGATTTGTTGCGATTTATATAATCCTACTAATCATCTATAGGGAACTTATGTCCGCCGTGGGATTGCAGACCTCCCCGCTATGGCTGACCATAGAGGCTCGATGAGGGAGCGCGAAAGCGGTGGCAGGGTACCCACCTGTCCGTAAGGGTAGGTTTGATTTTATCGCAGACGGCCAAGCGGGGTTTATTTTTTTGTTGTTTTAAAAAAATAACATATTAGTGAAGTTTAGATGTATAATACTAACTTAATAATTCAAAAATAATTATATATATTATCGGATAAAGGGAGGCAAAGTTTTTTTGAAATTGAAACAATTAACAGGCACCGTTGTGCAAAATTTTACATACGATACACCTACAACAGCGCAAAATGATTTTTACAAACTTTGCGAGGGGCAAAAACCTTTAGTGCTCGTGTTTTTACCAAATTTTGGTCACCCCATAAGCCGTAATTATATTAAAACTTATGTGCAAACACATAGTGCTTTGCGCAAAGCTCGTCTGGCTTGTGTTGTGCGATCTAAACCAGACGTAATAGCTGCACGCCTAGCAGGTGCAGAGCTACCTTTTACTATTATTTGCGATGCAGAATCTGTGCTTTATGACTATTTTGAAGTGCAAAGTACAACAAGTATTTTTGATTGGACATTTGCTGCAAAACGCATAATGGACGAAGCGAAAAGCGAGGGATATGTGCTTGAAAAAGGCTCAGAACAACTTTTGCCTTTAACTATGATTTTCGGCGGCGATGGTCGCGTTTTATATGCGCACAGAGCCAAAAGTTTAACAGATTTACCAGAGGATTGCTACGCAATAGATGAAGTTTGCGTAAAACTAGCAGAACAACTTTAATATATGCCGTTTTAAATTATCGGCAACTCGAAAGGTTTTATCACATGAAAAACATCAAAAAAATAGCTTTAATTAGCTTAGTGCTGTGCATGGCATTTGCTTTTACAGGTTGTGATGTGCAACAAACTATATTGGATATTTTGGGTATAGAAGTTGAGGAAGAAGTTGATACACTAACACGTGCTGCAGAAAGCACAAAATCAATTTCCTTACCTGAAGGCACAGATTCCACCGCACGCTTTGAAACTACTTTTGTGGAAGGTGACTTAATGTATATCGTGTTTAATGGTATAGCTAGCCGTGACACAGATTATTTTTATGCACCAAATGGCTCGTTAACTATTTCAGCTAAAGCAACAGGCGAAGCAACAGGCATGAAAAGTTTTAAAGTTGCCCTTTGGGAAAAGTTAGATGGCGAAACCCAATACGTTACAGATAGCACTATTTATTACTATACTAACGAAGAGATGAATAGCTATACTATATCTGGTCTGGACCCAAATACACCATATCGCATTAATTTTTCTTATGATGCATACGGTTATTATATCTATGGCACTATGATGGTGGAGGGCGCAGTTGAAAGTTTAGCTGTACCAGAGGAAACACCTGCAGAAGATGGTGATGCGTGATGTCAACTCAAACAAGAAACACAATAATCCTTACATTTACAGCGCTTATATGGGGCTTTGCCTTTATAGCGCAAAGTATGGGCGCCGGTATCGGTGCCTTTACTTTTGTAGCCAGCCGAAATTGGCTTGGTGCATTAGTACTTATACCAGTTATGATTTTTTTTGAAGCAAAAGCTAAAAAAGAGAATAAAGTGCAAACAGATGTAACACCGGCAGTTAAAAAGAACAAAATGCGCTTTTTAATTTTTGCTGGAATGGTTTGTGGTTTTATACTTTTTGCGGCAAGCTCATCACAACAATTTGCAATGACACTTAGCGCCTCGGCTGCAAAAGCTGGTTTTATAACAACTATGTATGTAGTTATCGTGCCTTTAATTGGTAATTTTTTTGGTAAACGCACAGGGTTGCAAATTTGGCTTTGTGTTGCAGTTGCAGTTGGCGGGTTGTATTTTTTATGTATGACAAAAGGTTGGGAAGGCGTAGAAACTAGCGATTTATTTTTATTGCTCTGTGCTTTGTTATTTAGCTTGCAAATATTAGCAATTGACCATTTTTCTCCGTTAGTGGATAGCATACATTTAAGTTTTTTTCAGTTTTTATTTACAGCGATATTTGCAACTATTAGCGCATTTTTGTTTGAAGCACCAACACTTATAGGTATTTTAGAAAACGCTGGTCCAATTTTATATTGTGGTATACTATCTAGCGGTGTTGCTTTTACTTTACAAGTTATAGCACAAAAAGATTTAAACCCAACAATAGCAAGTATCGCAATGTGTATGGAAAGCGTTTTTGCAGCTTTGGGTGGTTGGTTAATATTAAGCCAAACACTAACTATACATGAAAGTATAGGTTGTGCACTTATTTTTGGCGCAGTAGTTTTTGCACAAATACCAGTGAAACAACTATTAAAAAAGAAATCAGTTAAAAATTAAATTTTAATTATGGAGTTATATTATGAATGTTCAAATTTTTGGTATGTCGAAAAGTTTTGATACAAAAAAAGCCGAGCGCTGGTTTAAAGAGCGTGGCATAAAATTTCAGAGTATAAATTTAAAAGAAAAGGAAATGAGCCGTGGCGAGTTTGATAACGTAAAACGTGCAGTGGGTGGTTTTATGGAGCTTGTTGACGAAAACGCCAAAGATAAAAATACACTTGCATTGCTAGAGTGCTTGATTGATTACCAAAAAGAAGATAAACTGTTTGAAAATCAGCAACTATTTAAATTACCAATTGTGAGAAATGGTAAGTTTGCAACAGTAGGCTATAAACCTGAAATTTGGGAAAAATGGGTGTAAAAAATGAAAAAGTTTATAGGTGATAAAGCATTTTATGCTATGTTATTTGCCTTGCTTTTGCCAATGGTTATACAGCAAGGTATAACAAATTTTGTTACGTTGCTTGATAATATTATGGTTGGCACTTTAGGCACTGAAGAGCTTAACAGTGTAGCTATAATAAACCAGTTGTTTTTGGTTTTTAATCTAGCTGTTTTTGGTGGTGTTTCGGGACTTTCGATATTTGGTGCTCAATTTTTTGGAAAAAATGATATGCAAGGTATGGCATATGCCTTGCGTGTAAAGTTGTATTTTGCCGTAGTATGTTCGACTGTTAGCATAGCTATTTTTTGGTTTTTTGATGCTATATTAATTAGCTTGTTTTTAGATACGGCAAATAATACACCAGAGGCTTTAGCTCATACTTTGGAGCTAGCTGTTAGTTATATAAAAATTGCAGTATGGGGGTTAATACCTTTTTCAATAGTGCAAGCTTATACAAGCACCTTGCGTGAAACAGGGGATACCGTAGCACCTATGAAAGCTAGTTTGCTTGCAGTTGGTTTAAATTTAATTGGCAACTACTTATTGATTTTTGGTAACTTTGGTTTTCCACAACTTGGCGTAGCAGGTGCTGCAACAGCAACAGTTGTGTCTCGCTGGGTGGAGCTAATTTATATTTTAGTTTATGCACATAAAAATACTGATAAATATACTTTTTTTGCACAGGCATATAAAAGTTTTTATGTGCCAGAAGATTTATTAAAAAAAGTTGCAATTGTGGCCTCACCTTTGCTTATTAACGAGGTTTTATATGCGTTAAGTGGTGTTTTTGTAGCACAAAATTATGCAACTCGTGGTCTTGTAGTTGTGGCGGCAAATAGCATAAACAGTACAACTTGGCAACTATTTTGTGTTATAATGTTTTCTATGGGTGCAGCTGTTTCAATTTTAGTAGGTCGGAATTTAGGTGCAAATAACATACAAAAAGCAAAGGATGATGCAAACAAATTGCTCTTTGCAAACATAGTTATACAGATGGTTGTAGGTTTATTTATTGTTGGCAGTGCATTTGTTGTACCTCTACTTTACAACACCGAAACAGAAGTCAGAACGCTTGCAACACAAATGATGATAGTTGCAGGCATAGCCTTGCCTTTGCATTCAATTGCGCATACTTCTTATTTTGTTTTCCGCTCGGGCGGCAAAACAATAATAACTTTCTTTTTTGATTGTGTTTATAGCATGGTTGTGCTTGTGCCACTTTCGTTTTATTTGTGTCGCTATACATCGCTACCTATTTTACACTGTTACATACTTGTTCAAACAGCTGAATGTGCAAAAGTTCTAATAGCTATACCTATGTTTAAAAATGGTTTTTGGGCAAAAAATGTTGTGGGTACACAGCAGTAACTTTTGAGGTTATATAGGTATTAATTAAATTAATAAATGTATTTTAAATATAAGTAATATAAAATACCGCTAATGTGTGTTGTAAACACGCATTGGCGGTATTTATTTACAAATGTGTTGTATCTAAAAATATAATCATTTATTTAGTTAGCTCTTTTAAATCTGCAAGAAAAATATCAATAGAGCTTTCTTTTGTGGCCCAGCTTGTTACAAGGCGCATTTCACTATGTGTTGTGCCATGTTTTGCTATAAACATAGCGCCATATTTTTTTGCAATTATGTCTGCAATTTCATCTGGTAAAATTGGAAATTGCTGGTTTGAAATACTATCCGCACTAAAACTGTAACCAAGCGAGGCAATTCCTTTTTTTAACTTTAAAGCAAGGTTATTAGCATGTGTGGCAAGTTCTAAATATAAATTATTTTGCATTAGTGTTTCAAATTGTATACCTAGTAACCAGCCTTTTGCTAATAAACCACCATGTTGTTTTATTGAGTATCTAAAATTGCTTTGTAGCGCAGGGTTAACTATTACTAAGGCCTCACCCATAAGTGCACCGTTTTTAGTGCCTCCTATGTAAAAAACGTCGCATAATTTACCAAGATCAGCAAATGTCATAGTTCCAGCAGCAAGTGCACTACCAAAACGTGCACCGTCTAAAAATAACAATAATCCAAGTTCGTCGCAAACAGCGCGCAAAGTTTTTAATTCGGCTGTTGTGTAGCAAGTGCCCATTTCGGTGGTGTTGCTAATATATACCATTTTTGGTAAAACCATGTGCTCGTTATCATGTGTTGTTACTGCTGTGTAAATCATGTCAGAGGTAAGTTTGCCATCAGTACTTGGGCATGCGATACACTTGTGCCCTGTTGCTTCAATTGCACCTGTTTCATGTACGCAAATATGCCCAGTTTCAGCAGATATAACAGCCTCGAAACTGCGCAAAAATGTAGAAATTACAGTTAGGTTTGTTTGCGTGCCACCTACTAAAAAATGCACATCTGCGTTTGGGCAATTGCAAGCGGTTTTTATCAACTTGCGTGCGTTATTGCTGTGTTTATCTAGTGAATAACCTGTATTTATATCTGTGTTGGTTTTTGTCATTGCTTCAAGTATAAGTGGGTGACAACCCTCGCTATAATCATTGGTAAAACTAATCATAAAGTATTGCTCCTTGTATAATGTATCAAATATCGTTTAAGTATATCACAGTTTTATTTTTTTGAAAAGCTATTTAAATGTAGATTTCAAGGTTATAAAATATTAAAAAAACCTTAAAAAACCTTAAATTGGCAAAGAATAATTATTAAAAAGATATTTTCACAAAAAATCCACCTTGTATTTTTTGCAATATATAAAATTTTGTGGTATAATCTTTAAATAACATGAGGTATTATGCCTTTCATAAAAGGAGAATCCACAATATGGAAAAAATTTCTAAAGCAGAACATATGCGCAACCGTCGCCGAAGAATGCGCCAACTAATAGGCCTTGTGCTAACTGTGCTAATATTTATAGGTATCACATCAGTTTTTTGGTCTATCGTAGGCGGTATAAATATTTTACTAGACGATACAGATGAACGTTTAGAATATGCCGATAAACTTGCGGGGCTTGTTATGTTTGACCCATTACCTTTTGAAGGTGCAGAAAATATACAAGATACAACTGTTCGTTCAGCAGCGGTTTGGGGAACTTTATATGACATTTTACAAACAGAAGATGCTCTAACAAATTATAGCCGTGATCCCGTAACAGATCAAGTGCTTTTGCCATCTGTAGAAGTTGATGCATATTTAGCAAAAATATTTGGCCCTGAATTTCAACTAACGCACAAAACCTTCGAGATGGAAGGTATGACATTGATTTATGATGAAACGCTTTTAAGTTACTATATACCAGTTACAAGTATGGTCGGGCGCTATACTCCAGTAGTTGAAAAACTAACAAAGAAAGATAGTAAATTGTACGTAACAGTAGGTTATATTTCAACATATACAGATGGTAGCTTTGTACCAACAAATACTCCACAAGAACCTAGCAAATATATGGATTATGTTTTTGAGAGCACAGATGGTACATGGTATTTAACTGGCCTTGTAGAAAGTGATATGGTTGCGACAGCACCAGCGACAACTCCTGAACCACAAGCGACAACAGCACCGTTAGAAGATTTTGAAACATATGTTTTGGAAGACCTCGCTGACGATAGCTCTAGCAGTGAAAGCGCAGATACCCAAGAAACAACAGAAAGCGAAGCATCTGAAGACGAAGAAAGCGCAGATAGTTCATCTAGTGAAGCATCTGAAGATGAAGAAAGCGCAGATAGCTCATCAAGCGAAACATCTGAAGATGAAGGAAGCGCAGATAGCTCATCAAGCGAAACATCTGAAGATGAAGAAAACGCAGATAGTTCATCTAGCGAAGCCGCATAAATATACTTTACAAAAACGCATGTATTGGTTACATGCGTTTTTTATTTGTGTTAAAACAGTAAACTGTGTTTACGTTTGGCGAAATGCCTTAAAAACAAATCTAATAATTTGAAAAAATAATGCATTTTTGTGATTTTTATTGTTAAAAATAAAACTTACTACAAGTGTGTTTACATTAACACATTTATGTGATAGAATTAAAATAGTGTCTAAATGTTTATGTTTTATTTATAATAAATTAACATCTGGCGTTTAATATTTAGAATTTTATAACTAAATAAGAATGGAGTGTTTAGTATGAAAAAGTTAAAATTTTATTTATCACTGTTAATAGTATTTGCAATGTTTATGGGCTGTGCTGATACTAGTGTAGCATCAAGTGTGGATGCTACTGCTGAAAGTAGCTCTTCTTCTCAAAGTGAACAAGTACAAACTACTACTGATAATAAATCGCAAGTGCCAATGGATACTTTAATGGTTGGTGTTCAAGAAATGAGCGGAGATTTTATTAGTGGTTTTGGTAACAATGCTTATGATTTATCCGTGAAAACATTAATTGCTGGCTACATGGATACACATGTTATAACCGAAGAAGGTGAAATTCTTTTAAACAATACGGTTGTAGCAAGTGTTGAAACTGTAACAGATGATGCTGGAAACAAAACATTTACATATGTCTTGCATGACGATTTGTTTTGGAATAATGGAGAAAATATTACAGCTAAGGATTATATAGCAAGTGCTATGTGGTATTCTTCACCAGAATGGGCAGAGGCTGGCGCTTCATCAGCAGGTCAAGACGGTTTAGTGGGATTTACTGAATATAACGAGGGCACTACTGATGTTTTTAGCGGTGTGCAACTTATAGATGAGCTTTCTTTTTCTTTAACTGTTTCAGCGGAAAATTTACCATATTATTGGGAAAATCTACACGCTACAGCATCACCTATACACTTTGATTCATACTTGCCATCATGTGAGATTGTTAGCACTGAAGAAGGCACAAGCTTAGTCTTTGCAGAAGGTGATTTACTAACAAATTGTACACGCATAGCAAGCACCGAACGCTATGCACCAAGCGTTACATGTGGTCCATATAGCTTTGTTTCATTTGAAAATCAAACTGTAACTTTACAGCGCAACGAATATTTTAAAGGTGATGATGAGGGTAATGTTCCTACTTTAGAATATGTTGTACAAACTGCAATACCACTAGAAACAGCAGTTGAATGGGTAATTAATGGCCAAATAGATGTTGTAGAAGGTATAGTTGAGCCTGAAAAAATTGAGGCAGCTAAGGCTTCTGATGCGGTGCAATTGCAATCATTTGCACGCTCTGGGTATGGATATCTTGCAATGATGTGCGATGTTGGTCCAACAGCTGACGTAAATGTACGCTGGGCATTAGCTTCGCTGATAGATAGAAATGCTGTTGTTGATTATGTTTTAGGTAGCTATGGCACAACAGTTAATAGCGAATATGGTATAGGACAATGGATGTACCAAGAGCTAGGTGCAGATTTACAAGAAGATCTTATACCGATTTCGTTTAATATAAATGCAGCAAATACATATCTTGATAAAACAGAATGGACATTTGAAGCGGATGGAACAACTGCTTTTGATGCAAGCAAAGCGATGGAAGATGGCACATACTTGCGCCATAATGCAAATGGAGAGCCACTAGTTATAAATCACCTAGGCCAATCAAACAACGTGCTAACAGATATAATTGAAATTCAATATGTAGCTAACGCACCACTTGCTGGTATAGATTTTAACCTAGAAAAAAGCGATTGGAATGCTGTGCTTGAAAATTATTATAATGCGTACGAATTAGAGGGTGATGCGCGTATTTACAATACATTTAACTTAGCAACCAATTTTTCGTCTGTTTTTGATAGGTATTATACATGGCACTCTGATTTCTTAGGAACATCAATAAATAAACCTCAGTTGAGCGATGCAGAACTAGACGAGCTAATTATTACTATGCGCACAATGGAACCAGACAATAAAGATGGTTACTTGCAAGCTTGGTATGATTATCAAGTGCGTTGGAACGAAATTTTACCGCAAATACCACTTTACTCAAACGAGTACTTTGATGTAGTGCATAATAATGTAGATAATTTTGATACAACAGCATATGCAGGTTACGAAAGTCTTATTTGCAAAATAACTAAAACTGAAAAATAATTAGTTTCAACCGTTTTTGTATTTTTTAATTAAAGTAAAATTATTAAACAGGGGGACAACATGATAAGATATATTTTAAAACGTATACTTGTGTTGCTCCCTGTTGTTTTTTTAGTTTCTGTTATAATATTTGGAATAGTTAAAATTATGCCAGGTGACCCTGTGAGCTTGATGTTACCAGAAGACTTAACACCAGAACAATATCAAACCGCATATGATGCAATGTATGAAAAACTAGGCCTTGGTGATAACATAGCTGTGCAGTATGTATCATGGATAACTAGCATATTTGAGAGTGAATTTGGTTATTCAAACACAAACCGCCCAGTTGTTTTAGTTATAGAAGAACCACTTAGAAATACTATGATTTTAAATATATCGGTGAACTTTTTATACTTGTTTATAGCTATACCAGTAGGCATTAAATGTGCAACAAAACGTTTTTCTGTTTTTGATAATGCTTGGCAAGTTTTTTCACTTATTACTTACTCAATACCAGCGTTCTTTTTGGCTATTTCGCTGATATATATATTTGCAGTTAATCTTAAATGGTTGCCTATGGGTGGTATGCCAAACACTACACTTTTAAGCGGTAAGGATTTAACTTTTGAATGGCTACGCACACTTGCGCTACCAACTATAACGCTAACTATAGTTAGCGTAGCTGGTGCTATAAGATATGTACGCAATGCAATGATTGATGCCTTAAGCCAAGATTATATACGCACAGCACGCGCAAAGGGGTTAGCGCAAAAAGTTATCATATATTCCCATGCATTTCGTAATGCATTGATACCTGTTTCATATATAGTTGTTGGTACATTGTTTTCTCTTTTTGCTGGCTCAGCAATTATTGAAAATGTGTTTGGTTATAACGGCATAGGTAGCCTTATTATAACAGCTATAAACAACAGAGATAATCAGGTTGTTGTTACACTAAACTTGTTTTACGCTGTAATTAGCCTTGTTTCAGTGCTAGTTGCAGATATTGTTTATGCTCTTGTAGACCCAAGAATTAAATTGAGTTAAAATATTAATTAAGCTTTAAAAAACGAAGGTTTATATAATGCAAGATAATAAGTCAAATAAGAATAATTTTTTTTCATCTATATTAGCTCTTTTAAAAAGGGCTTTTTTAGGTGATGGTTCGAGTTTTAGTAGCTACGAGCAAGAAATTATAAAAACACCTATGCGTGTTGTTTTTGACAAATTATTGAAAAGCAAGCTGGCTGTTTTAGGCGCATTGGCATTTATAGCAGTTTTTGTTTTTTGTTTTTTGGGCTCAGTACTTATACCTTTAAATCAAAATTACACAGAGCTAACACATGCTAATTTACCGCCTAGCGTTAATTATCTTGATTTTCCGAGCGAGTTAGAAGAAAAAAGCATAGTTAAAATATCTTCTGGTATTTCTTTTAGTGTCGCAATAGATGAAAACGGAAAATTTTATATCTGGGGTACAGAATCTAATAAAGAGCAAAAAAATGTATCAGATTATATATTTGATGTACCACAAGAGGTTAAAGAAAACAAAATTATTGATATAGCTACTGGTGGCAATCACATAACAGCAGTAGATGAAAATGGCAATTTTTATACATGGGGTTACAAAGGCAGCGGGCAATTGGATATTCCATCAAGTGTTACAAATACTTTTAAAAACTTAGAAACTGGAATAAAACAAATGCGAGCGTTATCACAGTGGACAGCTGTGTTGGGTACAGATGGTGAGTTATATTTGTGGGGAAGCACAAGTGCAAAAAGTAATTTGCTTATATCATCAAAAATCCAAGGTCGCATAATAAAATTTGCAGGCGCTGATAATAATATAGTAGCACTTTTAGATGATGGAACTATTGCGATAATTGGAGATAGAGGTACAGAGTTTGCAACGCTCGTGCCAGAAGAATTAACAAATGGTAGCATACATGTTGTCGATATAGCGGCCACAAACCGCAACGTATTAGCAATTGATGATGAGGGTAACGTATATAGTTGGGGTAGCTCACAAGATGAACTATCAAAAGTACCACAATTTGATGAAAAAATTTCATCTGTGTATGCTGGCTATCGCAATTTTATAGCACTTTCTGAAAGTGGCAAACTTACTATATGGGGCGCTGATAATTATTCACAGCTAAACATACCAAAAGATGCAATGCAAACAACAACTGTTTTTGCAGATTATTTTCAGTTTTATGCAATTGACGATAACCATAATATTACAGCATGGGGCAACAAGGGTTATGCTTTTGGCTCGGATGAATATGGGCGTGATATTTTTACAAGGATTATACATGGTGGCAGAATTTCGTTAACAGTTGGTGCTTTAGCCGTAGTTATCGCAACAATTATTGCTTTGTTTGTTGGTCTAAGTGCTGGTTATTTTGGCGGTTGGGTAGATCACGTACTTATGCGTATAACAGATGTTTTTTCCGCCATACCTTTTTTACCTATAGCGGTAACATTATCATATGCAATAGGTTTTTCACTATCGCAATCACAAAAAATGTATCTTATAATGATAATTTTAGGTTTGCTAGGGTGGATGTCACTCGCGAGGTTTATTCGTGCACAACTTTTACTTGAGCGAGAAAAAGATTTTGTTCTTGCAGCACGTGCACTTGGTTTGCGCAATAGTACTATTATGTGGCGACATATACTGCCAAATATTTTTAATATGATAATAGTTAGTTTGACGCTTAGTTATGCCTCTTCTTTGCTTTCAGAGGCATCATTATCTTTTCTTGGATTTGGCATTGCCGAGCCTATACCATCATGGGGTAATATGCTTAATTCAGCACAAGATATAGCGGTTATTGAGTTTTACTGGTGGCGCTGGTTAATACCCGCATTATTTGTTATTGTTACAACTTTGAGCGTTAATTTAGTAGGCGATGCACTGCGTGAAGCGATGGATCCAAAATCTGACGAATGAGGCGGTAAATATGAATAATATACTTGAAATAAAAGATTTGCACACTTATTTCAACACAAAACGTGGTATAGTTAAAGCGGTTAATGGTGTATCACTTACGATTAAAGAGGGTGAAACACTAGGTGTAATAGGTGAGAGCGGTTCGGGTAAAAGCCAAACCGCAATGAGCATTTTAAAATTATTTAATAAAAACCAATATATTAATAGTGGAGAGATAATTTTTAACAACAAAAATTTATCAGATTTATCTGAAAAAAACTTACAAAATATACGTGGAAACGATATTTCGATGATATTTCAGGAGCCGATGACAAGTTTAAACCCTGTGTTTACTATAGAGCGCCAAATTACAGAAACACTTGTTTTACATCAAAAATTAAGTAAAAAAGCAGCAAAACAAAAAGCAATAGAGATGTTACAAAGTGTAAAAATACCAAATGCCGAAAGCATGGCAAAACGCTATCCACATGAACTTTCTGGAGGTATGCGTCAAAGAGTTATGATAGCAATAGCACTTGCATGCAATCCTAAACTTTTAATTGCAGATGAGCCAACAACTGCGCTAGATGTAACAATACAAGCACAAATTTTACATTTAATGAATAATCTTAAATCACAAAGAGGCACATCAATAATGTTTATAACGCATGATTTAGCTGTTATTAACGAAATAGCTGACGAAATAGCTGTTTTATATTGTGGACAAGTTGTAGAACTAGCTCCAAAATCAGTGATTTTTGATGAAAGAACAGAATATGCACACCCATATACAAAAGCCTTGTTAAATAGCATACCCTCGGTTGCAAACTTAAATAATAAGCGTCTTGAGGCTATACCAGGCAATGTGCCAGAACCTTTTAAATTGCCAATTGGTTGTAAATTTGCACCACGCTGCAAGTTTGTAACACAAAAATGCACAAGTGAAGAACCAGCGTTAACAAAACTTAGTGATACACATAGCGTGCGCTGTTTTTATCCTAATATAATGAGGTGTGGGCATGAGTGAAAAAAAGGTGCTTATCCACTTAGATGATGTGAAAATGCATTTTCCTCTTAAAAAAAACTTGGATTTTTGGAAAAAGCGCAAATATGTTAAAGCTGTAGACGGCATAAGTTTTGATATTTATGAAAACGAGACTTTTGGGCTAGTGGGCGAATCTGGCTGTGGGAAATCCACTTTGGGTAAACTTATTTTGCAACTAAATAGTCAAACATCAGGTAATATAATTTACAACAAAAAATATTTAAATAAATTAGCTAAAGAAGAAATGCGTAAATTGCGTAAGGAGTTGCAAATTGTTTTTCAGGATCCGTATGCATCACTTAACCCACGTTTTACCGTAGGCAAATTAATATCTGAGGCAGTTGCTATGCATGGGCTTTATAAAAATGGTAGCAAAGAATTAGAACAATATACCTTGGAAGTGATGGAAAAATGTGGTTTACAAAAACATATGTTACACAAATACCCTCACCAGTTTTCTGGTGGGCAACGTCAGCGCATAGGCATAGCAAGGGCACTTGCACTAGAGCCCAAATTTGTAGTATGCGATGAGTGCGTTTCGACTTTAGATGTTTCAATACAATCACAAATAATAAATTTACTGCTAGATTTAAAAGAAAAAAATAATTTGACATATCTTTTTATTTCTCATGATTTAAGCGTTGTACGATTTTTATCTGATAGAATTGGCGTTATGTATCTTGGTAATATTGTAGAGCTTGCAGAAACTGAAATAATTTTTAATAATGCCTTGCATCCTTACACCCAAGCACTTTTAGGAGCAATACCAACAATAGAACAAAATGCTATAAAAGAAAAACAAAATGTTTTGCTAGAGGGTGAAACGCCAAGTCCCATAAACCCACCTAGTGGATGTAAATTTCACACAAGATGCAAGTATAAAACTGAAAAATGTAAAAATGAAACACCAATGCTATGTGAAGTTTCAAAAGGGCATTTTGTAGCGTGTCACAGAGCAAACAAAAATACAGGTGGTGTATAATGATTTGGTTTGATAAATTTAACTCCAAATTTTTAAAAGAAAAATCAAAGAAAGAATTAGATGAGCATTATGATAATATTGAATTAGAAAAAGGTGATTTAACGGCTATGCTTATAGCTGCTTTTATAACTTTTATGCCACTAGTAATTATTATAACATTGATTTATATAGGTGTAGCACATATATTTGGATTATAAAATCTAAATTTGTGATAATAGGTGATTAAGATGAAATTTTGCGAAATGGAATATATCAGGCCTGATAGTGAAAAATTTTTAAATGATTTAAAACATGAAACAAATAGTTTTGCTAATGCAAAAAGTGCAGATGAACAATTTGAAATATACTTAAAAGTTCATGACTTATATAAAGAGTATGAGTTTTATTATAATCTTGCGCGGTTGCGTGGACTTATTAATATTAATGACGAATTTTATAAAGAAGAATTTAAGCATTTGCAAAAATACTATATTTCATCACTTAATGAATATAGCAAATTAACAAAGTTAATTTTAAGTAACCCATATAGAGAGGAATTAACAGATAAATTAGGCTACGTAACAATGATTAATTTGGAATTTTCTGTGAAATGTCAATCAGAGCTAATAGCAAGTGATATTTTAGAGGAAAAAAACTTAGTGCAAGAGTATAATGCAGCACTATCTAAATTGACAGTTGAGTTTAATGGTGAAACTATGCCTTTAAATTCGCTAGCGCCTTTTAAAGAAAGTGTAGATAGAAATATTAGAAAAAAAGCATATATAGCAGAGGGTGAGTGTTACTTAGCAATAAAACCACAGCTTGATGATATATTTGATAAACTTGTAAAAAATAGAGCACAGCAGGCAAAAAAACTAGGCTTTAAAAGTTATGTCGAACTTGCATATATGAATATGCGCAGGATTTGTTATAATGTAAACGATATTTCTGTTTTTAAAAAACAAGTGCTTGAAGATATAGTGCCAATAGCTAGCAATATACAAAAAAATAGATGTGAGCGTTTAGGTTTAGAGGCTATAAAATTTCATGATTTACAACTAACTTTTAAAGATGGTTCAGCTAAATTGCAAATTTCGGGAGATGAAATTATTGATGCTTTAAAAAAAATGTATAATGAAATGTCGCCACAAACCGCAGAATTTATTGAAATGCTTACACAAAATGAACTATATGATTTATACCCTAAAGTGGGAAAAATATCAGGAGGGTTTTGCTCTTACTTGGAGAAATATAATTACCCATTTATTTTTGCAAATTTTAATGGCACAAGTACAGATGCATATGTATTAACACACGAGGCAGGACACGCATTTGCTAGGTACACGGCAAACGCAAAAGCCAAGCAAATTGCCTCGCCTGCAATGGAAATATCAGAAACACATGCTATGGCAATGGAATTTTTGGCAACACCTTGGTATGAGTTGTTTTTTAAACAAGATGCAAAAAAATATACCTTATCTCACGCAGAGGACGCATTAATTTTTATACCATATGCTTGCCAAGTAGATGAGTTTCAAAAAGAAATTTATTTGAACCCAGATATGACACCACAAATGCGTGATGAAAAATGGTTGGAAATAGAGCGGAAATTTAGACCTCATATGGATTATGATGATATACCATTTTACGCTCAAGGCGGAGGTTGGCAGCGCCAAGTGCATATTTATCGAAAACCATTTTATTATATTGACTATGCACTTTCACAGATGATGGCTTTGCAATTTTTTGATGAATTTTGCAAAGATGAAAAAAAAGCATTTGAGTTATATTTGTGTTTTGTAGAATATTTTGGTAATAAAACTTTTGTTGATTTAATTAAAGCTGTAAATTTGAAATCACCTTTTAAAGCTGGAACGATAAAAGATATAGCATTAAATTTAGAAAAATGGATAGAAGAAAAACAAACGGATATAGATTTTTTATAATTTGACAGCAATTAAAAAAATACCTGTTCGTTTAAGAAAAGGTTTATAAAATTACGAATTTAAGAAAATTTTTAAACTAAGAGCGTAGGATATTCACAAGTAAGATTTTTTGTGGTATACTTAAAATAGTGATAATGTGTGTAAACGCTGTTCATTAATGCATGAGTTTATGTGATTAAATATTATGATTAAAGAATTTGAAAAAATAATAGAATATGAAATTAAGTTTTCAGAATTAGCTTCTAAACAGTTTGCGCCACAAAAAGGTATAACGCGTGAAAATGTTCAGGAGCTATTAGAGTTACATAGTGTAGAAATTCGCAAAATTATTAAAGTTACAAATGATTTAATTGATGAATATGTTACGCCTTTTTTAAAAGACCCATTAAGCATTACTGAAACAGATGCAGTTCATTTAGAAGAATTTGCAGAAAAATTATCAGGTTATAGAGAAAGTGTTGATACAGGGCTTTGCTATGATATACGCCATGCGTTAACCGTGTATGCACAAAAAATAAATGATGAACCTTTATTTATACGAAATATGTTTTATAAAGGTTTAGCTCTTTTTTATTTAGATAGATCTACTTTTAGAATTGCAATGGGAGAATGTTATCAAAAAGTAATGGATTTTTCAAATAGATATGAAGAATTTGATTGCGAAACACGCAAATTAATTTGTCGTGCATATGGTAACTATTATATTAGTGTTGAAGGTAGCGAAATAAACGAAACATATAGAAGATACGACAAAGCAAAAGATTTTTGGGAAAATACAGCGCAACGTTTAAATCCTGAATTTCCTATATGTGCATATTTTAATAATATGTACGAGAATCTTTGTTCAACAACTATTAGTGTTTTACGTAGTGCAAGTTCAAAAACTGTTAATGCAGAATACAAAGCACGATTATTATATTCAGCAGAGTATATGTATGATAGCTATTTGAAAAAAACGGCTATACAAACAAATGATTATACCTCAGTAGATTTAAAATATATTTACAATTTATATGCAGCAAGATACTATAATGGTATTATAACAATAAAGGAACTTGTAGACTTTTTATTTAATATATATATACAAGCAGATGATGATTATACATACGATGATTTATATAAAAAATTGCATATATCTGCTTTATACTTGCATTATTTAAAATTAATGCCTAGTGAAGAATGTTCAAAAGAGCAAAAACTAGAAAAGGCAAAAAAGATTACTGGAGAAGTTTTTGCGTATACAAAAAAAATACCAGATAGTTTATCGCGTGCACATGTAGCAACTTTTGTTACTAACTTTGCATCGGGAAGTAAGGGTTATTATGACGACCTTGAGTATGTAAAACTTTTATTATCGTTAACAGTTTTTCGCCACCCACCAACATATGCTCACTCTGTTATGGTAGCTAAAATAGCGTTTGTAATTACAAAATATATGCTAGAGCACTGCCCAGATTACTTTATCGGTTTACCAGATATTAATACTGTTAGAGATGTAAAAAATAGTTATTTAAGCATTTTGCGTTTTGTTTGGTATTCAGGGCTTGTGCATGATGTAGGTAAAATATCATATACGCACTTAGTATCATTTTATGTTAGGCGCCTAAATGATAGAGAATTTGAAATTATAAAACAGCACTCACCAAAAGCCTCGGGTTTTATTAATTCCGCACGTGCTGAAAATTTTCATACAATAGAGATAGAAGGCACAATATCAATGGGCGAACAATTAGTTGACGATAAAATAGATATCTTTGATTATTTTGCTGATGTTGCAGTTGGTCACCATAAAAGTTTTGATGGCAAATTTGGTTATCCACCAAATTTTGATAATTTAAAATCTCCAGTGAAACAAATTATAGATATAATTACAATTGCAGATTCAATAGATGCTGCAACTGATAGTGTGGGTCGTAGCTATGCAAGTAAAAAAACGCTTGAAGATATGCGTGAAGATTTGCTTTCTCAAATCGAAACACGCTACTGCCCAGTTGCAACAAAAATCATTTTTGAAAATCAAGATTTATACAACGAAATATATGAAGTGTTAAATAATTTTAGGTACGAAGTGTATCAATCTTGCTTTGTTGCAGGGGATTTATCTAAATCCCAAATGCCACATATTTACAAATAAAAAAACACTGTTTAAAGTTCAATTAAACTTTAAACAGTGTTTATTATTTATTGCTGTAATGAAATGCACAAAATACTAAAAGTATATTTTGAACAATTTATACTTATTGCAAACTATCTAACGGTTGCAATTTCGTATTCAAATTTATATTCTTCTTGCAAAGCTTTAACGCCAGGCTCACAAGCTTCAATAAATTCTGGGTGATAAATACTTTCGCCATTATGAGATTTTTTAAATTCGTCCATAATACCTTCTAGCTTTGCCCAGCCTTCGTTTACAGTTACTTCTGGCATATCATCAGGAAATTTAATGTGGAATTCACGGTGTGTTGGTATACGAGCTTTCATAATATTTCTCCTTGTTTGTGTTGTTGTTATTATTAAATAATCGCTATAAAGCAAATTTTAATAAACTTTTTGTATATTTGTTTGTTAAAAAACAGTTTGTTTAAAAATACTTTTTGTTAAAAAATCATTAGTGAGCATTAAATTGCAAGTAAAATTTTTTTTGTGCATTTATTCTTTTATATTAAAGTTTAAAAATAGTTTTTGCATTTTGTGTTGTGGTTTCAAAAACCTCTTTTGGTGAAAGGTTTTTAACCTCAGCTATTTTTTCGCCAATATGAGATATCAACGCTGAATCATTACGCTTGCCTCTAAAAGGTTCAGGCGTTAAGTAAGGGCAATCCGTTTCAAGTACAATTGCATCAAGTGGCAAAGCCTCTATAGCTTCTCTTGTCTTGCGTGCATTTTTAAAAGTACATGTGCCACCAAAACCTAAAAACATACCTTGCTTTGCAAGCCATATTGCATCCTCAGCACTGCCAGAATAACAATGCAAAATGCCTTTGGGTTTGTATTTTTTTAAAAGTGCATAAGTATCTGCGTGTGCTTCTCTATCATGTACAATGAGTGGTTTGTCCATCTCAATTGCCATTTTAATATGCTCCTCAAACATTGCATTCTGTGCTTCCTTTGGTATTGGCCAGTAATAGTCAAGTCCGCATTCTCCAATGGCAACAACTTTTGGGTTATCGCATAAAAGCTTTAAGTCATCAAGCTCCTTTTGCCAATCGCCACCGTAGCGTGTTATGGTTGCACTTGCACCATAAGTACCACATTCTTCTGCGGGGGTTAGGCTTTGTGGGTGTATGCCAATAGCCGCATAAACAAAAGGGTATTGTTTTGCAAGTTCAAGGCAAGCGGTTGCATCTTCCCAGCCGGTAGTTTGCTCACAAATACCAACAACACCTTTTTGTGGCAAGCTTTGCAAAACTTCGTGCCTATCTTTATCAAAAGCAGTTGAGGTATAGTGTGAGTGTGTATCAAAAATTGGATATTGCATTATATCTCCTTAGTGGATACCACTGCCAGGTTTAACTTCATCAGGGAAGAACACAACAGATGCACCGCCATTGTCAGTGTCAGCAGCCATAACCATGCCCTCGCTAACGTATTTACCTTTCATCATTGGGCGTGGTGCTAAGTTTGCAACAATACCAACGTTTTTGCCAATTAAGTCCTCTGCTTTATACCATTTAGCAATACCAGATAAAATAGTGCGTTCACGTTCACCATCAAAAACAGTTAAAAGCAAAAGCTTTTTGCTTTCTTTTATATTTTCGCAGTTTTTAATTTTAGCAACACGCATTTCAACTTTAGCAAATTCATCAAAGGTTATTTCAGGTAAATGCTCAAGTTCAATCACTTCATCAGCTTGTTGTGGTGCACTTTGAGCACTTTGTGCTAGTGCTTCGGCTTTGCGTTTTTCGTCCTCTTCTTTTAATAATGCAATTTCTTTTGCAACATCAATACGTGGGAAAAGTGCCTCACCTTTGTGCACCGTGTAGCTGTTTTGTTTACCATAGCCAAGTTCATCAAAAATTATATTATTATTGGCAAGTCCAAGTTGCTGCATAAGTTTTGGTGCAGTATTTGGTAAAAATGCATTTAGCAAAACACCAGCATGGCGCAAAGCCTCACATAAGTGATAAAGCACACTTTCAAGGCGGTCGTTATTTGCTTGGTCTTTTGCAAGTATCCAAGGCGCAGTTTCATCAATGTATTTGTTTGCACGCTGTATTAGTGCAAAAATATCCATTAAAGCTTGTGGTATAGTTAGTTTTTCCATTTCAGTTGTAACTTTATTTAAAAGTTCGTTCATCATGGTTTCAAGTTCTTTGTCATTTTCTTCACAGCCTGCGATGTTACGTACTGTACCATTAAAATATTTTTCACACATTGCAACTGTACGTGAAAGTAAGTTGCCAAGGTCGTTTGCTAAATCACTATTAATGCGTGTTATTAGTGCTTCATTTGTAAACATGCCGTCATTACCAAATGGTATCTCACGCAATAAAAAGTAGCGTATTGAGTCAACGCCATAGCGGTCGCAAAGTATAACAGGGTCAACAACATTGCCTACGGATTTTGACATTTTGCCACCATTTAATAATAGCCAACCATGACCAAAAACTTGATGTGGCAAAGGTAAATCTAATGCCATTAACATAGATGGCCATAAAATAGTGTGGAAACGTAAAATTTCTTTACCAACCATGTGTACGCTGGCAGGCCAAAAAGTATCGTAATCGTTAAAACTCTCGTTTTCGTAGCCAAGTGCAGAAATATAGTTAGAAAGCGCATCTACCCAAACATACATTGTGTGTTTGGTATCAAATGGTACGGGTATGCCCCATTTAACAGATGTACGTGAAACACAAGTATCTTGTAAACCTTGTTTAATAAAGGCTATCATCTCGTTTTTACGGCTTTCAGGTTGAATAAACTGTGGGTTTTCCTCGTAAAGTTTTAAAAGGCGCTCTGCATATTTGCTGCTTTTAAAGAAATAAGCTTCTTCGTTAGCAACATAAACATCACGGCCACACTCAGGGCATTTACCCTCAGCAAGTTGGCTATCTGTCCAAAAACTTTCGCATGGTTTGCAGTAATGGCCAGAGTACTCGCCTTTGTAAATATCGCCTTGTTCAAAAAGTCTTGTAAAAATCTTTTGGCAAGATTCAACGTGACATTCATCAGTTGTGCGTATAAAACGGTCATAGTCTATATCCATCAACTTCCAAAGTTCTTTTATGCCAGCAACAATTTCGTCAACATAAGCCTGTGGTGTAACACCTTTAGCAGTTGCTTTATCTTCAATTTTTTGGCCGTGTTCATCAGTGCCAGTTAGAAACATCACGTTATAACCCTGCATTCGTTTAAAGCGTGCAAGTGCGTCACACGCAACAGTTGTGTAACTGTGACCTATGTGCAATTTATCACTAGGGTAGTAAATGGGCGTGGTGATGTAGTAATTATTTTGATTCATTGTTTTTCCTTTCAGTCTGTACCACGAATGAAATGATACAGAAAAACGGTTTTTTGTTCGACACTTCATTATAATGCTTTTTTTATAAAATGGCAAGGGTTTTTGAGCTTTGTTACTCTGAAAACAGTTTTAATTCACATTATTTTTGTTTAAATATGTTTTTGTGGGAACCAAAGCGCTATTGTTATGGTCTAATAGTTGTAATTACAATACTCCGTGGGGTAAAATAAAAATATTGATGTTCAAGGAGGTTAGCAAATGGATGTAAATTTAGTTAAATGTGCAAAAAAAGGCAACGATGATGCCTTTGTTGAGTTAATGCAGCAAAATAAACTAGCGTTATATAAAGCCGCAAAAGCTATTTTAAATAATGAGGAAGATATTGCAGATGCAATGCAAGAAACTTTACTTTCAGCATATAAAAACATAGGCAAATTAAAAAACGAAAAATATTTTAAAACGTGGCTAACACGCATACTTATAAATAAATGCAATGATATTATTAGTGCAAATAAAAAAACAATAAGCACAGAGCTTACCGCTGAAATTGTATATGAGGATACCACATTAAAAGATAGTACCGAAGATATTTTTTATAACGTAAGAGCCGAGTATAAAGTGGTTTTGAATTTATATTATGTGCTAGAGTTTTCTGTTAAAGAAATAGCACAAATACTTGATATAAAAGAGGGGACGGTGAAATCCCGTTTATCTCGTGGGCGAGCAGTTGTAAAAAGAAATTATAATAATGAGTTAAGGGAGGCGCTTTAAATGAAAAAGTTAATTAATAGTTATAGCAACGATAAAATACCTGAAATAGTAGAAGTAAAATGGCAAGATACACTCAGTGCAATTAAACGTGGTGAAGTTAAAAGGCACTCTGTAAAAAATACAATACCTTTTGTAATGGCAAAATTTTTTGCTAGTATGGCAGCGTGTTTTATTTTGCTTGTTTCGTTATCATATGCAAACCCAGTTTTTGCTGAAAGTATACCTTTTATGAGTGGCATTATTGGTTTTTTGCGAAATGACGAGGTAACATATAACGATGAAATTTTGCAAAACACAGAAGTTGAAGAATTTATGACACCTGTTGATGAGGAAAACATTGCTGTAAACATAGAGAAAATAGAAAAGTTTGAAATAAAAGAAACTTTTTCAGATGAAAATTTATTAGTGTTTACAATGGCTATTCCCGAAATTGAAGAAGTCAAGAACATGAAAAACATAAATGCTATTTTAGATGTATATATAGATGATGTGCTTGTTGAAGAAAATTATTACACTAATATGACTAACACTGGTGGCGGTTTTGTTTCTTTGGTGGATGTAACAGTTAGCGAGCACACAGTGAACAAAACAAACTATAATTTAAAAATAGATGTTAAAAGCGTCCAAGCTTTAGGCGATACAGCATATGCTGAAGATTATTTAGACCCAGAAACACAAGAGCCTGCTATGAGCGAGGCTGAGTATATTGATTGGGTGCAAGAAACCCGAAACGAAAGAGAGCGGCATGAAATTTTGTATATAGTAGAACTGCTAGAAATACCTTTAGATGGTATGCAATTTGAAACAAATGTTGAAATTGATAAAGAACAAAACACAAGCTACACTGTTAATTTTAGCGAAAACGGCTGTGAAATTACAAATGTTATCGCCTCGCCAATTAACACTTATATTGAATATAGCTTACCAGAAGATGTCTATTTATTTGTGACAGATAATTTTGGCAACGAGCTTTCAAACATATCACAGCAAAATGATAGAAAATTATTTTACCCATTGGTAGCAGGCACAACTAGCCTTAACTTTAAATTTGTTAAAGCTAGTGATGTAAGCAAACCATTAGCGGAATTTGAAATTGAAGTAGCAAAAGGTTTTATCACACAGCAAACTTACAATTACAATTATAATTTCACTGTAAGCGAAACAAGAGAAATTACAAAAGTGCCAGATTTAGGCATACCTGATTACTTTGAAAACCGTTTTGAAGATGATGTTAT
>CAYJKG010000039.1:0-30092 GCA_964370685.1 uncultured Faecalibacterium sp. | reverse complement strand
TTTGCGAAAACGCTCAAGAATGGAACTTAAACGGCGAAAAAGCAAAACTTTCAGTGCAAAGAGTTTAATGTTAAATTAAACTAATTATAAAAACAAAAATGCGTAGCGAGGTTTAATTTCGCTACGCATTTTTGTTTTGGAGGGGGTAGTTAACTAAATATAACGCTTGTTTAGGGCATATTTAGTTAGTATGTTAACTAAATGAGTGTTTTTGATGACACGTATTTGCCTAAAACAGCGTAAATCACAAAGCGTGTATCATGTTTGCAAGTTTTTTTGCATTTTCAAGCTTTGCCTGTTGCAAAACAACTATGCTCTTGTTCTTGTGCAAAAATTCAAGGTTTTCAATAACTTCTTGTTCGTACATATTTACAACAACAGTTTTATCTTTTAATAGCTCTGCATTTTGCTTGTAAACTTCAATAGGTGTTGGCTGGTTAGGGTCATAAGTTAGCTGTATAAACTTAATTTTTTCCATATCAGCAAATTCTGGCAAAACATGTCTGCCCATTGTGTGCACATGCAAAATTGTGCAATCATAATCCTTTAAAAGTGCATCTAAGTACGATTTACCAAATTCGGTGTAAACGCTGCTTGCACACATGCTACTTGCATCTTCTGATACATGCCCTATGCTGTTGCCTGGTAGCCAAACACTAAGGCCGCTCATAGTACCACCATTTAGCTCACCAATAATTTCTTTTTGATGTTTAAACGTAAAACGGCTAGCTTGTAAGCATAAATCAATGAGCTTGTGCACGTTTTCTTCTTCATCGTAAAAATCTAAAAATATATCATTGCCACGTATAGCGTTTGCCATATCCATAGGTGCTTCACCACCGCGCAAAGTAGCTATGTAGCCGTAGTCCTTTTCTCTTGCTTTTAAATATGCCATGCTATCCAAAAGCATTTTTAAGTTTTCGTTTTCAAGCCCTAGCGAAAGTTTGTCAAAATCTTCCCATGTTTTTAACGGGTGCTCGTGGTAGCTGGTATCTCCGCCATATGTAACTTTGCCACCCAGCAAGGCGCTATGCTCTGCTATGCCATAATATGGTTTAAGGCAAGGTATTAAATCATCATTTAATGAGCTACGGTTTTGCCAATAAGCTTGTTGCTGTTTTATATAGGTGTGCATATATTCTTTGTAATCATGTGGGAAATTCCATTGTTCTAGCGGTTTTATTTTTGGTTTTTCAACATCTATAAAAGTTTCAACATGCAGTAAAACACCTTCTTTTTTGGCATCACTTGCAAAATCAATATTTCTTTGAATAACTTCGTCTAAGTCCTTGCGAAACATGGTGTTTCCTCCTAAGTAGTAAATTATTATTTTAATCTACGTGCTAATTTTTGCGCAAGTACAGCAAGCTCAGAGGCTTTAAATATATGTTCTTGCGTCATGGCAATTTCAGTGCCGTTAAGGCTATCTAAAATCATCTCTCCAAAAAATGGAAAACCAACTTTGCCATGTACATGGTAGCTATATTCGCCACTTTCATTTACCATAAATACATTGTCGCCTTCATCGCTTTTAGCAACATCTAAATATTTGCGTAATTCGATATAACCTTTTGTACCTTGTATAAACATGCGGCCATCACCCCATGCACGCAAGCCATCAGGTGTAAACCAATCAAGTTTAAAATATCCCGTTGTGCCGTTATCGCCAACAACTGTCATATCACCGTAATCATCAAGACCAGGTGTTTCAGGGTTGCAATAGTTAGCAATTTGGCTATTTACTATATAACCATCTTTAGCACCTGTAAAAAATAAAAATTGTTCTAATTGGTGTGCGCCTATATCACAAAGTATACCGCCATATTTTTCTTTTTCAAAAAACCAATCAGGGCGTGAGGATAAACCTATTCTATGTGGGCCAAAACCAGTAACTTGTAAAACTTCACCAATTTCGCCTTTTTGTATTAGCTCTCCTGCAAAAACAGCAGATTCAACATGCAAACGTTCGCTGAAATAAACAAAAAATCTTCTGCCTGTTTCTTTTACAACTTGTTTTGCACGTGTAATTTGGTCTAAAGTTGTAAATGCAGCTTTATCAGAAAAAGCATCTTTACCCGCTAGCATTGCACGTATGCCTATTTCTGCTCTATCGCAAGGTATAGCAGCAGTGGCTATCATTTTTATCTCAGGGTTTGCAAGTAATTCTTCCTCGCTGTTTACAACCTTAACATCTGGAAATTGCTCGCAAAATAGTTTTACTTTTTCACAATCTTTATCATACACATATTTTAAGGTAGCACCTGCCTCTGTTAAGCCATTGCACATACCTAAAATATGTCCGTGGTCAAGCCCACAAGCAGCAACTATGTATTCATTTGGTTCTACAACAATATTTGATTTGCCTTTAGGCGCGTAATTCATACCATCTTTCGCTGACATGTTATCTATCTCCTTAATAATTACCAGTTGTTATGTTATCTGCTGTAAAGTTTGCGATATTAGAAGTTTTTTCATAAAAATGTGGTGCGTTTTTAATTAGTCCTTCAAATGTATAAAAATCATCTTCGGTACTTAGTGGTAAGGTAACAGTTTGTTTTAATGAACCACTTTTATAAATGGCTGTTATTAACTCAACTGTATTTCTGCCGTCCTTACCAACTATCATTGGTCGCTCACCTTTATCAAGTGCGTTTAAATAGTTATCAATTTCCCCACCATGCGCAGTGTATTTTAAATCGGCAATATTTGCGTTAATTTCGTTAAGTTCTTTTTCAAGTTCTTCGTTGCGTATAGGAAAACCGTTTTCCTTAGAAATGCTAGCGTAGCAATCCCAAGGTGCTTCAATTTTTGCATCTGCACATTGTAGAACTAAGCCTTGCTCCTCGCCATGGTGTATAACAGAGGCTGTAAGTTGAGCAACGCTACTATCCTCATACACAAGTGTGGAAAAAGACAAATCTTCAACCTCGGCATTATCATGCATAACATTAGCTAAAACAGAGGTTACTTCTTTTGGTAAAACACCGCCTTTTAGCCAGTTTATTAAATCAATATGATGCACTGCATGGTTTAAAGTAGGGCCACCGCCCTCTTTTTCCCAAAGGCCACGCCACCATAAATCATAATAGGAGTGCCCACGCCACCAAAATGAGTTTACATGTGCACAGCGTAAATCGCCAGCCTTGCCAGAATCAAGCACCTGTTTTAATTTGTTTGTTGCATTTTGAAAACGATTTTGTGCTACACATCCCATTACAACGCCATTTTCTTTTTCGCAAGCTATCATGGCGTCACATTCTTCAAGGCAAGTTGCCATGGGTTTTTCAACTAAAATATTAATTTTTCTATTCATGCTGTTTATTGCAATTTCAGCATGCGTATATGGTGGTGTGCAAATGTGAACAACATCAATTTTTAGGCCGCTGTCAAGCATTTTAATATGATCATCAAATATCTCGCATTCAATATTTAAACGCTCTTTCATCACTTGTGCTTTTTCAGGATAAATGTCACAAAGTGCAACAATTTTGCAACGGTCGCTAAATTTTAGTAATGGTTCTATATGGCATGGTGCAATGTTGCCTGTGCCTACGATTGCTATATTGTACATAAAAAAATCCTCTAATTATAATGTGTTTTAAAAAATGTGTTTATTTTAAACCGCTAGTGGAAATGCCCTCAACAAAGTATTTTTGCGCACAAGCAAAAACAATTAACATAGGCAAAAGTGATAAAATAGACATTGCAAACAATTCGCCCCAAGCAATGGTTGAGGAGTTATCGTTAAACATGCGTAATGCTAGTGAAACAGTAAATTTGCTAGTACTATCAAGGTAAATTAACTGGCTTAAAAAATCATCCCAGCTCCATATGAACGAAAAAATACCTATGGTGAAAAGTGCAGGTTTGCAGTTAGGCAAAATTATTTGGAAAAAACGTCTGAAAAATCCGCAGCCATCAACAACAGCAGCTTCTTCTAGGGCGGATGGTATGCCACGCATAAATTGCACCATTAAATATATGCAAAATGCACCGCTTACTTGGGCAAAATATGATGGCACAACCAAAGGTAGGTTTGAGTTTGTCCAGCCAAGCTGTGTGAAAAGCATGTAACGAGGTATAAGCAAAATTTGTGTAGGTAGCATTAATGTTGCAAGTACGCAAGCAAACAATACGTTTTTACCTTTAAAATTTAAACGTGCAAATGGGTATGCTGCTAAAGTGCAGCTAATAAGTGTGCCTAAAACTATAAGTATGCTGTTTCTAAAAGAGTTTATAAAAAAATCTAAAAAAGTAAACTTGGGCACAGCATACCAACCGTTTACATAGTTTTCCCATATCCATTCAGTCGGGAAAAAAACCGAGGAATCAAAAACTTCTATGTTTGCTTTAAAACTGCCTAAGAACATCCAAATTATAGGGTATAACATAAGCAAAGCAAATGCTGTTAAAAATATGTTTCTAAATATTACTTTAGCTGTAATCTTTTTTTTCATGTTACATCTCCATTATACTAGTAGCCGTTTTGGTGTAAATTTGCATCTTTTTAAATTAACAAACTCTACAAAATCGGCTATAATAACTCTAACTTTAATAAAATTAGTTTTCGTAAAATACCCAAAACTTAGATGAGAAAAATACAATTGCTGATACTAATGCAATAAGCAAGAATAATATCCATGACATACCAGCAGAATAACCCATAAGTGTATTACCAAAACCTTGTTCATAAATATATTGCACGGTAAATAAGGTGCTGTCCATTGGCCCACCTTGTGTGATGATGTAACCTTGTGTAAACACTTGGAAACCACCAACAAGTTGCAATATTAAGTTAAACTGTATAGTTGGAGAAAGCATAGGTAATGTTACATGTATAAATTGTTGCACTTTATTTGCACCATCTATACTTGCAGCCTCGTAAAGTGATGGTGGTATATTTTTTAAACCACCTATAAAAACTACCATAGAAGAACCAAATTGCCAAACTGCTAGTAATATTAATATATTAAGTGCGTGGTCTGGCATACCTAGCCAGTTTTTTGCAGGTATACCAAATAAACCTAAAAATGCGCTTAATAAACCATCTTTACCAAAAAGTTGGCGCCACATAACAGCAACAGCAACACTGCTACCAATTAGTGATGGTATATAAAAGGCTGTTCGGTAAAATGTACTGTCTTTACGTAAGGCAAGTGCAAGCGCTAAAGCAAACATTAATTTTAATGGTATGCCAATTAGTGTGTATGTTGTTGTGACACCTAGCGAGGTTACAAATCTATCATCTTTTGTAAACATGCGCACATAGTTGTCAAGCCCTATCCATTCGCCAGAAAATAAGTTGGCGTTTGTAAACGACATATAAAGCGAATATAAACTAGGGAAAAGGTAAAACACCAACATGCCTATTATCCATAGCGATAAAAATAAATATGCCGCTATAGTTTCGTATCTTTTGTGTTTTTGTAGCGTTCCGCTTTTCATACAATACCCCCATATATAATGATAAATAAGGTGTTTCATTATATTTTCTTATAAAAAAATAGGCGTCACCACTCTATAAAATTGCCATTTAAAACGTGGTTAACGCCTATTTTGTAAAATTATGTTTTATCGATCAATTGCGTTTAATGATTCTTCCATGAATTTTACGCCAGCTTCTTCAGGTGTTAGTTCGCCAAAAGCAACTTCTTGGCTAACATTTTTAATAATAGGGTTTAGTATTTGGTCAGCACCAGCAGGGCCTGCTAGGAATGTTTTTAAATCGCCTGCATAAATTTCGTTCATAACTGCCCAAACTAGGTCGTCCTCTGCTGTTAGCACACCGCCTTCAATAGCTGCGTTACGTTGAACCTCAGTAGGTAAAACACCACGTGTACTGCCTAATATAACAGCAGCTTCAGGGCTGTTTGAGAACCAATCTAAGAATTTTACAGCTTCAGCTTTAACAGCTTCATCTGCGCTTTCAAATACGTTTAGTATTAGACCTGGACGTGCAGCGTCGCCTTGCTCGCCATTAGGACCTTTAGGGAATGGTAAAACAGCTAGTGAATCTTCAGTTTGAGATTGGAAAATTGCAAAAGTTCCTAAACTGCAAGAATCAAATAGTGTATCACGGTGAGCAACTGGTGCGTAAGTCATGCCATCAACAACGTAAGATTCTTCAGGTGGCAAAATAACGCCTTCAGGCTGATTTTGGAAATATGCTTGATAGTTTGCAAAATCTTCAGCTGTAATAGTTAGCTCAGTTTCGCTCCACATATATGGGTAGGATTTGCCTAAAACAGTGTAGCCGTAAATAGGTAAAGCTTCGCCAGTTTGTCGTGGGTCTAAGAAACCATACACCTCGCCACCAGATTTTTCATATGCTTCAAGGCCTAGTGCCATTAAGTCATCCCATGTGTATGCATCTGTGGAGGCTGGTATAGTAACACCAAGTTCCTCTGCAAGTGTTGCATTATATGTAAAGCCATGTGCATTAAGTGAAACACTAACACCATATACAGCGCCCTCGTAAGAGCAAGCTTCAATGATAGCATCACTGTGTCCGCTCATATCAAAAGCACCAGTAATATCCATCATAGCATTAGCTTCAAATAAAGATGGATACCATTCAGTAACGCTAGTAAAAATGTCAGGTGCATTTCCGCCAGCAACTTGTGCCATTAGTTTATCTTGGTAGCCGTCATAGCCTGAGTATTCGCCCTCAATTGTAACACCAGGATTTGCTGCTTGATATGCTTCAATAGCAGCAAGTGTAGCATTATGGCGAACCTCTGAGCCCCACCATGAAAAACGAATGTTGACATTTGCAGCGCTGTCCCCAGTGCTTGAGTCAGATGTGCCTTGGCTTTCTTGTGTGGAGTTTTCTGTTGAGGTAGATTCCGAAGGCGTCCCACCACAAGCTGCTAGAGTTGCTACTGCACCACAAGTTGCAGCTGCTTTTAAGAAATTGCGACGTGTAATCTTTTTCATTGATAAATCCTCCAAATTTTATTTGTTGTTCGACTAAAGTTATGTTAACATTTTATTAATTGTTTTTCAACTAGCACAAACTTACAATTACTATCAATTTTTTATAGATATATCAAAAAAATGAGCTAACACTAAAAAACTATGTATATTTTAAGTGGTTTTATTGATAATTGATTTGCTTTTTTAAAAGCTGTTGATATAATAAAGTTATTGTGCTTTAAAAATAACAAAAAATTGCTTGTGTTTAAATTTGAGGTGTTTATGAAAAAAAGTATGCCACTTGTAAAATTGTTAGTTGTAACTTTATCCGTTAGTATGCTTGTTTCTATTTTCATACAAAGCTCGCTAATTTATACTGTTGCCTCAAATGAGATAACTAAAAACGTGCAAACCATAGCAAAACAATCATTATCTAATCAAGTGCAAAATATTTCGCAATATTTTGAAAGCATTGAAAAACTTGCGTATTTAATAAAAAATAATAAAACTATTGAAGAATATCTTGGCATGCCAGATACCTCGGATTTTTATGATTTACGTGTTGCAAACCAAGATAGTGAAATGCTTTTGCGCCAATTTGCTTTTTCATACGAACATATAGCCTCAATTGCAATTTTTACAGATTACAGTTCAGAGTTTGATGCAATGCCAGATATAGGTTTTTACGCAAATAGTTTTATAGAAGACCCTGCATTATTAGATGCATTAGCAAGCGAGGAAAATTCAGGTTATATAGCGCCATATGAATATACATGGATGGCCAATTTTACAAAATCGCCAACATTTTGCTATTATGAAAAAATAATAGAGAAAAATGTTCATGTTGCAACTATTTGTATTTACATAAGTACAGATTACTTTGAAGATATCTCAAACGCTGGCGATGGCAGTAACTTTTTTATCTTATCTGGCGAGCAAACAATTTTTACAAGTGAAAACGAAGGTATACCACTTGATGCTATAAACGATATAAATCTTTCACAGGAAAAAAATTATATAGATTATCAAAACAATAGATACATACCATTTGCAGAAAGTTTAAATAACGATTGGCAAGTTGTAAACCTAGTTTTAAGTGAGGAAATAAGCTCGTCATCAGCAACAATTATACAATCACTTTTAGTGGGTATAGCAGTTACGTTTATAGTATACATGTTTTTTGTAGTAGCAATATCTAGCTTTGTTACAAAAAGTTTAAAAAAGTTAAACCGTAAAATGGCAAGCACTGATTTTACTGCGCAACCTATAAATGAACAAATTTTTATTAAAGAAATTGCACAACTAGCACAGCAATATAATATTATGGAGCTGCGCATAGGTAAGTTAACAAAACAAGTGCGTGATGAACAAAAGGAAATTGATAAAGCACAAGTAGATATATTGCAAGCGCAAATTAATCCTCATTTTTTATATAACACACTAGATGCCATTAACTGGATGGCAATTGAACGAGATGCAGAGGATATAAGTAATATGACATCAAGCCTTGCTAATCTATTTAGGCATAGCTTAAATAGTGGGGAGGAAATAACTAGTGTTTCAAATGAAATAGCTCATCTTACCGCATATTTAGAAATACAAAAATATCGCTATAATAATCGTTTTTGTTTTACTAGCGAAATTGACGAAAGTGTGTTATATTGTCAAACTTTAAATGTGATTTTACAACCTTTGGTGGAAAATTGCTTTGCACATGGTTTTAGGGATAATAAAGATACCATAAATATATTTTTTAGTGTAGCAAAACACGCAGATGATATTATATATACTATAGATGACGATGGTAAGGGTTCAGATTATAAAAAATTAAATGCTTATGTAAATAACTTTAAAATAAAAACAAATAGTTATGGCGTTAAAAGTATAAATAGACGAATATCTTTGTATTATGGCGAAAGATATGGTGTTGAATACATGCAAAAAGATACACAGGGTACAAGGGTGCAGATAACTATTCCATTTGTTAATAAAGAAGATGGTGATAAAAATGAAAAAACTTGATTTTTTGCTAGTTGATGATGAAGAGTTTGTTACAAGAGGGCTTAAACGTTTACTTGAAACATTAAGCCTAGATGTAGGGGAGATATTTACAGCGTTATCACCTATTGAGGCGATGGAAATTTTAAAAGAAAAAGAGATTGATGTTGTTTTTACGGATATTAAAATGCCAGAATTAGATGGTATAGAGTTTATGAAAATACTTGCAGAGCAATATCCAAATTGTAAAGTTGTGGTTTTGTCTGGTTATGGAAATTTTGAGTTTGCACAGCAAGCAATACAAAACAATGTTAAGGCATACCTTTTAAAACCTATAACAAAGGCAAAACTTTTACAAGTAGTTGAGGAGCTAGTTGCAAGCATACAATCTGCAATAAAAAAAGAATCATATTATGTTAAATTGCAAAAACAATTAGATGAAACAAAACCTAAATTAAAAGATAATTTTTTTTATAAGTTAGCTAGTGGGAATTATGATAAAGCACAAAAAGAGTTTTTAAATTTAGATTTTGGTACTTCTAACAAACAAATTATACTTATTTCATCAGCAAAATATTTGGAAAGTGTAAGCTATGATGTAAATGCTGAAAATGAAAAACAGTTATTTTTGTTAGCAGTTTCAAATTTTATTGAACACAAAATCAAAATGCCTGATATTGACCACTGTTTTATTTGGCAAAACAGTATTTGTGTTTTGTTAGATACAAAACTAATAAATGATAATAATTATCTGGAAAAAATACTTAATAAGTATATGTTAAAGATAAAAAATTACGTTAGTGATGATTTATCAGTTGGAGTAAGTAGCCGTTTTGTGGATTTTAAGTTTTTTGATATTTATTTAAGACAAGCAGCTTCCGCTCTTTCTTATAATAAAAATAACGATAACAGCTATAATATTATGTTTTACGATAATATCTCAAGTGCAAGTACGCAATCACTTTACATAGGGCTTTCAAGAGTTAAAGGTTTGTTATATCAAGAGCTTAGTGCAAAAAGATTTGAAAAAGTGTCAAAATATATAGAGTATGTCCAGCAAGATGTCAAGAGTGGTTTTGAATTATCAGAAGAAATGCAAAAATCATTTGCACTGGAAATTTTTAGCGTTCTTTCTGTCTTTGCATATGAACAAGGTTTAGATTCTTTTGCATTGCGTATTGATGGTGCGCCGCCGTCGGTTGCGATAACAAAAGCCACTGATATTGATGGTGTTTTTGCACCGTTGTATAAAATAAATTCTCAAATTGCAAACTATAGCAATACAAAAATGGTAGAAGATAATGCAAATATAATAAACAATATTAAAACATATATTTTAGAAAATATAGATAAAGAAATAACACTGGAAACTTTATCGGAAGTTGTTTATTTAACACCAAATTACATTAGTGCTATTTTTAAAAAAGAAACGGGTATTTCGTATAAAGACTATGTGCTTAAAGAAAAAATAAATAAAGCAAAACAATTGTTATCATCTAATCAATATAAAATATATCAAGTGGCACAAATGGTAGGGTATAAAAGTACTATATATTTTAGTAAAGTGTTTAAAAATTTTACTGGTAGCTACCCATCAGATTATCATGGCGAATGATAATAAAAAATAAAATAATTAAATTAAAAAAAACACTTATTTTTCAATAAAATTTATGATATAATTAATCAAATATTTTATTGAAAATATAATTACATAAGACACGTAAAAAGTTACAAGGAGATAATAAATGAAATCACATGCATTTGGTATAGATCTTGGCGGAACAACTGCTAAAATTGGTTTATTTACGGTACAAGGCGCATTACTAGATAAATGGGAAGTTGCAACGGATACTTCTAACGAAGGTATAGCAATTTTGCCAAACTTGGCAGCCTCTGTAAAAGCAAAAATGGTCGAGCACGAACTTGAAAACGAACATGTGATTGGTGTTGGCATAGGTGTACCAGGCCCTGTTATGCATGAAAGCTACGTACCACGCTGTGCAAACCTAGGTGGCTGGGGTGATTTAGACGTTTCTGCCACACTTTCAGGCTTGTTAAACGGAATACCCGTAAAAACAGGTAACGATGCAAACCTTGCCGCTTTAGGCGAATATTGGATGGGTAGCGCTAAAGAGTTTGATAGCGTTACATTAGTTACACTTGGCACAGGTGTTGGCGGTGGTATCATCATTAACGGTAAAGTGCTTGCTGGTGCAAATGGCGCTGGTGGCGAAATAGGGCATATAACAGTTAATGAGTCAGAGCGTAACCCTTGCGGTTGTGGCAAAAAAGGTTGTCTTGAGCAATATTCAAGCGCAACTGGTGTTGTGCGTGGCATGAACCGCCTACTAGCAGAGTTTTCAGAGGATTGTGTATTACGCGGTAAAGAGTTTTTAGCTAAAGATGTTTTTGATGCTGCAAAAGCTGGCGACCGCCTTGCATTAATATGTGTTGATGATATGGCTGAATATTTAGGTCAAGCACTTTCAGATATTTCAGCAACTGTTGACCCCGCTGTTTTCCTTTTAGGTGGCGGTGTTTCAAAAGCTGGTGAATTTTTGCAAGAGGTTGTAACAGCAAAATATAAACGCCACGCTTTCCCCGCAACAGAAAATACAAAAATTTTGCTTGCAACATTAGGTAACGACGCTGGTATTTACGGCGCTGTTAAACTTGTTATAGAATAAGCACAGCGGAATTATCAAAACATATTTATCTGCATAAGCAAATCGCTATAGCTTTTTTGTAAGTGATAAATTATTTTTTTAAGCAAAAAAACATGATGCACAATTATTTGAAAAGATAAAAAGTTGAAAATCATCAAAAAAGCAGTTATCTGTGCCTAGTTAGGTGAAGATAACTGCTTTTTTTATTTATTTGTTTAATCTGTATTAGTTAAAATTGGTTATGGTAGCTATATTTGGCATATATATATGGCTAGTTATACTATTGATTTTTTTAGTTAAATTTGTTATATTAATTGTCGTAAAGACGCTGTTTTTTGCTTGTGTTCTCTCTGTGGAATTTGATGAGAATATTGTCGAAATTTGGCGTAAATGCATAAAAACAATGAATATAGGAAGAGGATGATATTATGAAGCCAAAAAAAATTTGCGGAATAATAATTTCAGCTTGCATTTTAGTACTGCTGTTTACAACACCTATAACAGCTAGCGCTGACGAAAAAGAGATTATACGTGTTGGTTATTATTCAGCATACACAGATGTAATAGAGGATATTGATAGCTTAAATAATAAGGGCTACGGACACGATGTATTTAAAAAAATTGAGGAATTAAGTGATTTTCAATTTGAATTTGTGCCAATAGATGGTAGCTTAATTGATGCATTAAACAACGATGTTGTAGATGTTGCAGGATTTAGCATACGAACAGATGCCCGAAGAGAGGAGGTTGTTTTTTCTGAAAATCCTTATGGTAAAACATATGTCGCATTAATGACAGAGGATATGGATATAACTTATAATAGCCCAGAAAGTATAGACGGTAAAACAGTAGCTACCTATGAAGATAATATAGGGCAAACATATTTAGATGTGTATTGTGAGTGGAATGATATTTCAGTTGAGTATATTTATGCTGAAACACATAATTACATGACAACAGAAGCTGATTTTTATATTACATATTCCGAGGAGCGAATGTCCGAAGAATACAATAGTATTTTGAACCTAGGTGTTTTTAATTTATATTTAATGACAAGCCTTGAAAATCAGGAGTTAATGTCGCAACTGGACACTGTTTTTTATCAAATGGTTGCTACTGAGGGTAACTTCTTTTTAGAATTAGAGGAAAAATATCTTGCTAAAAATATAGAAATTAACCACCGTGGTATAACCCAAAACGAAATAGATATATTAAATCAAAGACCACTTGAAGTTGCTTATATATCAGATTATAACCCAATATCTTTTACCAATGAGCAAGGTGAAGCTGATGGTGCTATGGTGGATACATTAAATTTGTTTGCTGAAAATTACGGTTTTGAAGTAAATTATCACCCATATAGCATTTATGATGATAAATCAGCTATTGATGGCTATGATATGGTTTTAACTTTATATGGTGAAGGGGCTTATATATTTGAAAATTATAATCTTACTGAATCATATTACTCTATACCTATGTATGCGCAGATAGATTTTGATGTGTTTAAAAATTCGGAAGATATGAACGACATTCTTGAAAAATCTCCTAGAATTGGCACTTTAAGCTATCAAACTGTAGATTTTAATAATTTTTTAGAAATTTATCCTAATAATGAATTTGTGTATTATAAAGATTGGCATAATTTATTAGATGATTTTAATGACGGAAAAATCGATATGATGGTATCAACGCAAAGTGCAGTTCCGTACATAGAGATATATTTAGCGGATAAAGAAAAGGCTACAATAAACACAGATTTAGAAATACCCATGCAATTTTATATTTCTAAAGATATTTCAGACGTATATATGCCTATATTTAATATAATGCTAGATAGAGTTAGCGAAGATGAGTATGCTGCTATATTGAGTGCAAATTCAAGCCAAAATTACCCTGAGGACGATACGACATTTTTAGAATTTGTGAGAGAATTTTGGTATTATTACGTATTAGGCGCTTTAGTGATAGCATTTAGTTTTGTAGTTTTTATTTTTATAGCAAAACAACGCAAAAAGAACGCATTGTTACAAGCATATAACACAGATTCATTAACTGGCTTTATGGCTATACATAAATTTAGAGAAACAATGGAAGAAACACTAGAAAAAGCACAATCCAAGGAATACGAATTGTTCTCTTTAGATATTGATATGTTTAAAACTATTAATACACACTATAGTAACGAAAAAGGCACTGCAGTTATAAAAGCCGTAGCTGAAGCATTTAAAACAGCATTTGCAGAAACATCCGCTGTAGTTTGTAGAAAAACAGCAGATCAATTTTTAGTATTTAGAAAAATTGGCGACGGCGGTTCTATGCAACAAATTTATAGAGATAATATATTACCGAATATAATTGAAATTTTAGGCGAAAAATATCGTGTGCATATGTCGTTTGGTGGCACGATAATCACAAATTGCCAAGAAAAAAGCACAGCAATTATAGGCTATGCAGATACAGCAAGGCAACATGGTAAAAATCATAATAAAACAACTTTTGTTACCTTTGATGACGAGATGAAAAAGTTCTATAAAAATAAAATTGAAATAACTTTCCGCATGGAGCAAGCGTTAAGAGATAGAGAGTTTTATGTTGTATTCCAGCCAAAAGTAAACTTTGAGTCTTTAAAAGTTGGTGGTGCCGAAGCGCTTGTACGTTGGAAACCAAAGTTAGGACAAACGATTTTCCCTGATGCATTTATACCTGTTTTTGAACAAAACGGTTTTATATCTGCACTGGATTTATACGTGCTTGAAGAAACATGTAAGTTTATTGTTACAAATAGCGCTAAAATGGATATACCACGTATTTCAGTTAACTTATCCGCCTTGACAGTAACTTCTGATAATATTGTTGGCAAAGTTTCGGATATACTTTCAAAATATAACATAGACCCTAGCGAGATAGAACTAGAGTTAACCGAAAGTGCCATTGATAATGCTGCAGAAACCTTCTTGCTAAGGGTAAAACAATTTAAGGCTTTAGGTTTATTAATTTCGATAGATGACTTTGGAGCTGGTGTTTCGTCACTTAATAGATTAGCTGCAATTGATGCTGATATATTAAAACTAGACAAAGCATTTTTCGATTTAAAAGACCAAGGCGGAAAAAGCTCTGTTGTTGTTGAAAATGTTGTAAAAATGGCAAAAGAGTTAAATATGTTAGTTGTTGCAGAAGGTGTCGAAACATATGCACAGGCTTTGTGGCTAAAATCAATTCAGTGTGATTATGCACAAGGGTATTATTTTGCAAAACCAATGCTACAAGATGAATTTAAAGAACTAATTATTACAAATAAACAGTATCAAGTTAAATAAATAAAAAAGCGTGTGTTCAAAATTGAATACACGCTTTTTGCATAAGGAAAATTATTTTATTGAAAAAGATAGAAAATAGTAATTTAAAGTTATTATATTAATTTATAATTTTTTGCCAAAAAATTCAACCTCTTTTTTAATAAACTGCATTAGTTCATCAAATTGTGTAGGGGTTAGGCTTTGTGCACCATCGCATAAGGCTTTTTCTGGGTCGTTGTGCACTTCTATCATCAAACCGTCAGCACCAGCAGCAACTGCAGCTTTTGCTAAATCTGGAACCATCCATGCATGACCACAAGCGTGGCTTGGGTCAACAACTATAGGTAAATGTGTCATTTTATGCAACATACATATAGATGCGAGGTCTAAGGTGTTACGCATGCTTGTTTCAAATGTGCGTATACCGCGCTCACATAAAATAACATTTTCATTACCTTCTGCCATAATGTATTCAGCGCTCATAACAAATTCTTCAAGAGTATTTGCAAGGCCACGTTTTAGTAAAATTGGTGTTTGTAGGCGACCAACAGCTTTTAAAAGCTCAAAGTTTTGCATGTTGCGTGCACCTATTTGTATACAATGAACATCTGTAAATAGTGGTATATGCTCAGTGTTCATAAGTTCTGTAACAATTGGCATATTTTGGGCTTTACCAGCAGTTTGTAAAAGTGGCAAACCGCTATCGCGCATACCTTGGAAAGCATATGGAGAGGTGCGTGGTTTAAAAGCGCCACCGCGTAAAATGGCAGAGCCAGATGCTTTAACAGCACTTGCAACAGCTTTTATTTGCTCCTCGCTTTCTATGCTACAAGGGCCAGCCATAACTGCAAAATGTCCCCCGCCTATTTTGACACCACCTATATCTATGATGCTATCGTCAGGGTGAAACTTGCGATTAGCCTTTTTGTATGGTTCGGAAATTCTGCGACAACTTTCAACAACGTGGTTTGCTAAAACCCAACTTTCAGAAAGTGCCTTTGTATCACCAATTAAACCTAATATGTGCGTGTTATCGCCCATAGAATCATTAATTGCAAAACCCATTTGTTCAAGTTTTTTACAAAAATCTTGTAAATCTTGTTTGGGGGCGTTCTTTTTTAAAACAATAATCATTTATATACTCCTCTAAAATGTTTAAATTTATAATCAAAGGTTGTTATAATTTGTGTGTTTACTTCAGTATCGTGAAGTGAATGCATAAATACTATACCACTTCAGAACACTGAAGTCAACACTTTTTTATGAAAGAATTTATTTGTTGTCATTTTGTCAGTTTAGGCAACTAATACGTACACTTTATTTGGTTAAATTGCAAAAGTATGACTATTGCTATACTTGTTCCGTTAAAATCCATAAAAACTCTCAATAAGAGCTTTTGAGTAAAAACAGTTTTCTGAAAATGTCGCCTAGCCCTTTTCAAAATATGTTTTTTTTAGTAAAATAAACGTGTAAGAGCTCGACAATTAATAAGGGGTGCACAATGTTCAGTTTGTTATCAAAAAACAAATTTATGAGTGGAAATATTTGCTCAAAGGGATTTTTGCAATCTTTAATAGGTCGAGGTATATTGTAAAAAAGGTGCGGGATTATATCTGCGCCTTTTTTGTTTTTTTTACAATTAGAGAGGATATAAAAAATGTCTAAAAAAGTTGCTGTTATTATGGGTTCAGATAGCGATTGGCCAGTTGTTAAAGGTGCCGTTGCTCAATTAAAAGAATTAAATATTCCTTGCGAGGCACATATAATGTCTGCACATCGCACACCAGCAATTGCTGCTGATTTTGCACAAAATGCACGTACTAACGATTTTGGTGTTATTATATGTGCTGCTGGTATGGCTGCACACCTTGCTGGTGCTTTTGCTGCAAACACAACCTTGCCTATAATTGGCATACCTATGAAAGGCGGCGCAGTTGATGGTTTAGATGCACTACTTTCAACCGTACAAATGCCTTCTGGCATACCTGTTGCAACTGTTGCAATAAACGGTGCAAAAAATGCTGCTTGGCTTGCAGCACAAATGCTTGCTATTACCGATGAAGCTGTTGCACAAAAACTTGCAGATGCTCGTGCAGATATGGGCGTACAAATTGCTAAAAAAGAGGCAGCGTTACAAGCAGAAGTGAACGCTAATTAATTTAATAACAATAAAATAATATATAAATTTAACATTTAAAAGGAGAAAAATTATGTCTTACACATGCAAAGAACAACTATACGAGGGCAAAGCTAAACAGGTATTTCTAACAAACGACGAAAACGTTGTTATGGTTCACTATAAAGATGACGCAACAGCAGGCGATGGTGCAAAAAAAGGCACAATACGCGACAAGGGCATTGTTAATAACAAACTTTCTAATGCTTTAATGCAAAAATTAGAAAAAGAAGGTGTCCCTACACACTATGTTGAAGAAGTTAATGATCGTGATACTTTTGTTAAAAAAGTTGAAATTGTGCCATTAGAAGTTATCATTCGCAACGTTGCAGCTGGTAGTTTTTCAAAACGTTTTGGCGTTGAAGAAGGCACTGTTCTTGATAACCCAACTGTTGAATTTAGCTATAAAAATGATGATTTGCACGACCCTCTAATGAACACATACCACGCTTTAGCTTTAAAACTAGCTACTAAAGAAGAAATTGAAAAAATTGAAGCTATGGCTTTTAAAGTAAACGATGTTCTAAAAGAAATTATGATGGCTGCAAATATTCGCTTAATTGATTTTAAACTTGAGTTTGGTCGCCTTGCTGATGGCACTTTGATCTTGGCAGATGAAATCAGTCCTGACACTTGCCGTTACTGGGATGCAACAACAGGCGAGCACCTAGATAAAGATTTATTCCGCCGTGACCTTGGCGGTGAAGCAGATGCATATCAAGAAGTTATGAAACGTCTTTTAGGCTAATATTAGCACAGTTAATGTTTGGATATATTACTTTTAAATGTGGAATAACATGTTTAAAAGTAATATAAAACTTAAAAAATGAAAAGGAACACAGAAAATATGTGCGAATATTCTTGCGATATTATCCCACGTGGCTTGCACGAGGAGTGTGGAGTTTTTGGTATTTACGATAAAGCAGGTACTGAGGATGTAGCAGCGGCGGTGTACTCTGCTTTATATGCCTTGCAACACCGTGGGCAAGAAAGCTGTGGCATTGCTGTTAATGTAGACGGTGTGCTTACAGGCCATAGAGATTTAGGCCTTGTTAACGATGTTTTTAACCCTAGTGTTATGGCAAGTTTACCAACTGGTGGCAAAATGGCAACAGGCCATGTGCGCTATGCAACAAGCGGTAGCCGTACACGTGCAAATGCTCAACCTATGGTTGTGCACCATTGCAAAGGTGCTATGGCACTATGTCACAATGGCAACTTAACTAATGCTGCTGAACTGCGTGAAGAACTAGAAATGCAAGGGGCGATTTTCCATGGTAGCTCTGATACAGAGGTTGCTTGCTACCTAATAACACGTAACCGTCTAAATTCACCTAGCATAGAGGCTGCACTTAGCAAAACGATGGATATGATAAAAGGCGCATATAGCTTTATAGTTATGTCACCAACAAAGCTTATTGCCGCACGTGACCCACACGGTTTTCGCCCTTTGTGCATAGGCACTTTAGAGGGTGGGGGTTATGCTTTTGCTAGTGAGAGCTGTGCACTAGACGCAGCTGGCGCAACATTTTTGCGTGAAGTTTTACCTGGTGAGATTGTTGTTGCTGATAAAAATGGTTTGCGCAGTTTAAAAGAACATTGTGAAACAGTGCAAAGCAGTATGTGTGTGTTTGAATATATTTATTTTGCTCGCCCAGATAGCCAAATTGAGGGTTGTTCTGTACACGAGGCACGTAAGCAGGCAGGGCGGTTTTTAGCGCAAAACCAAAAAATAGATGCTGACATAGTTGTTGGTGTACCTGATTCTGGTTTAGATGCCGCAATAGGTTATTCACAAGAAAGTGGCATACCATATGGTATAGGGCTTGTTAAAAATAAATATATAGGGCGCACTTTTATACAAGGCACGCAAAAGCAACGTGAAAACAGCGTTAAAATAAAGTTGAATGCAGTTACAAGTACAATAAAAGGTAAACGTGTTGTACTTGTTGATGATTCCATAGTTCGTGGCACAACCTCAGCGCGTTTAATAAAGCTATTGCGTGAAGCTGGCGCAGCAGAAGTGCATTTTTGTATTTCAGCACCACCTTTCCGTTACCCTTGTTATTTTGGCACAGATATACCTGACCAAAAAATGCTTGTTGCAACAGGGCGCACGACAGAACAAATAAACGAAGTTATAGGTGCAGATAGCCTAGGTTATTTAACAGTAGAACAAGCAGAAAAAATGGCAGTGGGTGCAACTTGTGGTTTTTGTACAGGTTGCTTTACAGGTAAATATCCAATTGAACCACCTAGTGAGAAAAAGCTCGATACCTACTCACGCCCATTGAGCGAAAGTGCAAAAAAAGGTAAATCACTTTAATTGCTTGTAGAAATTTTGATAATAAATATTAAATTGTAGAGGAGTTCCTCATGGAAAAAAGTTTTTCTGAAAGCTATAAAAATGCCGGTGTTGATATAACAGCTGGTTACCGCTCTGTTGAGCTTATGAAACAATATGTTTCACGTACAATGAACAAAAACTGCATAGGTGGCCTAGGTGGTTTTGGAGGTTTGTTTGAGCTAGATTGCACGGATATGCCAAGGCCTGTTTTGATTTCTGGTACTGATGGCGTTGGCACAAAATTGCGTGTTGCAAGCATAATGAACATACACGATACAATTGGCATAGATTGCGTTGCGATGTGTGTTAACGACGTTATTTGTGCAGGTGCAAAACCTCTAGTTTTCCTAGATTATTTAGCTTGTGGCAAAAATGTTCCTGAGCGCATTGCTGAAATAGTTAAAGGCGTAGCTGAGGGCTGTGTACAAGCTGGCGCTGCTTTAGTTGGTGGCGAAACAGCTGAAATGCCTGGTTTTTATGCCGAGGACGAATACGACCTAGCTGGTTTTACAGTAGGCGCTGTTGATAAAAGCAAAATTCTAACTAACGAAGATATGCAAGCAGGTGATGTTATAATTGCCTTGCCATCGTCTGGTGTACACTCGAACGGTTTTTCACTAGTGCGCAAAATTTTTGATATGGAAAACACACCTGATATTTTGTTTAGCACACCTGCTGAACTCGGTGGTAAAACAATAGGTGAAACTTTGCTTGCACCTACTAAAATTTATGTAAAACCAGTGCTAGAAGTTTTAAAAGAAGTTAAGATTAAAGGTGTTTCACATATAACTGGTGGCGGTTTTTACGAGAATATTCCACGTTGTTTAAAAGATGGCATCGGTGCTAAAATTGAAAAATCTGCTGTTAAAACTTTGCCAATTTTTGAGCTAATTCAAAGCGTTGGTAACATACCAGAACGTGATATGTTTAATACTTTTAATATGGGTGTTGGCATGATACTTGTGGTTGATAAGGAAAACGCTGATAAAACTCTTGAAATTTTACGTGCAAACGGCGAAAGCGGTGCATACCGCCTAGGCGAACTTGTGGAAGGTGAGGGTGTAGAACTATGCTAAACATTGCTGTGCTAGTTTCGGGTGGAGGCACAAACTTGCAGGCTATCCTAGATAGTGAAAAAAGAGGCGAAAACCCTTATGGCAAAGTAAGTTTAGTGTTATCCTCAAAAGCTAAAGTTTATGCTTTAGAACGTGCAGAAAACGCTGGGATTGCCACAGCTGTTGTAGCACGTAAAAACTATGGGAATTCAGAAGATTTTGACAAAGCTTTGCTGAAAACATTGCAAGATGCTGATATACATATCGTTGTCTTGGCGGGGTTTTTATCAGTGCTTGGCAATGATGTTGTAAAAGCATATCCAAATAGAATAATTAATGTTCACCCTGCTTTAATACCTAGTTTTTGCGGGGTGGGTATGTATGGTTTGCGCCCACATGAGGCGGCAATTGAACGTGGTTGCAAGTTGACAGGCGCAACCGTTCATATTGTAAATGAAGAATGTGACGGCGGCCCTATACTTTTGCAAAAAGCAGTTGAAATATTGCCTGACGATACAGCCCAAACTTTGCAAAAACGTGTTATGGAAGAAGCCGAGTGGAAACTTTTGCCAAAGGCAATAACAGAACTTTGCAAAAAATATATTAACAAGATTAATTAGCTTTTACTTTTTGTAATTTGTTTGAAGAATTAACAAAATAATTTTAACGGAGAAACAGTATGGAAAAAATAAACCTTGCCTCCTATTTAGAAAATAACGAGTACCCAGGCCGTGGCATTGCAATAGCAAAAGCACCAGACGGAAAACAACTTTTTATAGGTTATTTTATAATGGGACGTTCAGCAAATAGCAGAAACCGTGTTTTTGCGCCTTTAACAGAGCAAAATGGCATAGAAACAAAAGCGGCTGACCCTGAAAAACTAGAGGATCCAAGCCTAATTATTTATAACCCTGTTTTAACTTTGGGCAAAACACATATAGTTACAAATGGCGACCAAACTGATACTATATACAATGCGCTTTGCCGTGGTGAAAGTTTTGAAGACGCTTTGCGCACACGCACTTTCGAGCCAGACGAGCCAAACTACACACCACGCATTTCGGGTATAGTGTATGATGATGGCACGTATAAACTAAGCATATTAAAATCGGCAAATGGTAACGGCGCAAGCGCACAACGTTATTTTTACGAATATTCACAGCCAGTTGCGGGCGAAGGACATTTTATAAGCACTTATAAACAGGATGGCAACCCTATACCAAGCTTTGAGGGTGAGCCGCTTCGTTTTGATTGTCCAGCAACTGTTGGCGCTTTTGCAAGTAGTATTTGGGGTAGCTTAAACGAAAATAATAAAGTTAGCCTATTTGCACGTGTTATAGATTTAGAAACAGGTAAAACAGGCGAGGTTATTTATAACAAATACGAAGCTGTTTTTGATGATTTAGAAGAAACACAAGAACCAGAACTTTTGGAAGAAGAGAAGTAATAAGGAGCTTTGTAATGAACGAGTTAGAATTAAAATATGGCTGTAACCCAAACCAAAAACCTTCACGCATTTATATGGAAAACGGTGCTGATTTACCAATAACTGTTTTAAACGGAAAACCAGGTTATATCAACTTTTTAGACGCATTCAACAGCATACAACTTGTTATGGAGCTAAAAAAAGCTTTGGGTTTACCTGCTGCAACTTCATTTAAACATGTTTCTCCAGCTGGTGCGGCTGTTGGTAAACCTTTAAGCGAGGTTGAACGCCAAATGTATCACATAGCACCTGAGACAGAACTTACACCGCTTGCAACTGCATATGCTCGTGCTCGTGGTGCTGACCGTATGTCAAGTTTTGGCGATTGGATAGCGCTTTCAGACATTTGTGATGTTGCCACTGCGAAATTAATTGCACCTGAGGTTTCTGATGGTATTATAGCGCCAGGCTACGAGCCAGAAGCACTTGAAATACTAAAAGGTAAAAAGAAAGGTAATTACAACGTAGTTTCAATTGACGCAAACTATAAACCAGAGGTTATTGAGCGCAAACAAGTTTTTGGTATAACTTTTGAGCAAGGTAGAAACGAAGTGGAAATTTCGGGGGAGAGCATGCTCAGCAAAGTTGTAACTAAAAATAATACTTTAACACAAGAGCAAAAAGATGACTTAATTTTAAGTTTAATTGTGCTCAAATATACACAGTCTAACTCTGTTTGTTACACAAAAGGCGGGCAAACAATAGGCGTTGGCGCAGGCCAACAAAGCCGTATACATTGCACACGCCTAGCAGGTGAAAAAGCGGATATATGGCAAATGCGCCACATGCCAGAAGTTTTAAATTTACCTTTTAGGGCTGATGTTCCAAAACCTAATAAAGATAATGCAATTGACGTTTACCTTGGCGAAACACCAGAGGAAGTTATGGGTGACGACGTTTGGGAACTAACCTTTACAGAACAACCAAAACTACTAACAAAAGAGCAGAAAAACGCTTACCTTGCAACAGTTAGTGGTGTTTGCCTTGGCTCTGATGCGTTCTTCCCATTTGGGGATAATATAGAGCGTGCAAAGCGTAGCGGTGTTTGTGCAATTGTGCAACCAGGTGGTTCAATACGTGATGAACACGTTATAGAAACTTGCAACAAATACGGCATAGCAATGGCGTTTTGTGGTTTAAGGTTATTCCACCACTAATTTGAGTGAAAAAGTGAAGAGTGAATATTGAAAAAATTTGTTTTTTCATGAGAAAAATAATTTTCACATTTACCTAGTTAAAATATTTACGAAAGGGAACATATATGAAAATTCTTGTTATTGGCGGTGGTGGTCGTGAGCATGCTTTAATACGTGCGCTTAAAAAAAGTTCTGAACCGTTAGATGTTTTTTGTGCACCAGGTAATGGTGGCATATCATATGATGCAACTTGCAAAAATATCCCTGCAACTGATATTGAGGCAATGGTGGCATATGCAAAAGAACAAAAGTTTGATTACGCTGTTGTAGCACAGGACGACCCACTTGCACTTGGCATGGTAGATGCGCTTGCCGAAATTGGCATAAAAAGCTTTGGCCCTAATAAAGCAGCTGCTCAAATAGAAGCTTCAAAAGTTTTTAGCAAAGATTTAATGCGCAAATATAATATACCAACTGCTGCTTATGGTAGCTTTGATGATGCAAATGCAGCGCTTAACTATGTAAAAAAAGAGGGCAAATACCCAGTTGTTTTAAAAGCAGACGGACTTGCGCTAGGCAAAGGCGTGCTCATTTGCGAGGATGAAGCACAAGCAGAGCAAGGCTTAAAAGATATAATGCTCGATAAAAAGTTTGGAGCATCTGGTAACCGTGTTGTTGTTGAAGAATTTTTAACAGGTCCTGAGGTTTCAGTGCTTTCGTTCTGTGATGGTGTAACAGTTAAACCTATGGTTTCATCCATGGATCATAAACGTGCGCTTGATGGCGATAAAGGTTTAAACACAGGTGGTATGGGAACAATTGCACCAAACCCATTTTACACTGAGCAAGTTGCAAAACAATGCATGGATGAAATTTTTATACCAACACTAAAAGCTATGCAAGCGGAGGGTTGCCCATTTAAAGGTTGCTTATACTTTGGGCTAATGCTAACACCAAGTGGGCCAAAAGTTATTGAGTATAATTGCCGTTTTGGTGACCCAGAAGCACAAGTTGTTTTGCCACTTTTAAAAAGTGATTTACTAACAGTTATGAAAGCCTGCACAAATGGTACACTAAACGAAACAGAAGTTGAGTTTGCAAACGGTGCAGCGGCTTGTGTAATACTTGCCTCTGGTGGCTACCCAGTAGCCTACGAAAAAGGCAAAGAGATTTTAGGCTTGCAAAATGGTCAGTGCGAAAAAGCAAATGCAGATGTAACAGTTTATCATTCAGGCACTGCACTAAGTGGCGAAACACTAACAACTAATGGCGGACGTGTGCTAGGTGTTAGTGCAACCGCAGATACTTTACCAAAAGCGTTAGAAGTAGCTTACACAGCGGCTAAAACAATAAATTTTGACAGTATGCATTACCGCAATGATATAGGCAAAAAAGCCGTTGATGTTTTATAATTGAAAGGGAACGATGCTATATGGTATATCGCATTTATGTAGAAAAAAAATCAGGTTTTGATGTCGAGGCAAGGGAGCTACAAAAAGAGCTAGTTTCACTACTTGGCATAAAAAATCTTGCTAATTTGCGTGTGTTAAACCGCTATGATGTAGAGGATATTTCAGAGGAGCTTTTTGATAGCTGTGTTAGCACAGTTTTCAGCGAGCCACCTGTAGATAATATTTATAGCAGCCTACCTCGCAATAGTGGTTATGCTTTTGCGGTTGAATATCTGCCTGGACAGTTTGACCAACGTGCAGATTCAGCGGCTGAATGTATACAACTTATAAGCCAAGGTGAGCGCCCAATTGTACGCAGTGCACACGTTTATTTATTAGAGGGTGTGTTAAGTGAGGCGGATATAAACACAATTAAAAAATATGTTATAAACCCAGTTGAAGCGCGTGAAGCAAGCATGGAAGAAAAAGAAACACTTCACATGGAATATGCTTTGCCTCAAAGCGTTGAAGTGCTAGACGGTTTTAACACTTTAGACGAAAAAGGTTTAAATGCATTTTTAAGCGAGCGTGGCCTTGCAATGGATTTAGGTGATATTAAATTTTGCCAAAACTATTTTAAAGGCGAAAATCGTGTGCCTACCATTACAGAAATTAAAATGATAGACACTTATTGGTCTGATCATTGCCGCCACACAACTTTTGGCACAATTTTGGATGACGTTGTTATTGAAGATGAGCTTGTACAAAAAGCTTTTGAGCGTTATATGAAATTGCGTGAGGAACTAGGGCGCAAGGAAAAACCACGTTGCATGATGGATTTAGCAACGATAGGCGCAAAAGAATTACGTGCAAAAGGCATACTTAAAAACCTTGATGAATCTGAGGAAATCAACGCTTGCACAGTTAAAATTAAATGTGATGTTGATGGCAAAGATGAAGATTGGCTATTTTTATTTAAAAACGAAACACATAACCACCCAACAGAGATTGAACCTTTTGGCGGTGCGGCAACTTGTATAGGTGGCGCAATACGTGACCCTCTTTCTGGCAGAAGTTACGTGTACCAAGCTATGCGTGTTACTGGTGCAGCAGACCCACTTGTGCCTGTTAACGAAACAATGGCTGGCAAATTACCACAGCGCAAAATTGTTACAACAGCTGCTGCTGGTTATTCCTCCTACGGCAACCAAATAGGCCTTGCTACAGGCCAAGTAGATGAAATTTACCACAGCGGTTACATGGCAAAACGCATGGAAATTGGTGCAGTTGTTGGTGCAACACCAGCAAGCCACGTGCGCAGAGAATGCCCTGCTGCTGGCGATGTTATTATTTTGCTAGGTGGCAAAACAGGCCGTGACGGAATTGGCGGTGCTACTGGTTCATCTAAAGCGCACAAACTAGAAAGCCTAGAAAACTGTGGTGCAGAAGTTCAAAAAGGTAATGCACCAGTTGAGCGTAAATTACAACGTTTGTTCCGCCGTAAAGATGCGTGCGAGTTAATAAAACGCTGTAACGATTTTGGCGCAGGCGGTGTTTCTGTTGCCATAGGTGAGCTTGCAGACGGCTTATACATTGACCTTAACAAAGTTCCTAAAAAATATGAGGGCTTAGACGGCACAGAAATTGCAATATCCGAAAGCCAAGAACGTATGGCTGTTGCGCTAGACCCAAAAGATGCAGAACGTTTTATCGCACTTGCCGCTGAGGAAAACTTATATGCAGTGCAAGTTGCAACTGTAACAGATGACGCACGCTTGCACATGGAGTGGAACGGTAAAGTTATAGTTGATATCAGCCGAGAGTTTTTAAACTCCAATGGTGCTGAAAAACATCAAAATGTAACAGTTAAAAAAGGCAGTGTATGGCAAGCGCAGTGGGCGGGTGAAACACTAGCTGAAAATATGCAAAACATGGTTAGCGATTTAAACATTTGTGGCAAAAAAGGTTTATCAGAACGTTTTGACTCCACAATTGGTGCGGCAACTGTTTTAATGCCTTTCGGTGGTAAATATCAACTAAGCCCACAAATGGCTATGGTTGCAAAACTACCTGTTGATGGCGAAACAACAACTTGTTCTGGCATGGCATGGGGTTATAACCCATTTATTATGAGCGAGGATTGCTACCGTGGCGCACGACTTGCAGTTGTGGATAGCGTTGCACGTTTAGTTTGTGCAGGTTTTGCGCATGAGGATGCATATCTAACTTTCCAAGAATATTTTGAACGTTTAGGCACATCACCTGAAAAATGGGGTAAACCGCTTGGCGCATTGCTAGGCGCACTTGATGCACAGCTTGGTTTAGGCATAGCCTCAATAGGTGGTAAAGATAGCATGTCTGGTAGTTTTGAGGATATCTCAGTGCCACCAACACTTGTTTCTTTTGCAACTGCTATTGGGAACACAAAAAATATAATCTCAACTGAGTTTAAAGGCGCAAACAATAAAATTGCTCTAGTTAAACCTAAATATATTGATGAGCTTTTATCTGATTTTGAAAGTCAAAAAGCTGTATTTAGATTAATTGAAGCAAATATCAAATCAGGCAAAATCATTTCCGCAAGTGCTGTTGGTCTTGGCGGTATCGCCGAGGCGATTTTCAAAATGGGTCTTGGTAACGGCATAGGTTTTAAAGCTTGCGAAACATTAACTAAAGCCGAATTATTTGCTCCACTATATGGTGCATTTGTGCTAGAAATGGCAGAGGGTAGTTTTGCTGAAAACGTATTAGAAGTTATAGGCCAAACAACTGCTGAATATAATTTTAATGCCTGTGGCGAAATTATAAATAATGCTGATTTACAAGAAGCATACGAGGCAAAACTTGAGCCAGTGTACCCATACCGTAAAGCTGGCGAAACAGTAGAAAAACTAAAAGTAAGTTTACAAAGCCCAGCCCTTGCACCCAAAATTGGCGTGGCTAAACCTAAAGTTGTTATACCAGTATTTCCAGGTACAAACTGCGAGTACGATACAGCTAAAGTGTTTAAACAAGCAGGTGCCCAGCCACAAATTTTAGTGGTAAATAACCTTACGCCAGCAGCAGTTGCCCAAAGTTGCGAGGCTTTGTGCAAAGCTATTTCTGAAAGCCAAATTGTTATGCTACCAGGTGGTTTCTCTGGTGGTGATGAGCCAGACGGCAGTGCTAAATTTATAGCAGCTTTCTTCCGTGCACCAGCAGTTACAGAGGTTGTGCGCCAATTGTTGCAAGAACGTGACGGTTTAATGCTAGGTATATGTAATGGTTTTCAGGCACTTATCAAGTTAGGTCTTGTGCCTTATGGTGATATACGCCCAATCAGCGCAGAGGATGCGACCTTAACCTTTAACAAAATTGGTCGCCACCAAAGTATGCTTGTTAACACACGCATTGCAAGCACAGGTAGCCCTTGGCTTGCAAATTGCAAACTAGGTGAGGAACACACAATAGCTATTAGCCACGGTGAGGGACGTTTTACAGCACCTGAGGCCATGCTTGAAACATTAATTAAAAACGGTCAAGTTGCTACACAATACGTTGATTTAAACGGCAACGCAACTATGGATAGGCGTTATAACCCTAATGGTTCATTGCTTGCTATTGAGGGTATCACTAGCCCAGACGGCAGAGTTTTTGGTAAAATGGGACACAGCGAACGCAAAGGCGATGAGCTTTATAAAAATGTTCCAGGCAACAAAAACCAAGCTATTTTTAAAGCAGGTGTAGATTATTTTAAATTATAGATTTTTCTGTAAATTACGAGTTTAAAAACTTTTTCCATAAAACAAAAACTGAAACGCTCGCGCAAAATGCAACGGAGTTTCAGTTTTTGTCTTGTTGGAGGAACAATATTTATTTTAATGTTTAAATAATTGTATATTTATATTGTTTTTATAAATTCTTAACCTTTAATATTGCTTTTTAATTTATAGACATGATTCAACTTTTGCCCAGTTTACAACATTAAACCAATTATCTATATAATCTCCGCGTAGGTTTTGATATTTTAGGTAATAGGCATGTTCCCAAACATCTAGTATTAAAAGTGGTTCTTGACCGTTTGCAAAAGGTGTATCTTGGTTGGGCAGGGATATTATTTCTAGTTTGTTTTCGGCTGTTTTAACAAGCCATGCAAAGCCAGAGCCGAAAGTGCCCATGGCAGCTGCTTTAAGTTGTTTTTTAAATTCATCAACACCACCAAAAGCCTCTGCTATAACTTGCGGAACTTTTTGCCCGTGCTCAGCACTCATAAGTTCAAAGTATAAATCGTGGTTATAAACACCGCCGCCGTTATTGCGCACTGCTTTTTGTATATCCGCAGGCAATGCAGATAAATCTTTTAACATTTCCTCTAGTGTTAGGTTGTGTGTTTGTGGGTGTTTTTCTAGTGCGGCATTTAAGTTTGATATATAGGCATTAAAATGCTTATCATGGTGAAACACCATTGTTTGTTTATCGATATATGGTTCTAATGCGTCATGAGCGTATGATAAATTAGGTAAACTAAAAGGATACTTGCAATCTCTTAACATAATAATACTCCGTTTCTGTCAATATTATGACATTGATTATGGCTTTAAATGTTTTCGATGTTTAACCTAAGTGTATAAACCTAGTGAATGGAGTATAGCATAAAATTTATATTATTTCAACAAAAAAATATTAAAATGTTTAATAAAACAGTAAATAAAATTAAAAAAATGAAATGAAATACTCTTTATTATATATTAAAACTGTTTCTATTGGGTAGAATACCGAAGAAATTAATTTAAGTACTGTGCTTTTAAGCAAATTTGGGTAATAGCTGTTCACTTAATAACACACACTAAAAGCGATGGTTAACAACTTGTCAAAAAAGCTTAAAAAAGTAAAATGAATGAAAAAATAATAGCGTTAATAAGTTGTAAAATTAAATGTGTACGCAACAATTTACACAAAAATTACAAACTTAGTTATCTTGACATATTTAACAAAAAATGCTATGATAATAGTGGAATATGATATGCTTTTTACACACATTACATATATATTAAGAGGAAGTTTAGAAAAATGAAATTTAAAACATTTTTGCAAGTATTGCTTACTACTATAGCAGCACTTGGCATAATGGCAGTCGTACCAACCTTGCCAGCCCTTGATGCGGCAGTAGTAGGCGATTTTATAAGTGTTCCTACGCCTACTCCACAGCTAAAACCTAAAGATTATTTGGACGAACACCATCCTTATATAAAACCACAATTAACACAAAATGATTCTTATAAATCAGAACAAACACAAACAGATATTGAAATATCAAAAGATATTCAAGTTGTGCCAATTTCTAAAGAAAAAGAGGAAAAACTCCTTGAGGCTATGGCAGAGGATGTAGGCACTATTTATGATACAGAGGACGAATACTTTGGTGTTGGTGGCTCTGATTTTATCATGCCGGAAGTAACTATACCAACAATTTCACCAGCTAGCACCCCAGCACCAGCGCCAACCCCAACACTAGCACCAACAGCTACACCTACGCCTACGCCAACCCCAACACCAACCCAAACCCCAACCACAACCCCAACCAAAACCCCACCACCAACCAAAGAACCACAAAAACCACAAAAAACCCTAGAAAAACCAAACA